>JAFGDQ010000086.1 GCA_016932015.1 Spirochaetota bacterium | reverse complement strand
TCTTCACTGTATTTTGTTCTTTTTATCATGTACTTATTCTCCCATAACTGGTTTTATTTGTCACTCCAGTTTTAGGGGGGCAGTCCATGGCATTAAAATAACCTTTATACATAGATCTTATTAACTTCACTTCAATTTAACTGTAGCGTCAGGTGTGTTGCCAAGGTAGCGCACCTGCTATAAACAAAACCGGTGCTGACTAAACTAGCTTATTAAAAAGCTCGTACCAGCTGGCAACATCTGCCTGGACGCAATGTTAAATGATCATACATATTCAGAATGGTTAAGCATAAAACGAAAAAGTTAAAAAATAGCTAATTAGATAAATATTTTAGATAAAGGAAACATTTTTTACAAATTGAATAAAATTTTCTTCATCTGTATTAAAAGCACCCTTTGTAGTTTCAAAGATAAAAAAATAGGATACGGATTTCTTTTTAACAAAAAGAAAAGTTGAAATAAATTTCCCACCTTTTTGTAAATAACAAATACTATCTTTTAAATATTTATCTGAATTTATTTTAGAAATTTCTCCTCTTTTCTTCAAGGGAGTTAATTTTTCTTCGATGAACTGATTTAATTCTTTTTTGTTAAGGCTGGCAACAATCCCAATCGATGAATTAGTAAACTCCTTATTTTCTTCTACTATTTCTTCTAAGCTGAGTATTAAATAAGATTCTGATGATTCAGTAATTGGGGCATGATAAACTTCAACCCAAAATAATGGATATATAGCTGAAAACTTTGTATTTTTGTTTTTATAATATACTCTATTATTTTTTATAGATACATTTATATTCTTTTCTTTATGTTCACCTAATGATTTAAAAGTTAAATATTTTTGCTGAGCAAATTCACTAGCCTTATCTCTATATTTATCAATTTTCCCATGATAATAGTCTGCCATAAATAAAATATTTTTATCCATATAATAAGTAAAAAGGTATTCATTACAGTAAGTATATTCATTATTCTTGGATAGAAATAATGCTTTTTTATAATTTTCAACACAAGCTTTGGCATTGCCAACATTTACATAGAATAAGCCAATTTGATTATATGGTTCTGGGCTTTTAGGATTTAACTCTTTCGCTTTGTAAAGTAAATTTGCACATTGTTTAATTCCTTCTTTGTTTCCAAATAAAAATGATACTTTATGAAGTATTGCTAAATTAAGTGAATTTTTATAATTCTGGTCTTTTTTATAATTTTCTTTATATTCATCAAATAAAGAATGAAAATCTTTACTGTAATCTTTTACATTTTTTAAACTATATTCATGTTGCTCAACGCACTGGGCATTGTTGTATATATTGTTTACTCTATTATCTAACATTAGTTCATAACCATAAACATTTGCACCTGTTAATATAGTTATACATAAATATAAGACTAAAAATTTCATCTTTCCTCCCGACTAAAAATGTTGTATTTTTCAGAAATAATAAAAAAAGACATATATTCGATTACATTTAACGATGGCATGAGAGGTACTTGCGTCTGTAAGCACAGGAGACCAGAAACAAAAGAACGTTGAACAATTCACAGCGCATTCTTAAGCACCCCAACCGAGCAAGTATCCTGCTCAATGCCTTGTTAGGTCACAATTTTATTTATTTTTATATAAATCAGAAGTAATGTTTTCAATGATAGAAAAAATTTCTTTAAAATTATTAAATGCTTCAGGTGGAAAGTTAGGAACTATTTCGTTTGCAAACAAAACTTTACCATCTACAATTTTTCTATATTGAGGCTCAGTTGTATCCTCTGTTAGAGTTTCAAAAGTACCAATTTTTTTATATGCTTTTTCTTGTTTAATTATTAAACCATGACCAGTAGATGTTTTCCTTATTAAATATTCATCTGCAAAATAATATTCGATTGGCAGATTATTGACTTTGTAATATTCTTCTCTGCCTTTAACTTCAGGTAAACAAAAAGCTGCACATTTTCCATTCGTATGGAATTTAATGTTATTTTTTTCTTTAAAATTTCTATTTAAATTATTAAATTCTTTATTGCCTTCATGATCGTGATCGAAAATACCAATTGTTATTGATTCATCAGGTCGAATCGAATTTAAAGCTGCTTTTAGCATACCTGCACCAGCTGTCTCATCACATTCTTCACCTGTAGTAGAGCATGATATAATTTTATATGGCAAATCTTTGCCTTGATTAAGCTTTTTCCATGCTTCTTCTAGAATTTTTGGATCACTTTTCCCTTCCGTCAATACAATTGGTTTTTTGTTTTTTAGTATTTCTGTCTCAAGAATTTTTAATTTAGTATTTATTTCTTTTGTTTTATTATCTCTTGTAAGTAGCTCTTCTTGATGTTTCTTCTGAATTTCGAGCAAACCAAGTTCTTCATGTAGCGAAGTTAAAGAATCTGTATCTTGTTTAGGATATATTTCTACTGCGAAGGTTTCTTCATTTTCTTGGAAGACACGGGCTTTAAAAACATTCTCAGATTCTAGTGAAAAAATAGCTGGCGAATGTGTACTAAGAAATATTTGATTTAATATAGAATAAGCAGATTGAAATGCTTTGGCTAAATCAGATGCCAATGTATACTCAAGACAATTTTCTGGTTCTTCAAATCCCCAAATATAAGTAAGTTTTGAATTTTCAGAAACATAATTTAAAAGTGATGCAATAAATCTTGTTTGTATTCCGTCTCCGCGATATTTTAGGGGTATAATATTTTCGCCTTGTGTTGTATTTATTGAAAATGCCCTAAAAAGTAATGCTAAAGATTCAGGAAGTTTTATATTTGCATTGACGCCACTTACTTCTGAAAATTCATTTTGCAGTTTAACTGTCCCAGCCTCAACATTTGTATTTAAATATGTAATCGCCTCTTTTATGGCCTCACTAGTATTATTCTCTAAAATGGTATCTTGGAGCAAGCCAAGAGAATAATTAAAAAATTCTCTATCTTTGATAGCCGGAATATATTCATAGCGGATTCTATTAAGATAATTTTGAACAAATGCTTGCGAACGATCTAAATTTTTTGATTTAATTTCTTTATTCTTAAACTGACGTTCAATTGAAGTTTTAGTTTCAGGTATAGTGCTAGTTCTATACCATGTTTTTGATACAGTAAATTTTGAAGGGAGGGTATTTATAGATCGATTGCCTCGAATAAATTGGATTTGTACTCTAATAAATTGACGTCCTTTAATACTTTCTTTTCGTACTTCACTAAGACGTTTATTTGAAAAATCTTTATCAAATTGTAGAGGAGTTTTCCAATCTGTTTCATTATTGAAAAATAAATTTAAAGCTTTCAAAATGTTAGATTTTCCACAATCGTTCTTACCTGAAAAGATAACTAAATCTTTTATATTTGTAAGCTTGATCTTGTATATGGACCGGAAATATGAGATTTCTATTTTATCAATTTGTATCATTTGTAGTATTTCATACAATTAGATAGATTTTTGACCTAACATAATATTATAAGGCATAGTCTTTTTTAAAAAATACCTATATATAGGTAACAGTTGCCTATATATAGGTATTTTTTAAAAATTACCTATATGTAGGCAAAAAATGGCTATATATAGCCATTTCCCTTGAACGGCGAAACTTACCTACTTGTTATTTAACACTCCCTTATAACAAGCAAAATCATAATACAACAGATCAGTTTTAATATTTATATTTTCAGGCAATGCTATATAACAGCAATTATTTCCGTAACAATCATACTAGTAATAACAGAATCATTATCCGGCCCCGTTTAAAAATGACATTAGCAGTCAAAAGTCAGATAAAAAAATATAAAAACATATCGTAGGCAATTTAAGATAGGAAAAACAAGCAGGCGTAAAAAACAGATCATCAGTATTCACATAACGCCCGGATAAAAACAAAATGTCAATGTAAATATTCAAAATTTTTCCTGTAAAAATTGAATAATCAGCTTTTCAAAACCATTAATTCCGGATTCCACAGAAAACAATATAACAGCACATAATGAACTTTTCAAAGAGGAACTTTTCCCAGAATTCGCAATTAATGCTTCCGCAAAAGAAGTCAGAAATTATGTGAGCGCTCTTAAGGCCGGCTTTGAACTTGTAAAAAAAGATAAATTGCTGACCAGTAATCATATTCTATCCATTCAGGCAGAGCTTGAAAAAACAGCACGGGTTTCCGCATACTACCGTGAACCGAACTCAAGAATGAACTCACAGGAGTACGGCAAATCGGTTCGGAAGTCAGCCGTTACAAACACGGCATTCGCAAGTCCTTTAAATTTTATAGCCAGGATCTTATTAATAATCTGTTTTTTCATCCATATACTAAAATAGAGTTTTTTCAAAAATATCAAAGCTGCAAAGATTTTTTAAACACCGGAACAAAGCAATCCGTTTCTCAGGAGACGAAAGGCGCATCAGAATACTTAAAATAATATAACTGCTACCCCTCCAAAATCCAGTCACACTCCCCTGCTCAAACACCTTTCTCATCCTCAAACATCTCTTTAATCCTGCGGACACCCCTCGAATATGCAGTCATAGCAGTACCGCTTTTCATGCCAAGAAATTCTCCTATATTTTCATAGCTGAATCCGTCTGCCCTGTAAAAAAGAATACTCCTGTCTCTATTGCTCATTCCTGCAAGCGCTTTTCTCAACCTGATCAAATCAGGCACATCATCATCAGCTTCCTCCTCTTCACCAGCATCCCGGGAAATAACAGACCTTTGCAAATAAAGCTCAAGATCATCCTTTTCATAGCAGATAAGCTCAGGCTCTTCCTGCTTTTTCAAATAATAATTCTTCAGGTAATTCCGTGTAACTGTCATTACCCACGTAAGCATGCAGCCCTTTTCAGCATTGAACCTGCCAATAGAAATAACAATGCGGATCAGTATCTCGTTCAAATGACCGTCCGCGTCATCACTTTCATCGGAATACTTCAGACACTCCCTGTAAATAACCGGTGAAAATCTCTCAACAAACCCGGTATAAGAATTCCTGTCTCCATCCATCATGCCTTTTGCAATTAACATTTCATTTTCTTTTGTAATTTTAATGTTCATTTTTAATCTCCTGTAATATGATATAATAATTTTTATTTTGAATTTCTTCCCCTCGCCAGGTGGAAGAGATACCGGTTTCATTCAATGAAAGCGGTAAAGTCAGAGTCTCTCCTGAAGAGCAAACATCAATCACGCATAATGTTCGCTCTCCAGGGAAACGGCTGATACAAAAAATAATTTCAAAGATTGATAAAGCCGGATAAAACAAAAGGAAAGAAACGGCCGGGTATATAAATTTGTAAGAAAAACTTGAATACTAAAATTATTTGTTTAAGCCGTTATATTAATATACAAAAACACCTTACAAAGAAAACTCAAATTTGTATAAAAACCTGAATTTTTTTAACTTTTTATTAACTTTTTTTCAAAAAAAATTCAAACCTGCATACCTCGCCCCAGCCTGCATTTTAACCGTTTCAAAACCGTTTCCAAACCGTTCAAGGCACAGCAATTCCCACATACTTTTATATGTTTTTTTTCCGTACATGAGACAGCCCTGCTCCTCCGGATATTCGGTATCCTGAGAAGCAGCAGTCGAATGTTTCATCACTATTGTTTACCCTGTAGCTTTCCGAAAAAATCATACAGTATGGAATCCGAAAAGAAAAGCGGTGTCCAATGCAAAGCATAGCTTGAGGGATAAAATTAAAATGTAAGGTGTTTTTGTATATATATATAAGGGCAAAAAAAATTTCCATTCAGTTTAAGCAAAAGCCTCCGGACATCCCGGTAAAAAAAAGCAAGGTCCGGAAACCGGCCGGGCAAACGCAAAACAGGAATGGGGAAAATATAGAAGCCCGAATAAAACTAAAAACAATAAAAGGAGACATAAAATGTCAAAAGTAACATTAAGTCCAATAATAACAGACGTAAGAAACAGAATGGGTAACATCGTATTTTCCAAGTGGAAAGATACAAACTATGTAAGGCAGTACACAATCCATTCAACAGGAAACAGCGAAAGGCAGATAGCAGTAAGAGAAGCATTCGCAACAGCAGTATCAATATGGAAAAACACAGGCAGCACCCTGCATGCGTCATGGGACACCTTTGCGCGGGAACAGGGTATTAACATGTCAGGCTACAATGCTTTCATGAAAGCAAACATAAGCCGTATACTCGAAAACTCGGCAATGGAGCTTTTCAAAAGCACAGGCGAAAACGGGCCCGTATCATTAAACGCGGGCTCAGCTCCGGCATCAGGAGAGATTATTTGTGAATTCACACTCCCTGCGAGCCAGGAGCAGAGACATGTAATATTCTTTGCTCAAAGAGCAGAGAACGGAAAACCGGCTGAAGTCCTATCCATGCACGAAGCAGGAGCAGACCCGGCATCACCGTTCACCATTACAGGCCTTGAGCCCGGTGCGGAATACTATGTCTATGCGGTAATTGCAGACGCAGCTTACGCTAACGCGGAAACAATATCCGCGACAGTATGCATCACAACTACAGCAGGAGCATAGCATGACCGCAAAATTCAGCGCTCTTTTGCCCACTCAGAAGAGCGCTGAATACTTTTTTTAACGGGATCTATTTTATGCCCGGAAGCACTCCTCTTGCAATCGCGGTAAAAAGAGAATCTTTACAAACAGCTAATCTGCTAATTAACGGGGAGGAAGAGAATAGGTATACGGCAATCAATCATCAGTAAACAAAACAATCCCGGAAATGCATGTATCGTCCCACTTTGTGCCTTTATAAACATCAACAATTGTAATTGTCAGTTCGCTGGAATAGACCGGTTCTTCGAATTTGAGGTATTGCATTTTCATTGTGTCTTCAAGAATGAAGACTGCGGATCCTTTTTCCGCGAGAGAAGCGCGGCTGCGCGTCTCTGCAGGGGTGTCTTTACAGCAATTGCCGCAGCACATGTAATTTTGATAATCTATGCGTATTTTTTTCACTCTGCTGTTCTTTTTAAATGTACTGCTGTCTTTTGCGTATCCGTTAATTATTCCTATTTTACTTATTTTGTAGGCGCCTGCATTATTCGCAAAAAACGGATTGGTTGAAAGGCGGAGAAACTCATTGATCCCGTATCCTTTTTTGCCTTCAACCCATGCTGTTGCCGGATCATCGTCAACAAGATTCTTTACAGAATATTTCCCTGTTCCGCTTTCAAGTTCCGAACTTGCATATACTGACTTCAGCACTTCAGGGGGAATGACTATTTTAATATCAAAATCAGGTTCAATATCATTGAATTCCATTTTTATAATATTTTTATCTATTGAATATTTTTCAGGAATAATTCTGAAATCATAATCAATCTTAACAATTTCGCATTTTTCGCAGTCTTCAATAAAATATCCTGATATTTTTTTCATGCGCCCGGAAGGAAGCATGGATTTAATCTGAATGTTTATCTTTTCAATATTATCTTTCCATGAAGCGCCTGTTGTCAGGGTATATCCGTTACAGATATTGTCACTATTGTCCCGGTTATGTTGCTGAGAATAAATATTTGTAATCTGCTTTATTTCGCCTTCATTGAATTTAACTTCAAAACATTCATATAAAGCGGCAGGATGTTTTCCCTTTTCGCCTTCCTTATCCGTGCGGAATACTTTCAGCTTCTTATTGCCTTCAAAAGCTCTAAAATCATTAATGCCGTAAACAAAATCAGAACCTGCCTGATTGATATCTTTTGAGTTCGGAAATCCCATCAGAACTTTCTGCCTGCTGCCCGTATTCTCAAAAGTATAGTCAACTTTAACTTCAATGTGACTTTCAAACAGGGTAATATTGACCTTCTCATTTTTCATTCTTATCAGGTCATTCTTTATTGATTCAACATTCCCTCTCGGAGTGAAAACCACATAAGCGGAATCTGCGGATAAAGGAGGGTTAACAATGAAAAAAAGAATAAGCGTTATAAAAAATCTTTTCATGAGGAAACTCCGTCCGATTTGATTTTAATGTTCAGTTATTGTTGAAAGCTTATGTTTATTTTATATCTGATTTTTTTCAGACTTCCTGTATCTTTCTTTTTTTCAGCAGAATTTTTAATTTTTCCTAAAGCGGAAACCCTTTCCAGAAACTCATCATTATTCTCAGCAGGTATTTCAACTGTAACGTAATTTATATATTTATCCTTACCCGCAGTCCCGGTTGAGAGAATAACGCCTCTCACGCTTTCAGCAGCAGCCTTTATTTTTTTGACTGCCTCTTCAATTGAATAAGCCGCTGTCTGCTTATTGTCTGCCTTGTATGATTCCGCACTTTTATTAATTAAATCAGATACCGCTTCAGATTTAGTACTTTCAGCGAAGTTCTTTTCAGGAGCTGCGGATATCCTCTTTTCTTCCGGCAGCTCTTCAGCTTCGTAAGCGGCAGCCGGAGCTGCTGCTTTTCGTTTTGACAGTGAACCGGCAGGCGCGCTCCCAGCCGCACGGTAATCCCTGTCCATCTCTTCAGAAATGACAGATTCACGCTCAGGTCCATACGGCTTTTCCGGAATCATTACCAGTTCATAAGTCTGATCAATAACCAGTCCTTCATCACCGGAGTCAGCAGCGGCCCGGGGCTTTTCTTTTTCAGCTTTTGGCGGGACATACAGATCAGTTGATCTTTCAGCTGCAGATTCAGGGCTTTTAACTTCTGCAATTCTCGTCTCCGGCTTACCAGCCTCTTCTTCCGCAATCTCATAAGCGCTTTTTTGCATTAAAGGCACTGCCTCTTTAAAATCCTTTCCCGGCAGAAAAAACAGTACAACAACTGCTGCCGCGGCAAGCAGGCCTGCGGCCTCAACCGGAAGCTTAATTTTCAGTGGAAATAATATTTTTTTCAGAATGCTCCGTGATTCACGCCTGTTGATCCGCTCATTAAGCTGTAACAGAAAATCGGCAGGCGCCTTTACTGTACCGAGTGATTGAAGTTCCTTTTTTAATTCCCGCAGTGATTTAAGCTCAGCACGGCATTCTTCACACGATGAAAGATGCATTTTCATTTCTTTCATTTCTTTATCGGAAAGTTCATTATCAATATATTTATCAAGCTGTGCCATTAAATCTTTACAGTTCATACTAAACCATACCTCTCAGCATGTTCCTTAATTCCTGCCTTGCTCTTGCAAGTCCTGATTTTACCGTACCCATTCTGAATCCGGTAATTTCCGCAATTTCTTCATAAGACCTGCCCTCAATATCTCTAAGTACTATAAGAATCTTTTCCTTAGGCGGCATTGAATTAATCGCATTCCGTACTATTTCCTTTTTCTCCTTTTTCTCATATATCTTTTCAGGACTGTATGAATCATCCGGAACATCTGTTACAGACAGCCGCGGATTATCCGGTCTGTCCGTTTCTTCATTGCCTCCGCTCAGACTGATCATCTTTTTACGCGTACGGAATTTTAAAGATGATAAATGATTCCTGCATATATTCACTGCAATTCTGTACAGCCATGTGGAAAAGGCGGCTTGAAACTTAAACGTATTTAAATTCTCATACACCTTGATAAATACTTCCTGAGCACAGTCATTTGCCTCATCATAGTCCGCTACAATACGAAAACACAGATTAAACACCATGTCCTTATATTTCAGTACAAGCCTGTTAAAAGAATCTCTGTTATTATCCAGACAGTCCCTGATCAGACTATAATCCTCATCAGACGCTTTGCAGGCTGTTTCTTCATTGTTCTTATTCATTTAGACAATAAAATTACAAAAAAGTTCCGAATTATTTATTTTATATTTAATAAGAAAGCATTAATTATGTTAATATTTTTCATTCAGTCAACATTAAATTTTTTTCGATATAATTATTGAAATATTCAGGAATTCTGTATTATACTAAAAATGAATATTATCCCCCGGAGGACTTTCAATGAAAAAAATTATGGTATCACTTGCAGTAACAGCATTTTGTATAGCCTCGTACACAAATCCGCTTTTCGAAAAAAAAGCTTCAGCAGCCGGTTTTAGTGCCGGGGTATCAACATGGTATGCGTGGTGGAAATTTTCAGAAAGCGACAACATGGATATGAAACCTGCCTTCCTGTTCGGTCCGGTTTTATCATTCGGTTTCGGCGGATCTTACAGCCTGTCAGGAGTTTTCCTGTACGGTAAATTTAAACCGGAAGACACTGAAGACGGCCCGAGTGATATTTCAAGATTTGATTCGGATATTTCACTTAATTATAATATTAACAGGTATTTTAAAATTTTCGGCGGAGCCAAATATATGGACTTCCGCTGGGAAGATAACTACAGCGAAGGAAAACATTACAGTGTGGGCCCGGGATTAGGTGTTGGTATTACCATCCCGCTTGCGGGCAGTTTTTATTTTCTAACCAATCTTTCCGGTACTTATACATTGGGCGAACATGTTCAGGATGAATCGAACGAAACAGGCGGAACAGTAACTATGACATCGGATCTTGCTGAAACGGGAATAAATACCAACATCTCAGTTGCCTGTTATATTGCTACGGCTTCAACATCGCTTACACTCGGATTAAGGTACCAGTATGTAATATCTGATTATAAAGACGAAAGTGAACATATGCAGGATGAAAAATTTACCTTCTACGGTATAACATTATCAGCTGTTTATACTTTTTAAAAAAGCAATGTGAATAACGCGGTTTTACAAAAAAGAAACCCTGTTTCATTGCTTTTCTGAATTATTTTATATATATTTCTCTGGAGTGTCAATTCACTGCATCGCGAATTTAAATATCCAGCACAATAATATTCGGGTAATTAAAATGAATATAACAAAACATAATATAATAACAATATTCCTTATGATTTTATTCTCTGTTTTTGCTTTTTTTTCATGCGGCAAGCAGGAGACGGAAGTTAAAAAAGTATCTATTCTGACTGCGCAGACTGTTTTCGGAGATGTTACAGTTGAGAATGAAGGAATTATTACGAATCCTGTGTCCGGAACGGAAATAAAAGAAAACAGCATAATAAAAACCGGAAAACTTTCAATACTGGATATCAAATATAAAGATACAGGTGTAATAAGAATAAATGAAAACAGTATTCTCAACGTTGCAAAGCTGATGGAGTCCGGCCAGGCGGATGAGACTGTACTTCAAATGAACAGGGGCAAGGTTTTTGTAAGCGTTGCCAAACTGTTAAAGGAATCAAAGTTCAAAGTAAAAACCGCTACAACAGTAGCTGCTGTAAGGGGTACATCTTTCAGAGTATCCGCAGAGCCGGGAAAATCAAGAATAGATGTGCTTGCAGGCAGAATAAAAGTTAATCCTGTAAAAGGCAATAAAGTAATCGAAACAGTAGAACAGTATGTGGAAACCAACAATGCAGTGGAAATAGAAGACGCGGCAATTGATGAAATAATTGAAGAGAAAAAAGAAATCGAAGTTGTAAAGCTTGAACAGGAAGATATCGAAACTATCAGAAAAGAAGTTAAGCTCATCAGGATGGATGAAGCAATGGCTGAAGAGACCAGACAGGAAATGCAGCAGATCGGAATAGAAGTCAAGCCCGCGGAAGAGGCGGAAGATGAAGAGCAGTATAAAGAAGAACTGACAGTTCATATGCAGAAACTCGAAAATGAAAAACAGGCAGGAAAAGAGAAAGAAAAACCGGAAGCCGGAGAGACTGACAAAAAAGAAAAAGAACTGATGCTTAAAAATAAAGCCGAAGAAAAGCTGAGACAGGAGCAGCTTAAAAAGGAACAGTGGAAAAAAGAAAAAGAAAGAAAAGAGCAATTAAGAAAAGAAAAAGAACACGAGGAACAGCTGAGGCTTGAGCAGCTTGCAAAAGAAAAAGCCGAAAAAGAAAGGCTGGCAAAGGAAGCTCAGGAAAAAAAATTAAAAGAAGAAAAACAAAAGGAAGAAGAAAGAGTAAAGAACATACCTAATTTCTAGTACAGGTATTTTACTCTTCCTGCAGAATAATTTCCTTAGTCAGTGTAATATAATCTTTAGCGCCTTTGCTTTCGGGCTTGTATTCAAATATTGTCTGACCCCAGCTTGGCGCTTCCTGAAGTGCGACATTTTCCCTGATCATTGACTTGAAGAGTTTTCCGGGAAGACGCTTGTTAATTTCATCAATAACTTCTCTATTGATTAACTTATTGGCATTATACATTGTGCCAATAATTCCGGTAATCTTAATATTCTTATTAAGTCTTTTTTTGACCATCTCAACAGCTTCAAAAAGATTATACATACCGTGATAAGGCAGAAACTGCACCTGCACTGGTATAAAAATTTCGTCAGCATAGCATAAAGCATTTAATGTAATAGTGCCGAGTGACGGCGGACAGTCTATTAAAACATAATCATATCCATTCAGCTTTTCCAGAGCGTCTTTTAAAAGAAACTCTTTCGCGGGAATAGGAAGAAATTCAATACCGCGAAGTTCCGTGCATGAAGGCAGTACATGCATTCCTTCTCTGTCAATTATTGTCTCCTGAAAGCCGATTTCGCCTTTCATGACATCAAATATGGTTTTATCTATTTTTATGGGATTATTAAATCTCTTTTTCTGACTTATTCCGAGATGATACGTTGACTGCGCCTGGGGATCCATATCAATCACCAGGACTTTTTTATCCAGTTTCTGAAGGCCTGCAGCGATATTAACTGTGCTTGTAGTTTTACCTACTCCTCCTTTATTATTGGAAAATGCTATAATTCTCATGCTTCCCCCTGGCGGCGTTTATTAGTTCTTTTCCACTTTTACAACAACATCATCGTTTTCAATATCGATAAATGCTTTACCGCCATCTTTCAGATTTCCAAAAAGCACTTCGTCAACGAAATAAGCCTTTATTTTTGTCTGGACGAGACGATTTATCTCCCTTGCGCCGAATTCCGGTGAATAACCCGTGTCAGCCAGCCATCTGGAACATTCTTCAGATACTTCAATTGTAATGTTCTTTTCTTGCAGTTGTTTTTGAAACTCGTCAATTGACTTTTTAACAATTCGTAAAATATTTTCTTCGTTAAGATTGTTAAAAGTTACTATACAATCCAGACGGTTCCTGAATTCCGGTGAAAATATTTTATCAACTGCTTCTGCTATCGCAGTGCTTTCAACTCTGGAATCACCGTAGCCTATTATGTTCTTACCGATTTCTCTGGCTCCCGCGTTTGAAGTCATGATTATTACAACATTATGAAAATCAGCTTTCTTGCCGTTATTGTCCGTTAAAGTCGCGTAATCCATTACCTGAAGCAGAGTATTGAAAATATCCGGATGCGCTTTTTCAATTTCATCCAGCAGCAGTATTGAATACGGGGTTTTTCTTATAGCTTCAGTTAAAAGACCGCCCTCTTCATATCCTACATAACCCGGAGGCGCTCCTATAAGTCTTGCAACAGTATGCTTTTCCTGATACTCGCTCATATCAAAGCGGTGCAGTTTGATGCCCATTACTGAGGCAAGCTGTCTTGCCAGTTCGGTTTTACCGACTCCGGTAGGCCCCGCGAACAGGAATGACGCGATAGGCCTGTCCGGATCATGAAAACCGGCTCTTGAACGCTTGATCGCATCAGTTACCATCCTGACGGCCTGATCCTGCCCGAATATGTGCGTTCTCAGTTCATCTTCGAGATCCCGCAGACCTTTCAGTTCAGTTGAGGATACTGTCTTAACAGGGATGCGCGCCATCTTTGCTACTATTTTCTCAACGTCAGCCGTAGTAATCGTATCAGTGCAGCTTTCATCAACTCTGCACATCTGCGCGTAAGCGCCGGCTTCGTCAATAACGTCTATTGCTTTATCAGGAAGATGCCTGTCGTTGACATGTTTTGCGGACAGTTCAACAGCAGCCTTTAACGCTTCATCATTATATTTTACATTATGATATTCTTCATATTTCTCCCTTATGCCGAGCAGTATCTCATATGTCTCGTCAATAGTAGGTTCGGGAATATCTATTTTCTGAAACCTTCTTGAAAGGGCATGGTCCTTCTGAAAAAACTTCGTATATTCTTCATATGTAGTTGAACCGATACACCTCATTTTGCCGGAAGTAAGTATCGGCTTAAGAATATTGGACGCGTCCATTGTACCGCCTGAAACAGCGCCTGCACCGATTATTGTATGAATTTCATCAATAAACAGGATTACGTTTTTTATCTCCTTAAGCTCTGCAATTATTCTTTTCAGGCGTTCTTCAAAATCGCCTCTGTATTTTGTTCCCGCTAGTAATGCGCCCATGTCAAGAGAATATATTGTGGCATTCTGCAAAGGTTTCGGGACCATCTTATTGGCTATCATCTGAGCCAGGCCTTCCGTAATTGCTGTTTTTCCGACTCCGGCATCGCCTACGTGAATCGGGTTGTTCTTGAATCTTCTGCATAAAATCTGTACTGTCTGCTCAAGTATTTCCTCTCTTCCGATTATAGGCTCCATTTCATTGTTCAGAGCCCTGGAAACAAGTTCAACAGCAAACACTTCCAGAAAGCTTTTACCCTTTTTCTTATCTTCCTTTACATCCTGCCTTTCTCTTGCTTTATCTATCTTCCTGTTAATATCTTTCACATAATAATCATCAGGCAGAATCGAAATTCCGTGTGATATATAATTCAGTAAATCCAGCCTTGTTACACCTTCCTGCTCAAGAAAATGGGCGGCAAATGATTCTTTCTCTTCCAGTATTGCGGCATAAATATCACCAATATCCAGGATATTCTTTTGAGCGCTTGTAATGTGCCAGATAGCTCTTTCCATTACATTCTGAAAACCTACGGACTGATCAGGTTCTTTTCCCTGTACTACGGGTATATTTTTCCCGAGATGGTCTTCGATTTTTCCTTTAAGACGGCCAATATCCGCACCACAGCTTTCAATTATCTTTTTACTCCTGTCAAAAAACAGGGAAGCATACAGCACATGTTCAGGAGTCAGATATTCATGATTTCTGGAACTTGCTTCATTAAAAGCCGACATTATTATCTGATTTAATTCTTCATTTATTTCCATTTAAATCTCTTTCATCTTAATTATTAAAAATTTTTACTATATTTAAACAATATCTTATAACTTATCTCAAATATAATAACAAGCATTATTAAGCTTCCTCATAGCTGCACTTCAAAGGATATTGTGACTTTTTAGCCAGCTTATGGACTTCCGATATTTTTGTAACTGCAATATCATAAGTGTATACGCCGCAGATTCCCATCCCTTTTTTATGTATATCAAGCATAATCTTTGTAGCTTCCGCGCCCGGCTTATGAAAAATTTTCATTAGAACCTCCACAACGAATTCCATTGTTGTATAATGGTCATTGTGCATAAGAACCCTGTACATCCTAGGTTCTGCCAGTTTACTCTCTGATTTAAGCCCTAATTCAGCTTCAAACGATTCACTTGTTTCATTTTCTTTATTATCTTTTTCATCCATTAAAAACAACTCATCAATTACTATATATCAGTTTATTATACAATAAAACCTACATAAAACAGATAAATATTATATATATTTAACAAATACAGCATAAATTCATTGTTGTGCAAGTATTTTTATGTTATTATCCGATTTCTTTACATTCTATAAATAATATATAAAATTCCCGTACAATACTGCCATGATTTATCTTGACCTGAATTTTTTTTTTATGTAACATGGCTAATCCTGATTATTTCCGATCTTTAAAAAATTTATTATATTAGTTCGATTAACTTTCCGCAAATTTGCAGTATTGATATAATAATTAGCCTCGCAGTAGAACTTCAGGAGATTTCCCGGATAACTATAAAAACATCCTGAAGTAAACAAGTTAATTTATTGGTATAAATAGTTAATTAATTGTATAATAAAGGAGCTATATTATGGAAGAAAACATCATTATACCAAAAGATGTATATCTGGAGGTAATATCAGGCATTGACAAAGGCACAAAATTTACAATCGAAAACAAAACAATAACGATTGGAAGAAATGAAGCCTGTGATATGAAACTGACTGATGAATATGTCTCAAATAAGCATTGTCAGGTCGTTTTCAGGGATGATCATTTTACAATAATCGACTTGCAGAGTTTAAACAAAACAAAAGTAAACGGGAACAAGTTCCAGCAGAGAAATCTGGACACCGGGGATATTATCACTCTGGGACAGACGGAAATACAGTTTAACTGGGACAATCCTGGAATATAAAGTTATACAAGGATTAGATTAAAATATGGGTGATTCAGTTTGTTACAAAATTCTAAAAGAACATTTAGTTGAAGGGACACTAACCCGAGGAAATGAGATAGGAATCAGAATAGACCAGACTCTTACTCAGGACGCTACAGGCACTCTCGCGTATCTGCAGTTTGAGGCAATGAAAATACCGCGAGTTAAAACAGACCTGTCTGTTTCATATGTTGATCATAACACCCTTCAGGTTGGATTTGAAAATGCCGATGACCATAAGTATCTGCAGACAATGAACGCAAATTACGGAATTTACTTTTCAAAAGCGGGAAACGGAATATGCCATCAGGTCCATCTTGAAAGATTCGGAAAACCGGGAGCAACGCTTCTGGGCTCAGACAGCCACACACCGACAGGCGGAGGCATCGGAATGATCGCGATCGGAGCAGGCGGACTTGAGGTTGCGGTTGCAATGGGCGGGGGTCCTTTTTACATGACCTGCCCTTCTGTTATAAGCGTAAATCTTACCGGAAAATTGAGGCCCTGGGTAAGCGCAAAGGATGTTATACTCAAAGTTCTGGAAATACTTACTACAAAGGGAAATGTGGGATGCGTGGTGGAATACACGGGTAAAGGCGTAAAAACTCTGAGTGTGCCTGAGCGTGCTACAATAACAAATATGGGTGCTGAGCTTGGCGTTACAACATCAGTTTTCCCAAGCGATGAAATTACAAAAGAATTCCTCACAGCTCAGGACAGGGCTGATGCATGGAAGGAAATTCTGCCGGATGAAGACGCGGAATACGACAAAGTGATTGATCTTGACCTGACTGAAATACAGCCGATGGCAGCCTGCCCTCATTCCCCTGATAATGTGAAAAATATCTCGGAACTTAAAGGTATGAAAATTGACCAGGTTGCAATCGGAAGCTGCACAAACTCATCATATAAAGACTTGATGACAGCAGCTGAAATCCTGAAAGATAAAAAAGTAAATCCGGATATCAGCTTTATAGTTGCCCCGGGCTCAAAGCAGGTTTTCGAAATGATTGCGGAAAACGGAGCTCTGCTTGAGCTGATTAAATCCGGAGCAAGAATAATGGAATCCGCGTGCGGCTTCTGCATAGGCGCGGGCCAGTCTCCTGTTTCCGACGCCGTATCCCTAAGAACAAACAACAGAAACTTTCTCGGGAGATCCGGTACGGAATCGGCCGGTATTTATCTTGTAAGTCCTGAGACAGCAGCCCTGTCCGCGATAGAGGGAAAACTCGTGGATCCTCTTGACTATCCTGAATCGGACTATCCTGTAATCGCGATCCCTGAAAAATTCAGCATTGATGATTCAATGATACTTGAACCGCTTCCTGAAGGAAAAAATTCGGAAATAGAAAGAGGCCCGAATATCGGTGATCCCCCTTTTACAACACCGTTGATGGATGAAATAACGGGCATCATTGGACTGAAAGTCGGGGACAAGATTACAACTGACCACATAATGCCTGCGGGCCAGCGTCTTAAGTACCGTTCAAATATTCCTAAATATGCTGAATTCGTATTTGAAAATGTTGACGGAAATTTCTCAAAAAGAACTTTTGAAAATAAAAATAACAATGTTTTTACCGCCATACTCGGCGGAGAAAGCTACGGGCAGGGTTCCTCAAGGGAACATGCTGCCATATGCCCCATGTTTCTTGGAGTACGGCTTGTTTTCGCGAAATCATTTGAAAGAATACATTCATCAAATCTTATCAACTTCGGAATTCTGCCGCTTATTTTTGAAAATCCCGCGGATTATGATTCACTGAATATGTCGGACGAATTTATCGCAACCTACTTAAGAAAACAGGTAAAAGAGAAAGAAACAATAGTTGTTAATATTGCGGGAAAAAATTACACTTTTAAGTTATTCGCTTCTAGAAGACAAAGAAAAATTCTGCTTGAAGGCGGGCTGCTTAATTACACACGCAGCCACATTTAGGAAATATGAACAAAAAAAAACCGGCAGGGAAAAGAATAGATCCTTTCTTTATTAAAATAATTTTCCTGCTCTTTATAGGCATTCCGTTATTGACATTTATTATAAAAATGCTGATAATGAATGTGACAAACAAGTAATGCAGTATGCGGCAGTATTTAAGGTTGTACTCCTGCATACTGCCGTTTTAGATTATTACAAAGCTATAACAGGAAGAACCAGATATGGATTATATGCAAAGGCTTGAAGAAACCATGAAAGTACTTGATGTACTTAGTGAATTTCTCAGGGAAAACGGCGAAAATTATATCGAATCGGAGGATGTCAGACAGCTCATTAAGGAAGTTTTTACAAAAATCCGCGATATTTATGAAGAAATGGGCGATGATGAAATGATTGAAGAAATAAGAGATACGTGGAATACTAAAAGCAATAAATCAATAAACTGACATATTTTCCGGCCGGAAATTACATTAAAATAATTATTTATATTGACAATTGGTAATTTATTAATTAAATTAAATAGAAATTCAAAAAGTCTGAAAAATATGAAATATCTTTCATTAATAATTTTATTATTAACTCTAATGACCGGATGTATAACAGGTAATCTGTCAATTCAAAACAGCGATATAAGCAGCATTGAACCGCTGATGGAAAAAACTCCGGAGGAAAAAAAAGTAAATGTTGCTGTTCCTGTATATAAATTTTAATTTTTCAATGTAATCTCAAAATCAGTATTTCATATATCTACCCCATAAGAAACCGGCCTTTGCGGCTGGTTTCTTATGTTAATGGAGCACTTTTAACTCTGATTTTCAGTTTTACCATTATTCTTTTGTCTCGTATGATACCATGCAATTCCGATACAACATACAAGCCCGCCGTATAAAAAGAAAAAACCTATAAGTGCCATAATAATTGCCTTAGCTTCCATTAATTACCTCCATTCGATAAACGAATTCCGTTTTCCTGTTCTTCCTCGTAATCATTCTTAAAAACAGAAAGCAGTAACGCGCAAATTATCAGGAAAATCAGGGTCCCGACTCCGAGCACCATAATAGCTGAAAAAGGATAACCTTCATACGGTTTTTCTATTTCTCTGATAAATGATATAATTATTGTTGTAATAAGGATTAATGGAGTAAGAAATTTCACCAGAAAAGAAAAGATAAAACCGATTCTGATCTCGGCATTTTTATTAATTTCTGCGGTAAATTTCTTTGTTCCCATTACCCATCCGATTGCTATACATTCCATAATGGCGGTAATTGTTATAAGATAATTCATAATAAAATGATCTATTATATCCAGCCAGTATAAACCTGCACCTGTAGACAAAGGAATGCCCAGAAGAAAACTGGTCAGTGCAACAATTGTAGTAGCTTTTGTTCTGGAAAAATTAAATTTATCGCTTAATGCGGTACTGACAGTTTCCAGGAGACTGAAAGCGGAATCAATTCCCAGCAGTAATAATGTAAGGAAAAAAAGGAACGCGAAAAATTTTATCCATAAAGGAAGCTGCGCCAGAGCGGCAGGATAAACAATAAACGCAAGACTCGGCCCTGCCTGCGCGACCTGTTCAATAGGGACGTTTGTTATGAAAGCGAAATATCCAAGCACGCTGAATACGGCAAATCCTGCCAGAAAACTGAAAGCGCAGTTGCCGAATGAAGTAATTGCCGCCGAATTCGGTAGTTCGGTATTCTTGGGCATGAACGAAGAATATGCAATCATTGTCCCGAATCCTACTGAAAGCGAAAAAAAAATCTGACCGTATGCGGCAAGCCAGACCTGGGGATTCGCAAGCTTTGACCACTCAGGAGACAGATAATAGTTAAGGCCTACTGTAGCTCCTTCAAGAGTCAATCCTCTTACAAGCAATATCAGAACAAGTACAACAGGAACAGGAACAGTAAACAATAATATTTTTCCGATCTTGCCGAGCCCGCTTTTAATAATCGCCCAGATTGCCAGCCATGCAAGAAAGAGTCCGATTAATAGCGGAAGATAAATTTTCTGGAAATCCCACGGCCCGTCAGAAAGATGAAGAATATCAGTAAAAAAATGAATTTTACTGGAGGTTATATCAACAGCCCATGAAGTAATATCAAAAACCGGAATAAAAAAGTTAATAACCCAAGCCAGTACTATACAGTAATAAATATTGATTCCGAAAGCCGCCATAATTGACAGCCAGCCTACAAACCTGAGCGGCTTTTTTATTGCCCCAAGAGCAACATTTGCAGATGCCTGAGAACGCCTTCCCAGGCCGTATTCAATTATCATAATAGGAATACCGGCGGTAATTAATGCTGTAAAATATGGAATGAGAAATGCTCCGCCTCCATTCTGGGCGGCAACATATGGAAATCTCCACATATTTCCCAGGCCTATAGCGGATCCGACAGCAGCCATAATAAATACAGATCTGTTCTTCCAGGTTTCTCTTGCTTTCATATTATTTTCCTTTTACGGGACAGATAATAACGAATCACTCCTTAGCAGTACTATGGAATGCAAAAAGATTAAGTAATTTTCCATAATTTATGCGCGCATTCTATACAGACATAGAACGCGAAATACCCCCTCAGAATTCCGCATAAAACAATACAAAAAACTGATCAATCGTGATTAAACAATCTTTTTCGTAACTGCTCAGATATTGGGAATTTATACGCAAAAACCTCTCCTCAAGAAGGAATAATTATCGATTTGTCCTTCTTGAGGAGCTATAGCTGAGCAGTTACTCTTTTTCTTTATGAAAGCTCAATAAAAAATTTCAGCTTATATTTGTAATTCAATAATTCAGGCTCATTCTGAAAAATCAAGCAATTTCCCTTGCCCGGAATTATCGGAATAGCACCGAAATATTATTTTTTAGTGATTAATTCTGCAGTCTTTTAATCGCACAGAATTCACCGCACATAGTGCACACATTATCTTCTCCTATTTCGCTTTCCTGCCTGTAAGCGCGTGCTTTGTCGGGATTTACCGAAAGCTCAATCTGCTTTTCCCAGTCAAGTGTCTTCCTGGCCTTTGCCATAGCCCGCTCTCTTTCCCATGCTCCGGGAACATTTTTAACAAGATCCGCGGCATGTGCCGCTATCTTTGAAGCAATAACTCCGTCAATAACATCATTGACAGTCGGCAGCTTCAGATGTTCAGCCGGAGTAAGATAGCACAGAAAATCTGCTCCATTGATAGCAGCAACAGCTCCTCCGATGGCTCCCGCGATATGATCATATCCTGAAGCAATGTCTGTTACAAGAGGCCCGAGAATATAAAAAGGAGCGCCGGAACAGATCGATTTCTGCAGCTGCATATTCTCAGCTACCTGGTTAAGCGGAACATGGCCCGGACCCTCTATGACCGCCTGCACACCCTTTGCCCAGGCACGTTCAGTCAGTTCTCCAAGCACTATGAGCTCCGATATCTGCGCCCTGTCAGTTGCATCTACGGTTGAACCCGGCCTTAATCCATCACCCAGCGATATAGTTACATCATACTCTGCAAGTATGTCGAGAATTTCGTCATAATATTCATATAAAGGAGATTCTTTACCGTTTCTTCTCATCCAGGAAATAAGAAATGACCCTCCGCGGCTGACGACGTCAAGTGCGCGCCCCTGATTTTCCATTTTCGCGAGTACTTCCCGGGTGACCCCTGAATGAATAGTCATGAAATCAACGCCTTCTTCAGCCTGATTGCGGATAGTATTAAAAAAATCATTGATTGTCATGTCTTCAATATTTCTGCCGGATGAAGACAGCTCAAAACCTGTCTGATAGATTGGTACTGTACCTACCGGGACCGGAGAATGGGCAATTACCTCGCGGCGGATTTTTATCTGCTCAGGCCCCAGGGATAAATCCATAACAGCATCAGCCCCGTATTTGACTGCAGCTTCAAGTTTCTGCAGCTCTTCTTCCGGATTGGAATGATAAGGTGAAGCTCCTATATTCGCGTTTATTTTTGTGCTTGTTCCCTGCCCTATTGCGCAGACTTTTTCAATTTTCCTGTTCTTGTTGCATGGAATTACAATACTGCCGTCACAAATACCCTTTCTGATAAACTCAGCATCCAGGCACTCCTTCTTTGCAGCAGCATATATATTATCAGTAATAATTCCCTGTTCAGCTTGTTTTTTAATGTTCATTGCCTTCCTCCTGAAAGCATTTTGTTTTTTGAAGACATTTAGTTTAACAAAACAACTGTCAAAATAAACGACTTCCCTGCCTTGATAAAAATTTTACAATGTCCGGGTTCTTATTATCAAATGTATCAGTTCATTCAGAGGCCTTTTACAGAACTCTGTACAATTACAGCTTCTCAATCATTTCCTCTGCCGCTTTTTTGCCTGAAAGCAGCATACCGCCGAAAATCGGCCCCATTCTATAACCTCCGAATACGGCATTGGCAGCCATTCCGCTGACATAAAGGCCGGGATAAACCTGTTTTGTATTTTCCACAGTCTGAGTTTCGCCTTTGTCTGCTTCCATGGGCTTTTCTCCAACTATGCCGCCTGTGGGAGTATCGAGTTTAACGCCTGCTTTTCTGATAAGGACATCTGTAATATTTGCAGGATGGCCGGTGGCATCGAGTACAAATTTTGAATGAATTGTTAACGGATCCACATGCCATCCTAAAGTATCAACAGCTCCCCAGTTAATAACAAGACCTGCTACAGCATCATTCCTGATAACAACATCTTCAACAGCGATTAAGTTGAATATCTTTAATCCTGCTTTCATTGATTTATGTACAAGTGTTGAGGCAAGATAAACGGAATCGAGTGTATAATATCCTTTTTCAAACATTTTTGGCTGCAGGTCAAATTCAGAAAGTATGTCCAGACTTTCATCCTGAACAACTACTTCATTGAACATCATGCCGCCCCCCCAGATTCCGCCGCCTATGGAAAGCTTTTTCTCAAACATCGCCGCTTTTTTTCCTGCTTTGGCAAGATAATAACCGGCAACAAGGCCTGACGGGCCGCCCCCGACTATGGCGACATCAATATCAAGCGTATCTATTAACTTCTGCATATAGGTATTTATAATACCTTTACTGATCGTAACTTCGTTTAACATAATCTTCTCCATGATTGTTTAATAAATTCACAGGTGCTATTAATAACAAAAGCCGTAACCCTGCAGGGAACGGCTTTGAATAAGTCAATTATTAGATTAACTCCCTTCGCCGGAATTACCCGGATCAGGTTCAAAGGGTATAATCTCAGGCATCTTATGCCACCCCTGCAAGTATACTTAATATGTAACGCTGGTAATGAATCACAGTTTTGTAAACTCTTTTTCCGTAAAATCGAAAATTTATCAATTGTTGTGTTAAAAAATATCTAAATAAAAAAATATTGACAAAACAAACAAGTGGTTATGTTTATAAAATTTCGTTAATAACGGAAATATTGAAGCTTCTGAAGAAACACTGACTATTAAACATTTTTACTTATTGTTTTTTCTATCAATAAGTTTTAACTCAGATATTACCTATTTCTGTGTAAAAGTCGCTCTGCACAAAAGAAATAACTAAATATAGAAACTTCCATATGATTCAGTTAATTGATGGAAAATGATTTTACATAACTTATTATTAAATAAAACAAGTATATCCTGACGAGGAAATGATGGATTATTCAAAGACAATCAACCTACCCGCAACCAATTTCCCTATGAAAGCAAATCTTTCACAAAGGGAACCGGAAATGCTTAAAGAATGGCATGAACAGAATATTTATGAAGAAATTCTAAAAAATAAACAAAACGCCGATTCTTTCATTCTTCATGACGGACCTCCTTATGCCAACGGAAACATACACTGCGGAACCGCACTGAATAAAATTCTTAAGGATATTATTGTAAAACATAAAACCATGTCAGGATTTTTATCTCCATATGTTCCCGGTTGGGACTGTCACGGCCTTCCTATAGAACTGCATGTAATGAAAGAGATAAAAGAAAATAAAGATATCAAAGAAGACGATACTGATATACTTAAAATCAGAAAAAAATGCAGAAAATACGCTGAAAAATACATCAGGATTCAAATGAACGAATTTAAAAGATTAGGTGTATTCGCTGACTTTGAGCATCCTTATCTTACAATGTCATTTGACTATGAGGCAAAAATCCTGGAAATCCTGGGTGAAACATTCAAAAAAGGATTCATATACAGAAGCAAAAAGCCTATTTACTGGTGTCCGAATTGTGAAACAGCTCTTGCTGAAGCTGAAGTTGAATATGATGACCACACATCACCTTCAATTTATGTTAAATTCAAGGTAGATCCGAAAAGCATAAATGTTCAGGGTGTTGATAATGATAATCTGTATGTTGTAATATGGACCACCACACCATGGACATTGCCTGCAAACCTTGCACTAGCCTTTCATCCTGATTTCCCGTATTCAGTATATAAATTCGGGGATGAAAGCTACATCCTTGCTGACGGACTTGCAAACGCAACGGCTGAAGCAACTGGAAAAGAAAAAGGCGAAAGCACTCTTCTGTCTGCTGAGGATATAAAGAGCTTAAAAGTATATCATCCGTTCATAAACAGGGAATCGAAAGTCATATTCGGAAACCATGTGACACTTGAGCAGGGAACGGGAATTGTACATACTGCTCCGGGTCATGGGCAGGAAGACTATGTTATTGGGCTTGAGTACAATCTTGAAGCTTATTCGCCAGTTGACGATCAGGGGAGATACACAGAAGATTTCCCGGAAATGAAAGGCATTAATGTTTTTGATGCCAACCCGAAAGTCATTGAACTGTTAAAAGAAAAAAATGCTCTTATTTTTACAGCAGACATCGAACACTCATATCCTCACTGCTGGAGATGTAAAAAGCCGCTTATATTCAGAGCTACAGAGCAGTGGTTTTTAAAGATCGATCATGATAATATGAGAGAGAAAGGACTGAAAGCTGTTGACGATACACAATGGGTACCGAAATGGGGAGAAACCAGATTCAGAAGCATGGTGGAAGGGCGTCCTGACTGGTGTATTTCAAGACAGAGATCATGGGGAGTTCCTATCCCGTCATTCAGATGCAAGGGCTGCGGAAAGAACCTGATGACCGGCGATACAATTCTTTATTTTTCCGAATTATCGAAAAAGAAAAGTATAGATGCTTGGTATACTGATGATATTAAAGAACTGATTCCTCCGGGAACCAAATGCCCATGCGGCAGCGGCGAATTTGAAAAAGAATTCGATATTCTTGATGTATGGTTCGACTCAGGAGTATCCAACTTCGCTGTACTTGACAACTGGCCCTCACACAGATGGCCTGCAGACATTTATCTTGAAGGAAGCGACCAGCACAGGGGTTGGTTTCAGTCATCATTATGGCCCGCACTCGCTTTAAGAGGAAGAGCTCCATATAATACTGTAATTACGCATGGCTTTGTTCTTGATGAAAAAGGCGCTGCCATGAGTAAATCAGCTGGAAATACAATATCCCCGATAGATCTGATAAACAAATACGGCGCTGATATATTAAGACTCTGGGTATCAAGCGAAGACTACAGAAATGATGTAAAAATCGGCCTTGATCTGATGAAACAGGTTGCTGATTCATATCGCAGAATCAGAAATACATTTAAATTCCTCATTGGCAATCTCTCAGACTTTGCGGAAAGTGACAAAGTCAGCTATGAAGACCTGAGTGATACCAATAAATGGCTGCTGCATAAGCTGTATAATCTCTCGGAGCAGGTAAAAAATGCCTATGAAAATTTTGAATTTCATCTTGTTTACAGAAGGATAGTCAACTTCTGCGCAGTTGAACTTTCTTCTATTTACTTTGATATATCCAAAGACATCCTATATATTGAGAAAAAAGATTCCCGGAAAAGAAGAGAAAACCAGACTGTTTTAAAAGAAGTATACGAAACAATTCTGCGCCTTATAGCACCTGTTCTCTCTTTCACATCTGAAGAAATATGGAAATTCAGTGAAAATCCGGGCTCCATACATATGCAGGAATATTATAAGCTGGATAAGAAATACAATAATCCGGAAATCGAAAATAAAATGGAAGCACTTGTAGACATAAAAAAAGATGCCCTTAAAGCTCTTGAACTAAAAAGAGCCGAAAAAGTCATCGGGAGTTCACTTGAAGCAAAACTGAAAATTTTTGCAAAAAATGAAACAACTAAAAGCTGGCTTAAGGATATGGGAGAATTCATTAAAATATTTTTCCAGGTAGCCGGTGTAGAACTTCTTAATGAAAAATCCAATGAAATGGCGGAATATGACAACTCTTTTATTTCAGTTGCAAAATCTGAAGGCAGTAAATGTGCACGATGCTGGAATATCACCGATACAATAGGAACAGATAAACAACATCCTGAGCTCTGTCCCAGATGTACTGAAATTGTTAAAAATCTTTGATCTGCTTTCTATTTAGCAATCCACCCCGCCCGACAGGGCGTGGACAAATCCTGAAGAAACTGAAAAAAGCATTAAAAATGTCCTTTTAAATTCAGTTTCTCAGAAGAATAAACAGTTAAATACAAAAAAAACCAAAATTCTCGAGGGAATATGAAAAAATATATCTATAGTGCAGTCATTACTGCTGTAACATTAACTCTTGATGTTATTACGAAATACCTTGTAGTTCAGAATATTGCGGAATATGAGCGCATAAATGTAATCGGCAGTTTCTTTCAGCTTACACTTTTATATAACCGCGGAGGCCTTTTCGGCATTTTCCAGGGATACCAGAGCTTTTTCCTGGTTTTATCAATAATTGTACTCTGTTTAATAGTAGCTTTCTTTATTTATGAAAAAAGAAAATCCTATGCTTTCTGCACTGCCATGTCTTTTATAACTGCGGGGGCAATCGGAAACATTCTGGACAGAGTCACAGGCAAAAAAGGTGTTGTTGATTTTCTCTATATTGGAAATGACAATGTTTTCCGCTGGCCCGCATTCAATGTTGCAGACGCATTAGTTGTAGCGGGAGCTGTTATTCTTTTTATTGTATTCATGAAAGAAGAAAACAAAAGAAAAGAAAACAAATAAACTCTTTCTAAACTATAACTGCAATCTGACTTGTAAAAAAACTTCAAAAAATTTTTTACAAGTCAACCCCTCTTAAAAAATACCTTCCATGCTGGTTAAAAATAGCAATCCTGTTTAATAAATTAAAAATTTAAATGTATAATAGTTCCGTAAAATAACTTATAAATATTTTAATTAATCCTGATTTTAAACTGATTTGAATTTTATGGGAGCCTTCGGTCCGGGATCGTAGATTGCCTAAGATTGCCGCCCGGACCGAAGGGTTGTTAAATAGGGGTATGAGGGTACGTTATTTACATTCTGATAATGCCGTTTGCTAACGATCCGGCTGTTTTCAGCCTTTTTAAAAAAACCGATTGTTAACCTCTTTTCTACTTCTAAAAATTAAGCCTTAAGGTAAAGGGAATTGAACTCGGACAATAAAAACTAAACCACCCTTCACCTTAAAACTTAGTTTTTAGAAGTAGTGTTGAAACATTTGTTTTTTCAATCATCGTTTACATATATAAAGTAAGTTTATATATATAAAAAGTCAAGCTTTTTTTGCATTTTTCCTAAAAAAATTATATATATAACTATATATATAGATAATGTTTGATGAGTGTCAAGGAAACTTTAATATTTTTTTATATGCTGCATAGAAAAATTATTCAATTAATGACTGATTTGATACTGAAAAATTTGTAATAAAATGCGGATACAGCGGATTATAAAATAAAAATTTACTTTTTCGGAAAGATTCACATAACTAAATTTATAATATGCGAGGAATTAATAAACATCAATAATACTTACTGCCCCCTCTGCTATTTTTTTATTATCACCAATAATTTCCAGGTTAAATTCTCCTTCATCATAAAAATAAATATTGGTTTTTGCAGCAGTCTCTTCAGGATCAACCTTTAAAGAATTAGTACCTATTTTTATACTTTTATATTTTTCTTTTTTATACACATTAATATCAATACTTGTGATACCAAAACCTGACTCCGGTTTAATAAAAACAGTTATATCTCCTGTTGAAAACTTATTGCCGCAATTTATTCCTTCCCCTTCAGGAGAGGCTCCTTCACAGAATTCTACTGTTTTGTGGCTGCTGCAGCCATACAAAACAGCAAAAAAAACAAATAATAATGCAGTTTTTTTCATTTTTATTTCCCGTAATTATGTCTTACAATATCATGAATATGAATAACACCCGCAATTTTCTTATCTCTCCCAAGTACCGGCAGCAGAGTTATTCTTTTTTCTTCCATCTTAATCAGAGCTTCCCTTGCGAGAATATCTTCGTATATCCAGACAGGATCTTTTTTTGCGACATCAGATGCTTTCCGGGAAAGAAAATCCCCGTCTTTTTCAAGAAGCCTCTTCATGTCGCCGTCAGTTATTATGCCTCGTAAATGCCCTTTACTCCCGGATAAAAGCACTGCTCCGAAATTAGTGCTTACCATCATCTTAATTACTTCATGCATTGTCGTGTCTCTGGATACAATCGGAAGGTTTTCAGTTGTCATAAGATCAGATACACTTAACAATATCTGCCCAAGCCTCCCCTGAGGATGATACAGATAAAAATCCTCTTCCTTTATATTCTTGGCTTTCATTAAGGCAGAGGCAATTGCGTCACCTAACGCAAGCATTGTTGTAGTACTTGCCATTGGAGCGAGATTCAAAGGACAACCTTCCCTGTCAACTTTATACAGAAGCGGAACATCCGACTCTTGAGCAAGAATGGATTCATTTTTGGAGGTAATGGAGATCATTTTAACTTTCATCATTTTAAGATGAGGTATAAGCTGCAGAACTTCCTTTGTTTCTCCGGAATGTGAAACTGCAATAACAATGTCACTTTTTGTTATTAATCCGAGATCACCATGCATTGCATCAGACGGATGCATAAATACAGCCGGAGTTCCGGTTGAAGTTAATGTTGCGGCAATTTTTTTGCAGATAAGACCTGATTTTCCCATTCCGGTTAAAATCACTCTTCCCCTGCATTTCAGAATCAAATCTATTGCTTTATTAAAATTCTGATCAAGCATGTCCGAGAGAGCAGAAAGAGCCTGGATTTCAACCTTTAAAACCTCTTTAGCTATATTAATATAATTTGCCGTTTTATTACCGTTTTTTTTCATAAAAGCGAACCCTGTAAATCTTCCTTTTCATCTATTTCTCCTGTCTCTTCCTTAACCTTGACTTTTTTCTTTTTAACTTTCTTTTCGTTTCCCGGGCCTTTTCCTTTCTGCAGAATTTCGATTTTCCTTTCAGCTTCTTCAAGTTTTTCTCTGCAGAGCTTTTTTAATTCAGTTCCCCTTTCAAAGCTGGCAATAGAATCATCAAGTTTAAGATCGCCCTGCTCCAGGTCGCGGGCTATTGTTTCAAGTTCTTCAAGTGCTTCTTCAAATGTCAGTTTATTAACCGGTTTATTTTTCGCTTCCAAGGCCTGCCCCTTTCTTGGTATTGTTCACGGTAGTATAGAACATACCGTCAGAGATAATTACATTTACAATATCACCTTTATTTACTGAGTCAATACTCTTTATTGCATTCCCGTTTTCATCCAGAGATATTGAATAGCCTTTATTAAGTATGGTAACCGGAGAAAGATTAACCACGCTGTTAAAAGCAAGATTTAATCTATGCAGCTTATCTTTCAGAATATTTCTGAATAATGCAGTAATATCAGGTAAAAATAACAGCCTGTTTCTGAATTGATTTATAATTTCTTTCATTGAAACTGCTATTTTATATTCAAAATCCGCAAGTATTAATTCTTTATTATGAATAATTTCCATGGGATTACGAAACATACGAAGTTCATCAATTCCTTTAAGTTTGGATTTATATTCTCTCAGCAGATATTCAGGGCCGTAGCTTATCTGCAGAAATAATCTGTCAATATAATCAGCAAGTTCCTCTTTCATGGGTACAGCAATTTCCGCTGCTGCTGATGGAGTTGGAGCGGCATAATCCGCGGAATCATCACTCAGAGGATGATCAACCTGATGCCCGACAGCGGAGATTATAGGCACACGCGAATTATAAAAAGCCATAACCACTTCTTCTTCATTAAATGCCATCAGATCCTCAAACGATCCCCCTCCCCGCCCTGCAATTATAACATCAATTTCATGAGCAGGGTCATTCAGTTCCTCTATTCCGCGAACAATTGACTGCGGAGCTTCGCTTCCCTGTACTATCGCGGGTGCGATTACAATTTCAATATTAGGATACCGCCTCATAGCGACTTTTATGATATCCCTTATTGCAGCTCCTGTGGGAGAAGTTACAATACCGATTCGTCTCGGCAGATATGGAATTTTCCTCTTACGGGACGGATCAAAAATACCCTGCTCAAGCAGTTTATTCTTAAGCTGTTCAATCTTCTTGAGTAATTCCCCGATACCCTCAAGACGGATATCGGCAATAATAAACTGATAAGTTCCCCTTTTCTCAAATACATTGACACCCCCGAAGGCAATAACATTCATACCTTCTTCCAGTCTGAAATTTAGCTTTTTATTCGCATATTTAAAAAAGGCAGCTGAAATCAGAGAATTGTTGTCTTTAAGGGAGAGATATATATGTCCGGAAGAATGATAGGTTAAATTCGAAATTTCACCTTTTACCCATACGCTGTTGAGGTCAGGGCTCTGCTCAAGAGTGAGTTTTATCAGTTTTGTTATTTCCGAAACAGAAAAAATACTATCAATCATAATATCTGATTTATGTTGATGCCTGAAATTTAATCAATTCAATTTTTATATCATTTATTAAAAACATAACGAAATAAATGCAATCCTGATAGGATATATCCGGTTATTCCGCTTATTAATAATATACAGCTCAAATATAAAAAAAGTAATATCCGGCAGCAGTTCCCGCAATTATTAAGATTAAAAGTATTTATAATAATTTATGCTATAGAAGAATAATGCTTTTAAAAATTTTTGCAATTTAAAAATGTTTGACATAATATAACTGTAAGTAATTTTTTATAGATGATAATAATTATTCGGAATTGAAGAGGTTTGTAGATTTAAAACAAAATTAAAAAACATGATAATTCATTGCATCTGTTGCATATGATATCCCGGCATTAAGGAGAAAATAATGGCAAACTTATTAGTTGATGACAGAGATCAAAAATTTATTCTGTTTGAGCAGCTTGAAGTAGATAAATTTTCAGAATCAGAAATATACTCAGAATTCGACAGGGATACATATGAAATGGTACTGAGCGAGTCTAAAAAACTCGCTGAGAATGAATTTATGCCGACCAATGCAGAAGGAGATACTCAGGGCGCAAAATTCGAAAACGGAAAAGTTACAGTCCCGGAATGCTTTCACAGATTATGGCGGTTATGGGGTGAAGGCGGATGGCGCGGACTTGATATACCTCAGGAATACGGCGGCCAGGGCATGCCCACAATTATCGGAATGGCTGCAAATGAATATTGTGAAGCTGCAAATCTCGCTTTTCATATGAGTGTGGCTATGTCAAGAGGGGGTGCTTTATTGATCGCATCTCACGGTACCGAAAAGCAGAGAGAGAAATATGTAGACAAAATACTCTCAGGCGAATGGACAGCCACAATGACTCTCACCGAGCCGGACGCAGGCAGCGACGTCGGAGCAACAAAGACAACCGCAGAACTTAATGATGACGGCACATACTCAATAAAAGGCAGCAAAGTCTTTATTACATGCGGCGACATGGATATGGCGCAAAACATCATTCAGCTGGCACTCGCAAGAATAAAAGGCGCTCCTCAGGGCACCAAAGGACTTTCCCTCTTTCTTGTACCGAAATACAAAATCAATCCTGACGGGACCCTCGGCGAATCAAACGATATAAAGACAATTGCTGTTGAAAAAAAACTCGGCCTCAAGGGCTCGCCGACATGCCAGCTCAGCTTCGGAGAGGAAGGCAACTGCACAGGCGAACTGATCGGGAGAGAAAATATGGGAATGGCAATATTCTTCACCATGATGAATGAATCACGCCTTATTGCCGCAAGACACGGCGCATCAGTAGCAGGTTCCGCTTATCTTCATGCTTTAGCATATTCAAGGGAAAGGCTGCAGGGTTCGGAGCCGGGAGTACCCGGACAGTGCCCGATTATAAAGCATCCTGATATCCGCAGAATGCTACTTCAGATGAAAGCATATACAGAAGGTGTACGTGCTCTGATTTACTACACATCCTACTGCATAGACATGGAGCGGATCGGGCAGACAGATGAAGAACGCAGTGTATGGGAGAAACGCCTCGGATTTCTGACCCCGGTTGCCAAAGCATACGGATCTGATTTGAGTTTCCGTGTAACGGAAACAGCCATGCAGGTTTACGGAGGTTACGGATACACCAGGGACTACCCTGTTGAGCAGTTTCTGAGAGATGAAAAAGTGCATTCCATCTTTGAAGGAACAAACGGTATTCAGGCACAGGACCTTGCAGGCCGTAAACTCGGACGCGACAGCGAAGACCTGTTTAACGGTCTTTTAAAAGAAATTACTGAATTCTGCTCAAAAAACAAGTCTCATGAAAATTTTTCAATGTACATAGAAATTCTGAATAAAGCGAATAATGCTCTTATTGAAATATCAAAAACACTAGTGGAAATTCAGAAAAAAAACAATAAACTGCTTTCACTTTATGCTGTGCAGTATCAGGAAATTTTCGGCGATGTCGTAACCGGATGGCTTTTAATGTGGCAGGCTGTAATTGCATGGGAAAAACTCGGTACAATCGCAAAAACAAAAGGAACCGGCATGAATAAGCTGGACAGCTTAATAGAAGAAAACTCTGAAGCAGCCTTTTACAGCGGTAAACTCGCATCTGCAAAGTATTTCATTAATAACGCCGTAACTTTAGCCCCCTTAAAAGCACAGGCAATCAGGAACATGGATAAATCGGCATTAGAAATATCTGAAAACGCTTTTTAAATTGTATAACAGCTTATGATTACCGATACCTAATAAAATCTGGAGATATAATGAATGAGTACCGTATTAATTGCATGCAATACAATCAAAGACGAATTATACAAAGCAATAGAGGAAACCGGATTCAATCATCCTATGTTATGGATTGAATCCGGACTGCATATAAAACCCGACTCTTTAAAAACACGGCTGCAGCAGGAACTTGATCATATTGACAATGTCGAACGTGTGCTTCTGGCATTCGGGTACTGTGGTAATTCCGTGATTGGATTAAAAGCTCAAAATTATGAACTCATTTTTCCAAGAGCTGATGACTGTATTACGCTTATGATAGGCTCTTCTGAAAAACGAAACAGATTGGCAAAAGAATCTCCCAGATATTTCATAACCAAAGGCTGGCTGGAATATGAAAACAATATCTGGTCGGAATACAAAGCTACAGTGGAAAGAATGGGAAGGGAAAAAGCGGACATGGTATACGAAATAATGCTCAAGCATTATGAAAAACTCGGCGTTATTGAGACCGGTGCTTATGATCTTGAAAATTTCATAAAAACAAGCACAAAGGTTGCTTCTGACCTTAAACTTGAACATGAAATTATTCCCGGGACATTACGTTTTTTAAAAAAACTGCTTACCGGTCCCTGGGACAATGAATTCATCACTATTACACCTAATACGGAAGTAACAATGTCGGATGTTTACGGATCCATGGATTTAAAACCGAGCAAAGATCAATAACTTAAATAATATTATTATATACAAAGTAATAATTATAATTGTTCAAAAATAGAAACAGAAAAGCTGTATTTTTTGAAGGATTGTTTATTAACAGGCGGCGCCGGTAATGAAAGGCGGCGCCTGATCAATAAATGCGGATTGCGGGTTTTAAGCTTCCGGATAAGTTACTGTAACAAGTACAGTAGCCGGCATATTTGATTCATTTATCATTTCCCTTCCCTCTCCGGCATCAATATGCAATGAATCCATTTCCTTAAGAACTATCTTGTTTTTGTTTTTATCAATAACAGTTATTTCACCGCTTAAAACAAAATATACCTTTTCAGTTTTTGATTCATCATACTCAGCTCCTCCGCCCGGAAGAAAATGAGATAATCCCATCCAGAATTTCTGACAGCCCGATTCTTCCTTCCCATGAAGTTTAAGAGCTGTCATGTTAAAATGTTTTGCGGCCTGATAAGGTTTAATATCCTTTAATTCGCGTTTTATCATTATTATATCTCCTTGAATTTAATTGATATTTAATCTGCAGATCTGTGTTTATTTTTTAATACTTCAATAATTCCTGATTATAAGCTGTAAGCAAACTCAATCACTAATACAAGCGATGTAAAATTACAGTATTGTCAAGTCATTTAAAATAACGCGGACAAAGGGTATGAACTCTTCAAAATTAATTTTCCAGGCCCTAAAAAAGACTTGACTTCCATGTATTAAAATTTAATTTTAACTTCAATTGGATATAGTGTCTAATATTTTGATACAATATCTAATCGCACCCGAAGGTATGTTGTTAAACAAAAAAATCACGCTAACCAAATAATTAATTCTATTATATTTCTAAAATATTTTAAGGAGGATGTGCAGGATGGAGATTAAAAAAATCGGGGTAATAGGCGCAGGCGCAATGGGAAATGGTATCGCTCAGGTATGCGCCCAGAGCGGTTATGATGTCATTATGCGCGACATAAAAGATGAATTTGTTGAAAGAGGAATAAAATCAATTGATAAATTTCTCTCAAAAAGCGTTGAAAAAGGCAAACTTGCTGAAGATGACAAAAAAAATATCCTTGGCAAAATAAAAGGTACAACCAGACTGGAAGACCTTAAAGATGTTGATTTTGTTGTCGAAGTTGCGCCTGAAAAAATTGAAATCAAACATGAAATATTCAAAGAGCTTGAAAAGATTACCAGACCTGAAGTTATTTTAGCTACAAACACTTCTTCCATATCCATCACAAAGATTGCCGCATCAGTAGAGCGTCAGGATAAAGTTATCGGAATGCATTTCTTTAATCCTGTGCCTTTGATGAAACTTGTAGAGCTTATTCGCGGAATAAAAACCAGCGATGAAACAATGAAAACAACACTGGAACTTGCACAGAAACTCGGGAAAGAGCCTGTTGAGGTTAATGTTGATGTTGCAGGTTTTATCGTTAACAGACTGATGATCACAGCAGCCATTGAAGCAATCAAGCTTTACGAAAATGGCGTTGCTTCCAAAGAGGATATAGATAAAGCTCTTAAACTCGGATTGAACTGGAACATGGGGCCGTTTGAACTGATGGATTTCACCGGTGTTGATATCAATCTTAATGTTATGAAAGAATTGTACGACGGACTTCCAAAAGAACTTAAATGGGATCCTCCTGTAACAATTAAAAATATGGTAGTAGCCGGCATGCTTGGCAGAAAAACCGGAGAAGGCTGGTTTAAATACTAAAAAAAGAGCAGGAGATATTCATGAGCTATGAATTTATAACCCTGGAAAAAAAAGACAGAATAGCAACTATTACCATAAACCGACCAAAAATGAATCCTTTAAGCCGCAAGACTTATGAAGAGATTGAACAGGCTGCAAAGGAAGCAAACTCCGATCAACAAGTAAAAGTTGTAATTTTAACAGCAGCAGGAGACAAGGCTTTTGCATCAGGCCTTGATCTTAAGGATGTTGCGGGCAGGTCCAAAGAGGAAATGACGGAAATCTGGTCCGCCTCCAACAAGGCGTCTACAGCCGTTGCCGCCATAGAAAAACCGGTCATAGCAGCCATAAACGGCATGGCCCTGGGCGGCGGCCTGGAGCTTGCACTCTGCTGCGATATAAGAATAGCTGTTGAAAAAGCGCGGTTCAGTCAACCCGAACTCGGCCTCGGCATTATACCCGGCGGCGGAGCTACTCAGAGACTGACAAGACTTATTGGTACTTCAAAGGCAAAGGAACTGTTCTTTACGGGAGAAATGTTCAATGCCCGGACCGCACTTGAACTTGGAATAATCAACAAAATCGTGCCCGATGACAAGCTCATTGAAGAAGCGACAGCTCTTGCCGCTTCAATTGCAGGAAAATCAGCAGTTGCTTTAAGGATGACCAAGCTGTCGGTTGACAAAGGTCTTGATATGGATCTTAAATCAGGACTTGAGTATGAAGGAGAATGTTTTATGAACTCCTATCTTAGCGAAGACGGACGCGAAGGGATTTCTGCATTTATTGAAAACAGAAAGCCTGAGTTTAAAGACCGATAATATTTTTTAACTAATTAAAGTGTAAATAAGTATCTATTTTTATTCAATAAAACAAGTCAGGAGTAAATATTATGAGTACATTTTCAAAAGCATATATACCTTATGGTGGTTATTATTCAACACCGTTCTGCAGATGGCAGGGAACAATGCAGAATGAAAATTCCATTGAACTCGGAGCCAGAACAGCAAGAAGATGGCTTTTAGAGAGTAAAAAAATCGATCCTGCTATCTTTGATTATTTATTTTTCGGAATAAGCATTACACAGCATCATCTTTTCTACAGCCATAACTGGGCAGCCGGAATGTTAACAGACAATCAAAGCAATCTCCCGGGTTTAATGATAAGTCAGGCATGCACAACTTCAGCAACAGGAATAAACCTGGCTGCAGTCGCAGTTGAATCCGGAAATTTAACAACACCGTTTGTTCTTATGACTGACCGTACTTCAAACGGAGCACATACTGTATGGGCAAATCCGAACGGACCCGGAGGAGAAGTTATAAGCGAAAACTGGGTAATGGATAATTTTAACAGCGATCCTAATGTCGTTCCTCCGCTGAAGATGGTACAGACCGCAGAGAATGTTGCTAAAGAAGCAGGAATAACAAGAGAGGAATGCGACGCTGTTGCGCTAAGACGTTTTGAACAGTATCAGGACGCTTTAAAAGATGACCGCGCTTTCCAGAAGCGCTATATGTTTCCTGCAGAAGTAAGATTAAGCAGAAAGAAAACCATTCTTGTTGAAGAAGACGAAGGTGTTACCCCTACAACTGCCGAGGGCCTTGCACAGCTTCGTACTAATGAGCCGGGCGGAGTCCACACTCCCGGTTCACAGACACATCCTGCTGACGGAAACTGCGGATTTATTGTCACCACACAGGAAAAAGCCAAAGAATTAAGTGCTGATAAAAATATCGAAATAAAGATTGTATCTTTCGGTTTTTCCAGGGTTAACCCGGGATTTATGGCTGCGGCTCCGGTACCTGCAGCACAAATGGCACTCGAAAATGCCGGCCTCAAAATTACAGACATGAAAACCATAAAAAGCCATAATCCGTTTGCTACAAATGATGTTAATTTCGCTAAAAAAATGGGCAATGATGTAATGAAGATGAACAACTACGGCAGCTCAATGATCTACGGACATCCTCAGGCTCCTACAGGAGGCAGAATAATTGCTGAAATGCTGGAGGAAACAGTAATGCTCGGCGGAGGTTACTGCCTCTGGACAGGCTGTGCTGCAGGAGATACAGGTGCATCATTAATTTTTAAAGTCGGATAAAATATGATTATTGTCTGTTTCATCAAAAAACATGAAACAGACAATTTATAAATATTTTATATAGATACTGATTATTAAAAAGTTCTTGACTTTGGCATGATCAGAAATAGATTAGATATGGTGTCCAATAGTTTGATGTTATATCTAATCAAATACAAAGAGTTACAATATTTTCAGGTTTACTGTTAAGACCACAACACTCAGGGAGTATGAAAAGGTTCCGGATAGAAATTACATAAAATGTCCTTACTTTTTTCTTATTTATTTCTCTTTATAAAAAACGGACAACATTTTTGACTTAAAAAGTCTAATATTATTTCTACCGATTAAAAATACTCCTAATCAATAATTAAAGGGGGTTCAAGCTGAAATGAAAACTATTGTCAATGGTTTTGAGTACTTTTCTCCTAAAACACTTGAGGAAGCTTTGAAAATGCTTTCCCAGTATGATAGCGAGGAAAAAGAATTTAAAGTCATCGCAGGAGGACAATCTTTAAACCTTATGATGAAACAGGGCATTCTTATGCCTGAATGTTTAGTCAGTATTAAGGGATTATCCGAACTGGATTACCTTAATTACGATGCAAAAGAAGGATTAAAGATAGGTGCCCTGACCACTCATCGCGCAATCGAGACATCGGATGAAATTCAAAAGAATTTTAAAGTGCTAGTTGAAATGGAGCATAATGTATCCTCAACTGAAACACGTAACTATGGTACTCTGGCAGGAAACTTCTGTCATGGAGATCCGGGTGGAGACCCTGCTCCTGTACTCGTTGCATTAAATGCAATCATCAAGATGGCGAGCGTTAAAGGTGAAAGGACAGTACCTGCAGAAGAATTTACACTGGATTATTATGAAACTGTTCTCGGTCATGATGAACTGCTGACAGAAATCCAGATACCGGTTATTCCGCCCAATACAGGGGTTTATTACACAAAGTACAGCCAGATACTTGGAGATTTCGCCCTTGCATCAGCTGCAGTATCAATCACACTTGATGATAAAAAGGAAAAATGCACCGACGTCAGAATAGTTCTCGGCAGTGTAGGTTCAACTGCCATGAGAGCAAAAAAAGCAGAAGAAATACTCAAAGGAAAAAAAATTACTGATGAACTGCTTGTACAGGCCGGGCAGGCAGCTTCTGAAGAATCCGATCCTACTGACAGTGTTGAAGCGTCAGAAGAGTATAAAAGAGAACTGGTGGGTGTGCTTGTAAAACGTGTAGGCAAAGAAGCCCTGGAAAGAGCCAAAAAGGCCTGATATCATTATCATTAAGACTTAATTTTTTAAGATAAATTTTGGAGAATAGCTATGAAACAGATATTACAGTTTACGGTAAACGGAGAACCGCGTGAACTCTTAATAGATCCCAAAAAATTCCTTGTTGAAGTTTTAAGGGAGGATTTAGGTTTAACAGGAACACACTGGGCCTGTGATACAGGCGCATGCTGTTGCTGTACAGTAATTATGGACGGGAAAGCAGTTAAATCCTGCTCCATTTTAGCAATGCAGGCAAACGGAAGAGAAGTTACAACAATTGAAGGACTTGCAGACGGCCCCAACCTGCATCCGATTCAGCAGGCTTTCATTGATAACTGGGCGCTGCAATGCGGATTCTGTTCCTCAGGGCAAATTATGGCAGCCAAAGCATTACTGGACGAAAATCCCAGTCCGACAAGAGAAGATATTCAGCTGCAGATGGACGGGCATCTGTGCCGTTGTACAGGATTTAACATGATCCAGGAAGCCATACTGGATGCTGCTGAGAGATTAAAGGGACAAAAGTAAGGGGGATAATAATGAAAAGAGAATATTCAATAATAGGCAAACCAACAGGGAATGTTGACGGTGCAGCAAAGACTACCGGTGAAGCCAAATATTGTTTTGATATGTCTTTGCCTAACCAGCTTTACGGGAAACACCTCAGAAGTCCTTATGCACACGCAAGAATACTTAGCATTGACACAAGCGAAGCAGAGAAGCTCCAGGGTGTCAAAGCAATTATTACCGGTAAAGATGTTCCGGGAGGAAAATGGGGATTATGGCGTCGTTTCAGAGAACTATGCGACCAGATAGCACTGGCTGACGACAAGGTACGTTTTATAGGAGAGCCTGTAGCATGCGTAGCCGCAACAACCAAAGATATTGCAGAACAGGCAATTGAATTAATAAACGTCGAATATGAACCGCTACCGGGGGTTTTCGATCCTCTGGAAGCTATTAAAGACGATGCTCCTCTTGTTCATGATGATTTTGAAAACAATATCAACGCAACCCGTCATATTGAATGGGGTAATGTTGACGAAGGCTTTGCACAGGCAGATTATACCCGTGAAGACAAGTTTACATGTTTTCCACAGGCTGTTGCTTCAATGGAAGTACATAACAGCCTTGCCAGCTATGACAAAGGATCCAAGAGACTGACCGTATGGTCATCGACCCAGTCTCCTTACTACCTTCAGCTTGGTCTTGCTGACGCTTTAAAAATGCGGGAAGGCGACATCAGAGTAATAAAGCCGCATGTCGGCGGGGGATTCGGAGGTAAAAATTCTACAATGCCGGATTCAACAAGTGCTGCTCTTCTTTCAATGAAGACCGGACGCCCTGTAAAGATAGTTTTCAACAGAGAGGAGGAGTTTATATCAACAGAGCACCGTACCGGAATGCACGTTGCATTAAAAATCGGACTTAAAAAAGACGGCAAAATAGTTGCAAGGGAATGTAAGGTTATAACAGACGGCGGAGCATATACGGGACTTGGAGCTACAGCTCTTTACCTTTCCGGTATATTCCAGACGTTTCCTTATAAAATACCCAACTACAGATATGATGCTTTCAGAACTTACACAAATAAAGTATGGGCAACTTCAGTTCGCGGATTCGGAGCCACTCCGACAGTATACTGTGCTGAATCCCAACTGGACAGAGCTGCAAAAGATCTTGGTATTGATCCCCTGCAGATAAGAAAAATGAATGTAATGGAACCGGGATACGAAGCACCGGGCCAGTACAAAGTTGACAGCTGCGGAATTATGCCATGCATTGAAAAAATGGAAAAACGAATCAAAGAGAAGTGGCCTAAAGTTGAAGAAAATGAAGGCATTGGATTTTCTGCTTTCGCATATATGTCAGGAGGTATTTTCAACTGGATTGATACGCCTTATGCCTATTCCGGAGCAAGAGTACAGGTAAATATTGACGGTACAGTTGATCTGTTTACCCAGGCTTCTGACATCGGACAGGGCCATAATACAGTATCTGTAATGATTTGTGCTGAGGAACTCGGTATAGGAATGGAAGACATAAGGCTGCACCCTGCAGATACAGCTACAACCCCTGTTGACCTTGGCGCCTGGGGAAGCAGGGAAACGCTGATGAACGGTAATGCGATCAAGATGGCCGCCGGTCAGATCAAACAGAAACTTGTAGACCTTGCAAGGGCAAAACTGGGTGAAAACATTGCTTACGACCTGGTTGCTAAAGATAAAAGAATCTACCTTGAATTGCGGCCTGAAAGAGGATTCTCATATTATGATATAGTAAGAGACGCCATTAAACTTAATGATGGTGAACCTCTAATCGGGACCGGACATTATACTCCTCATAATAAAGGAATGATCTCTCCCGCTTACGGTATGGGAATCATGGCTATCAAGGCAAAAGTAGACAAAGAGATCGGACATATTGAGCCCCAGGGAGTTCTGATTGTTCATGACTGCGGACAGGAAATAAATCCGCTTGGCGCAAGAGGCCAGGTTGAAGGATCTGTTCACATGGGCCTTGGTTACTGCTTATGCGAAGACATGCCGAATGATAACGGTATGCTTCTGAATCCATCCATGAATGATTACAAAATCGTAAGGCAGCGGGATATGCCTCAGATCGAGCTTATGGACGTTCCGACCTACGAAGCAGAAGGGCCATTTGGAGCCAAGGAAGCTGCTGAAGCAACTATTGCTCCTACGGCTCCGGCACTTGCAAACGCGGTTTTTGCTGCTACCGGCGCTGAATTTGACAGCAATGTTTTAAAACCTGAAAAGGTATTAAAAGCTATTCGCGCAGCAGAAGCAAAAAAAGCACAGAAGAAATAATTAAACAGGAGGAAAATACAAATGGCTACATGGTATAAATGTCCGGTTTGTCGTAAACTTTCACGTGAACATCATGATCTGGCTCGTCATTATTTAGGCCAGACCAATAAAGAACATAAAGACTGGTTAAAAAAAGTCGGCCTTTCCTATGCTGAACTGATCACAATGCAGGTTACAGAGTTCGGCAACAAAGGATACGATGCACTTGCGGAAGTGTTAAAAAAAGAAGCACAGGAAGTAGAAGTAGATGTAAAATAAAACAGAAATTTCCTGTTAAAACCTGAATCCAGGGTTTAACAGGGGTAAATGCTGTTAAATAAATATTCGCTATACAAGTTATATCAAGGGTGAGAATATCTTTTAAACAATGTTTTCAAGATGCTCTCACCCTTTTTAATAAACCAGAATAGCAAAAAACAATCTCCATTTAAAAACAACCTACTGTTATTTTAAGCATCTATTTTTTTTGATCAGTATCAGGTCAGCGTAAACAAAAACCGGATTTCTAAAAAACAGTATTATTTATGAAAAATTACTGGAACTTTCAATTGACAAAATATTTTCATTTATCACTAGTGTCAAATGAACACAAAAATCATGGAGTTTAAATATGTCTAAAAAAGCAGAAAAAGACTTCACCGGTGCGTCAAAATATGTACTGGATGCAGAGCTTGCTGAAATAGTCAACATCTCTATGGCGCTTGAAATGCCGCTTCTCCTCAAAGGGGAACCCGGAACAGGCAAAACAATGCTTGCGCATGCCATTGCTGAAGCAACCGGAATGAAATTGATAATACTCAACGTTAAATCAAGCATGAAACTGATAGAAGCGCTCTATCAGTACGATACTCTTACAAGGCTGAATGACAGCCGTTTCGGTGATTCCAAAAGAGATGTAAGTAATATTGAAGAATATATAAAGATGGGAAAGATAGGCCAGTCCTTTGTTGCTGATGAAAAAGTCGTACTGCTGATCGATGAAATTGATAAAGCTGATACGGATTTTCAGGATGATATGCTGGATGTACTGGACCAGATGCAGTTCGATATAATCGAAATTGACAAGACTGTAAAGGCCAAAAACAGACCTGTTATAATCATTACCTCTAACGCAAAGAAAGACCTTTCAGATCCGTTCCTTGGACGCTGTAATTTCCACCATATCGCGTTTCCTGAACCTGAAATGATGAGAGATATAATAAAAGTGCATTTTGAAAATATTGACAAGGAACTTCTTGAAAGCGCGATCAGAACTTTTTATAAATTCAGGGATATTTACGGAATAGAAAAGAAACCTGCGACAAGAGAACTTATAAACTGGATCAGAGCGTTAAAAGCCGACCCGGACTTCCGCGCAAAGGATCTTTTGAAAGGCAATATTCCTTTTCTGGGAATACTTTTCAAAAAAAGCCACGATTACAGAACAGCTCAGGCAGCAGTTAATAAAATAAAAGAGTAATTACAGTATGTTCGTTGATTTCTTTTATCTATTAAGAAGGGTCGGAATCCCGGTAACCCCTACCTCCTTCCTTACACTGCAGAAAGCACTCGGCACCGGCCTTGTCAATTCACTGGATGACCTGTACACTGCAGCAAGGGCTATCCTTGTTAAAAGCGAAAAATATTTTGACCTGTATGACCAGGCTTTTGCTCATCACTTTCAGGGAGCTGCTTTGAAGGACCCGCAGGAGGAGGATTTCGCTGAAATCGCTCATGCCATGCTCGAGGAATGGCTGAAAGATCCGGGCGGACTCGCAAAAATGCTCGGAATTGATGAAAAAGAACTGTCCAGGCTGAGCCCTGAAGACCTTATCAATTATTTTCTTGAAAGACTTAAAGACCAGACAGAGGAACATCACGGCGGAAGCAAGTGGATCGGAACCCGAGGGTTCTCACCTGTAGGTCACTCGGGTTATCATCCGGGAGGAATGAGAGTCGGTGGTGTATCCAGAAACAAATCAGCACTTAAAACAGCGATGGAAAGAAGATACCGCGACTATTCGCAGGAAGGCCCGATGACGGCTTCACAGATAGGTGAAGCTCTTAAAAGACTTCGTAACATGGTACCTGTTGGCCCCAAAAATAACATAAACGTTGAAAAAAGTATTTATGAAACCGTAAGGAACGCCGGTGAAATTGAGATAGTTTTCGATAGAAGCTTTATGGACCGCCTTAAAGTAATTCTCGTTATTGATAACGGCGGCTGGTCAATGGACCCGTATATTGAGCTTGTTCATACAATATTCAATTATGCAAGGGCGCAGTTCAAGGACCTAAAAATATTCTTTTTTCATAATACTATCTACAGCAAGGTATGGGAAGACCCGCAGAGAAGGACCAGGCCACACCAGATTGATGATTTTATAAGGCTTGATCCCGAGACAAGATTTATAGTCGTGGGAGACGCCAGTATGGCGCCGTATGAGCTTCTCGGAGTAAACGGATCGATTCATTATGAAGAAAGATCAGGAAAACCAAGCATTGAAAGATTAAGATTTATGTCCAAGACATTTCCTCATTGTGTATGGCTTAATCCTGTATTAAAAAATGAATGGCGATATACCGATACTATACGCATGATAGGTGAAATCATTCCAATGTTCGAGCTCACCCTTGAAGGTCTTGAAAAAGCAGTAACCAGCATTATGCAGAAAAATTGATTTACCTTTTTTAATAATTCATTATAATATATCACTATATAGCTTTTTTTACAGATCGCCTGATTTATGCTTATTTTTTCTGTATTAATAAGTAAAAATCACTTGACGACTACTTTAATAGATATATATATTATAGACATAATGTATTAAAAATGGATATAACGTCTAAATTAACACACCTTATCAATTCTTTCCGTAAATCCTTTTTTAATATAAAAATACTTATTAAAAAGGTAATATAATGGCAAAAAAGACAAATAAACTTTCAAGATGCCCGTTTACAGGCAAAGGTTGCAAGAATTGCCCTCTATATAGAAGCAGACATTACAGTCTGTGTTTTAACCAGCACTATGTTGAAAATATTGATGATAAAGAAGCCACTATAAAGTCAGTAGAAGGATCAATATTAAAACATGGTTTTGTCAGCCTCGGCCACCATGCGTATAAATAATTAAGGCTCAAATATCTAAAGAAATAGAGTAAAAATATTATTGAGTGGGATAATACAGGTACTGTTGTAGTCATAACAATTATTATTGCAAACAGCCTTCAACCGCGGATTACTTCAATACAGAAAGATTATCCAGGCAGTATATTTATATTCCGAGAAAGAAAGAGGAGATCTACTAAAAATGTTAATTGAAGGAAAAGTAACATTAAAGGCACCTATTCAAAAAATCTGGGATTCCGTATTAAAACCCGAAATACTTTCATCTTGTGTTCCCGGTGGAGAAACCATGGAAAAGAAAAGTGATACTCTCTATGAGGGCACGATGAAACAAAAGGTTGGTCCTTTTGCAGCAAAAATAAAATATGTGGCTACTTTGGTCGAAATGGATAAGCCAACACATATAAAAGCAGACATGAAAGGTGAAATGCTTGGCGGGTTGGGTCAGTTTATAGCTGATTTAAGCGTTGATTTCAATGACATTGGTGGCGGTGATGTAGAGGTTAGTTACAAAGTTAATGCCACAATCACAGGAAAAATTGCTGTTGTCGGCGATAGAATTATGAGGGTAAAAGCCAAGTCAATTGAAAAAGATATGGCCAAAAACTTCCAGGAAAAACTGGTTTAATTAACTTTATATTACTTATAACCTCCCCCGTTAACTTTTTATTAAGCATCTGACAGTTTGCGGGGGAAAGTGTTCTCCTGCCGCAGAAAGAATCAAACAGCTTAATAAAATTACCTTTCAGAATTATTGTCCGACCATCAGAAATGTATTTTTTACTGCCGATTTTTATTCCTGTTTTATAGACCTGTTTTTTATTTGATTATTTCAGCTTAATATTAGATTAATTGTTTAAAATTAAATTCCGGGATATAAAAAAAATGGCGAAATCAGAAATTACCGCAGGAATTTGCGGATTTTCAACAACAGTAAACGCTGTTATGGAAGATGACGACTGTAAGATAACAATAGAAACACAGTGTCAGCATATTAAAAAAATGGCAGAAGAGCTGACAGAAGTCGACCCTTATCAGGAAATTTCATTTAAAGGCGAACTTCCTTTAACATATGAACTTGCCATTAAATATCTTCCCCATGCCGCATGCCCTGTACCTGCAGGCATTATAAAAGCAGTTGAAGTTGCTTCACGAATGGCATTACCTAAAGATCTGTTTATTAAGGTGAGTAAGGAATAACTGCGGATTCATTTCCCTTAATACGCAAAATTTGCTGACTGTTGATTTGATTATTTAATGAATTACTTATAAAGGCTTATCTATTATGCTAAATATTGGCATTATTTACTTATCAAACAGCCTGCTAAAATTACGCCTTTCACGGTCTTTCCATGCACCGCTGTGATAAACATAGCTTGCGATCAAAGGAAGTACTGAAGTAGCTTCAGCATATACCATTTGTTCATAGGTTGTATCCACTTTACCCCATGAAGAAGCTTCCTTAAGCGTAGAGCTTGAACATGCGCCGTCTCTTACATCTGCAACTGTAATCTGAACAGCATATTTATGCATTGGCACTTCATGACCAAGAATTTCAGCACATACTACAGTGTCCTGTGCAAAATTTTTGGGAACTCCCCCGCCAATCATGAAGAGGCCGGTTGTACCTGCCGCAATTTTTATGTTGGTAAGTTCGTAGAAATCCCGTACGGAGTCAATAGATGTGTACGGCTTTGTTCCTCTTTCATGCTGATGAAGGACAAGGCCGAAACCCGCACTGGAGTCACTGAAAGCCGGACAGAAAACAGGCACGTTATTATTATAGGCCAACTCAACAAGAGACTCTTTTTTTTGTGAATTATCAGCCAAATATTCTCCCATTTTTGAAATGAATTCCCGTGACGAATACGGGCGCGGATCACAGACGTCTGCTATTTTCTTTATAGTAGCATCACAATTCTGAAGTTCCTCTTCGTCAATAAAAGTATCATAAATTCTGTCTATGTAAAGGTCTCGAAGTTTTTTATCATCAATATACTGGGTCCCGATATAATGCTTAAATCCGAGAGCTTCAAAAAAATCCATATCCACAATAGATGCCCCTGTAGCAACAACAACATCTACCATATTGTATTTTATCATATCTGCATAGACCTGCATACACCCGCCTGCGCTGGTGCTGCCTGCAAGTGTAAGCATTATAGTACAATCCTTGTCGCGGACCATTTTTTCAAAGATTATTGCAGCGTTTGCCGTATCTCTGGCAGTAAACGACATATGCTTCATTGAATCAATTATCTTTGTTGAATCAAAAGAAGTTATATCAATATGATTAACTCTTTCATTTAGAAGCTGTTTTTTTCCTGACAGATGATTTTTATCTGGATTGTTCATTTGAGTTTCCTATAAAAAAATTACACCTGTAAATTATTCTGAGTAATAAGAAAAAGCCGGAGTGAATCATTTTTATCATCCCTATCAGGACATAAGGCTGATCCGGGTATTACACCATCAGCCTTTAAATCATTAAAATACATATTACAGAGATCTTAAATAATAGAATCAGGCTTTTTATGTATTTCCTTCACCCATCTGCTATTAGTGTTGCAGGTATAAATAATTATTCGTTTTTAAATTCTCGTGATTTGAAAAATCATACGGCATCCAATGACGAGGAATGTCTCCAAAACCTGGAATTTTGACAAAAGTCAGCTTCCGTGAATCAGAGGATAAATATAATTTACAAAACAGAGAGCAACAAGTGCAGTTCCGTATTCCTTTTCAGGTATTATGTTTTCAGTTATACAGCGTATGTTCTGTAAATCATAATCTCCAGAAAATCCGTTTGTATACAGCTCTTCAAGACTTGCATACAGCTGATCTGTAACTGCCTCAACGGTTTTCGAACCGTTATACTCGCAAACAAGGCCGCCGTATTTTTTACTTGTTTTTTTATTGTACAGCCATCCGTAAATAATGCCTGCTGTCGCATTTTCGCCTTTTTCGGAATTTGCCACAGCCATTATTGTTTCCATTACGGAACCGTGTACAAGGTCTGAAGTTTTTTCAACTTCCTGTGCTATTGAAGGTAATATTGAAGAATAAGTCATAATATTACACATTTCAATACCGGCATTTTTCAAAGCCAGATGATATGACCCGGCATGAATTGTAATATTGCTCTCACCCTTTCCTTTGGTAACAAAGTAATCTTTAGGAATTCTGTTTCCAACGGTAAGATTGTGAATTGGAGCGGTCATCTGAGACCTGATTGAGTTACTAAGGAGAATATTCTTGTCCATTCTCTCCCCCCAAAGAAAAAGATGCGGATCTTTTGTAGTGATCCAATTCGTATTTTTTGCTAGTTAAATGAAATATCCCGTATAGGAATCTCCTGCTAGTTATTTTTTTGAAGAACCTTTTTTAAAACACATGAAAAATAATTCAAACGTTTTTTTAAAAAATATAAAAATTTTTGTTCCTTCCATCAAATAAATATTAGTAAATATCGATCAATATATTATAAATAAATTAATCAACTTTCAACAATAAAGTAAAAAATAATTTCCAGGGAAAACAATACCTTGCGGGCTGTTAAATATTTCTTGTAATTATTTTTCTGTCAATTAATTAAATTAAAGTAAAACTTAATTTTTTAAAATGGTGAAAATTATGGTAACTGTCAAAGGTCTTAAAAAATATTATAATTTACGCAAAGACATAATATTCAGAAAAAATATTCTTATAAAAGCAGCTGATGATGTTTCATTTTCAATACCGGAAGGACGTACTTTGGGTATGGTAGGAGAAAGCGGAAGCGGAAAATCAACAATAGCTTCTTCCATACTCAAATTGATTGAACCTGATGCGGGTAAAATAGTAATTAAGGGAACAGATATTACAAAACTGAAAGGGGAAAAGCTTAGAAAATTCAGGAAGAATATGCAGCTGGTATTTCAGGATCCATACGGTTCACTCAATCCGAAAATGACAGCAGGCAGAATAATTACCGAACCTCTGCGCATTCATACAAAGCTCTGTAAGAAGGAAATTAATGAACGCCTTGAAGAATTGCTGTTTTTTGTCGGACTTAATCCTGATCATTCAGACAGATATCCTTCCGAATTCAGCGGAGGACAGAGACAGCGGATTTCAATTGCAAGGGCCATTGCCCTGAATCCGGAGTTTATTGTTCTTGATGAGCCTGTTTCAGCTCTGGACGTTTCTATACAGGGACAGATTCTGAACCTGCTGTCAGATTTACAGCAGAAATTAAAGCTTACATATCTTTTTATCGCTCACAACCTTGCTGCTGTTGAGCATATCAGCGATGATATTATAGTCATGTATCTTGGCAGAATTGTTGAAAAAAGCACAAAAGAAAAACTTTACAGCAATCCTTTACATCCTTATACAAAAAGTCTGTTGAAATCAATTCCTGAGAATAAACCTGTAAAGCACGGATTCAGTGTAATTTCCGGAGAAATTCCTTCACCTGAAGACCCTCCTTCAGGATGTTATTTCCATCCGAGATGCCCTTACGCGAAGAATATCTGCAGGAAAGAATATCCTGAATTAAAAAATTCTGAAGGCACCTCTGTTGCCTGTTTTCTTTATTAAAACATTATGCTGATAATTAACAAAACATTCTTCCCTGCTGTTCTTAAAATTATTATCATATTTTTTTTTATCTGGATTTATTCTACAGGTATATCTTTAGCCAGGGATAATGACATTCAGACACTTTCAGAATATTTAAACAGCAATCCTGAAAAAATAAAACCTCAATCACAGATGTACTCTGAAGATGACATTATATTCTGTACAGGAAAAGATTCCGCAGGCATGGAAAATAATAAAGCTGCAGAATTTATGAAAAAGGGAGACTTTATTTCTGCATTTGAAATTTTGCATAATGCGTTAAAGCACTCCCCTCTTTTTTTTCCATTCAGGTATAATATTGGAATATGCTATATTCATCTTGATAATCCTGCAATGGCTGAATTCCATCTTGAAAAGGCTGCAGATATATTTCCTGAATATTATAAAACTTACATAAAATTAGGATATATATTTGAAAGAAAAAATAAAAGCGATATTGCGATAAGCTATTACAGGAAAGCAGCTAAGCTCAATCCCAGGGCAAATGAAGTTTACGCGGCAATCGGCGATATTTACCTGCAGAGAAATCAGCTGACTACTGCGGAAAAATATTACAATGAATCTATTGAAATAGACAGTAAATCACCTGATGCGCATCTTGGAATTGCAAAAATCTATTATTTAAAAAAAAACTTTCTTAAATCACTTATAATTATCAAATCTATTGATACTTCTGACAATAATTACGATAAATCCTTACATTACTATTACGCGGAATGTGCATATAAACTGCAGGATTACAAAACAGCGCGGGATCAGTATGATTTGCTTCTTCAATTCAGAAATGATAAATTCTTTTTAACTACATCAACGGCTCTGATAAAACATAAAATCGGATTATGTGAACGGTTTATTGAACTGAAACCGGAATAAATACTATGAATTTAATCCTTGATCTGCTTAAGATCCGGTAATCCGTCAAATATTTCTGTTTCATATTTCTCTGTTTCATAAACAAATGCGGAACTTACATCGAACTTAAAAATATTATTACTTAATATGTCTAACTTAACACCAGCTCCAGAACAACACTTACACTTTTTTTCTATTCAGATTCTATTTCCGAAAATATTTTTGATTTTTCAACAAAATATCTTTTATATACATTGGAAAGCATTTTATCGACATTTGAGATCAGTTCTCGATCTGTAGTTCTTTTTTGTATGTATTTATTTATATTTGCCAAATCATCTTTTAAAGTTCTGCCAAGGTCATCGAGCGCCTGAGCATAGGCTATTGCAGTAGTCGATTTGGTTCTCTGCTTCTGTTCCCGGACTTCTTTTTCAAGTTCAATCTCCTTTATTCTCTTAGTATCAATTTCACTTTTTATATCTTCAAGTATTCTGTCTGCAACAGTTTTGAAATTGACCGGAGTCAATAATTCGTAAAGATTATCTTTAAATGTTGATCTGGCAAAATCCAGATTCGGTAAAGGCTCGAATGAATAACCCGGGCCGACAGAATGAATTATACTGTCATCCATGATAACTCTGTCTCCGATAGAAATATAATCTTTATATTCTGTTTTTGATATATCAAGATTTATTATTTCCTCATTAATAATTCTTATCTTTTCATTAAAAGCAAAAATATAAAGCGTAATTCTGTCTTCAGGAAGCCTTACAGTATTATATTTAATAAAATTATTATTTATACTCAATGTGGTGTTTGCCGCATCAACCGGATTGTCGAAATATGCCAGAATAGTGCCGTTGGCAATCTTACTCAGCATGCCCTTGTTATTTACGATTTCAGAAATTATTAAGTCATTGATCTGCTGATATAAAAGTATTATTTCGATTATACTCAAATCAGCAACTTTTTTCTGAAAGTTAGTTATCTGAATATTTAACAAAATTTTTTCAACTGCAGGGAATTCATTGTTATTGTACTGTATCTCACCGGTTGGTGTTGTTTTTTTTATGCCGGCAAATTCCAGTTTCTTGAAAATATTAACAATAAAATGATCAATTTCTTTCAATTCTTCTACAGGGAGAAGACTTAGCAGAGAAATAATATCCCCGGCTATAGCATATTCATCTTTCAGCAAAGAAATACAGAAATAAGCGAAATCAACAGACTTAAGATTGGAAAACAAAGAAATTATTTCTCTTTGAATATCCTTATTCTTTATTTTCATCATATCCATAATATTTTTAAGAGCATTTATACTGCCGTACTTCAGGAGAAGATAACACGAATAAATTCTGACCTTAATTCCGGGATCTTTAACATATTCCAGCAGAAACTTTTTTAAAGGCCTGAGATTAATATCCAGAGCATGGTCACTAATATATTCCATTGCCTGAACTATTGCTTCCTTGGGATTATTATTTTTTAAAATTTTAAACTGTTCATCAAGGAACATAATATCCGGTTCGCGTCCGCATCTTCCCAAAGACAGAATAGCAAGACTCTTAATTCTATGATTAGGATTCTGTTTAATTATTTCTTTTAGGATGGCATCTGCAGTAATATTTCCGAAAAGATCCTGCCTTAGCAATGAAAGCAAGAGACGCGTGACAACATCAGAGTCATTCGCCTGGTTCTGTTTCAGATAATCAAGAATAATATTTATGGATCTTTGATCTGAAAATAATGACAGGTATTCAACAGCTTTATGCTGCTCGGCTACATCGCCGGTGGACAGAAGAACCTCTAGCTCTCCCAGCATATACGAATAATTCAGCATTGACAGAGCATATGATACCGCGTCCATTATTTCCGAATCTGTATATTTTTTTAAATAATTATATATAATAACAAGCTGGCTCGCAGCATTTTCAATTTTTAAATGACCTATTATGCTGCATAATCTGACAATCCTTTCCTTGATATATCTTTTTTCAAAATCAAGATCCTCAATACGCGCCGCAGATATTTCGCGTGACTTGAAATCTTTCTCATAAAGAGATTCAAGCAGGCAGTATAATTCATCTTCCTCCTTTTCGTGAACAAACGGAATAAACCCGGATATGTCTGTAAGAATATTATCCAGCATAGAGAAATCATTTGACCTGAGGAAACCGAGCAGTTTCTTTTTATATGAGGAAGTAAATTTTTTAAGAATAAATTGTCTAATTTTCTGAACATTCTCAGGAAAATTTTTCTCCATTACCTCGGCAACCATAAACTCTTTTCTATATGTTTCAAAATATGTTTCCAGAGTAACAACAATATAATTATACATCTTATCCCGGAATAAAACATTTCTTCTTGTCTCTTTCATGCTGCTGAAAAACCGGATAAATATTTCAACAATAATCTTGTTGCCTTTCGGACTTTCCATGGATAAGGAAATTAAATTCCTGAAAAGCTTATCAGGATCTACAAGTTTATGGGCATTTATAACCAGCAGATTTAAAGTCATATCAATGAGTTCCCAGTCATTTAAAGATAAAGCTTTCATTAAATAAATAAGTAATTCTCTGTGATTGCTGGATATCATTGCATTAATGAGAGAAATTTTAACACGGTTGGAATATGTATCAAAACGCGGAGTCATTTTCCCGATAAGTACACGAATATCAAGCATGGCCCTGTCCTGCTGTTCCGGTGAATATGTGAACAGTTCCTCTTCATCCTTTTTGTTCTTCTGGATTTTTTCTATAATACGGTCATTCAGCAGAGACAGGGAGTTGTATGCAGACTCAACAATTTCCCCTGTATCCTCTTTCAGGATGTCTTCAAGAAATGACTTTCCCTCATTCTGATCAGGGTTAACAATATCAACAAATACCGACAACGCTACTATGGCAAGAGACCTTAAAGAGGTATTGTTTGCAGGATCGGAAGCAAGATTCCGGAGATAAATATTTACGATATCGGATTCTTCACCCACAGAGCTTAAAACCTTAAATGCTTTTGGAAGAACTGATGGCAATTCCGGATCAGCTTTATTATTTTCAATAAAATCAATCACCGGTTCAATAACATCAGCTGTTCCATATTTCTCAAAATAATCGAGAATATAACCTTTCTCCTTATTTGTGATCTTATTGTTAAGAAGAGGAAGAAAAGCATTCTGAACTTCAATGTAATCAAAATCCTTCAATATTGAAATTGCACTTTCTCTTACTAGCGGATCCCCGGGAAGCTCCCTGAGCAATACCTGCATACCGCTTTCAGTTTTCAGAATCCCCAGTATTTTATGAAACGCTACTCTTTCATATGTATCAAGCGAAGCATGCTTGCTTATATCAAGTTTAAGAGATTGTAATTGATCTGCCATAAAGACTCCCGACAATTATGAAGATTAAATTTGTCACATTATATTAGTATAAATCGGTAATTTTCCGGGTAAACCTTTTAACTAAATAATTTTAGACGCAATAGTGTATTATGATTGTTATATAACCTTTACATAAATATTTCTGTTTCTGGGGCCGTCAAATTCACAGAAATAAATTCCCTGCCACGTACCAAGGCAAAGTTCATTGTTTTCAATAATTACATTCTCAGAACATCCGATTATACTCGACTTTAAATGAGCCGGTGAGTTTCCTTCAGTGTGATCAAACCGCATTTTTTCAAACCCAAGGTGCAACAGACCTTTTAAAATGTCACTTTTCACATCCGGATCTGCATTTTCATTTATTGTAATAGCTGCTGTAGTATGAGGAGTATAAATACAGCAAATCCCGTTTTCTATTTTTGATTCGTAAACAGCCCTCAAGACCTCTCTGGTAACATCGATTACTTCCTCTTTATATCCTGTTTTTACAGATATTTTTTTCATACTTTTTCCTTAAGATATTATAATAATTTTTTATTTTTAATGATAATAAATTTATTTTCAATAACTTTGTCAGTTATTTTAAATTTAATCATAAATAATAACTATTCAGCTGTTATAGATATTATGTATGAAAACTGCTTTGCAGGGATAGCATATGCATTGGAATAATTGAAATTAAAAATTAAAATATTTTTATAATTGACAAATTAAAAAATAGTCTTATTTTTTTAAGAAGGCAAAAATTCCAACAATAAGAAATATTTTGATAACTGCCGTTAAATATTAAAAATTGATTCTTTATTACAGGAATGTCCCTTCACTATCTACACCTTTAGTAACCGACAAACAATATTAAATTAAAACTAATATTTTATATTTATTTCCCGGGTAAACTCATGAAGAGCATAGAAAAAACAAAAAAAAATATCGGCCTGTCTGAAATCGATGAATTTGAACGGAAAAAATTATTTAATGATTTTGTTGAAGCCGGCGGCGAAGTAATAAAAGAAAAAGAAAAACGCGGTCTGCAGGATTTTGACAGAGATCTTCAAAGAAGATATAAGAAACATCTTGAAAATTATAAGAACCTTTCAAAAGCCGGGAAAAACGATACCTTAAATAAATCAGAAAGAAAAAACGGCTACGGCCAAAAAGAGATTAAAGCTTCAGATACTTCTGCAGTTTATGTTTCATATGAAGTAAGCAAAATACGGCTATTATTTCAAAGGATTAGAATACGTTTCAGACTATTTTTTCTTAAAATTACTGATTTTACAGGTACTTTTTTAAATCCAAAATTCTTAAACAGCATTGACAGCGAATATAAATCTTCACTTTTTTCTTTTCAGCGGATCTTTACAGATTTTTTTAAAAATAACATCAGAATTGGCAAAAAGATAACAGACCAGCTTGACAAGATGCATCCGGTTTATTTTGAGCTGCTGGAACTTCTATCAAAAATTTTCGATAGAGGCCTTATAAACGAAATTCTTGAACACTATTATAATTTCCCGGACATACAGCAGCCTGCAATTGAGTTAAAAGATTCATTAACAAAACTTTTCAGAAAAATATATCCGCTTTTTCCATACAAGAGTCATATTTTTAGTGCTCTTGAAAAAGCAAATAATATATATGCCCGGACAAATAATAAAAAAAATATTTCTATTTCCAGAAATAAAAAGAAATTCAAAAACGATATTTATTTAATCTTTGATAAACTGTATCCCCGCTTATACTGGTTAATGTGCTATTATGAAGGAAGAATATTTCTAACCGAAAGAGATCTTGAAAACAGCATTGAGATATCCCTGGAAGATATTCCGGGAAAAAGAAGGAAAGATGAAAGCAGGCAATTCGATTTTCCGTATTATGAAGATATATCAGATGAAGAAGATAAAAATAATGAACAGAAGGACATCACGGAGGCTGTTTCTGAATCAATAAAAAAGGGCCTCAACGTCATGTACAATATCGATATAGATAAGCTCAGTAAAATATGTATCAGCAGCAATAAATTTCCCCGTGAAAACCTTAATGATAAAGTATACATAACAAGCCTGTTATTTGATGAATTCGACAGGGAATATTCCTTCCTTTTAACTACCAATAAAATAAAATACAACATCTTTTCCCAATCAGGAGATAAAGTAGATTATAAAAACAAATTCATCAATATATACAATGATGTCACAAAATGTAAAAACAGATTAAACGATTACGCGGAAACAGTCTCTGCATATGAAAAACTGAAACAGGAAAAGCCTATCAGCAATACTCAGTTCATAGAATATTCAAACAGGCTCAAAGCCCTGGAAGAGGAAAGAATTCAAACCGGTATCAATACAAGAATGTATGTTAAATCTTTTTTTGAAAATTTGTGTAAGGAATTAAACAAACTGATTACAGATATGAACACCACGAAAGAAATAATCGTTAACCCTGAGGATATAGTTGTCTTTGACATGGAAATTGAAGGTAACAAGAAACTGAACAATAAAAAGATAAAGGACATAATCAGCAGAACTTATGACTTTTCCATGGCCTTTATTTACAGGCTGGAATCAGAAGGTGATTTATACGGAAACATGGAGTTTAAGGAAGAAAAGAAGAAGTTCCTGGAGAAAAGTATCCGCAGCGGGAAAAAAATTACTCAGGAAGCGGATAAAGGAAAAAATAATTCCGGAAACAACAGCTCAATCCTGGATGAGCTTGATGACCTGGTTTAAATCCTTTTCCTGATTTCCCTTATACTGTTTTTTCTTTGATCCAGAATTGCATCCCTCGAATTTTGAAGTGACTCGTCTCTATACGGGACGGATTTATAATCTGAAACCAGCTCCATCTTTTCATCCTCTGACAAACCTTGCATTTGTCCGGATTTGCAGGCAAGAGTACCTTCCCTTTTCATTCCAACTGACGGGCCTTTTCCCACAATAAAACCAGCTTCTATTAAAGCCATTCGTATCTGCATTGCGCTTGAATAGGTAGTAAGGATTGCAAGCTGTTTCATCGCTCTGTTAACTTCTTTAAAAAAATCGACTGTCCATAATTCAGGATTTTGAGCGGGGCTGTAAGGATCATGAAAAACAGCATCAAGAGAACTGTCTTTAAATTTCCTGATCGAATCTCTCGCGTCCCCTTTAATTATCTCAATTTTATAATTGTTAAATTCAAATGAACCTTTATCAACAGCTTTTAGAATATTATCATATACACATTGTCTCCTGTCGTCAAAACTGATTTCATTTAACAATGGAATATAGGAGAAATCTTTTTCGAAAGAGATAATATTTAACTTCCGGCCTTTATCTTTCCGTAAAAATTCACAAATCAGTGCAAGCATATTGTATCCGAGCCCGAAACCCAAATCGAGAACACGAATTTCATCACTTTCCAGATCCAGTATTTTAGAAGGAATTACATGTTTTTTAAGAGCTTCTTCATATGCCCCTGAAACAGTATGCATTGCCTGCGAATATTCATCAGAATACAGGGAGGAGGTCCCGTCTTCAGTCGGGATTAAACGGTAATTTTTAACAGGCATATTTATTATGAGAAGGAAAAACGATTATTTAGAAGTTAATTTATCAACTAATTCTTTTTCAGAAAAATTACTGATCATTAACTTTTTATTCCGGCCTTTGTCTCCTTTTAATATCTTAATTGAAGTCCTGGGAACCTTTAAAATTTTTGAAAGCAGCTTTAGCAATTCTGCGTTTGCTTTACCGTCAACAGGAGCTGAGGTTAAGTAAACTTTAATATCATTTGACTGGTCGAGTTTGATTTCCGTTCTTGAAGCTTTTGGAACGACTGTTACATCAAACACATAATCCTGTTCACTTTTTAATTTCATCTGAAACGGCAGATAAAGCCTTGAAAATCAGTTAAAGCTTTCCGCTGCCAGCTCAACAGTTTCAAATATTTTTACAACAGAACTTACTTTGGTTAATTCAAGAACCTTCTTTACTTCATAACTGGGGCTGGCAAGCCTTAAATTAGATTTCAGGCTTTCATTGATATTCAGGAATATACCTATACCGGAACTTGTTATAGTATTAACGGCTGCTAAATCAATAACAAGTTTTTTTATATTATTGTTTATTATTTTCTGCTGAATTTTTTCTTTAAGGTCCGGTACATCAAGTGTAAGAACCTCAGGTATGGTAATTTGTAAAACTGCAAGTCCATCGCCCTTATCAATAACATTGATCATATGTCCCCCTCAATCTACCCTTAATAATTAACATAATAATAACTGATATAAAAAATTACCGATTAATTTAATTTTTTCATAATCAAATAAAAATTTAAATAGCAGTTCAACAATTCGTGTCAATGATGTAAATATGCGGAAATTTTATCAATAAAAAAATTCCTGTTTGCGGAATTCATGAAACATTATAGATGAAATTATTTGACCAAAATACATCCTTTAGTTATAATAGGTATAATTCTCATCAATATAAAGAATATTACAGCTTAATTACGGGTAATCTTAAATATTTTACTGTACAAATAATTTATTTTTTTTAACTTAGTTCTTCTAACTCAATGGCAAAAATACCTGTCAAAGGAAAATACTATTGTTAGATTTAAACGAAAAACCAAAAAAACGAAAAATATCATACAGGCAGAAAAAATTCACAAAATGCCCTGTTTGTATGAATGAATTTCAGCGTGAAGATATGCTTACCGGCGGAGGCAGGCTTATCGCGGGTAAGCTTACGGATGAACTTCGACGGTTATACGAGGATAACTCAAAATACAGTAAAATTTATCCTCTGGCATATATGGTATCAGTATGCCCGAAATGCCTGTATGCGGCCTACCCGATAGACTTTGACAATCTTACGTATGAGGAAATCAACAAGATCGCTGAAACCAGTGAAGACAGGATGAATACTCTCAGAAAATATTTCGGGAGCGCAAGTTTTGAAAATGACAGAGATTTATTGCTGGGAGCAGCTTCATACCTGCTTGCAGTTGAGTGTTACAGCCGCAGGGGAAAAAATTCAGCACCTACAATGAAAAAAGCGATATCTTCAATCCGCGCAGCATGGCTTTTTAACGATCTCGCGCAGGAAACATCAAATAAAATCTACAAAAAATTCTCCAATTTCTTCTATTCCAAGGCATATATTTTTTACAATAAATCTTTATCCATACTTCAGACGGGCGAGGAAAATCTTGAAAGCTGCGGCCATATCGGGCCTGATTACGAAAAAAACTGGGGCTATGACGGCATTCTTTATATGTGTGCTGTATTGACTGTTAAATTCGGAATAAACGAAAAAGATATCAATAAACGTATAAACAATTTTGAAATAACTAAAAGATATTTAAGTAAATTATTCGGCAGCGGCAAAGCATCCAAAACCAAACCCGGCGATTTAATGGATATGATCAGGGACTTATACGATAAAATTAATGAAATGATTAATGAATGGTACCAGCAAATTGGAGGAACAGAAGAATAGAATTGCACTATTGGTGCAATATGACGGAACAAAATTCAACGGACTGCAAATTCAAAACAGCGGAAGAACAGTCCAGGCTGAGTTGGAAAAAGCCCTGTATCTAATATCAAAAGAAAACATCCGCATCACAGCTTCCGGGAGGACAGATTCCGGAGTTCATGCTCTTGGACAGATAATTCATTTTGATATAAGCAGCAATATAACTTTAAAAAAAATATGCGCAGGTATTAACGGTATATTGAATAATGATATTTCCGTAAAAAACGCATATAAAGTACCGTCTTCTTTTCACTCGCGTTACAGTGCCACACAAAGAGAATATTTATACTTAATTTATAATCATCCGCAGCAAAGCCCCTTTATTGTAAACAGAGCCATGTGGATAAATTATGGACTTGATATAGAATACCTTAAAAAAGTATCCTCATATTTAATAGGTGAAAATGATTTCTCATCATTCTGCAAAAAATCATCAGCCGAAGGTAATAACAATATTAGAATAATAAACAGTATCAATATTGAAAATAATGAAGAATTGATTTCAATAACAATCAACGGTACCGCATTTCTCCATAATATGATAAGAATAATGATAGGTACAATACTGGGTATGTTTAAAGAAAAACGAGAGCCTGAATATGTTCTGGATATTCTCGAAAAAAAAGACAGGGCTGCCGGCGGTAAGACAGCCCCTGCACACGGACTTTATTTGAATAAAGTATATTACGATCCTCCATTATCTGAAATGGAATCCGCGTTTTAGCTATTTTATTTTATTGACATTGAATTTCAAATATTTAATAGTGCTCTGGATTAAACTAAAACCGGATTTATTTTTTAATCCATAATTTCCTTTAAATCGAACAATATATTTTAAATTAATACCAATCATGCTACCAATTTTAAAGTATTCTATTATGAAAAAATATTCAGTTCAGCTTACAATTGCCTTAAAAATGTTCATCGTTGTATCTGTACTGCTGATGTTACTGCCAGACAAAGCATTTGCGAGAAAAATTGATTATTTTGCCAAACCCCAGGCTGGAATCTGGTTTGGAGTACTGACTCCAGTCTCTACAACCAGAGATGATGTAGGGTCATCTCTCGGAGGAGGCGGATTTTTCAGATACACTACTCCCTGGACAGATCTTAAACTCGGCCTGGAATCATCGTATCAGTTTTATGAATCAAAAGAAAAAGACGGTGTGAATACACTTACACTATGGCCGATTTACGGCAATTTCCTTTACAGAATACCCTTTACTGGAAGGCTGCCGCTTACTTTCCAGTTAAAGGCAGGTGCCGGAGGAACATGGGTAAAGATAAGGCCTGACAGAGTAAACCAGTGGGATCCTCTCGGTATGATCGGAATAGAAGGTTCTTTTGCCGCAGGCAGGAGCATTAATATCGGCCTGCGTTTAGACTATCTGCTGGTATATGAAGAACATATAGAAGGCGCCAGAAAAAACGGCCACGTAATAAATGTTGGTATCAACTTATTCTTTAACATTTAACAAATACAGATATGAAATATAAAATTGCATTAATAATCTTAATACTTTCAAGCGTTTTCTTCGCCTGCGGAGATAAGCCTCTTTTTACTGAACTATCAGAAAACAGGGTAACAGTAATAATCAAAGGGACTTATGAATCCAACAATCCCGCTGGTTGGCTGCCAATGGACTCTCATGGCCTTGAAGATCGAACTTATGATGATTCAGAATATTTTTTACATTCCAATCCGGCTGAAGATGAAATCCCGGATGTATTTATGCTGGACATTGCAGGAATGAAAGTTGCCGCAGGTAATGACCATGAACAGTATTTTGCTAATTACAGAAAAACCTTTACGTCACCAATGAATGACACATGTGATTTTTTTAACGGTACCGGATATACTTATAAAAATACCGATATGAGACCTGATTTCACATGGGATGCAATTCACATGTACATCAGAAAAATGATCTATAATAACGCGAAGCAGTATCAGCCTCTCGGAGTATCTGACTGGTTATATGAAGAGGATGTGGAAGTTATTTTTCAGGAAGAGGACGCTTACGGCGTTAACTTCAACCTTTTCCAGACATTAACCTATTATGATTATCTTAAAGAGAATTATGATGAGGTTAACAGAGTATTTCCTCTAAAAATACCTGTTGAAGACGGTTTTATTTTTGACTACGATGAAGAGGAAACAGTACTTGAGATCAGACTTGTGGTCAAAAATTTTATTAAAAAATATGAATATGAATATGAAAATGATGATGACGAAAGAAGGCTGCGCCATTTCTACGCATTGTCTGACTGGTTAAGATATATTGAAAAAAATGAAGCGGAAGACGGATTAATGGGCGGCAACGTAATTACTGCAGCAAGATACTGGGTTCCGGGTAAAACAGCTACGATTACAGGATCAGGTATTCCTGCAAACAGATATGTTATAGCAATAAAGAGCAGTCATAGTATAAGCGAATATTGCATTCCGGACAGGACAAGGCCTGCATGTGACGCTCCCAAGACTCCCTGGTATCCGAATAATGACGGAACAACAGACTTTGTTGAAGCATTACTGGATTATTATCTTGAATATGAAACATATAAAGAAGATTATGATACAAATTTCTATCCTTGTGTTGCGGAAACAGAAGTATATGAAACTGACTGGGATGATTATAACACACGTATAAAAACTTTTAAAATCCCTCAGCTTATTACATCATCGGATGGTACGGGTAATTTTACATTTGAAAATGTTCCGGAAGGAACATATAATATTTATTATGCGACCGACTCTCCCGCTATGGGAGAATTACCGGATTTATCCAGTCACACATTAATTGGTTCCGGCATTCAGGTAACAGAAGACGATTTCGACGGGACAGTAACTGTTCCACAACCATAAAATAATCAATAAAGTAAACAGATATGAATATAATAGTACAGAAATACGGAGGAACCTCGGTCGGTTCCCCGGAAAGAATCAAGGCTGTCGCGTCAAGAATAAAGACAAATGTTGAAAAAGGACACTCCGTTGTAGTTGTAGTTTCTGCTATGGGCAAGACTACTGACTCCCTTGTTGAACTGGTAAACAGTATAACTAAAAATCCTGATAAACGCGAAATGGATATGCTGCTGTCAACAGGCGAGCAGGTTTCCATATCCCTTCTTGCAATGGCTTTGCATGAGATTAAGATTGACGCAATATCATACACAGGATCACAGATTAAAGTGCTGACAGACGGAAATTTTGCAAACGCCAAAATAGTTTCAATTTCAACCGATAAGATAATGTCATCACTGCAGCAGAAAAAAGTTGTAATTGTCGCGGGATTTCAGGGAATAGATGAAGAGGAAAATATAACAACCCTCGGCAGAGGAGGATCGGATACATCTGCGGTAGCACTCGCTGCGGTACTTCAATCCAGGGATTGTGAAATATATACTGATGTGGATGGAGTTTATACTGCAGACCCGAGAATTGTATCTGAACCTAAAAAGCTGAAGGAAATCAGTTATGATGAAATGCTGGAGCTTGCCAGACTGGGCGCGAAAGTCCTGCATTCCAGATCTATTGAATTTGCCAAAAAATACAACGTAAGACTGCATGTAAGATCCAGTTTTAATTATGAAGAAGGCACAATTGTTATGCCCAGGGAGGAAATGATGGAAAAATTTGTTATAAGCGGAGTTACTTCCAAAAAAGATCAGGCAAAAATTACTATTAGAAATATACCCGACCGTCCGGGCATTGCTGCTGAAGTTTTTCATGAACTTGCGGAAAATAAAATACTCGTAGACATGATTGTTCAGTCAACCGGCCATGACGGAAAGGCATCTATATCATTTACAGTACTGAATACTGATCTTGATAAAGCTTTGAAAGTCTGCGAAGACATTAAAACGAAGCTGAAGGCAACTGCTGTAGATAATAAAAAAGATATTGCTATAGTATCCGCAGTCGGCGTTGGAATGATTTCCTCATACGGGGTTGCAAGCAGAATGTTCAGGATATTATCCGAACACAATATTAACATTGAGATGATCTCAACCTCCGAAATAGGAATATCCTGTGTTATTGATAATCTGTACGCAGAACTTGCCGTAAAAGTCATTCATAAAGAATTTCTTGAAGAATAATATTTTAAAAATACCTCAAACGGTTCTTTCTTAAAATGGAATACTGAATATTATTTTTCAATAATATTCAGTATTTCTTCAACAGATTGAATACAGATACCCGGTTTGACAACCTTTCCTTCATAAAAAAATTTATCATCCGGACCGGAATCAGAATTATCTATCATGATAGTTTTCAAACCGGCCTGTTTTCCGCAATAGATATCGGTTATTTTATCGCCAACAAAATATGACGCTTTAAAATCAATCCTGTACTGTTCCCTGATAATATCAAGAAGAAGTAATTCAGGTTTTCTGCAATTACAGTTTTGTTCAGGTGTATGCGGACAATACAATATATCATCAATTGTATTATAACCTCCTGCCAGCATGAGGAATTTGTCATTTACTCTTCGGTAGGAATCAGGAGCAATTTTACCGCGACCTATACCCGACTGATTTGAAATAATAAAAATTTTATATTCCAGCAGTTTTAAATATTTCAGAACTTCAGCAGAAGAAAGAAACAAATGCATTTCTTTAGGATCATTAATATATCCGTGGCTATCTATATTAAGTGTACCGTCTCTGTCAAAAAATATAGCTTTCATTTTATCCTTTTCGGAATATAAAATTGGAATATGGAATTAAAATACGGTACAAAATGCATATTTACTGAATATTTTCTGATCCTGTAATTATCTATAAATAAACTACATGTTTATAACAGATTTTTATATGCCTCTACAATAACTTTTTCAATAATACTGTCTATGTCCGCGGGAAGATCTGCTGATGCATTATTTGAAACTGAAAAAAATAATAAAAATTCAATATTTCCGGCATGTCCCTTAATAGGAGAATAACATAAATTGTTAAATTCAAATCCTCCGGAATTTAAAGATTTTATAACCTTTTCCAGGATATTTATATGATGCTCTTTTTCCTTTACAATTCCTTTTTTATGTTCGTGGGCTTTTGCTTCAAACTGCGGTTTAATAAGAAGTATGCCCAGTACAGGCGAGAATGTTTCTTTTATATAATCAGTCAATTCGAGCACTGAAACAAAGGAAAGATCAATTGTAAGAAAATCTATTTTTCCCTCGAAATCATCTCTGTCAAGGCTTCTGATATTGGTTCTTTCTTTTACAATTACTCTTGGATCAGTCCTGAGACTGTATGCAAGTATTCCATATCCGACATCGATTGAATAAACTCTCTTCGCGCCGTTTTTAAGAAGACAGTCGGTAAATCCTCCGGTTGAGGAGCCTATATCCGCAATAACTTTATCCTTAACCGATATATTGAATGTATCAAGAGCATGCTGAAGTTTATATCCTCCCCGGCTTACAAAATCTCCTCCCGGCCTTGAAATGAGAATATTTTCATTTTCAGATATTTTCCTAAGCGGGTCTCTTACTGTTTCACCGTTTACTTTAACCCATCCGGTGACTATTTCTTTTTTTGCTTTATCCAGTGAATTACAGAATCCATTCCTAAACAGATAATCATCCAGCCTTATCTTTTTCAATTAAGACTCCGTTAACTTTCAGGATCCTTTTATTGAATTCAATATACGGTTTTTTAATGATTCTGCATCCATTGAATATTTCTTAAGCAATTCATCGATTCTGCCGTGAGTAATAAATTCATCAGGAAATCCGGAAGCAAATAGAAACTTATTTTTTAAATTCTGGTGAATATTGGAAACTATAAATTCGCCCACTCCTCCGGAAACCATACCATTTTCCATTGTAATAAAATATCTTGATCCGGCAATTATACGTTCAATTCCGTTTTTATCCAGTGGCTTTATTGTAAGAACATTAATAACTGAAGATTCAATTTGATTTTCTTTAAGTAATTCACGAAGATCAAGAGCAATTTCGACCATATCTCCAATAGCAAAAAGAGCTACATCATTTCCGTTTTTCAAGCTTCTGATTTTCCCGGGAATAAAATCGTTATGCTTATCCAATTCAAGTGAATTATCCATTGCACTGCCGCGGGGAAACCTGATTGCGACAGGCCCTTCATTGTAATTCAGAGCATAATACAGCATATCTCTTAATTCCTCACCATTTGACGGAGCAAGGAATAAAAAATTAGGAATATTTTTAATTATGCTGATATCAAACAAACCGTGATGAGTCTCGCCGTCATCCCCTACAATTCCCGCTCTGTCTATCAATAACCTGATCGGCATTCTCATAATACCGACATCATGAATCAACTGATCAACAGCCCTTTGAAGAAATGTTGAATATATTGAAACAAAAGGTTTAAGCCCCCGTGAAGCAAGTGCAGCGGCAAATGTGACAGCATGCTGCTCTGCGATTCCAACATCAAAAACTCTTTCAGGAGCCTTCTTTTCCAGCTCCGCAAGCCCGGTCCCAGTCTTCATTGCTGCGGTTACAGCAACAAGCTTTTTGTCGTATGATGCCATATGAGCCAGAGTCTTACCGACAATCTCCGAATATGAGAGCTTATTATTGTTTACAGTTTCTCCGGTATTTTTATCAAACGGGCCTATTCCGTGAAATTTCTGCGGGTCTTTTTCAGCAGGTTTATATCCCTTACCTTTCTTTGTTATGACATGAATAATTTTCGGTCCTAAATTTATTTCTTTAATTCTGGAAAGTACGCTTATGAGCGAATCAAGATTATGTCCGTCTACAGGGCCGAAATACCGTATTCCCAGTTCCTCAAAAAGAATTCCCGGAACAATTACACCTTTAAGAGACTCTTCAATTCTATAAAGTAAGCCTGTAATTCGGTCTCCATATCTCGGAATTTTTTTTATCCAGTTAAATGAACGCTTCCTCATCTTATTATACAAAGGATCAGTTATCAATTTCATCAGATATCCGGATAAAGCGCCGACATTTCTGGAAATAGAATGCTCATTGTCATTCAGAATTATAATGACATCTTTCTTTAAATGGCCTATATGATTAAGGGCCTCAAAAGCCATCCCTGCTCCGATTGATCCGTCTCCGATTACAGCAATAACTCTATTTCCGGATTTGTTAAACTCATTTGCAACAGCTTCTCCGACAGCAAGAGAGAGACTGGTGCTGCTGTGGCCCGTACAGTATGCGTCATATTCAGATTCGGTTATTTTGGGAAATCCGCTGATTCCCCCGGACTTTCTGATATTTTTGAAATCGTCTTTTCTGCCTGTAATAATCTTATGAGCGTAGCACTGATGACCGACATCCCATATGATTTTATCTTTCGGAGTGTTAAAAACATAATGAAGGGCCAAAGTAAGCTCAACTACTCCCAGAGAAGAAGCTATGTGGCCGCCGTTAACAGAAATTACATCAATGATATAATCTCTTATTTCAGCAGCCAGTTCCTCAAGATCAGAAATTTTTAACTTTTTCAAATCAGAAGGCTTTTTCAAATTCTCTAGCAACACTTTTCACTCTACTTTTGTTACGCAATGGTTTAAATTCGCAGATATCTTATATGTTATTTTATATAATTTTCTATGAAAAAAAATAGAATTACCATGCATGGCAGGATTTAAAGCAGGATAATGCATTAAACTATAAAACTTAGCAATAAAAATAATAAATCAGATTGCTGATATCCAGAATCCTGTTCGAAAATGGTAATACAAATTCTTTTTTTATTTAAACGCAGTATAATTGCCGATTATCTTGCATAGTCAATAACACGCGTTTCTCTTATTACAGTTACCTTTACAATTCCCGGATATTTGAGTTCAGATTCAATCTTATTTGCTATATCACGAGCCATGCCTTCAGCTTTTTCGTCATTGATAATCTGATTTTCCACAATAACCCGGACCTCCCTGCCTGCCTGAATAGCAAAACATTTTTCAACACCCTTGAATCCTGCTGCAATTGATTCAAGATTTTCAAGTCTTTTTATATAGGTATTTATAGACTCTCTTCTGGCTCCCGGCCTTGAAGCGGAAATTGTATCCGCGATCTGAATTAAAATTGCCTCAAAAGATTCAGGTTCCCTGTCATTGTGATGAGAAGCAATAATATTTTCCACACTCTTGTTTTCACCGAATTTTCTGGCCATTTCCGCACCGACAATCGCATGAGCGCCTTCACCTTCAGAGTCGAGGCCTTTTCCTATGTCATGCAGCAGGCCTGCTCTCTTTGCGAGCCCAACATCCAGCTTAAGTTCACCGGCCATTATTCCCGCAAGATTGGCCACTTCCCTGCTGTGAGACAGTACATTCTGCCCGTAGCTGGTTCTGTATTTGAGCTTACCGATAGACAGCAGAGCGTCTTTTGAAAAGCCCGGAATTCCGAGTTCGAAAGCTGCTCTTTCACCTTCTTCAAACATATTTTTCTCTATATCTGCTGTAACTTTTTTTACAACTTCTTCAATTATGGCAGGATGTATCCTTCCATCCTGTATAAGCCTTTCAAGAGAAACCTTTGCGATTTCTCTTCTTATAGGATCAAAACCTGAAATAACCACAACTTCCGGAGTATCATCAATTATCATGTCAACTCCGGTAAGATTTTCCAGGGTTCTGATATTTCGTCCTTCACGTCCGATAATTCTTCCTTTCATGTCGTCTGAAGGAAGAGATACTGTAGTAATTGTACTTTCAGATGTATAATCAGAAGCACTTCTCTGAATTGCGGAAATTACAATTTCCTTCCCCTTCTTATCGGCAGTTAATTTTGCTTCTTCTTCTATTTTATTAATAATTTTCTGAGATTCAAATTTAACTTCATTTTCCAGGTTTTTCAAAAGCAGACTTTTTGCTTCTTTTGTTGTTAAATTCGCAATTCGTTCAAGTTCTTTTCTGTATCTTTCGAATTCTTTCTGAAGCTCTTCCTCTTTTTCCTGGTTTTCCTGCTCACGAATCTGCAGAATCTTTTCTTTTCTTTTATACTGTTCTTCCCTCTTTTCAAGAGACTCTTCTCTCTGGCTGTAACGCTTTTCGAGAGACTGAAGTTCCTGCCTTCTGTCCCTCATCTCTTTTTCGAAAAGATTTCTCTCATTCAGTATCTGATCCTTAGCTTCAATCAATAACTCTTTGCGTTTTGCTTCCGCTTCCTTTATTCCGTCCTGAATTATTTTCTGTGATTTTGCTTCAGCTGAACTAAGCTGAATTTTTCCGATATATGCTTTTATGGCAAATCCCAGCACTCCGACAACGGGCAATGCAAGTATTACAAGGAGGTATTTTAGATCCATAATATGCCTCCTCTCTGATTTAATCTGATATTCAGTGTATTCTCATTAAAATTGTTTATAATGTAATATATTTTCATAGCTCAGCCTCTATACCTTTCCAGAATTTTCCTAAATCACTATAATCCGTAAATGACTTAAGAAAAATTATTTTAAAATTATTCGGTTCAATAATTACTTTTTATATCTCATACCCATATAAAAATTATAAAAAGGTAATTATATTACCCCCTCGGATTAAACACCTGTCGAATAACAGAATCTGTATATTTTACAGGTATTAATTCAGGTTAGAGAACTTTTCGGATAGTTTTTGCTTTACGAATTGAGGGACAAATGTGGTTACATCACCGCCATATGATGCAATTTCTTTCACCATACTCGATGACACGAAGCATAGTTCGCTGTCAGACGGAAAAAATATAGTTTCCGCTTCAGGCGCCAATCTTCGATTTATTAATGCAACAGCATATTCATTATCAAAATCCAGACCCGGTCTTAAGCCTCTTATGATGACATTTACATTTCTTTTTATACAATAATCAGCCAATAGCCCGTTGAATGTAGTAATCTCTATATTTTTCAAGTTATTACAACTCTCTCTAATCATTTCCAGCCTTTCTTCAATATTGAATAAAGGTTTTTTTGATATATTCATAGCTGCAGCAATAATTAATTTATCACAAATACTCCCGGCCCTTTTAATTATATCAATATGTCCTAATGTAATAGGATCAAAAGAACCAGGGTAAATTCCAATTCGCATATAATATTAACCGATGCTCTCCAAACTATTTAAAATTAGTTATAAAGAATCCATTCTGTCAAGAATTAAATTTATAATGACTATTCCATATACTAAAAATATTTCTCATTTCTTTCGAATTCCGCCAAAATTAATCAGGCTTTTCAGCAAAATACGTAACAGTACCTGTATAACGCCGCTTCCAGTATTTATTTTTTATACTGCTGAAGGATACGCCCTTACCTTTACTGGGAGAATGAATAAAACCTGAATCACCCATATAAATCCCGACATGTGAAATTCGGTTACTATTTATAGTGAAAAACACAAGATCTCCCGGCTTTGCTGACTGAAGGCGGATTTTTCTTCCGGAATAGTACTGTGCGGAAGCTTTTCTAGGGATATTTAATTCATTTTCCCTGTAAACATAATAAGTAAATCCTGAACAGTCAAAACCGTCAGGTGTATTCCCGCCATTTTTATACCTTGAACCAATATATTTTTTTGCTGTACTAACAATTTCCTCTCGTTTATCTTCATAAAACACCAGTTTTTGAGTTCTGATATATCCAGGCGGTGTACATGAAGATAAAAAAAGAATAACAAATAGTAATAATCTGTATCTCATCATCAGAAATCCGGAAGTCATGGTTTTATGCTTTAATTATCGACCTGATGACTGCATTGCAATTAGCAAATACCATTTGAATTACTAAAGAAATAGTATTAAAAATAGTGACTCTGTTAATTAATAAAAAACTAGATAAAATAAAAAATATATCAACTTTTTGTGGATAATGTGGATAAGATTGTGAACAACCTTCTAAAAACTATACATTTTTATTCATATTGTATATATATTTAAGACCTTTCATTGTAAGTAATGTATCTAAAATATGCTTTTTATTATAATAATTACCGACAGTATTTGAAAATCCGCCGGTAAGAATAATAAGAAATTCCCTTTGATATAATTTTTCAATCTCTGATACAATACCGTACAGCATATTCATTGTTCCATAAAAATATCCGGATTTAACTGCTTCAACGGGATTTGTCGCAATCAGGCAATCAGGTTTCTCAAAATTTACTTTTGGCAGCTTTGATGTCAGATTATATAAAGCATCAATTGATATTCCCATACCCGGGCCTATCAATCCTCCTATAAAATTACCGTTCTTATCGACAACTGAAAAGGTATTCGCAGTACCCAAATCAATTATTATTGAATCGGCTTTGTATTCACTATAGGCGGCAACTGCATTGGCAATTCGGTCAGCACCAAGCTCTTCAGGTTTCTCATAATTGAGCACAATATTAAGGTTTGCCTTGCTGTTTACTTCAATTAAAGCAAGATTTAACTTTTTTCCGGCCATTATTCTGTATTGTTCGTCAACTTCAGTTACAACACTGGAAATAACAGCACCAACTATTTCAAATGTGCCTTCTCCTGTTTCAATTTCATACTGCTGAATATAATCCTTAACAGTTTTTACGAGATCACCGGCATCATTCTGTATATCAGTCTTATAAATAAATATTTTTTCGGGAAGTATATCATCCATACAATAAATTCCCATTTTAGTATTAGTATTACCAATATTGAATCCAAGGATATATTCATTATTTTTCATTTGGGATTAGCTCAGTATTTTTTTATTTTAAATTCTTATTAAATATTACGGTAAATAGCATATACATACAGCAGATAAAAAGAAGGATTTTCCATAAAGAGAGCAAAATTAAAAATATTTTTATACAATTTTAAATGTCTAATCATAACAGATTATATTAAAATATTGAACAAACAGATGATTAAAAATTACCCCCTTTCTCAATTAATAATTCAAACCTGTTCTTCTCTGTAAATCCATATGTTGTAAAATTTTTATACATCTTAAGATCAAGATTAGAGAAATTAATATCAGTAACAGAATAATTATATCCCTGATTAGTCTGCATAAGAACAGACATCTCTCCGGAAACAGCTTCTATTTCTGTTCTGGTTAAATTCTCTGAAATTCCTCCATCCGGAAGACTGAACCTGTAACCAAGTTCCCCGCTCTCGAGCAGCAGAAGCGATAACTTTAAGGGAACTACCTTTTTCTCATGCCTGAAAATATTTTCATCTTTAGAAGGATTTATTTCAGATATTCTGCATTTATTTAAGTCATTCCGGTCCAGTTTGAATATCTCAATACCTTTACTTTCCTTATTATTAAAAACCGATTCAGGATTATTCTTCTTAACCTGTATTATTATGTTTCTGCTGAACATATAAAGCCTTGTAAGATAATCCTGAAAATTATCCGCCTTTTTTCTGAAAAAGAATATTGATCCTCTCTCATCTGATACAAAAAAATAACAGTATTTCCTTGCTTTCTGATAGTATATCTGGACAGCATCAGCCCTGAAATTTTCAATAATTATCTTCAGATGATTCAATTCCGGATTAAGAGGGTTGACTCTTATTATGTTTTTTATTCCCTGAAGGCTTGAAAGGCTGTAGAGCATTGTTAATTCAGTATTGAAGACATTGGACGTAACCTTGTTCTCCTTGTTTACTATCTGATGAGAGAACAAAATAAAATTTCCTCCAAGAACTGTAAGGTATTTTCTTGTAATTGTTCCGGGTATCTCATCCGGTTCTTTAACAGTGAAAAATTCATAAATATCATTAAACAGGAACAGAATGGATTTAAAAGATTTACTTGCTTTATAAGGATACGGGGATGTAATGTAAACGCTGTTAATAAAAGTGTCACTATGTTCTACAGCGCCGTTCAATAATTTAGTCAGAATGGCAGATAAATCAATTTCCCGTTCATATTTTTCATATATTGTTTCACCCCAGCTGTTGTGGTATAAATAATAAACATCCTCTATACCTTTAGGATATTTTGCTGAAAGATTGATTATTATAAAATTAAGAACAGGAAAAGGGTCATGAAAAAAATATTTATTTTTAATGTTCACTTTCTTGGGTGAAAAATGAAGAGTCAGCTCATTTAATAGTTCCCTGACAAACGTTTTTTCCAGCAGCTGGTATCTTGATTTGATTTCAATTCTAGTTACATTTTTCTGAAACAGACGGTTTATGGCTATCCATGCGAGTATTGCTAGCAGGCTCGATTCTTTATGCATTATAGATCTTTTACTGGAACCTGCACCGCTTATAAAGCCTTTTGAAAGAAGCCATAAAATGGAACCGTCCTCCTGGCTTATAGACTCAATAAACAGGAATTTTTCTATTGGATTATCGTTAAAACTTATAGCCGGTTTTATTTTATTTGTACCGTAGGAAAAGCTGGAACGGATTCTTCTTGAAATATACTGTAATTCATCTCCTGTAAACTGCTTCTCAATAATCTGTGTTTCAATATTATCCAGAATCTTTTTATATGTTTTTAAAATCAGTTTGGATATATTATTCCAGAATTTGTTCAGTGCTGTCAGCTCCCAGTTATGAAAATCATCCATCTGACGTATTTTAGCAGAAAGCCAGTTCCATTTCTTGGTATAATCCATCATTATGGACTGTTTTTCAGGTATGAACTTTTTATCTTCTATATTTCCAATTTCCGAAAGTCTTGGGTCAATTTTTATGTAAAAGCATCTTTTTAATACTTCAAGAGCAAAAGGGTCTTCTTCAGCCTTTTTTTGATAATACTCCAGCACCTGGTTGAACATGAATATATAGCCGTCAACGAAACCGGTATCATAATTTCCTTTCTGTATCTCCGCCTTTAACCGGTTGCATAAAAGAGTGGACTTATCCTCTTCAAGCAGATATTTTTCGAGAATACCGATTTTCAGAATCGATTTAAACGGATTCCCGAGAGATTTCAGAATCTGAAAAAGGCCGGCCCCCAAAAATTCCTCTTTTTGAACAATATTCAGATTTCCAAGGTCAATAAAATCATCCTTAAATTGCGAGTCCTTTACAACCTTTAAGTATTTTTCATAATTTTCATCAGTAGATCCGGGAGGTATGGCCCACCAGAAAGGAATTTTACCGTATAGAAGAATGGAACTTCTGTAAAATTCATCTTTCAAAAGTTTACCCAGAGCTTTACCTGAAATGTCCTCTTCATCAGCATCAAAAATATCATCTTTAACTTTGCTGATGTCATTAAGAAAAAAATGAGTTTCAATATTGTGATTATCGGTAATCCACAGCTCCACATCTCTCAGCTTGGATTTAAACTGCTCAATTGTTTTAGTGTCAATACTTCCTTCATCAATACAAAGCCAGTAGTCAATATCAGATTCCTCATTATATGCAATCGTACCTGCACTTCCCATAATAGCCATCAGTTCAACTACAGGGCCATTATTTTTATTCGGTACCGGCTGAACTGCCGGGAATTTCCTCACAATGTAATTGATCGCATTTGAAGACGGCTGGTAATTCAGGATTCCGATCGGCTCATAACCCTGAATATATCCGGGAAGACTGTTATGATTACTGCTTAACAAAAAAGGTATAGCTTCAATCAATCCGGTTATATTTTGTATTTCCGCGTAAGCTTTGAATTTACTGTATTTTATATCATTATATTCAGTAAATCGTTTTTTATTGTTACTAATCTTTTCAAGAAATTCATCAATGGTCATTTTATTTTTTTCCCGGGATTGTCAGTCAGGACTTACTGCCTGCCTGAACCATGGTACTCCTGTCAAAAATGTGGGCTATAAAAATACTCGGCTCCCTGAGCAGATCAATCGTAACAGGTCTATCCAGAGCTTTCAGCTGTTTATTTGTAATCATTCTTATTTTGGGATTGATCGGATAAAGCCTGTTCATCTCCTCAATAACAGCTATCTCTCCGGAACTGAGGCGTACAGTTTCTCCTTTCTCAAAAAAATATTCGCCTTTATTCAGCATAAATCCGAGAGAACGAATAAAGTCTCTGACATCCGCAGGCAGAAACTGTGATTTCTTTTTAAACGGGGCATAGACTGAATTTAAAATTATCCTCAATGCCTTTTTAGGGGAGAAGGCTTCTCGGTACGGTGTCTTTATCGTAAGAGAACTGTATGCATCGCATATGGAAAGCAGCCTGACCTCTTTAGGCACATTACCTGTATATGAATTGTAATCGTATTTAAAGGGATACCCCTGGCCGTCCGGCCTTTCATGATGAAAAAGAACTATACTCTTTTCCAGCGTCGATAACTCCCTGCTGTCCTTAACAAGATTATACCCAAGCTGCGGATGATTTCTGATTAATCTGAATTCATCCTCTGTTAGCTGTGACTCCTTATTCAGAATTTTATCGTCAACTAATACTTTACCTATATCATGAAAAAGACCGCCTACTCCCATGCGGACACGGACTGTTCTGTTGTATTCAAGCCTTGCGCCAAGTAAAGCACCGAGGATGGAGACATTGGATGAATGAATATAAGTATATTCACTCATACTCTTCAGTTTATTAAACGGAATAAAAATACTGTCAGAATTATTTTCAATATGATTCAGTATGTCATCAACATGCTTATATGTCTTTTTTATTTTATCAGGGGTTATAGACTTTGGAGTAAAATCAATCGTACTTTTAATCGAATCCAGAACCTCTTTTGCGAGATCTATTGATTCTTTCTGCTGACTTTCATCAAGTACATTTTTACCTGTATCCAGTCCAGCCGGATTCTCTTTTGCCTTACTCTGTGCCGGATTATAATACAAATACTTAATCCCTGTGGACTTTAAATGTTTTATCAGAGGTTCAGTAAGAGGTGTATTAATCTCAACCACAACATTCCCGTACTCGTCATAAAGATCGAACGGTACTGTTGTGTCAATTTTAACTGTATTTAAATCCAGCTGAATTTCCGGAATTTTATCTCTTAGTAGATTATTTATATCTGAACTCATTATATTTATTATTCCCTGATAATATAAATAAATATAATTATCTTAAAGCCGAAAGAGCAAAAAGTCAAGCTAAAGCAATGCCATAAAAAAGACATAATGATGTGAAAATTATAATGCCTAAACCTTAATTCTGAAATCTCCGAGTCTTTTTATTAAGCCGTCATTTTCGATTCTGTTAAGGAGAGGAATTAAATACTTTCTTGAAAGAGATGTAACCTCCCGCACATCGGCAATTGTAATTCTTTCAAGACTGTTAAACAGATCGAGTATTTTACTTTTCAGCTCATCATAAATCTTGTAGTGATAAATGATGCTGCCGTCCAGACTGATTGCAAAACCCAGACGAATCATTTCCTTGATGTTTTTTTTCAATGAATCGTCCCTGATTTTATCCAGTTCAAGTCCTTCAATTCCCCTTTTAAAAAGATTTTCAAGAGCCTTCTTTTTGTTTTCAGGCAGAGAATCTTCAGAGATTGAATCCCCGGTAAAATACTTACCGTCTTTTTCCACTATAGAATTTTCATTCAGTATTTCAACAATCAGCAGTTTAGCAATATTCAAATCAATTTCAGCACTGTCCGAAATTTCCTTTATATTCAGACCCGTATTTGTGCTTATAGTGCCGGCTATCTTTTTCTTCGCTTTTTCATAAAAAGAAGTTTCAGCAATAAAATCATCAATTTGTACAATTGTTTTCTCTTCCAGCAATTCGGAAATATATTTATCTATAAGTTTATTTTTATACGGCAGCCCGTTTCTTATATTATCGACATGAATTGCCTTTTTGGTTTTAATTATAAATTCGATTATCTCTTTTTTACTGAAATCCTTAAAATGATCAGGAATCTCTTTAAGTATTTTTCGGTCTTTAAGCTGATCATTATCAGGAATAAGTACGCGGCCTCCTCCGATTATCCGGTAACCTCCAGGATTTGTAATAATAAACGGCTCTCCTGGATAAAAAAACCACAATTCATCAATTTTCAGTCTTACAGGAAATGTCTCCTGATTATTTATTTCATTTAATAAAATAAACTTTGCCTTAATGCTTTTTGTCCCAATTAGGATCTCAATACCAAGATTATTTTTTACTTTTTTATTTTTATCCAGCAGATTAATAGATGCAATAATATCTTTTGATTCAGTAAAAAAATTCCGGTGTACTATTATATCGCCGCGCTTCAGATCATTAATTGATACACCGGAAAGATTCAGAGCAGTTCTCTGCGAAGGAGAACCTTCATTTTCCGAATGATAATGACTTTCTATCTTTTTAATTCTGGCTGATTTTCCGGGAAGGATATCCACATCATCGTTTTCATTAAAAAGCCCGTTCTTTAAGGTCCCGGTAATAATTGTGCCATGCCCCCTGGATTCAAATACACGGTCAATAAAAAGATAAGGTTTTCCGGAATCAGCTGCCTTTGACAGCTTCTCAAGATTTTTTTTAATTACGGTTTTCAGCTCTTCAAGCCCTTCACCGGTCTTTGAAGATACTCTCACAATATCACATTCTTTGAACCGCGAATTTTGTATTCTATCTTTCGCCTCCTCCTCGGCAAATTCTATCATTTCCTGATCAGCCATATCGATCTTTGTAAGAGCTACGACTATTCTTTCTATTCCGAGAAGGTCAAGCACCCTGAAATGGTCTTCTGTCTGCGGCATCCAGCTGTCATCTACTGCGATTACAAGGAGCCCGAGGTCTATTCCCCACGCCCCTACCACCATGTTTCTGATAAATCTCTCATGGCCGGGAACATCAATAATGCTTACTGTACCGAGTTTAGGATAATCGATTTTTGAAAAGCCTATATCGATCGTCATCTCCCTGGATTTTTCCTCAGGAAGGCGGTCGCAGTCTACACCTGTCAGTGCTTTAATAAGGCTGGTTTTACCGTGATCAATATGACCGGATGTGCCGACTATATACAAAATTTCTCCTTTGATTCTCAGTCAATCACAGATGCGGAAATTTACGATAAAGACCTGTTTCTTTCCGGCATTAGGTATGATTGGTTTTGTAAATGAAATATTTTCTGTATAGAGATTTACAGCTGTACATTTACAGAATGCAATTAACTGCTTTGCGGATTTAATCTCCTTTGGGTCATCCTCACAATAATTCGTGAGGCATTCCCCACAGCTCTGTGACTATATTAAAGTTTTTAATACCTCGTAGCTCTGCCGCAAGGAGCTTCATTCAGAATTACCTGTTAGCAGACTTTCAATTGCCGCAGCTACAATCGGTATTTCATCGTCATAAATGGTTCTTATATCCAGAGTAAGAATATCATCCAGAATATAACCTAATATTGGAATATTTTCATCCAGTAATTTCCTGTGTATTTCTTTTGCAGTCATGCCTGGAATATTTATTTGAATTCCGGAGCTTTCAATTCTGACATTTGGAGATGTACCTCCTCCAAAAACACTTTTTACACTTATTCTGTTTACAGTTTCTTTTTTTCTGTCTGATTTAATATTTCTCATCAGACGGTTAAGCTTATTTCCCAGCGCTTTTTTATTCTGAAAAATTATACCCCAGAGAGAAATATCGTCAATTTCCCTGTTCGCGTATTTTACGAGTGTTTCCTGAAGCAGATAATATGTGATCTTGTCAACTCTGAGCATTCTCATAAGCGGATTTTTCCTCAGCCTTTGGACAAGGTCCCTGCGACCTACAATTATACCAGCCTGGCCGCTGCCGAGCATTTTATCACCGCTGAAACATACAAGGTCAATACCCTGCGAAAGCTCTGAAGAGATTGTGGGTTCAAATGTTTTCGGGAACCTCGCATCCACAAGAAGATTACCGCTGCCAAGGTCCCGTACATAAATTATTGAGCCGTTTTTAAGTGAAGACAGATCTTTGAGTGAAGTGCTTTTAGTGAATCCTTCCATTTTAAAATTGGACTGATGCACAGAAAGAATCATTGCAGTATTTTCAGTTATAGCATTTTTATAATCAGCAAGTTCGGTAATGTTTGTTGTGCCTACTTCAATCAGATTGGCACCTGTCTGATGCATAATGTCCGGAATACGGAACCCGCCTCCGATCTGAACAAGTTCACTTCTTGATATTATTACGTCTTTACCTTTTGCAAACTCATTAAGTATTAAAAATACGCTTGCAGCGTTATTGTTTACAATAATAGCATCTTCAGCACTGGTCAGATTGCTTATCAGCTCTTCGACAAATCCGCCTCTTTTGCCTCTTTTGCCTGCTGTAAGGTCAAATTCAAGATTGGTATACCTTGAAAGCTCTCCGGAAAGTTTATCTATTATTTCTTTTGCTATCGGAGCTCTGCCGAGATTTGTATGAATAACAACACCGGTTCCGTTTATGACTCTTCTGAGCTTTTCATTTCTTTTCCTGATACAGCCACTAATGATGGAAACGGAAAGGTCTTCAATTTCAAGATCATTTTCCTTGTCGAAGCTATCCCTGAATTTTCTTATTTCCTCACGTATTACTTTAACAACAAGTGCCCTGCCTAAATCAGGAATAAACCTGCTTATTTCCTCTATCTGCAGAAGTTTTTCAACCTGCGGAATTTGTTTCAGGATATTTTCGAGATTTTCCATTTTAAATTGAGCTCCAGTTTAATTAAAGGATATCAATATCCCTTAACAGGCTTCTTGTTCGTATCTATAAGGATAAATATGCGGAAGGGGCAGGAATCGAACCTGCCGCTGCAATAAATTACAGCCATCGGTTTTGAAGACCGTGGAGACCACCAGATCCCATCCTCT
>JAFGDQ010000085.1 GCA_016932015.1 Spirochaetota bacterium | reverse complement strand
TTTTATTGCTTTTTGTTGGATAATTATTATTCTTATTGGATTAAGTCAATTAATTTGTATAGTAGGGTTAATTTTTAGAGATTCCCTCTTTATATTTTCATCATCAAAATAGTCATAAACTCTTGCTTTCATCTCAGGAGAGAATTTCAGCACAAGGTTTACTGGTTCCGTATTATCATTCTCCCATTTAGGAATATCCCTGAATGAACCGGACTTCCGGACAAATGTTTCCTGCAGAGTTACAATGCCTGTAATTCTTGAAAGCCTGAAAATGCGGTAATCATTCCTGAGCCTGCAGAAAGCGAAAACATACCAGACATATCCTTTTAATACCAGCGTCATTGGCTCAACAATGCGGGAAACAGTTTCCCCTCCGGAATTCGTATAAAGGAGATTAATCAGAGAATTGCCCTCAACAGCCTGCTGAATTTCCTTCAGCAGTTTTTTGTATCTGCCAGGATATCCCCAGGGAAGCAGATCAATTACAATCTGCTCCGACCTGAGATTGATTTCCGATTCCTTTTCTCTGGGCACAAGATTTCTTATCTTTTCAATTGTTGAGTCAACACCCGCGTCATCAAAAACAAGATTAACACTGTTCAGCGCAGTAATAATACTCATCATGTCGTTAAGAGTCAGAAGCTGGCGGTCGATTTTATAATTTTCCATTATACTGAATCCGCCGTTAATGCCGGAATGCGCGACAACAGGAATGCCCGCGATATTTATTGCTTCAATATCCCTGTAAATAGTGCGTACTGATACTTCAAACCTGTCAGCAAGCTCGCGCGCGGAAATTCTTTCCCTGTTCAGCAGCATAATCGTAATAGCAAGCATTCTGTCTATGCGCATTGATAGTACCTGATTAAAATGAAAAATAAAATCGTCTGTATATTATTAATATTAACAATCTTCGGGAGAAAATAAAATCAAATTATTTTATACCCGTATCTTCCATGCTGACAAGTTTATCCAGCAATCTCAGCCATTCAATTCTCAGGGTATGCAGTTTAACTGTGTGGTATACTTTCTTGTTTTTATAGCTTTCCAGGTCATTTATTGACTTAATCAGTTCGCTCAGCTGAATTCTTGCAAGCTGATAATCTTTTGTTTCGCTTTTAACTATGCGCGTGCCCAGCTGTATCTTCCTGTCCGCGCTCAGTATAAGTTTTTTCTCGAGCTGAATCTGCGTATAAATATTTTTCAAATCTGTCCTAAGCTTCTGCCTTGTGTTTTCCGAACTGAGAGCTGTTTTCTTTTCCTCTATTTTTGAAATATTGTACGCCGCTCTATTCTTCTGCTGCCGGAAAGGAAAATCCAGAGAAACACCGGCATAAAGCGAATCTTCTGTGTCCGCAGACAAGCCTGTTGCTTTCTCTTTCGAATAACCGAACAGAAGATTTACAGAAGGCAGCAGGGCATTCGCGTTCCGTTTTACTTCAATACTTCCTTTCTGCTCAATTACTGAAAGCATGTTAAACGTCCTTCCGGCATTTTTAAATGCGGAAAATTCACTGTTAAAATCCGGCTCCTTTTCGTAATAGGAGGAAAATTCCGGAATTAATTCTTTTTCTTTTTTATAATGCGCAGCCTGACAGATCAGTTCAAACGTATTGCTGTATTCCTCCCGCAAAGTATACAGATTTTCCTGCTTCTCAATAACCTGAAGATCGATTTTATCCACATCAGACTGATAAGCTACATTAAATCTTTTCTTTGCCTTAATATTGCGTAAAAGCCTGATGCTCTCTTCAAGTGCTGAGTCAGCTGTCTTCAGATTGGAGTAATCCGAATACCATTGATAGTACAAAACTATCAACGAAGCCAGATAATCCTCATACGCTTCAACAATCTGATGTTTAGCGAGTTCTATATCAAGCTCCTGAATTCTTTCATTAAGCCTGTTTATGTAACCAAACGCGTTCTGTGCGATCGGCTGTGAAACGGCTCCTGTGAAAGCCGACGTCCTGCCCCTCATAGAGTTCGGGCTTGAATCAAAAGATGCCGAAACTTCAGTGCCTGATGCAGGAAAAAGCCTGCTTAGTGATACGGAAGTAATGTGTCCGTTATTATCGGAATCATTCAGCAAAAAATTATACCGGCTCATGACTGAAAGCAGAATATCTCCTGAAACAAGATTAAGGTCTTTATAATACGCCAGCTTCAGATTATCCATGAGTATTTCCTGAAAGGTTAAATCCCGCCTGCAGACATCCCGAATAAATTCCTGAAGCGTGATTATATTACTGCCGGCTGATCCGGTTTCTTCTGCAGCCGCACGGCATTTTCCCACCGGAAATACCAGACTTATAACTGCAGGCATCAGTACGGCAGACATCAAAATTATTATTTTTGTTTTTATTTTCATTTTATATACAAATTATTATATTGCTATCTATTTTAACTTTAACATGCTTTTTATTCCGCATTTTTGAAAGACGGCATTTAAAAAATATTTTTTACGCCTTAATGTTCAAAACGCTTGATTATCGAATAAACTGACGGAATCAAAAGCAAAGTAATCAGAGTTGCAAAAATAAGCCCCCAGCCCATTGCAAGCATCATTTCAGCCAGCATGGAATCATAACCTGCTATTCCGTATGCTGTCGGAAAAAGGCCGGCTACAGTTGTCAGAGTTGTCAGCAATATCGCTCTCAGACGCGTTTTTGCAATATCTGAAATCTGCCTGTTAACCAGCTTTTTATTCTTTTTGACATCATATTCATTCTCAAGTTTAACAATCATAACAATTGAATCATTAACAACAACGCCCATAAGCCCGATTGCACCGACCGCTGCAAAAAAACCGAAATACGCAATACCATGCAGCCAGAAAGCCAGAATTATCCCGACAGCTCCGAAAGGAATTGATACCATTATTATCAGCGGCTTGATCATTGAATTAAACAGAAGGGCAAGAATTCCGTAAATAAGAAACAGAACAGCAGCAATCCCGAAAAACAAATCACCCTCTGATTCACGTGTATCCTTTATTTCTCCTGTGAAGGAAATGATACTTGAGGGGTATTCGGCAATAATATCAGGAAAAATATCTGCTTCAAAATACTCGGCAATATCGAGCGGCGATACGTTATTATACTTTCTGTTATTCTCCGGATCATTTTTTTCCGAATTATTATTTTTATCAGGATCAGCCTTCAGGACAAGCCTGCTCTTATCTTTCCCGCTTCCTGAAACAAGATCCGCGTACAGTTTTGTCGTTCTTTTATAATCCTCCCGCTGAATTGAATCAGGAGACATTGTCTTGTTTATTGATACAACACTACTGATCGGAACAAGATAATTTCCGCTGTTTTCCACCGGAAACTTCACAACTCTGTCAATATCACGTTTTGCGTCATCAACAGATGTTACAACAACATCTGTTTCATCATCCCCTTCAATCAGTTCATAAAGCACAGTACCCTGAAGAATCGCGCGAAGAGTGCTGCTGACTTCCGAGGCCTTTACAGCAAGCATGTTCGTCATGTTCCGGTTCATATCTATTCTGTATTCCGTATTGCTGATCGGACGGTCAATTTCAACACTGGTCAAAGCAGGATGCTTTTCCATTTCAGACCTGAGCCTCTCAACAACCTCTCTTCTGATTAAATCATCATTCTCCTGAACCATAATCTCAACAGGACTCCCGCTTGACTGGCCGAACCTGTGTTCAATGAAACGGATATTGGAGAGTTCATTTATATCCTTCAGCTGATCCTGCCATTCCTCTTTTAATTGTGACAGAGACTTTTCTCTTTTCTCCCTTGAGACAATCTCTATTCTGGTTAAAAATTTATTCTCCTCTACAGCCTGGCCGTGCCTGCTCTCACCGATTACAGTCCTGAAACCAACAACTTCTTTCTGCAGATATTTAGCGAACACAGCTTCCACCCGTCCGGCGAGCTTTGCTGTTTCATATCTTCTCGTGTCCTCAGGAGCCTCAGCCATAATTGTTAGCTGGGTTGCCTCTTCGTCAGGAAACATTACAAATTTCATTTTCAAAGAGAACATTAAACCCGCAATAGCCAGAAGTACCACAAAAAAAGAAAAAACTATTATTTTACGTTCAAGAAGCCTGTTAAGCAGACGACCGTAAGCATTCTCAACAGACAGAAACCAGTGCCATTTGATCCCGTCTTCATCATCAGGGTTCTCCGTCTTCCTGGTTCCGGCAGCATCCGTTTTTTGCTTTTTCCTTCCCGTAAATCTTTCAATCAGCAGAACAATTCCCAGAGAAAATATTACCTGCTGGCGCCGGGACAGATGCAGATCCATATGGGCAGGCAGGATCAGTATTGACTCAATCAGGCTTCCGATAAGCATAATGGAAATTACAGGAGGAATATAATATATAAATTTTCCGAACCTTCCGGTGAACATCAGCAAAGGCAGAAACGCCACGCATGTTGTTATAATACTGGATACCACAGGCAGGAACACGTAAGCTGTTCCTTTAACGGAAGCATCAAAAGAGCTGTGACCATGGGTCTTATATCTGCTTATATTCTCAGCCACAACAATAGCGTCATCCACAATCATACCCATAACAATGATCACAGCCGCAAGCGTAATGTTGTTAACCGTAAAACCCATCATGTAGGAAATAATCATGGTAAAGCAGAATGAAAAAGGAATTCCGAAAGCCACCCACAGCCCGGCCTTAAGCTCAAGCAGCAGAAACAGCAGTACAATAATAAAAATAAAACCGATCGCGCCGTTAAGACTTATCAGGGACAGCCTTTCACGGACATCTCTTGATTCATCATCCAGAATGTAAATATCTACCGGCTTTTTCGCGATAGAAGTTTTCCTGAACGTCTCAACCCGGGATTTAACAGCTTCCACCGCTTCTATTATTCCGTATGAACTGCTCTTTTTGACATTTAATATAATTCCTTCGTGCCCGTTTATCTTTAAAATACTTCTAGTCTTTTCATAACAGTCAACAACCTGAGCAAGCTCACCAAGCCTGATCTCCTGGCCCTCGAATCCACCGCGAATAATATGCTTTCTGAGTCTCTCTGCTTCATTTAATTCAGCACGCACGGAAACACGGGACTCATTCCTGTCTTCAATATTGCCGGCAGGCTCGCGCACATGCCCCTGCTTCACCGCAGACATAACAGAGCTCAGGGATATATTATATTTTTGAAGCTTTTCTGGTGTAGCCTGTATCTGTATTTCCTGTTTAAGATAACCGCTTTTTCCTATTGAAGTTATCTCGGGAAGATTCAGAAGCCGGCTTTCAAGAGCTGAAGCATATTTCTGCAGTTCTCTTCTTGAATCAGTGTCAAGAATTTCTTTATTCTTATGAACAAGGGCAATATCAATTATTGCTTTCTGAGAGGTCTTGAACTGCCTGACATAAGGTTTTTCACGTACTTCGGAAGGCAGGTCAACTCGGTTAACGGAGTCATTGATATCATTTACAACCGAGATAAGATCATCTATATCATCCTCGATCTCGACAATAATCGTAGAAACTCCGATTCCGGATGTACTGTAAACCCTGTAAACACCGTCAACACCCTGTATTTCATCTTCAATCGGCCTTGTAATAAAATGCTCAACATCTTCCGGAGAAGCTCCGGGATAGGAAGACGTAATTCTTACGAAATTCATTTCCATATCCGGCAGCTCCTCCTTTGGAGTAACTGTCCAGGAATAAATACCGGCAATGAATACGCCGATAGCAATAAAGTTGGTCAACAGATGTCTTTTAACAAAAAACGCGATTATTTTTTCTATCATTGAAAAGTTCCGAAGTATGAATGCCGGCCGGCTAGAACAAAACCTGAAAAAAGGCTACAATGAAGTTAGACCAGCCCGGCAGCAGACAGGTTCCATAAAAACAGCAAAAAAACATACAAAATGACTGCCGGCAGCAGCCTGAAAACAGCAAAAAAACACTGAGAGGCGATACAGGACAAAAGGAACTACCTGTCAAATTTATACAAGATCATTCCATCCATGGGGCCGCAGCCGATTCCTTTCCCTTTATACATGATGGATTTCTTATCAAGAACCTTGTATTCAAACTCTGAAATATCGTCACCGAGAAAACCGGAAAAGTCTACTTTTTTCACCTTACACTTAATATAATTGTTCCCGGACGAGTATTTCCCGTAAATCATTCCAACAGCCTGGCACAAATTAACGGACATATCGAACTCTCCGTTCTTATACTGATACAATTCGATAAAACCCTCCTCCATGGCAAGATAAGCGTTCGCCAGTTCACCCCTGAGAAGCTTTATAAAACCCCCGAAGGCCCATCCGTTTAAATTGTTCACCGTAACATTATACCAGTTTGATGTCAGCTTATGCAAAGACTGCCTGGGCCCGTCAACAGAAAGAACAGTTACTTTTGTACCGACAGGCATAGCATCCAGGCGGGCGGACTCAACCGCGGGATGCACTCTCAAAACAAGCCCTTCCCTTGCTGTTACTATTCCATACTGGGTTTTACTGCATCCTGCAAATATCAGCAAAACCGGAAGAACAACCGGAACAAGCAGTTTTTTTCTCATCTGTTTTCCCTGAAAGCTCAGTACAGGCATCATGTTAATACAGATTCCGCGCGTATGCCCGTTTAAAGTATACTGATAATAAATTTACGAAATAATTTGTTTATAAATGCGGCTTGCTTATAAATTATGCAAACAAAAAATCAAATCCGCAGGATATTTCTTTCTCCTGCCCATGATACCCGGTTCGGCAGGTTAATCAAATGTATTCAAAAGAACTATGCCGTGGACATTACAGGTAAAATTGCTGTCTGTCTGCGGATTCTTCCGCAGGGAAAGCAGTACAGAGCGGAAGCAATCACATAGAAACATAATTTGCTCATCCAAATACAGCAATAAAAAACAGCAGAAGCTGATTCAGCTGCAAAATACAGCGGCGAACAGCATTTCCCGGGCAAGACAGCCGAAAAGCGCCTTAATCTTCCACATAATACCCGTATTCCCTCGCGTTTACATTGGTTCTTTTTTCATTGCCTATTGTAGAGCTTTTTGAAGGGCCGTAATCATGCCCGGGCCACACTATTGTGTCGTCAGGGAGCTCCATAAGCTTTCTGATAGACGCGCCAAGCGCAGGCCTGTTCCCTCCGCGCAGATCAGTACGCCCGCTGTCGCCCACAAAAAGAGTGTCCCCTGTAAAAAGCTGGCCCTCCGCATACAGGCATATACCGCCCGGAGAATGCCCGGGAGTATGAAAAACACGGAACCTAATGTCTCCAAGATTAAAGAATTCCTCATCAGTCAGGCGAATATCAGCACCGGCATCCGTACTGACAAGGTCGTCTTCAAGCGCGTGCATAACAATTTTTGCTCCGGTCTGCCTTTTCAGTTCCGCGTTTGAAAGAACATGGTCAAAATGATGATGAGTATTGACAATATATTTTATATTCAGCCCGGATTTCTCCGCTTCAGCGATTATTCTGTCATGATCACCGCCCGGATCAATCACCAGAGCATCACGGGAATTTTCGCACCCCACAAGATAGCTGAATACGCCTAAATTTCCCACAGGTATCTGCTTAACTATCATTTCACCCTCCTGATTTTGCTTATTGTTCACTCCCGCACTCCAGATATGCAGACAAACAGAACAGGGTATTTGCAAACCGGAAAACCTTTTCTATTTGCCCGGTAACGCGTACCGTATTTTGCAATAATACTCATTAAGCACAATACGTGCTGCCGGGATTGCCGGACAACAGCAGAAAATGCCGGGCTCTACCCGGAAGACCGCTCTGATTCAGCTTCGCGTTTTATCACGGCATATCTTCTCGGATATTTTTCCGGAGTACTTTCAGTCTTTTTAAGCACTGTTCCGGTACCCGAAAGCCCTGCTATGGAAACCTCCTGAGGCGACATAATACACAGCCCCAGATCCTTTGCATGTTCAACCGTTTTTTCCTGCAATCCGCCGAAAGACTCTCCGGAATAGATATATACAAGGCCGTCTTTCTCTATAAAAGGCGCGCCCAGCTCTATTGCAATATACGGCTTTCCGAATGCCCTCATAAAACACCATTGAAAAGATTCTCTGTTCCCCGGCTCTTTTACCGCCGATTCAGCTCTGTCACAAACCACTTCAACATTATCAAGTCCCAGCTTTTCGGCAGCTTTTCTCGCGAACCCGGCTTTTTTCTGACTTGACTCAATCAGCAATCCCGAAAAGCCCTCAAAATATATTGAAAGCGCTATACCGGGAATTCCCGCCCCTGTACCTATGTCAACGAACCGCGTTCCACGTGGAACAATTATGTCTCTTAAAGGGTCTATGCTTCCAATAATCAGCTCGGACAAGACAGCTTCCTTTGTCTTTAAACCCGTCAGATTAAATGTCTGACCGGCTTCATGAATCATCTCCGCGTATGCAGCCATACGTTCTGTCACGTTCTGGCCGGGGCTTATGTTTCTGCTGCCGCACCACTGTTTTATTATGTCACGTTCCACATGGAACACTCCTGTTTGAAATTGTACATCATCCTTCTTTTAAACACAAAAGGACTTCTTTTCAACCAATTAATCAGTAAATATAAAATTAAATTCCGTATTTTTTCATCTCTCCTTTCCCGGTTAAGGACATTTGAACGCGTGCCCCCGGCCGGAGCAAGCGTACAGCCCGCTTCTGTATGTATTCGTTGATTTTCAGTGCGGAATCATAACGGTGATAATCCGTTTAAAGAAAGGAGTCGTGTTCGCAAAATTTTTTAAACCCGGATTGCGGTTGTTTCGTCAGCGCAGGAAAGAATACTAAGTTTGTAACAGGCTCAGTCCGGAATGTCTTCGGATGTCTCTGAATGTATATAAAAGCCTTTTTAAGTATATGAAGAGTAAAAGTCGGGGAACCGTGAAGCAATAGGATTGTTTGCAAAAGATGCGTTTGAGATACGCATCCTTTGCCTCCGGATACGGAGAAAATCTGCCTGTAATTAGTCGAAGGCAGTGCCGAAGTCGTACTCTCTTTTTTCATATCCCATTATGACGGATGATTCAACTCTTCTTACGCCTTCTATTTTACTTATCTTGTTGTAAACCAGGTCGTTCAGGTCCTGCAGGGATTTTACAATAAATTCGGCGTTAATGGACGCAACGCCTGTTGTGGTAACTATGTACCATAATTCCTTAATGCGCTTAAGCTCTTCAATCACACTTGCGATTTTATTTATAGTGACATGAATATATAAATCTCCTGCGATCTCAAAACCGAGTTTAAAGGGGTCGCTTACCGCGACAATCTGAATATATTCCTCGTCAAGCAGCCTTTTAAGGCGCGTTCTTACTGTTGCTTCAGATATGCCGAGCGTTTTTGCCATATCCGTATTTGACAGTCTCCCGTCTTTCTGAAGAAGGCTGATCATGCTTCTGTCTGTTGCATCAATATTCTTTTTCTTGTTTTTTCTGGCAACCGGCTTTTCTTCTTTCATTTAAACACCCTCGCTGTTTTTAATGGTTCAATCCTAATTGTTTCCGATAGTATTGCAACAAATTTTACAGGGTTGAAAACACCGTTTTTTGCTTTACAGTTTGAAAAAAACACACACTGTATTGCCAAAAGCCGTCCGTATGGACGAGATAATTTCCTGACAAGAGTCTGCAGGTGCGCGTATGCATGAAAAACATGATGTTAATAATATTTTGCTGGCTGCAATATTTTCCGCTTTTGGAATTCTGTTTCCGGTACTGTTTCACCTTACCGGCCTGGGGCCGGTCTTTATGCCGATGTACATTCCTCTTGCGATTGGGGCGTACTTTCTCAGCAAAACAAACGCGCTGATAGCCGGTTTCTTTACTCCGCTTTTGTCAGCTCTGATTACCGGTATGCCGCCGTTTTATCCTCCGGTAGCGCCTTTGATGATTGTGCAGCTGTCGCTGCTCTGTGTAATAATTTCGTTTATACAGCATAAATTCAGTCCGATGATTCTGCTGCCTCTTCTTGCGGCAATTATTATTGATAGAATACTGCTTGTACTGTATTACCTGGTAATTATACCCTTGTTCGGCATTAACGCCCCGGCTTTTACCTTGTTTCAGCTCGTAAAATCTCTTCCCGGCATTATTTTGATGTTCATACTGGTTCCTGTCCTTGTACCGCGATTAAACTCTCTGATAAAAAACAGATCCTTAAGGCCTTACGAAAAAAAGCAGGGGGACCGCAGGGAAGATGAATGATACGACTGGATCAAAAACCGCTTACTTCAACGGAATGGGCCTTAACTGGGACCGGATATCCGGTAATTACGGGGAGCGCCTCAGCCTTCTGAAAAGAGCATTTGACCTGATTGAACTGAGGGAAAATGACACTGTTCTGGATGTAGGATGCGGGAACGGCATATTATTTAAAAATATTCTGAAAAGAACAGGCCCGGGAGGCAGACTGACGGCACTCGATTCATCCTGTACAATGCTTGCCAGAGCAAAAGAGATCCATGCGGAATACGGCAATATTGATTATATCAATAAGCCGGTGGAACAGGCTGATTTTGGTGACGGAAGCTTTGACGCGATACTGTGCTTTGCCGTGTTTCCGCACATAGACGATAAAAACCGCGCCCTGCATTTGTTCAGCCGGATACTGAAAAAACCCGGAAGGCTTTATATTTTTCATCTTTCAGATACCGACTCACTTAACAGGTTTCACTGCTCACTCGATGCTCCTGTTAACAAAGATATCATGCCCGGCAAAGAGGAATTCAGGGCCATGCTTTCCGGAACTTCTCTGAAAATGATCAAATACATTGATCAGGAAGATTTGAATTTTATTGAATGTGAATTATGCTGATTATATTAAAACTTGCTGTTATTATACTTCTGCTTGTTCAGATACTCACAGTCAGACTTAATATTACGGATACAGCTGCTGTTGCTGCTGAACTGGCAGTTCTGCTGTATTTTTCTCCGTCCGGGGCTGCCGTAATTTTCAGAAAGAACATTATGGCTGTAAGTACAGCTTTCTTTTTCGGATGTTTTGCCTTTATCTCCCAGCTGATTACAAAATCGGTAAACGGGGAGCAGATAGCGCTGCTTACGGTCAGGATTTTTTTTGTTTTCAATTCGATTCTGCTTATGAAATACTGGATCGGCAGGTCCGGCCTGATTTCAATTATTTCCGGTATTCCGTTTCAGCATCTGCGGATGTTTTTTATACTTTTCATGAAAATTACGGATTTTCTTTTGAAATCGCATACAGAAATTCTGAACCGGCTAAAAACAAGACTTGATTTTAACTTTTCAGGAAAAATGCTGTTCGCGCGCTATTATATCCAGAATCTTATACAGACAGAATTCTATGCGTACCATAATTATCAGGCTGCTTTATATACAAGACTGTTGGGCGGTTCTCATGAGTTATATTCCGCAAAGGAAAAAATAAGTTTTTCATCTTTTATTTTATTCCTGGTTGCAGCCGGAGTTACTGTAATTATATTTATTACTTAGCTGATATAAGCGGGCTTAACCCTTATCTTTTACTTTAAATAAAAATTATCCTATGAAAGCACTGGAAATAAAAAACCTTCAATACAGTTATCCGAACGGGAAGCAGGCTCTTCGCGGGGTTGATCTTGAGATTGGAGCAGGCATGCGAACCGCAGTGATTGGAAAAAACGGCAGCGGCAAATCAACTCTTATTCTGCACATACTGGGCCTCCTTGACGGAGACGGATTCATTGCCGTATCCGGAATAGTCAGGGCCAAAAAAACAATCACGGAAATCAGGAAACGCGCAGCCTGCCTGTTCAGCAGGGTTGAATATCAGTTTATTATGCCTGATCTTTTAAACGACATAATGTTGAGCCTGCCTGAATCACTTTCCAGAGAAGAAAAAGTTAAAACAGCATCCCGGTGGCTTGAACGGTTCAACCTGTTACAGTACAGCAGGTCCAGTCCGCTTGACCTTTCCTCAGGCGAAATGAAACGCGCAGCACTGCTCGGCGTTCTCATACGGGAGCCGGAACTGCTACTTCTGGATGAACCGCTGAACAATCTGGACAGGGAAAGCAGTATCATGCTTCTGGAGATTCTCGGGAAATATTCAGGTACCATATTAATGACTACGCACAGACGCTTCCTTGTTCAGGCACTTGCGACTCATATTGCAGTTATGCAGGACGGCCGTGTCAGCGGACTGTATACAGTAAAAGAGGGATTAAAAAAAAAGGATATTCAGGAGCTTCTATTTTAAAAAATTTGGACAATCTTCCCGTTAATCATTAAGTAATCCGAGTGTTATTTATATTTTAAATCTCTTATATTTAAAATTATTCCTGAATTTTTCGCCGGAATAAAAATATAATTTCATCCTTCGCACAACACATTATTTACTTCACAGCAAAAGAAAGATTTAAATCATTGTTAATTTATTTTGTGTAAAAAATGAACAAACCCGCCGCAACAGACTGTGTGAAAAGAAATAATTATCAAGTTGTACTTCCTGCTCCGCTAAAGCTGAATAATTACAATTATAAAAACGTAACGTTCCGCGACAGGCAGCGGAAAATTAAACTCAAAGAGATGAACAAAAATCCGGATTAACTTACTATATCGTTTCAAACAGCTGTTATTAGCAAAAACCCTTAAAAAGGGACCGCGCAAACAAAGAAAACTAATTAAAATACAAATATTATATAATTTTTTATGGTTTTTCGCACTATTTGTTTAAAAAATTATTATTATTCGTATAATATTCTTAAAATATTGTTGACAGCTCGCCCTGAATATCCATTTTAACTGCCAGACAGATTAAAGGCCTGTAAATAATTTGCAAATGAAGTTCGAAAAATTTTGGAGGAATAAGCATGCAAAAAACAGCTGTAAAAATTCAGACAAAAAAATTGCCGCCCCTGCAGATCGCGCTCGACCTGATTGACCTGCCGCGCGCTTTACAGATAGCTGAAGAAGCAGTATCAGGAGGTGTTACGTGGATTGAATCAGGTACACCTCTTATCAAGGCTGACGGAATGGAATCGGTCAGGGCATTAAGGAACAGGTTTCCGGAGAAAACAATTGTTGCGGACATGAAAACAATGGACGCGGGAGCGGTAGAAGTAGAGATAGCCGCAAAGTCGGGCGCTGATGTTGTACTGATTCTGGGGGTCTCTCCTGATTCAATGATAAGCGAAGCGGTTCTTGCAGGAAAGAAATACGGTGTAAAAATAGGAGCCGACCTTATAGCAACAGATGACCCTGTAAAACGCGCAAAAGAGCTTGAAGAACTTGGAGTTGATATTATTAATATTCACGTCGGGCTTGACCAGCAGGTACTCGGGATTGAGCCGGTTGAACTCATAAAGAAAGTCAGCAAAGCCTGCAGCAGCAATATTATGATAGCAGCAGCAGGCGGCCTGAACAGCGAAACAGCAGTTAAAGCCTATGAAGCAGGCGGTTCATTATACAAAGCGAAAAATCCTAAAGAGATCGCTGAAAAAATAATTGAATCACTGAAGAGCGGAAAGCCAGTTGAGACAAAGGAATTCCATAAATTTGACGCGGAACATCTCGCGGAAGCTTTCAGCAAAGTCAGCACTGCAAATATTTCAGACGCAATGCACAGAACAGGCGAAATGAGAGGCCTGAAGCCTGTATGGCAGGGTTCTCCTGAAAAGCCAATGAAATTCGCGGGCCCCGCAGTAACAGTCCGCACCTACTCCGGAGACTGGAGTAAACCTGTCGCGGCAATTGATGAATGCAGGCCCGGAGATGTGCTAGTTATTGACTCCTGCGCAAGCGAAATTGCCTGCTGGGGAGAGCTGGCTACCCATTCCTGTATTACCGCAGGCGTGATCGCTGTAATAATCGACGGAGCTGCGCGGGATATTGACGACATCAGAAAACTGCAGTTTCCGGTATTTGCCAGGCATTTTACTCCAACTGCGGGAGAGCCCAAAGGATTCGGAGAGATTAACGCGGTAATTGAATGCGGAGGCCGGAGCATAGAACCCGGAGACTGGATTATTGGAGACGAAAGCGGGATAGTCGCTGTTCCGAAGAAAAAAGCAATGGAAATTGCGAACCGGGCCATTGATGTAAAGGAAAAAGAAGACAGGATCAGGGAGGAAATAAAGCGCGGCAGCACGCTTGGAAAGACAGCTTATCTGAAAAAATGGGACATTAAAAAATAAGTTTAGGAAAAAATACAATTAGTTAAACGAAATATAACTATTTGTATTTTTTAAATTTAACGATAATATATTAAATAAAGTTAACCTTTCGGACTTCATGCCAATTTAAATAAAAATACATTCTAAAAAATCATGGGAGTTTTTTTATGAAAAAATTATTACTCTTTTTATTTTTCGCTGCAATTATATCTTTTATTGCATGCGGTGAAGAAGAGAAGTACAAAGTTACACTTGTTGTTGAAAAAGATGAAGTAACCACTGACTGTACAGTATATGCAAAAGCATGTTTAGGTGCCAATCAGGGGATTGACTGCGAAGCGGAATATAGCACGTCCGCAGCATTTACGAACGGATCTGCTACAATAGTAATCGAAGATGTTGAAGAAGACACATATACCGCAGGGCTTTTCATTGATGTTAACGGAAATGGAGCAGAAACCTTGACTCCTGACTGCCCGGATGATTATGCCATCGCAATTGAAAGTATAACGGTTGATGATGATATCAATGAGACAATTGAATCGGATGATGACGGCTGGGGGGGGCCCGGCGGATTTGATTGGTGTAAATAGTCCATGAGTAAATATCTGGTTTAAAATTTAAAAAGCCTCAACCAACTTTAATTATATTGACTGAGGCTTTTTAACATATCTCAAACTTTTTTCCCTAATTATTCATATCTATTATAAAGTATATAATGTTATTACATTCCCTACACAACGCTCCTTTTACCGAGAGCTTCAAGATGAACAAGAATTATTGATATATCCGAAGGGTCAACTCCGGAAATTCTCAGGGCCTGGCCTATTGTTCCGGGTTTGATTCTGATCAGTTTTTCCCTGGCTTCGTTTTTCAGTCCCTTGATAGCAGTATAGTCCATTTCCTCGGGAATGGGCTTCTCCTCGTATCTTTTCATTTTTTCAACGCGTTCTTTTTCTTTCTTAATGTAGCCTTCGTACTTAATTTCCATTTCCACAACAGGTGCGATATCGTCAGCGATTTCAATATTCAGAGCTTTAATGATATGATGCATTTTAATTTCAGGACGCTTCAGCAGATATCCGGCCTGTAATTTGCCGGGCAGATTGTTGCTGCTGTTTTTTGAGAGAAGCTCTTTCAGCGTATCATCAATCACTATCATCCTGCTTGAAAATTCATTTATGTAAGATTCAACTTTTTCGTACTTTTCCTGCATCTTATGAAACTGCTCTTCAGAGATTAGCCCGTTCTCAAATCCGTAAAACATCAGCCTTTTGTCCGCGTTATCCTGCCTGAGCAGAAGACGGTGCTCGGCCCTTGACGTAAACATTCTGTACGGTTCTTCCGTGCCTTTGGTAACAAGGTCGTCAATCAAAACACCCGCGTATGCTTCCGTACGCTTAAGTACAAGCGGCTGCTTTCCCTGCAGTTTTCTTGCGGCGTTTATGCCTGCAATAAGGCCCTGCGCCCCAGCTTCCTCATAACCTGAAGTGCCGTTGATCTGGCCCGCGTGAAAAAGACCGGAAATTCTCTTTGTCTCAAGAGAGGGTTTGAGCTCTGTAGGAGGAACAAAGTCATATTCTATGGCGTATGCAGGCCGCATAACCTGTACATTTTCAAGGCCCGGCACAGTCCTTACCATTTCAAGCTGAACCTCTTCAGGAAGTGAGCTCGAAAAGCCGTTTATGTAATACTCGTTGGTGTTAAGCCCTTCAGGCTCAAGAAAAAGCTGATGCCTGGGTTTGTCCGAAAAGCGCACGACCTTGTCTTCAATTGAAGGGCAGTATCTTGCCCCTACTCCGTTAATTTTTCCGGAATACATGGGAGACCTGTGAATATTCGCGCGTATTATTTCATGTGTTTTTTCAGCGGTATAGGTTATCCAGCAGGGTATCTGTTCAGCTTCAATATTTTCAGTAGTGTATGAAAAAGGAATCGGCTTAACATCCGGCTCCTGTATCTCCATTTTTGAAAAGTCTATTGAATTTTTGTTAACTCTCTGAGGTGTTCCTGTTTTCAGGCGCTTTACCGGAAAGCCGAGCTCTCTTAAGGAATCGGAAAGCGCTTCCGCTGAAAAGTCCCCGAGCCTTCCGGCTTTCTGATTATATTCTCCTATATGAATCAGCCCTTTCAGGAATGTGCCTGTGCAGAGTATTACAGCTCCGGCAAGAAATTTCATGTTCCTTTCAGTAAGCACTCCCTTTACTTCATTCTGTTCAGCAAGGACTTTTGTTACAGTATCCTGTATAATTGTAAGATTCTCACGGTTCTCAAGTTCATGTTTCATCATAAACTGATAAGCCTTTTTATCTGCCTGAGCGCGCGGAGCCCATACGGCAGGGCCTTTGCTTTTGTTCAGCATTTTGAAATGAATGCCTGTGCGGTCTATTACCTTGCCCATGATCCCGCCCATTGCATCGATCTCTCTTACTAAATGTCCTTTGGCAAGGCCTCCGATCGCGGGGTTGCAGCTCATCTGGCATATTGTATCAAGATTGCCTGTTAAAAGCAGAGTATTGAAGCCCATGCCTGAGCATGCTACGGATGCCTCGGCCCCCGCATGTCCTGCGCCGACAATTATTATATCAAATATATTTTCCATGATCAGCAGTATAACATTTTTTAATCCTGTTTCTACGACTAATCTTTGTTAAAGGCCTTTCTTTTCAATCATTTTTTTTAAATTGAAAAATATTATTATTTTATAAATACAGCCTTTTAAATAAGCAGCGTTGAATGAAATTTATTCTTTAAGTGAAAAGACGTCCGGGCATAATTTTCCCAAAAATTCAATTGACTTCGGGCAAAAGCATTTATTATTATACAGCTATAATGTTTTAATATTTCAATAACATTTTAAGGAGGTTTTTATGAAGAAATTTTTAATTTTTATTAAACCGCTGGTAATTTTAATGCTGGCGTTTGCTCTTACAGGAGCTATGTGCGGGGATGACGACGACAATTCCTGTAGTGATGCAGTAGGTAATGCAGTAGACGTTTTTAAAGATTCAGGCATGACCCAAGATGATATTTGTGACGAGTTCGCTGGGACTGAGGGTTTTGATTTGAATGAATGTAAAAATATTCCAGAAGAAGATTTTGAAGATTATATGACAGAAGAATTAATGGATTGGTGTGAAGAAGAACCGTGGGATCAGGATATAATTGATTGTCTAACCGGTGCGGATAGTCTTGAAGATATTGATGAGTGCACAGCAGAATAGTATTTGTATTAAAACTATTAAAATAACAATAAAAAAGACATGAGTTTAAGCTCATGTCTTTTTTATTGCAGATAAACCTAAATTTACGCCTGGCGCGAGTCGAACGCGCGACACATGGCTCCGGAGGCCATTGCTCTATCCACTGAGCTACAGGCGCTAATCAATCTTCAATATAATCTATATCTCTGATAAATACGAATAATTTTGTCTATTATTTTTTACTGCCTGAACCAGGATTCGCAGGATTAAAGGATTAACTTGATTGGCATTTTTGTAAAAAAAAATTATTGCCGGAATTTCTGTGGATTGGGGAAGATATTTTGTAAAAAGATCTTTGTTCCCGAAAAGGATATCACTTTATAAGTTGTACATTATTAGTAGAAATCATGCCAATCCTTTAATCCTGCGAATCCTGGTTCAGATTCACTTAACAACCTTAACAAAAATCCTTCTCCCCGTGACATATCGTGTTTTCCACCACTTCCTGTTAAGCCGGTCATTGATGACGCCCCTGCTGCTCGCGTGCACAAAGTATCCGGGAGACGTTACAAGCCCTACATGAGTGATCTTGTTTTTGCCGGGAGACGCGGAAAAGAACACAATGTCCCCTGCCCTCAAACCGGCCCTGTTTACAGCTTTGCCTGCTTTCCGCTGGCTGGCTGTTCCATGGCCTATTACACCGGACGGGACTCCGACTTTTTTGCTGACAAGGACATTTCGCGTGAAACCGGAGCAGTCGATTCCGGGCCTGCCTGTTTTGTTTCCGAACCTGTACGGAGTTCCGATCCAGGGCTTTATGGCTGCATAATACATATTCCTGTCAAGAACCTGCCAGTTGCTTTTAGCGGAAGACTCTTCAGGCTCATAAATTATGCCCTGTTCCCTGTCTATTGTATCGTTTTTTAGGGGAGTATCCTTTACCTGAGTCCTGTTTACAGATCTGATACTCTTACCTGCTCCGGATGCTTCATTAATTATTGATTTTATGCCTGCAGGGGAATTCTCCGAATTAACAACAGTATAATGGGATTCTTCTATGTTTTTAATAATCTGTTCGGAATTTTTTCTCATTATCGATTTTCCAATTACTCCGACTACTATTGAAATCAGCCTGTCTGAACTTACATCCGCGCCCTTTGCGGGCAGTTTTTTAAGCAGAAGCGAAGCAGTTTTGTTTATGTTCATGCCTGAAGCTTTTGCCAGAACAAGCCCTCTTCCTCCGGTAAGGATTGAAACGCCGTCCCAGCCTTTTGAAAAGGAATACCCGAGAAAAGCGTCTTTTATTTCTTCCGGAATTCCTGCTTCTTTTGCCTCTTTATTGTACTGAACCATAAGCACAAAATCCATCATGGGAATGTCCTGCTGCGCGACAAGAGGAATCAGGTCTTCGGCATCCGTAAAAGATACACCTGCTTCTGTCGCGTGATACATATATACTATTACACGCGCGACTTCCGGAGGAACCATGCCTTCCATTATTGCCCAGGGCACAATTTTCTCTGTTATCGCGCGTATTTTTTCCCTGTTCTGCTTTATCTTCTGAAGCTTGAATTTTCCCGCCTCAAAAGAATAAATCCTTTTGTTTACTTCAAAGCGGATTTTTACTGTTTCCTGTTTTGAAAAATCGTCTTTCAGAGTATTGTCCAGCTCATCAGCCAATCCGTCGGAAAAGCCGGCAGAAAAAATGCCTGCCATAAATACCGGAATAAATATTCTCAAAAAACTTCTCATAATTGCCCCCGAATCCGATTCTGTATTGCTATTTTTATCTTGATTACCGGAAATAAATACAAAAGTCAAAATTATTTTAACCTGTTTATAATAAAAGATTTATATTTCTGCTTGATTGTTTTATATCGTGTTTATTAAAATATTTAAGTACTACAATAAATAAAAATATAAAGTAATTAAACTATGGGACAATTCAAGGTTAAATCACCTTTCATACCTTCGCGTGATCAGGAAAAAGCAATTGAAGCCCTTGCAAAGGGTGTTGAATCCGGAATGAAATTCCAGACCCTTCTAGGCGTTACAGGGTCAGGCAAGACCTATACAATGGCAAAGGTCATTGAAAAAGTGCGCAAACCTGCTCTTGTCCTGACACACAACAAAACGCTCGCTGCCCAGCTTTACCGGGAGTTCAGCGAATTCTTTCCTGATAACGCGGTTGAATATTTTGTTTCATATTACGACTATTATCAGCCTGAAGCGTATGTAGCTTCACAGGACCTTTACATCGAAAAAGACGCGTCAATAAATGATGAAATTGACAGGCTCCGCCTTAAAGCTACGTCTTCAATACTCGACAGAAAAGATGTTATTGTTGTATCATCAGTGTCCTGTATTTACGGCCTCGGTACTCCTGAGGAGTTTGAATCCAGACAGGTAGGCTTTAAGCAGGGAGAATTAAGGGACAGAGACGATATACTGCGCAGGCTTGTCGATATTTATTATGAGAGAAACGACTTCTCATTTGTACGCGGGACTTTCCGCGTTAAAGGCGATATTGTTGAGATCTTTCCCGCGTATTTGCAGGACGCGTACAGAATTGAATTTTTCGGGGATGAAATAGAAAAAATATCAAGCATAGACCCTGTCTCAGGAAAAATTAAAAAGTATATTGACGCTGCGTATATTTATCCCGCAAAGCATTTTGTTTCATCGCATGAAAGAATAAAAAGCATTGTAAATGACATAGAAAAAGAACTGCAGGAAAGGCTGTCATTCTTCAATAAGCAGGGAAAAGTGGTTGAAGCGCAGAGGCTTGAAACAAGAGTAAGATATGACATGGAAATGCTTCTTGAAGTGGGCTACTGCGGAGGAATTGAAAATTATTCGCGTATTATAGCAGGCAGAAAGGCAGGTGAGCGCCCGGCCTGCCTTTTCGACTATTTCAAGGGAGAATTTCTGACTTTAGTGGATGAATCGCATGTGACTCTTCCGCAGGTAAGGGGAATGTATCACGGCGACAGGTCAAGAAAGGAGAGCCTTGTTGAGCACGGGTTCAGGCTTCCTTCCGCTCTTGACAACAGGCCGCTGTATTTTGAAGAATTTGAGGAGATACTGCACAACGCGGTATTTGTATCCGCGACTCCGCAGGATTATGAAATAAACGTAAGCGGACAGATTGTTGAGCAGATCATACGCCCGACCGGGCTTCTTGATCCGAGAATAGAGGTAAGGCCCGCGGAAAACCAGGTTGACGATCTGATCGGCGAAGTGAGAAAGCGCGCCGAAGCAAATGAACGCGTGCTTGTAACAACGCTTACAAAGAAAATGGCTGAGGACCTGAGCCGGTATTTCGCGGAAATCGGCATAAACGCGAGATACCTGCATTCAGAAATAGAAACAATTGAAAGAGTTGAACTCATACGCGACCTCAGAAAAGGGGAATTTGACTGCCTTATAGGCATAAACCTGCTGAGAGAGGGCCTTGATATTCCTGAAGTGTCCCTTGTGGCAATACTTGACGCGGATAAAGAGGGCTTTTTAAGGGCTGAGCGCTCTCTTATACAGACCGCAGGAAGGGCCGCGCGTAATATCAACGGCCTGGTTATTATGTACGGCGATAAAATCACAAAATCCATGGCAGCAGCAATAAGTGAAACAAACAGAAGAAGAAAAATACAGGATAAATACAACAAGGATAATAATATTCAGCCTGCTTCCATCTCAAAGGAAATATTTGACATTATTAAACGCGAATATAAAACTGACGACGAATATCTGGTATATGTTGAAGAATATAAAAAGGATTACGGATCAAAAGATCCTGAAAAGCTGAAAAATTTAAGGGAAGTTCTTAGAGAAAACATGCTGAAAGCGGCTGAAGCGCTCGATTTTGAAAAAGCCGCAGTACTAAGGGATCAGATGATGGAAACAGAAAAAAAAATAAAGCTTTTTGAAAGGATTAAAAAATAATGACAAACTTTCTCAGGGATGATGATATCCGGCCTGTTATTATCCTGGCTTTAAGGGAAGACATAGGGGACGGCGATATTACAACAAACGCTATTTTTAACGGGAACGGTAATTCAGAGGCAGTAATAATTGCGAATGAAGACGGGATTTTCTGCGGCGGGGAAGTTGTAAAGCTGATTTATAAGGAAATTGACCCTACTGTAAGCGTAAGCATTCTCAAAAAAGACGGTAAAAAAATAAAAAAGGGCGATAAAGTAATTAAAATCAAAGGCCATGTAAAAAGCCTTCTTACAGGCGAACGCACATGCATGAACTTCATTCAGAGGATGAGCGGTATTGCCACAAAAACAGGCAGAATTTGCAGTCAGCTGAAAGGAACAGGCATCACTCTTCTTGATACAAGAAAGACGGCTCCGGGGCTGCGCCTGCTCGATAAATACTCCGTAAAATGCGGCGGAGGGCAGAACCACAGGATAGGCCTGTTTGATATGGTAATGATCAAGGATAATCACATTAAAGCAGCAGGCAGTATTACTGAATCCGTAAAAAGAATCAGGGACATTTACGGAAAAAAATACAGGATCGAAGTTGAAACAACAACTATTGACGAAGTTAAGGAAGCATGCGCCTGCAAACCGGACTTTATTATGCTTGATAATATGGACAAGGCAATGATGCAGCAGGCTATAAAGCAGGTAAACGGATACGCTAAGATCGAAATTTCCGGAAATCTGGATGAAGACAGATTAAAGGAAATCTCTGATCTCAAGATTGACTTTATCTCAGTCGGCGCTTTAACTCATTCTGTCAGGGCATTTGACCTTTCAATGAAAATGCTGTAGTTTTTATAACCGCAGCTATTCCGCGTTCAGGCTGTCGGACAATGCAGTTAATCCGGCAAGCTCTTCCTCTGACAGCCTGAGATTTACAGCTTCACAATTATCCAGCACCTGTTCAGGAGTGCGCGCACCGGCAAGAGTTGCAGCCACTCCGTCTCTTGACAGAAGCCACGCTATTGCCAAATGCCCGGGACTTGTTCCTTTCTCTTCCGCCATTTTTTTCATTTCCTCTACAAGAGCAGCGACTTTGGGCCAGTGCTTTTCACTGAAAAAACGGTAAAAGAAATTTCTTGCGTCCTTTTTATCGAAAGCGGGCCTTTGTTCGTATTTGCCTGTAAGAATTCCCGCTCCGAGAGACCCGTAGGAAATAATTGCAATATCTTTTTCAACGCATATATCCTGAATTCCGCTTTCAATTCCGCGGTCAAGCAGGGAATACTGCGGCTGCAGGGATACTATATCAGCATGGCGGGCTGATTCTGCTATCTGTTCAGCGCTGAAATTTGAAACTCCGAAGTAGCGTATTTTTCCTTTCTGCTGAAGCTCAAGAAGCGCGTGCATTGTCTCCTCTATCGGAGTTTTCCTGTCAGGCCAGTGGCACTGATAAAGGTCAATATAATCGGTATCAAGCCTTTTAAGGGAATTATCAAGATCCTTGTTTATAAATTCCTTTGAAAGGTCTATTGAAAATCTTCTGGAAAAATCGAGTCCGCACTTGGTAGCAAGAATTATACTTTCGCGCCTGTTCCTGATAACTCCTCCGATCAGCTCCTCAGCCCGGCCTTCTCCGTAAGCGGGCGCGGTATCAATGCAGTTCATGCCGTTGTCGATCGCTGTTTCAACCGCTTTTACCGCATCCTGTTTGTTCAAATCTCCCCACTGGGTTCCGCCTATTGCCCATGTCCCGAGAATTACCCTTGAAACATTAAGGTCACTTTTGCCGAGTTTTATATATTCCATGTAATTACCTGTGTCCTATTTAATAATTTTCTTATTATTTATATGAATACAATAAATCAGCTTTTTAAAAGTCAAGTTAAAAGAACCATGATTTATATTAACAAAGATCTTCAGAACTTTGTTAATTTAGATTAAAGGATTAACCCGATTATTGTAAACAAGTACATTTTAAATCGTAACGATTTCAAGTAAAGTTATCTTTTGGAGAAAGGTTAATCATGAAAATCCTTTAATCATGTGAATCATGGTTCAGAAAATAATTAAATAGTATTTACAAATTTTTGATATTTTTTTTATTATTTACAGTATCCGGATATTATAATAAAAATTCATTATGACTGACAGGAACAACAATAATCATAATATAATAGCGCTTCTGACTGACTTCGGAAACAGAGATCCTTTTACAGGTATCATGAAAGGAGTTATTTATTCCATCAACCCTGATGCTGTAATTACAGACCTTACTAATGAAATAAGGCCTCATAATATTTTTGAAGGAGCTTTCTCTCTTTTCGAGTCATATAAATATTTCCCTGCCGGAACTGTTTTTCTGTGCGTAGTTGATCCCGGAGTCGGAGGGCGGAGAAAAAGCATAATAATTGAGAGCCCTGATTATTTTTTTGTCGGCCCGGACAACGGACTTATGAGCCTGCCTTTAAAGGGTAATGAAAAAATCTTTGAAATCTCAAGCAGAGAATTTATGCTTAGAGATATTAGCTCAACTTTTCACGGCAGGGATGTGTTTGCTCCTGCAGCTGCCCATATTTCGAAAGGAATCAGTCCGGAAGAATTCGGCAGCAGCATTAATTTCAGTGATATTAGAAAGATAGAGATACCGCCCGTTGAAGAGAGAAAAGACTGTCTTTCAGGAAGTATTATTTTTAGTGACAAATTCGGAAACCTGATAACAAACATAGAAAACCGTTTATCAGGCAAAATAAAAAGTATTGAAATCAAAGGTACAATTATTAATAAAATATCTTCAGCCTATAAAGACGGAAAACCGGATCAGCCCATAGCGCTTAAAGGAAGTGCTGGTTTTATTGAGATTGCTGTCAATTCCGGAAGCGCTGAAAAAACTATTTCAGCAGATATCGGGCAGCGTCTTATTGTAAGACTCAGCTGAATTATAACAATAAAAGAAAACATATTATGGCAATAACAAGATTTTTACTTTTCTGTACTACAATAATATTTCTGGGAATTCTTTATCTCCCTTTGCTTCTCATCCTTTTTCCCTGGCATAGAAAAACCGGGCCTTTTCTTCTGCAACGCGCATCAAGAATATTCCTGCTTCTTCTGAAAGTAAAAGTTGAGTTTGCGGACAGAATTAATCCTGAAATAAAAAAAAACAAACGTTTGATTCTTCTCGCGAACCATGTTAATATTCTCGATATTTTCCTGCTCTCATCCTATTACAGGTCGGTTTTTGTGAGCAAGGCGGAAATAATGTACTACCCGGTCTTCGGCCAAGTCGCATGGCTCATGGGCACTGTTTTTCTGCAGCGAAGTTCGACAAAAGAGCGGCATAAGCTGATCCGTACTATAGCGGACAAAGCAGACGGCAGGATTGTTTCGATCTTTCCGCAGGGGACCACAAGCAGCTTTACAGACCCGCTGCCGTTCAAGCGGGGCATATTTAAAAGCGTTGAGTTCAACCGGGATACGGTACTTGTTCCTGTAACTCTTCATTACAGGGAAAGCGAAGATATTATCTGGACTGACGATCAGTCTCTCATAAAAAATATATGGGAAATCTGCAAAATTAACGGTGTTAACGTAAGGATCAGGGTGCACAGGGAAATAACCAGCAGCGATTATGAAACCAGCTCAATTACTGAAATATGCAGAGATGCCCAGCAAAGAGTGCTGACTCCGTTGTGGAATGAATCCTGAGTAATTTAACGGCAGATTGTGATTCTCTGCTTTTAAATAAACAAAAAAATGTACAGAATAAAAATAACAATATTCATACTTGTTATTGTCTTATTCGCATGCATTTATCTTCCTCTACTTGTACTTCTCTTCCCATGGCGAAAAAAGGCAGGGCCCCTGATGCTTCAGATCGCGTCAAAAGTATGCCTTGTAATCTTCCGCGTTAAAGTTAATCATTCAGATAAGAATGCGTATTCTATTTTAAAAAAGCAAAAGAAAACAGGCGTTATTCTAATATCAAATCATGTAAGCCTGCTTGATATATTCCTGCTTTCCGCTGTTTTCAGAGCTGTATTTGTAAGCAAAACAGAGGTAAAACATTATCCTGTTATCGGCTGGATAGCGTCTCTTATGGGCATTATCTTTTTAAAGCGAGATTCCGAAGAAGAGCGTCATCTGATTATTCGTACAATAGCGGAAGAAGCTGCCGGAAAAATTGTTGCTGTTTTTCCGCAAGGTACTACAAGCAGCCTTGCGGATCCCATGCCTTTCAGATGCGGTATTTTCAAAACAGTTGAGCTGAACAGCAGTATCATTATGCAGCCTGTAAACATTCATTACGAAACAGATAAAGAGATAGCGTGGACAGGAAATCAGCTGCTTATTGAAAACGTGAAGCTTGTCTGCAACCAGAAAAAAATAAGGGCCGGCTTAACAATGCACAAACAGGTAACGTCCTCTGATTATGAAAATCAAACAATATCGGAAATATGTAAAAGCGTGCAGAATAATGTGCTGAACATCAGCAGGTGAACATCCCGTTCTCGTAAATAACTTTTGTCTGCCCGTTTGCCAGCTCGGCAGTAACAGTTTTTTTCTCTGTGTTCACAATATCCCAGTGCAGGGCCGAGTCATTAAAACCGAGCTTCTGTTTCATCTTTTCCGTAAGATCAGCAGGATTGCCGTCATAAGTATCCGAATAGGAAGCTCCCAGCGCAATATGGCAGTTGCCTTCCTTGCCGCCGAAATTTTCATCGAACAGAGTGTCTGCCATAAACCTGTCAATGCGCGAGAAGCGTTTGTCTGTCAATGAAAACTCGCCCACTTTTGACGCGCCGTCATCCATTTTGACCTGCTTTGCCGTAAACTCACGCCCTTTTTTCGCGTCCACTTTTGTAACTGCGCCTTTATTGAAAGTCAGCTTTATTCCTTCAACGTAATTGCCTGTCTTGAATGAAGGAAAATTTGCATAATACGTCCCTTCTGTTCCGCGCCAGTCCGGAGACATGAAAATTTCAAAACTCGGAATATTGTGGCCTGACACGCCGATCCATTTTCTCTTTTCACCCGGAGTTATTCTCAGGTCCGTATTCTGCGACTCAACGCGGTATGCTTTAACCTTCATGGAATTGAGCCATTTTTTTATGCTGTTGCTGCTCTTTATTATCTCATTCCATTTTGCCACAGGATCTTTTACATCCAGATAACATGCTCTGATTATCTGCTTTTCATATTCATCTATGGAAGCTTTTGCCTGTTTTGCCAGCTCTGCTGTAGGCATTGTGCAGAGAGTCCATGAATATACTCCGTTATCCTCGCGCTTGTTCATGATATTCCGCAGCGGTTTTCTTGAAACAAGCACTTTGCCTATGCTCGCGGAATCAACGTCCTTCAAATGCGTAAGAGATTCAGGCGCGCGCAGAAATATTCTGCCGTTTATGTTGTTGTATAATTCCTTTTCTCCCGGAGCAATGAAAGTAAGCTGGCTGTCGTTCGCTTTTGTGTAAAAGGCCTTTTCCATATCCAGACTCACGCCCATGCGCTGAACAGGATGAATTCCCATTTCCAGAATCTTTGTATACAGTATTTCCGCAAGATTTAACGCGGGCAGGTCATACTGAACAAGTATTATATCGTTCTTTTTGAATTTTTCCTTTCTTGCGGTCTTAAGTCCCCAGATGAGGATGTCTGCATATTTTTCCAGTTGTGTGTTGGTCAGCATTTGTAATTGTTTCTCCTTTCAGCTTATAGTTATGAACATAAAAAATATTTAATAATGTTTTTCTATTTGATATTAAGTTAGAATAGTGTATTAACTGATATTTTTATTTATCATGAATAATCAATAAAAATACAAATGAATACCATCGAAAAAAAGAAAAGAAGAATTCATAAATCAATAGAAAAAATATTCAAAAACAGGAATTCAATCCCGAATTTTATTGCCGGTGAAACTCAAATCTCTACAGGCCTTGCTGTATATGATCATCTGGAAATAAATGCTGTTATAGACACTTTACTGGACGGATGGTTCGGCCTCGCTGAAAAGGGTGATGAATTTGAAAAGGCTCTTTCAAGGTATTTAAGCGTTGAGCATACTGTATTTGTCAACTCCGGATCCTCAGCAAATTTGCTGGCACTGGATGCAGTTAAACAGCTAAAAAATCCGGAAAAAAAGGAAATCATTACGCCTGCTCTTGCATTTCCTGCAACATTTAATCCCATTGTTCAGCTCGGCTTTAAGCCTGCAGTTGTTGATGTTGACAACACGCTTAACATTTCCCTTGAACAGCTTCTGTCTGCTGTTAATGAAAATACTGCTGGCATTATGTTCACTCACTGCATGGGCAATCCCGCAAAGATTGACGAAATATGCGAAATCGCTGAAAAGCATGACTTGTTTATAATCGAAGATACATGCGGAGCACTCGGCTCTTTTTATAATGATAAGCCATGCGGATCATTCGGTACTGCTTCAACATACAGCTTTTATCCCGCACACGGAATTACTACAGGTGAAGGCGGCGCAGTTGCCACCAATGATCAGGAGCTGGACATGATCATCAGAAAACTCAGGGACTGGGGCAGAGACTGCAGATGTAAAAGCAATGCGCTTGATATTGATGGTGAATGCAATAACCGTTTTAATTACAGAATAGATAATTTTTATTATGATCACAGATATGTTTTCTCACAGTTAGGATATAACATGAAGCCTCTTGAACTGCAGGCAGCAATGGGAATAGAGCAGCTGAAAAAGCTGGATGCTTTTAATAAACAACGGAAAAAAAACTTTAATCTTTATAAACAGGAATTATCACAGTTTAAGGACTTTATTGAACTTCCGGAAATATATGAACAGGCTGACCCTGTTTTTTTCGGTTTGCCAATTATTATTAACAATCCGAATATCGACCGAAGAGATCTTTTGATTTTCCTGAACAGAAAAAAAATTGCGACCCGGTTATTATTCGCTGGTAATATTTTAAAACAGCCGGGCTATAGAGATATTGAATGCTCTGTTTATGGAAATCTTTCAGTGAGCGACAAGATAATGAAAGACTGCTTCTGGATCGGAATTCATCCCGGAATAACAGAAGAAATGATTTCATATGTTATCAATGCTTTCAGAGAATATTTCAGCTCGCAGGTCTGATAAAAAATGAAGCCTGAAAGATTCTTTATAATCGGAGCAATGAGAAGCGGGACAACATATCTTGCCACTATTCTCGATGAACATCCGGAAATCTGCATGGCCAGGCCGATTCTGCCTGAGCCGAAATTTTTCTTAAAAGATCATGAATACTCAAAAGGCATTGAGTATTACGAGTCAAAATATTTTTCTTCTGATAAAGCGGTAAAAGTCTTTGGAGAAAAAACCGTACATTACTGCGAACACGAAAAAGCAGCCACGCGGATCAGGGAAAACTATCCCGATTCAAAAATTATCATGATTCTCAGGAACCCTGTTTATCGGGCTTTATCCAATTATTTTTTCAGCAAAAGCAACGGACTTGAGACAAGAAGTCTTGAGCAGGTTTTTCTTGATGAAGTTCCGGCTCCAGATTACGATAAAAACAGGTTTTATATTTCTCCATTTGACTATCTGAAGCGCGGTGAATATGTAAACTTTATTAAGCTGTATGAAAAATATTTCAGGAAAGAAGATTTCAAAATTCTTATCATGGAGAAATTTATTGGTAATTCTGAAAAGGTCTCGGATGTGTTTGATTTTCTGGGAGTTGATCAGGATTTTATCCCGCAATCTTTAAGTAACAAAATCTTTTCTAATGATGTTGATTTAACCAGTATCAGTTCTGATATTATAATTAAATTAAAAAATTATTTTAATAAATATAACGAATTACTTGAAAAACATTTAAACATCTCTCTTTATCTCTGGTAATAAATCGCTTATAAAAAATTATAAATTCATCAGAATATTTACTAACTGATCCGCTCCATTTTCCGTAAACTTATAATCACTGCATTCCCTTAAACGCTTTTCCTGATCACAAAAGTTAACAGGAACAGTTTCAAAAATTGCTTCTTTACTGAAATACTGAGTCTCCCAGAAAAAATTGTACGTAGCTGAGCAAATCATCAAATCAATTGCATTGTAAAAATCTGCTACAGGAAATATGCCTTCTCCATTGATATTCGTCGAATAAATAACATCATAGTCTTCATCTTCAAGATATGAATAATTTTTTTTAAATCCTTCAAGGTATCCCTGTTTAAAATTAACACCAATAAAAGCAATTTTCTTTTTACCGTTTAGTCCAAGCAGAGATAAGGCATCATTTCGCCCTTTGATTTCATCTATGTTTCTTATTATAAGCGGATTGACCTGATCCATTTTTATAATGCTTTGAAACGGTTCAATAGCTATTAGCTTGTCATACTGTTCCGGCTTAAAGACTATCGGATTATCTTTCAGCATTATCCTGAAAAACTTATCCACAACCTGTGAACAAATAAATACTTTTTTGCAGGTAAGTTCATCAATAATACGATACAGCGTGAACCACATACGGTCAATGATAAGCATATCAGGGTTTAATTCAATCAGTGTTTGATAAAGAGTTGAATCATAAAAATTATCTGAAAGCAGGTCCGGTTCGTTTTCTTTTGGTATTTCAATATGAGGGATATTAATTACATCAAGAACTCGTGCTCGTTCAGACGGGCAGCTGCTGAGTATTGTAAAGTCAGGATTAAATCCCTGACGTCTAAAAGCATTAAATATCGAAGCTCCATGGACAAGCCTTCCGACACCGGAGGTGCCGGAAGTGTAATAGATTATTTTCATGTATCAGCAGTAATAATAAAAGCTGAATGATTCCTCATAAGAACTAGGATCAAAAACAGACCAGTTTGTTCCGTTCATGTCCTCCATTGATATCAGTTTATCAAGAGGATTAAACGAATTACCAAAATTTTCATCAATGATAACAAACTGATCGTTCCTTATACCTACAAAATGATGAGGTCCATAAAAATATCCCCGAGAAGTATTCGTTTCACTTGTATTACCATAAGAATCAACATATTGCAGATCTGTATTCAGTTGAAAAATTTTGGATCCATCAACTCCTCCATAGTTCGCCACATAAACATAATTATCACGAATCATTATATCAGAAATATTTTTAGTAGCTCCCCCGTCAAACACGGTTAATAGAAAATCAATATTCGAAGAATATGTTGTTATAATTGCTCCTGTTTCCGGATTATATTTTACTATCCTATCCTGAACCAACTCAGCACTAGGAGTTGTTTCAGCTGAATCCGAAAGATATAACATTCCTTGATCATCAACTGCAATGGCAGTGAAATATGGATTTGTAAAAGCGGATAAGTCAAGAGCAGTTCCTGTTCCAGGACTTGCAATATCTGTTCTTCTTAAATCAGTCCCTCTTGTATGATACAGATAATTATTATTCCTGTCAATTGCAATTGCTTCAACACCAGAACCGGAAAGATATGGAACGATTTCCGTATCATTTAAACTACTCAAACTGTCAATTCTAAGAACCTGCTCCTCAGAAGAATTTACAGCAACATATATTCTTCCCTGTTTATCAAAATCAATATCCCACGGATAAAAATTATAATTGCTAGAAATAGTATTAGTAAGATTTGCACCTAAAATTTCATTCCATGTCGGCGCAATAAAATTCTCAAGTATAATTAATCTATAATATGATCCGTTCCAATCATCGATATCAGGAATGACAAGTTTTGTTTCAGCAACAATCGGCAATAAAAATACATCAGTATACTGACCTGTAACAAAGTCAGCGGTAGTCGTCACTGTAGAAAAAGAAATAACAGCGCTTTCCGCAAGGGGTGTCGCAGTGATTGCTATTTGACGGTTATTGCCTGATGGTACGTACTTTGTTGTTGTATCATCCGGCGGAAAGGTATATTCAACAGATCCGCCTGTCTCAGGAATACTGACTGTAACAGTAAAACTTTCAGTTGTTCCGCTATAACTGCTCTGATATGGAAGATTCAATATACCGGCCTGTCGAACCATTGTAATATTAATATTTACTTCCTCATTCTCAACGATATCATAGGTAGCTGAACCGAGATATTTAAAAGTCTGCCCGCTAGCAGTAACAGCAAATAGTCTTGCTGTACCAACCGGCACCTCAAATGTCCGCATCCCTGTATCTGCGGGAATTGATCTTGTCATGGTAGCCATTCCTTCTCCTGATACAGTAACGGCTATGTCTGTAACATCCGAAGGCGCAGCTGCCTTTGATGTTCTGATGCCCGTATCAATTGTTACTGTAGCTGTATTGGAATCATTTAAGGAATTGCATGCAGCAGGGAAAATAGAAAGAACACAAATAATCAATATAGCAGATATTTTTTTCATAAAAAGCTCCGATATTACAGGTTTTTATGTTTCAAATTCATTGTTATTAACTTATAAATATATAAAAGAAGGTGCTGTTGCTAAAAGTTAAATATAATTTACAAATATCTGTATTAGATGTCAATGTTAATTACGCAGGAAAAGAATCAAAAAAATTTAAAAATTTACATGAAGACTAAAACCCGGAATAATCATATTTATAAATTCACAATAATATCCACAAGCTGATCAGCGCCGTTTTCCTCGAAATAGTATTCCTGGCAGTTCTGTATACGCCAGTACTGATTCTCAAACTGACGCTTTACAGGAATAAATACTCCGTCTTTGTCAAAATAAATCATTTCCCAGAAAGAGTTATACCCTGCGCCGCTTATTATAAAGTCAAACGCATTAAAATAATCAGCGACTGGAAAAAAGCTTTTGCATGAGTAGTTTGTTGAATACAGCATGGTATATCCTGCGTCTTCCAGATAGGAGTATTTGTTCTTAATCTCTTCAAACTCCCCGGGCTTGCCGTTAAAAGCAAAAAGACAAAGCGGGCCATTGCTTTTTACTCCAAGTTTTTGTACAGCTTCATCGCGATCTAAAATTTCATTTTTATTTCGGATAACAAGCGGATTAATCTCTTCTGCTTCAAGAGTTGCCGGAAGCGGCTCACAGCGAACGATTCTGTCATAATCTTCCAGTCTGAACAGGCGTCTGTCGCCTGCTATAGTAATGTCGAAATAATTATCGCCTGCCTGGCTGTGTAGAAAGATTTTTTTGAATTTGAAGCAGTCAAGAAAATGATAAAGAGGAAACCACAGAAGATCAATGACCAGAATGTCAGGATCAAGTTCCGCTATAGTTTTGTAAAGTATGGACTGCTGATAAGTATCTTTTAAATGTGCGGTATCCTCCTCAACCGGAAGTTCAATATGCCTGAAATCACAGGCAAGATGACCGAACTGTGAGCTGCTGATTATTGTGTACTCGCACGAAACGTGCTTTCTTTTAAGCGCGTTTCCAATTGATATTCCGCGTACAATACGGCCGGAACCGGTTATACCTGATGTGAAGTAAACGATTTTCAACTGAAAAATTTAACAAGCATAAAAACGAAAGTTTGAATCTCCGGAGTATTCGCTCCAGTCAGAAGTAAAATCAGGAAAAGAGACAAGCCTGTTAACAGTACCTGATGTATCTTCGTCAATTAAATAAAACCTGGAATTTAATACTGCAAGAAATCGATTAGGGCCGTAATCATTAAACGAATCAGATTCACCCGGAGCATATAATAATACATCCTGTTCAACTAGATCAGTATTTGTTTGAACAACATAATGACCGGTTAGATCAGTATAATAAACATAATTTGACTTAATAATAATATCAAATGGCGCAGCGATGAACGAACCGGAATACTGGGAAAGAACTCTGTCAGGATATGATAGGTTAAGATCAACTTTTTTTATCGTTGCACCCATATTATTAGATAAATATAAATAATTATTATCCACTTCAAGCCCTGTTATATTATAGTTCCCGTCTGCAAGTTCTGTATCATCAAATCCCAGATCAGTAGCTGTATCTGCTACATCTGTTCTTATTCGAAAAACAGACGAGCCTGACGTGGAAAAATAAAGTAAATTATTAACGCGATCTAAAGCAAGAGACTGTATCCCCGCGGCAGCAGTAATTGATTCCGGAGATGTATCATTAATATTATCAATTCGAATAATCGCTCCATCCGGAAGAGAATAATTATTCGCAATATAAATTCTTCCTGATGAATCAATTGCAATATCATAAGGATATAAAGAATTAATGCTAATTGTTGATAAGTATAATCCATCAGCTGAACTAGACGCATCTTTTTCAATCCAGTCCGGACTCCATAGAGGGTCATTGAAATCGCCATTATTTATCTGCACGATTCTGCCATTAAGAAAATCAGGAATCAGTATTTTTGTCTCAGTTACAACCGGGGATACAGAAACATTTGTTTCTTCACCGGAAATAAAATCAGCAACAGCTTCTTCTGTTGAAAAAGATACCGCTGCACTTATAGAAAGTGGAGTAGTCGTAATCGTTATTTCTCTGCTGTTACCTGATGGTACATCCATCAATAAAGCATCCGAGGGTGAAAAAATTTGCTCAATAGTACTGCCGGATTCAGACATTGTTACTGCAATAGTGAAGCTTTCAACTGTTCCCGTATAAGAGCTTTGATTCGGTATATTGAGATTCAATACTCCTGCCTGTTTTATCATGCTAATATTTATATTATTTTCTTCTGTATCAAATATATCATATGTAGCTGAACCAATATATGTAAAATATTGACCGTTCGCTTTAACAGAAAAGAACCTTGCAGAACCAACCGGAACTTCAAATGTTCGTATACCTGTATCTGTAGGAATTGACCTTGTCATTGTCGCCATACCTTCTCCTGATACTGTAACAGATATATCAGTAATATCAGAAGGAGCAGCGGCTTTTGAAGCTCTTATACCCGTATCAATTGTAACCATTGCTGTTTCCTGATCGTTTAAGGAATTACATGATGCTAATAATGCAGATAAAGCGCAAATTGACAGGAAAATTAAAACTCTTTTCATTAAAAACTCCATGCATGATTTTTATGCAACATTCTGATTAATAAAATTACATATCAATTTAAAAAAATTCCTGCTTAAAGCGGAATTAATTAAAAATTTATGCAGGTAATTTATTAATTGCACCTGTTATTGTCAATCTTTATAGAAACAAAAAAAGAATAGAATTTCATCCAACGCCTGAGAAGTTTCAATTTCAAATTTTAAAAATAATCAACTATCTCCCGTAATTATCGTTCAAACGAAGAAGAGCGCAAACATTGATAAATCCCTCTGTTCCGGTAACCTGAACGCCAATTGTGGACGAAGCCATGTCCGCTGTACCGAAACCGGCAAGCACTCTTATTCCGCCGTCAACAGCCAGGGTAAAAAAATCCCCAAGGTTATAGTTAAATCCTGCGACAAAGCCTGTGCTGAAATACAAAGTCCAGAAATAGTTACCTTCGTATTCAAGCGATGACGGCATGTCATATTCGCCGTCAATATATCCAGCGCCTATCTGCGGGCCAAACCATAGCCTTCCGAATTTTTCGCGGATTATTCCGAAACCGAACGTATTGTATATATGATATTCTTTGCCGTTTAAATCATATGCATTATGATCATTGTCAATAGTTATTTTGCTGTAACCGACCTGCAGGCGGTAATTGTAAATCTGGTCGCGGGCCAGGTTTGTATCCAGCATGAATCCGAATCCGGGTTTTCTTACGCCGGAATCAATTATCGGGTCCTCCTGCTCATCTATGTTGTATTCCCATTCATAAGAACCTGTAGAAGCAGTAAAATACGCACCAATACCGAATGCGTAAGCATTTGCTGTATAAAACAGAATTGCAGTTAAAAAAAGCGCTGAGTAAAAAATTTTTTCTTTCATTTGCATCTCCGGGAAAAAATAATTCTCAATATTTATTGACAATTTTACTATTAAAATTTTAATAAATATTCAATTGGCCGCGTAAAAACGCGGGAAATTATGACAATAAAATGAATCCGGTTCAAATAAATATTAAACTAATCATAATAAAATAAAAATATTTATGAAAATCAAATTTATATTAATTTTTTTAAACCTGCCCACGATTGAAACCGTGGGCAAATATATTTATAATATTTATTTGAAATAATTAATTTAAATATTTTTATTTTTTTATTAGAAATATGTTGATATTAAACACACAATATTGCAGTATATTATAAAAAATATTACTATATAAATGCGATTAAATTAAAATGTCTCATTCATATTACAATCTATGGATACATCTCGTTTTTTCCACAAAAGGACGCAGACCCCTGATAGCGGAAAATATTCAGAATCAGATTTACAAATTTATGGCCGGTGAATTGAATGAGAATGGATGCAGTGTAAAAATAATCAACGGCATGCCGGATCATGTACATATTTTATTCACTCAAAATCCGTCAATGTCCATTGCGCAAATCGTAAAAAACCTGAAAGGCGTCAGCTCGCACCGGATCAATCAGAATAATTTTACTCCGTTAAAATTTACATGGCAGACAGGATACGCCGCTTTTTCCGTCAGCGAATCTCAGTTGAAGCGCGTGTACCGTTATATCCTGAATCAGAAAAAGCATCATATAAAAAGAACGTTTGAAAACGAATTTAACGGAATTCTGAAAATCAACAATCTATCGCGAGATTAAACACGCGCGAAAAATCACCGAATGATTTTTATGCAGCATATTGCCCACGGTTTCAACCGTGGGCCGGGGAATGAAATTATTTCAGATTATGACTGTTTGTCTGTATATTAAATTTTTATTCCGGCGGATTCAGTCTTAAATATGGATAATTATCATTTGAAAGCGGAAGCATGCTGTCCTCAATCCATATAGTGGCAAAATCCCAGGTCAGGAATGTTGTGCCTGAATCATATGGGTAAGACATTTGGGTTGTTGCCCTTGGAGATCCTTTGCCAATATCATCGTTCTGTCCTGATATATCTTCGTCATAATAACATAAATTAATTGCTCCGCCAGCGTTGTATCCGCAAAACCCGCCTGGAGTAAGAGATCCGGACACATAACCGGTTGAATAACAATTTAAACTATCACCACCATTCTTATATCCAATCAATCCGCCTGTACCGGCGAATATACCAACTCCGATATCTGCAGATGTACCCGTAACTGATCCTCTTGCATAGCAGTTAGTTATAGGACCGCTCCAGTTTCTACCCACCAAACCTCCTATTGACTGTCCGCTTCCATAAACATTTCCTGTTGCAAATGTCTGAATAATACCTGAAGCTGAACTAGAATACCCTACAAGCCCGCCAACTGATGTAGTACCATCAACTTGTCCAGTAGCATAACAATATGAAATTGATCCATTTTCATTGTTACCTACTAGCCCTCCTGTATTACCATTGCCGATAACATGTCCTGTCGAATGAGAATATTCCACGATCCCCATAGCTGAATAATTATGGCCAACCAGTCCGCCGGTCTGTAAGCTTGATCCTGTTGCATCTCCTGTTGCAAAACAATTGCTTATTTTTCCTTCATTATAGCCAACCAATCCGCCCACAGCAATATTCCCTTCAACATTGCCATTAGAATATGAATTACTTTGTATTGTCCCGCCTGCATTACGCCCGATGAGTCCGCCTACATTATTACCGTCTGAAATTACATCGCCTTCATTATATGAGTTCGAAACAGTTCCAAGATTGTGCTCTCCAATTAAACCTCCTGTCTTGATATTGGCAATATTGCCATCATCCGTTTCAGTAATAGGCGAGGTTACATAACAATCAGTAATATCTGCAAAGTTAAGACCAATCAATCCGCCAGAATATAAACGATCAGTCGTTGTATTATATGATCCTGTTAAATTAACATTAAGAAAAGTTCCAGTAGCATATGATCCGTCAATAGTAATTGATGTATATACCTGTCCGATAAGTCCTCCTATATGGATATAGATCGTTCCTGAACCGGTAGCAGTAATATCAACATCAATAGTGCCTTCCGTATGACAATTAGTTATATTCGCAGAGGCAACACCAACCAAACCGCCGATATTCACATAGCTTGGATCAACACTGACATCACTCAATGTTACTGTTATATTACATGTATCAGTTGTACAGGAATCGGTAATAGTGCCGGAACTTTGACCTACAAGGCCGCCAATGAAATCTGATTGCGCAGTTGTTACTGAAACACTTCCGCTTACGTAACAGTTTATCAAAGCACCTGAATTTTGACCAACTAATCCTCCTATATTTTCTCCTGTGCCTTTCACTGTACCAGTTGAATAGTGACACCCTGTTATCGTACCCAAATCATTTTTACCAACCAGTCCTCCAACGCAATTTCCACCGGATACATTTCCGGATGCATATGAATTTATTATTGTTGTTGTATAAGTATATCCAATAAGACCGCCAACAAAATCATTACCTTGAACAGATCCTGTCATTGAGCAGTTTTCAATACTGTTATTTTCACTGCGTGCTGCCAGTGCTCCGGCCCGTTGATTTGTTTGAATATTTACATCAATAAAAATCAGATCCTTTACCTCACCTGAAATATATCCAAAAAGACCAACATATATTAATACAAGATTATTTATTGTTAGATTGCTTATTGTATGACTGTTTCCTTCAAATGAACCTGTAAAAGGTGTAATGCTGTCACCTACTGGAAGCCATCCATCCCCTGAG
>JAFGDQ010000084.1 GCA_016932015.1 Spirochaetota bacterium | reverse complement strand
TTTATTGCTTTTTGCTGGCTAATTATTATTCTTATTGGATTAAGTCAATTAATTTGTATAATAGGATTAATTTTTAGAGATTCCCTAAAGTTAAAAGAGTCGATACAAGCAGTCCCCCAATCACTGCAATTGCCAGCGGCTGCTGCAGTTCTGCTCCTTCCCCTATTCCGAACGCGATCGGCAGTAATGCAAAAACTGTAGTAGCTGTAGTCATAATTATAGGCTTGAGTCTCTTTCTTCCTGCTTCGATAACCGCTTGCAATAAATCCTGTCCTCTTTTCCTCTCGTCATCAATTACATTAAAAAGAACTATGGCATTATTGACTACAATGCCGCATAGCATAATTATCCCGATTGATGAATTTATATTTAAGGTTTGCCCAGTAATGAGTAATAATCCTGATATTCCAATTAGAGCAATAGGAATACTCAACATTATAATAAGAGGATTCTTGAATGACTGGAACTGGGAAGCCAGTACCATATAAATTAAAACAATGGCAAGTATGAAAGCGAATTTCATTTCATTTAATGTATTTTCAATCTCTCTGTTTTCACCGGCTATTTTTAACTCATAGCCTTCCTTTAACTCAATGTCGGAGATTATTTTTTTTACTTCATCAATAATTTTTGTTTTATTTGACAATATATTGCCTGTAACAACATTGACTCTTGATTGTTCACTTCGTATTATTTTACTTGTGCTGAATCCTTCGTCGATAGAGATGAATTTTTCAATAGGAACACACATTTCGGATTTTGTTTTCACAAGTATTTTGTATATCATTTCCCTTTCCGTACGATCCTGCTTTCTCAACCGGACTCTTATATCTATTTCATCATCCTTTTCTCTGTACTTACTGACTATCTCACCCTTAATCGCAGCCCGAACAGTAGATGCAATATTATAGATATTCACTCCAAGAACAGCCATCTTATTCCTGTCAACATTCAATTTCAGCTCAGGATAACCATGATCAAGTGTTGCCGAAATATCCTGTACACCTTCTATACCGGAAATAATATCTTTGATTTTTCTTCCTAACAAAGTCAGTTCTTCCTTATCCTGTCCGTAAACCTCAATAGTAAGCGGTTTGATATTTCCTGCGAAAATAGATTCTATTACATTTTCTTTTATTTTATAATCCGTTTTTACATTTTCTCCAAATCTGAGTTCTTTCTTCAAAGACTCAACAAGCGACCGGGTACTGACATTTCTTTTAGGACTAAGTATAACGGAAATAACAATATCATTAGTACTTCTTCCTGAGATCCTTTCAGCAATATTCTCTTCAGGATCGGATCCGATCTTTGAATAAACATATTTAATATTTGATTTATTAAGAAGATAAGTTTCCAGATTATTGCATAAAGCCGAACTTTCATTCAGAGTGGTCCCTTTTGGAGTTTCAATGTTAATTGAAAATTCTCCGGGATCAATGCCCGGCATTAATTGAAAATCCAGCATCATAAACAAAATCCCGCCAGAAATAAAAACAAGAATACCCAACGCAAAAATTTTTGCTTTATTTTTCAATGCTGACCTGATCATTTTGTTGTAAACACGAATCAGATAATCCATAATTTTATCGGAGATAGAAAAAAATCGTCTATTTAGTCCGAATGGGGCCGAATTACTATTCAATGAAGTTTTTGTTTTACCGGTTACAGTATAGAGCATTGGCATCAATAATAAAGATGCCAGTAATGAACAAATTAAAGCAAATGATATTGTCAGTGCAAGTTCGCCGAACATGGCTCCGCTTAAACCGGATAAAAAAATAATAGGCAGAAATACGACAATGCTTGTTACAGTTGAGGCAATAACAGCAGATTTAATCTCCCTGATTCCGTTTATTACAGATTTGAAGATACCGGTATTTTCATCTTTATTCTTGGAGATTGCCTCAAGCACTACAATACCCGCATCCACCATCATTCCAACGCCAAGTGCAAGACCACCAAGCGACATTGTATTGATTGAAATTCCTTTAAAATACATCAACGCGAAAGTGCCCAGAATGGAAATCGGGATTGATGTGGCAATTATCACCGGAGATTTTAATTCTTTCAGGAAGAATAATAAAATAAAAAATGCTATTACTCCTCCAAGCAGCGCTGATATGAATACATTATTTACAGCATTCTTTATAAATATTGACTGATCGTATATTTTTATTATTGCGAAGTCATCATGCCTGCTCATTAACTCGTCAAATTTTTCATCTACCTTTTCGCAGGTTTCAATCGTATTCTTGCCAGGTTCTTTTCTTATCAGCAGGCCTATAGATTCACTTCCATTAAGCTGTATAATACACCTTTTATCCCTGTACCCATCTTCCACAGTTCCCACATCTTTCAAATACACCGGTATTCCTGCTTCATTTCTGCCGATAACAACATTGTTTATTTCTCCAATATCTGAAAATTCTCCCAGGGTTCTAACAAGATATTCCATATTTCCTTTCTCAATATTGCCGGCAGGGAAATTATAATTTGAGAGATTAACATTCTCCATTATTTCCTGAAAAGATAAATTGTGAGAAAATATCTTGGCTATATCGAGATCAACATTTATCTGCCTGTGATAACCGCCGTTCAGATCAACAACAGCAACGCCGTCAATCCTTTCTATGTAAGGAATAATCTCCTTTTCAACCTGCTTTCTTAATTTCGGAAAATCACCGGACTTGTTTACGATCGTAAAGATCATTACCGGATCAGCCTTTGGATCAAATTTCACTACAACTGACTTGCCTGTATCTTCAGGCAGCTGTCCCTTAATAATATCCACTTTTTCTTTTGTTTCAATAAGCGCCATGTCAATATCAGTTCCCCACTTAAACCTGGCAGTGACCATGCTTATTCCTTCAATACTCTCGGAGTAAACTGATATAACGCCGTTAACGGAACTGACTGCTTCTTCAATATATTTTGTAATAAGCTGTTCAACTTCAGAAGGCGCGGCATTTTCATAAGGGGTTACAACAGTAAGTCTTGGAAATTCAATGTCCGGAAGCAGCTGGACAGGTAGATTACGCAGGGATATAATACCAATAAGACAAATCCCAAGAAAGATCATTGAAGTCGCAACTTTTCTATATATTAGTTTTTCAAACATTACTGTCTTTTACTATATTAAATATTTATTTCATTCAGCAGTTTCCAATTTAGATACACTGAGGGAACCGGAATTTACACCGGAATTTTTAATTTTCATTCCCGGATAAACAAGGTTGATACCTCTGGAGATTACGGTATCGCCTTTCTGAATACCCGCTAATATCTCGATTTCCATATTACACTCTTCTCCCAGTTCGACGTCCTGTTTGAATACAATATCTTTTTTTACGATATAGACCTGAGCTTTATTTCCATCTTTATTGATCAATGATGAACTTGGAAGAGTCAGTCTCTTCTCCTTTATGCCTGTTATAACATTTGCCCTGGCGAACATCCCGGGCAGTAGTTTATAACCATCATTATCAACAATAGCTTTTATCTCAACAGTTCTGGTTTTCATGTCAACAACAGGTGTAATCCTGCTTACAGTCCCCGTCATTTCCTTTTTTCCCAGAGCGTCAACTGTAAATTTAACATTCTGACCGAGCTTTACTTTCATTGAATCTTTTTCATTAACATTCAGAGCGACAAATACTTTTGATATATTAACCAGGGTTGCTATTATGGAATCATCCTTGACCATTTCACCTGCTTCCATATTTTTTGCGGCAACAAGACCGTTTATTGGAGATTTTATTTTTGTTTCTTTAAGCATTATCTTTGTTGATTCAATGGATTTTTGCACCTGCCTGATTCTAGCTCCGGCAGCCTCAAGTTCCGCACGCTCGATCTTTGTATTGATCCTTTTAATAACTTTTAATATATCCTTCGTTTTTTTCGGAACTTTTAAACCCTCGCACTTAATATCCTGAATTCTGAAACCTACTTTCTGAATTTCATAGTCGGACTTTGCGAGTTCATATTTTGTATAAAGCGTAGTATGCTGGGCCTTAAGGGATTCAAGATCGCTTTCACTGACCGCTCCTGCCTTAAAAAGCTCTGTCTTATTTTTCAGTATTCTGTTCATATTTAAATATGAAACCTTTTTGTCTTGCAGGTCGGCTTTTGCCTTTTTAATTGACTTCCATTTTATTTCTATTGCTTTTTCCGCATTATTATATTTTGCTGTTGCAAGATCATATGACTTTCTGGCAATATCAAGTTCAGCCATTTGCTGCTTAAGAGTCAGTTCGAGAGGGAGGCTTTCAATCTGAGCTATTATCTGCCCCTTTTTAACTCTTTCGCCTTCATTTACTTTAAGCTTCTCAAGTCTTCCCATCACTTTAGACGAGATATTAATCTTCTCGAGGAAAACTATCTGACCCATTATATTTAGTTTCTCAGTAAGATCTTTTACTTCCGCTTTTGAAAACATCAGCTCCTGCGAACTTATTTTTTTATTATTGATATTAAGGTCCGGAATTATATTTTTAGCGGTTGTATTTTCAACAAATGAATAATTTGTAAAAGCAGTTATGACTGAGATTAGAAGTACTATTGAAACAAGAATAATAATCGTTTTTTTTCTATTTTTAATAGCCCTCTTCAATACAGAAAAACTTTCTCTGTTATTCTCCTCCATAATAGATTAATTCCTCCTTGAATTTTATTCATGCGAATTTACCAGTTGTGATGTTTTAAAAAATCCGACATCAACGCCAAGTGATATTTCCAGGGTGGATGCTGAAATCAAATATCTTACAAGGGATGTAAGATATGCAATAGCTGCCTGCCCCCGTTCTATTTCTTTTTTTATGAGATCATACCTTCTTGCTTCTCCCATATTCGCCTTCAGACGCTCAATAACAAGCTGGTTGTCATAAAGCTCAAGCTGTTTGCGTGATATTCCTATCATACTCCAGGAATTTTTTAATGCCATTAAATAAGTTGTAACTTCAATTGCTATCTGTTCTCTGATATCTTTTTTTTTCTCATTTGCAGTGTTCAGATTGATCTTGCTCTCAATTTTATTGCGTTTGTAATCCATGTTATCGAGTATATTAACAGAACTACTGTTCGAAATGGCTCTTGTATTGGAATTTCCCTTCTCACTGTAACCTGAATTTATTTTTGCGGTATTTCCCCACAAAGCCGTTGATACTTTGAAATTGACTCCCCAGCCTTTTTCCCGTGGAAAATACTTCTCATCTGTAAGTGAATAATTCAGTCCGAACGAAAATTGTGGAAAATAATATAGCTTATTAATCATATATGTTCTTTTACTTATGGAATGTTCAATATCTGCACTCTCAATTTCTTTACGGTTTTTTATCGCTATATCCACCAGGTAGTCGAATGTAAATTTATCATCTATGGGTTTAATGATAAAACTATTATCAATATCACCTGAAGGTAAAACAGGATACCGCCAACTGACTTTTAATACAAGCTTCAATTTATTCAGAGCGGTCTCATAATCATTCTTTGTTTTTTCAAGGTTCAGTTCAATTTCCTTAACCTTTGTTTCGATCTCTATTACTTCAAATCTTGTAGCTTCTCCAAGCGATAATTCTTTGCCAATAAAATCCAGCTGGGTCCAGCCGTTCTCAAGTGTTTTTTCATATACTGAAATAGAATCTCTCAACAATAAGACTTCAAAAAAAATATTATATATTTCCATTATAAGCTGATTCAGTGCAATCCTATAGTCGTTTCTTGCAAGAAGAGCTTTTAATTTGGAAACATCATAAGCCAGTTTCTTTTTTCCGCCGTCATAAATAAGAATCTCTGAATCTACACTGAAAATATGCTGCCTTGAATCAGTTTCTCTTTTGCTCGATTCTTCCATTTGCATATACGCCAAAGTGAGTGTCGGAAATAAATTTCTCCAGCTCTCATCAATTGCTAATGAGTACAGTGTTTTTTGTGATTTAATAGCTTTCAGCTCAAAATTATTTGTTATCCCAATTGACAAAGCATTCTCAAGATTCATTCGAATCGCATCGGGTTCAATTTCCTCAAGGTAGGGTTTTATTTTTCTTTTTTCAATGTTTACTTTCGTTTTAGAATAAAGCTCTATACTCAATAATAAAAAAACTAAAAATAAACATAGAATTTTTGTTATATACATACTGCGCATAATTTTCAGCACTGCAATCAATGAAATAATCAATTACATATCAGTCCAGATTTTCAATGATCATTGAAGCAAGATTTGATGATATTTTTTTTATTACCATTGCGTCTTCAAGAGTATCAGAACAGATATATCTTGCTTCTCCAATCTTTTTCCCGTATTTATTATAAAGATGCAGAACAATAGAGGTACTGATGTCGGTATCAATCGCATCTCCATAATCTTTTTCCGATATTACTCCGTAAATAATAAGGTCCGATTTTGAATCGTTTATAAATTTTCCTGCGGTTTTTTTTGTTACATTCTTTTCTGTGGAGTTTTTAATATCGTTATCACTTTCAGAGGTTTCCGCTATAAGTGGAAGAGATTCTACTTTAAAGCCCAGCTTTATAAATTCAAAACGAATGGCATCTCTGAAATTTTCTGCAATATATGGGTCATATTTCATAAATCTTTTTTCAAAGTCAGCGATAAGTATTTTTTTTACATTTCTAATATCGCTTTTATTTATATATATATCCTTGCTGGCACAGGATAAAGCTATGATAAATAAAAGGCCTGTAAGCGGCAGTTTTCTGTTGCAATTTATCATTATTTGATTTCCTCCTTTAACGTCAGCAGGTTCCTGTTTTCAATTTTTGCGGAATCAGCGATCCTTATTGCGATCTCCATTTCTTTTTTGGATTTTTCTTTAAGACCAAGGCGGTTATATAAAATTGAAAGATTAGCCCTTGCATTGACAAGAACTTCCTGTTCATTTAATGCGGATTTGTATTCAAATATAGCTTCTTTATATAGTTTATTCTTTTCATATATTAAAGCCAGTAAAAGCCTTGCAGGTATGTGATAAGAGTCCAGTTCAAGAACTCTGTTCAGCGACTTAATCGCTTCAGATTCATTTTTTTTTGCTGTTTCAGCATTATTTCCGGAATCAACAATAAGAATTCTTGATTTCCAGTACAGGCTATTGATATGGTCCTCATCATTTTTCAAAATTTCATTCAAAACAGACAAGGCATTGGAAAAATCGGTCTTGTGATAATAAATCTTTGCGAGCATTACTTTTGCATTAAGCAGATTGCTGTTTTTATCTGCTGCTTCCGAGAAAAGCCTGGCAGCATGATCAAGATCCTGATTCTGATACGCTTCTTTTCCTTTTAGATAAAAATTATATGCTTCTTCATTATTTTTATTTTGGTCTTTACAGGAAGAAAAAGAAAATAATCCAGATACTGTAATCACTGTCATTATAGTTAAGTTGAATATTTTTTTTAATATCAGCATATACTTTGAACACCTCATCTGAGTTATTTTGCAAATTTAATGCTGTTATTTAGTTTCAAATCATCCAGAATACTCTGCTCGAACTTTTTCAGCTCAATAGTTCTTCTCTGGTTCATAATTGATTGCTTAAGCTGTAATTTCGCTTTTTCACCGGATAATCCAAGCGTTGAAAATCCCTTATCATATTTCTTATAAATTTCATCAATTTCACTGTCATCCGGCTCTATCTTCAGAATATCAGAATTTTTTTCTTTTAATTTTTTTGTTAAATAATACTGAACAATTGCATCCCGAATTGTGATCCATATAAAGGTATCAAATTCCTCTTTATCCAGAAACTTTTCTTTTAATGCCTGCATGATAATAAGATTTTGATTTGTGGTGTTTTCCTGATGATTTTTTTTAAATCTTTCATCATCAAGATTCTTTTTTAATAATTCAGGATTGGAAAACCAGTTAACAAGAAAATTCCTGTCCCGTTCAAGAATTTCAGCCGTTATTCTGTATTCATTATTAATGTTGATCTTCCATGCAGAATCAGGTACGTATTTGAATTCAGCAGCATATCTGTCTTTTATTGAATCAATTAAAGGACCTGTGCGGAAGGTAAAAACTGTAAGTATTACAATAACCAGAAACAAAATAAAAATTGGTGATAGAATAAGTATTTTCTTCATTACTAAATAAACATCCTCCCCGGAAAAACAAAAAATTCAATTTGAATATTTAAAAAATGACAGAAACCACGATTTTGTAAATAGTCTTTATTTTTTATTACGCGGTACAAAACCATACATTTTTTATGAAAATAAAAATGATTTCGATTAGTATGTCTTAACTAATTTGCATAAGTTAATGTATTTCATTAGAATATACTAAATTTTTTATAGCACGTCGAAATTTTTTTCCGTAATTAGCAAATAAATCTTGTTTTTTTTAATGATTATATTATTCGGATTTCTTTAAATAGAAATACTATAA
>JAFGDQ010000083.1 GCA_016932015.1 Spirochaetota bacterium | reverse complement strand
GAATTGCCCCTTTTACAAAATAATAGTGTTTGTATAAGGATAATCCAAAAGCAAATGGACGAACAGCAATGATGCAGTCGTCCATAGCAAACAACCGTCCTTTCCAGGCAAAGCGTCCATATTGCGCGGCCCGCATCGCATCAGTTACGCACCAACGCCCGGCAGCAGATCGTACAGCAGCAGATAAGACGAACTCAAAGCAGGGACGGGGGAGAAGCACGGGCGTTCAGAGAAAAAAAATATCTTGCGATTATTATAATACAATCTAAATTTTGAAAATCATCTGCTGAAATATAAAATCAATCCTGAAATTAGCCGATACATTACTTAAAAAATATTAAGAGGATATAAATGAAAAAAGTACACTATACAGATATTAAACCAACACATTTTGATAAAGGAGAAATAAAAGGCGTTTCTGCCCGTGTTCTTGTTGGTAAAAATGATGGAGCAAATAATTTCTGTATGCGGATTTTTGAAATCTCACCAGATGGACATACTCCTCGTCATTCACACAACTGGGAACATGAGATATTTTATCATTCGGGAGAAGGAGAAGTCTATAATGAAGGGAAATGGCACTCTATTAGAGCGGGAAGCGTCGTCTTTATTCCACCAAATGAAGAGCACCAGATAAAGAACACTGGACGGGAAATGTTAACTTTTGTATGTCTTATCCCATCAGGTGTCCCGGAATTATAAACAATAATTTGTAATATTTCATAATAAGTTCTATACAGATGCTGAGTATTCAAGAATAATATATTTTTGAATAAAATTATCAGAATACATAATTTTATAAAAAATGATAAATTTACGTTGTACAAAAAAATTATTAACACGGCTTCGCGTATCTGAATTAGAGGATGAAAATATATCTACTAATTTACTTGGTCCATGGTTCGCTAATTATTTTAATATCAGCCGTAAACAATATGCAATATTTACGAATGAACGTACCGTTTTGTCTGTAGTAATTCCAATGAAAGAAATTTCGACTTTAATTTCAAGATTTATTGTAGAACTTCGAAGACTACTGGAAGCTATTGGCATACCTGAACAATTAATAAATTCTGAGTTAGAACAACTTAAAAATATTAAATTCGGACGTACAAATAATCGAAAATTACTTGGAAATATGAATGATCTGACTAATGGAGCATATGCCTGGTTCGGGTCGCCAGATAATAATGATTTATTAAGACTTAACTTATATCTTGCTAATTATTTAGTAGGACCTGATCCTTATCGACGTCCAGGAGAAGAAGCTGTTAAAATTTTTAAAAAGGTTTTAATGTAATAATAAACCTGGAATATTTTCAACCTTAACACAGGTCATTTTCAGACTTTGTTATTCTGAAACTGGATTTACAGATTATTGGTCAAATTTAATATTGCATGTTCGCACTTTCGATTCAGAAGTAAGACAGCAAGCTGCCATGATGCAGACATCCATAGAAAACACCCGTCCTTTCCAAACAAAGCGTCCATATTTCGCGGCCCGCACCGCATACATTACGCGCCATCGTCCGGCAGCAGATCGCACAGCAGCAGATAAGGCGCGCAGAAAGCAGGGACGTGGGAGAAGCACGGGCGTGAGCTGCAGTTTTTAAAAAAAATAATAGTGATCTGCAGTCGTTTATGATATTATAAACTTGATAATAAATATTAATGATGTTATAACGGCAGGAATGATTTAAAGGAACTGAAACTTATGAATTTTTCCGGAGCAGATATTTATACTTTTTTGCGTGGACCTGCATTTTTATTAACTGTAATTGTATTCACACTCGGATGTATATACCGTGTAACAGAGTTTGTACAACTTACTTATAAAATTAAACGAAAGAAAATTGCAGTATTTTCGGCTAAGAAAAATAACAGAGCATTGCTTTACAAAAATAAGTCAGTCGCGGGTCGGCTGCTTGTGTCATTAAAGCTCAAATTCAGACGAACTATATTTTCCTCTCATCCTGTTATAAGTACAATAAGTCTTGTTTTTCATATTCTGCTTTTTATCACACCGGTCTTTCTTCCATCCCATAATATTCTTGCAAATCAGGAAATGGGAATCAGCCTTTTCTTTTTTCCGGGTCCGGTTATGGATAAACTTACCATTGTAATCATGGCTGTTATAATATTTTTTCTTTTCAGGCGCATATTTGTTTCCCGTGTACGGTTATTGACAACAGTAAGAGACTATTTCGTTTTGTTGATTGTGCTGGCTCCATTTGTTACAGGGTTTGCAGCATATCATCAGTTTTTTTATTATAAAACAGTACTTCTCCTTCATATGGCTATTGGTGAAATTGCAATTATGGCTGTTCCATTTACTGCCATTGGTCATATGCCGTTTTTGATTTTTTCACGTTTCTTCATTGGAAATGAGTACAGCTGGCATCCCGGAAACAGGAAATGGAAGTAAAATGATCTTATTTCATAATTTAATAATAATTTTATTCTATCTTTGTTAATCTTCAGATTATTATGTTCGTAACATGAATAAACACAATAGTGAAAGAAAAGAAACTAATGAAAAATTCAGATAAAACAACTGAAGTCAGAATACGCAGAATAATAAATAAAAAGAAGGGAATGATAAAGCTTTCTCTTAAAGTCTGTGTTCACTGTTCAATATGTTCTGAAAGCTGCTTCCTGTATCAAAGCAGCAGGCATGACCCGACATATACTCCTTCATACAAGGCTATAAATTCAATTGGCAGGCTTTATAAAAAGAAAGGCCGGGTTTCAGAAAAGGAATATGATGAAATCAGAGAGCTGATTTGGGAAAAATGCGTATTATGTACACGCTGTTACTGTCCTGTCGGAATTGATATTCCCATGCTTATTGCAAGTGCCCGCAGTATTTGCAGGGAAAAAGGCATATTCAGAACATATGATACAGGAGAAAGTAAGAATAAATGAATATAAAAATCCTGTATATAACAGCCTTTATAATTATCGGGGTTATGCCTTTATTTCTTTCAGCTCAGTCCGATGAAATGATAATAAATAATGTCGGTGTGTTTAAGAAGCATACACGGCCGCTTGTCCATTTTTCACATTTTAAGCATCAATATATGGATGAAGTCTCCTGTACGGATTGCCATCATATCTTTTTTCTTGGAAAGAATGTTCTTGATCCTGATTATTTAATTGAGGGCGGAAAATCAATTAAGTGTTCCTACTGCCATAAATCACAATCAGATCTCAGACAGGCTTATCATAAACAATGTATAGCCTGCCATGATAAGTATGCAAAAGCGGGAAAAAAGGCAGGGCCAGGAACGTGCGGGGAATGCCATGTGAAAAGAGCTGCCGGTAAATAGGGAATCTGTATTATATAAAAGATATATATTTTTCTCAATAAACAGGAATTTTCAATATTTATATTTATTGTTTATAAAAAAATAATAACAGAGAGGAATTATGATAAAAGCTGAGCGAAAACCGCTTGAAGAGATATATAATATGGTGAAGGGGTACTCCAGTATCCTGAGCGTAGGCTGCGGCGGCTGCACATCAGTATGTCTTGCGGGGGGGATGCGGGAGACAATTTTACTTAATAAGGAACTCTCGGATTGTTTTATGAAAGAAGGCGGAAAGGCCGTGTTCTCAGTAGTAGTCACTGAGAGACAGTGCAATGAAGAATATACAGGAGATATATCCGATCTTGTCAGTGAATGTGATTGCATGATATCAATGGCATGCGGAGTCGGTGCTCAATTGCTGGCTGAGACATATGAATCAAAACCGGTGTTTCCGGGACTCAATACTATGTTCGTGGGAAAGGACCTTGACGTAGGGCTCTATCAGCAGAATTGCAGAACATGCGGGGACTGCAAGCTTGGTTATACGGGGGGAATATGCCCCATAACGTGCTGCTCAAAGAGTCTTCTTAACGGCCCGTGCGGAGGCACATGTCTGGATGGCAGCTGCGAAGTGTCAAGGGACATACCGTGTGCCTGGAATAAAATATATGAACGTCTTAAAGCGCAGAACAGGCTTGATAATATCCTGAATATACATGAGCCAATGGAATGGATAGATAAAGGTCCCGGGATCCTGGTACAGCAGGGATACGAAAGCAGGTATATGAAGGAGGAAAAGAAATAATGAAGTCGGGAAGTAATCTTGAGAAAGTCCTTTCTGCGGGCCATTTCGCAGTTACAACTGAAATAGGCTCTCCGAGAGGTTCAGATATATCAGCTATAAAAAAGAAAGCGGAATACGTCAGGGGACGAACTGATGCCGTAAATGTAACAGATTGCCAGACAGCTATGGTCCGCATGTCCAGTATTTCCGTTGCAACTATCCTCATTCAAATGGGAATCGAGCCGGTCATGCAGATGACATGCCGCGACCGCAACAGGATCGCAATGCAGAGCGATATTTTCGGGGCATCCGCTCTTGGAATAAGGAACATGCTTTCGATCTCAGGGGATCATCAGAGTTTCGGGGATCAGAAAAATTCCAAAAAGGTTTTTGATATAGATTCAATACAGTTAGTTGGAATGGTTAAGCGACTGCGGGATGAAAGGAAGATGCTGGGAGATGATAAGCCTATTGAAGGCGAGATACCTATGTTTATAGGAGCTGCGGCAAATCCTTTTGTTCCGCCTGTAGAGTTTCGTGCCCTCCATCTGAAAAAGAAAATAGACGCCGGAGCCGATTTTATACAGACCCAGGCAATTTACGATATAAAGGGATTCAGAAAATGGATGAGGATAGTTTGTGATATGGGCCTTGATAAACGCTGCAGGATAATGGGAGGCCTTATTCCGCTAAAAACAGTAAAAATGGCGCAGTTCCTCCAGACAAAGGTTCCTGGAATAACAATATCGGACAGACTTATAAACCGCCTGAAAGGAGTACCGGGAGATAAAGTGGAGGATGAAGGCATGACAATCCTGTGTGAATCAATAGAAGAGCTTCGTTCCATAGAGGGCGTATCAGGTGTTCATATAATGGCAATTGGGTTGGAGCACAGGGTGCCGGAAATAACCGAAAGGGCAAATCTTTATCCAAGGCCTGTGCTGAATTAATTATGAGGCAGCTATTATCTGGGCATAAAGAAGGGAATGTTCCGGTTTTATACCGTAATATACTGTGTTTGATATGATTTTTTTAAAGTTCTGTGAAGAAGTTCAAATTTTTCTTTATTATTAATGTTGTAAAAATTGAGAACATCTTCATCGAGTATTTCAAATCTGAGTTTTTTATTCTCAATAGCAATCAATGAATAAGCAAGGTATATCAGATAAGCAAGGGACTTATATTTTTCAGGCACTACATGAGGCCTGTTATGGTATTTTATCAGATTAATCAACGGTTCACTGAATTTCCATTTCTCGCATATAAGTGCTCCTAAAGTAGCATGACTAATACCCAGGCTGATTTCCTCCAGTAAACTGGTATTTGCTGTAATTCTGGAATTCGCGACTTCTTTCATTTTGTTCATGCTGTTTTGTTCAACAGAGAGCAGAATCATTTTCCCTATATCAGCCAGAAGCGCAGACTGATATACCAGGTCAAAATATTTTGTCTGTTTTGTCTGTATTGCCATTTTCTGCGCATAATACGCGGCTTTATATGATTTCTGCCATATATCTTCGCGTTTTTTGTATCGTGAATTAAATATCTGCTTCACTCCGCTTGCTACGAGCATGGAGTTAATTGTTTTAATTCCGAGCAGTTTAACAGCATCTTCCAGATTACCGGTTTGGTTAAAGCTTGCGATTCCCAGGGAATTTGCAACCTTAAGAAGTAAAGATTCCAGCTCGGGATTGTTTTTAATGCTGTCGGATATTTGTTTAAACGTTGAATGGGAATCGGAACAAATTCTCTGTATTTCCCTGATGTTTTCAGGGAATGAAGGAAGTTTGTCCAGTTCTTTCAGTACTTTGTTTGCAATTCTTGAATCATGTCTACTGTTATCAGCGTTCAGGGGAATACTGATTGTAGCAATAGTAATACTGTCTTTGCATCTTATTCGAAAAACCTCTCTGGGGAATCCTGCATTTTTGCACAGCATTAAAGCGAGTATCAGGCCTAAACCTGTGCCTTCTGAATCATCCATTACGTCATCGAATGCATCGGATAATTCATTATAGGAATATGCTTTTTTAATTCGCCATTCTATTTTTTTTCTTTCTACTTCCAGTATGGGGGAATTGTTTACAACGCTGATTTGAATGCTGTCGTTAAAATTTTTAAAAATGATTTTAACAAAAAGGTTTTCATTTTTTAATTTATCTAAATAATCCGCTTCGCTTGCATAGACATCTTTTTTAAAGGTCTCCATTCCTGTTCTGTAGTCTTCTGTTTTCAGTATATCAAGGTTTATCATTTTGAAATACAGTCTTTTTGCATTTGCTTTAACCGCATTTGTAATGATTTCCCTTATAACGGTTACAAGCATTTCCTTTAAATACAGAATGTCATGTTTTTCAACAAGACGGTGAATAATTTTTATGAAAGCAGCTTCAGCATCATGCGAAAAGATGTCAAACTGCATTGAAACAGCCTGATTATTTTTTATTGATGTCAAATAATCAGGTGATTTAAAAATACGTGTGTGTTTTTGTGTCGCGTTCATGTTATCTCTTCAGAGTTATATTTAATTATTGTTATTTATTAACAACATGGTAAATAATATTCCGATTATGATGAACTTATAATCACCGGCAGGAATACAGTAATATTCGGTACAGCTTTAATTTTTCAGTATCGTCTTTCTGCTTTAACTGCGATTTCTTATAGTGCTGAATTGTTTTTTTATTATTGCTTTGCAGGCGGTTTATCTATATGAGCAGCAAGCTTAGTTCGGATTAACATAATCTAAACTGTGTAATATTTTTAAAAACTTTACCTGAAAGCAAGTACACCAGTTAAATATATAAAAAAAATTGTATATTTTTATGAAAAAAATAAAAAATGTAAAAAAATTTTTATACCGTAATACGGAATTCCGGCTCATTTTATTATAACGGTATTGGAAATAATTAATGACTATTTATCAATTTTTGTCTGTTTTTTGCCGGTAAAAATAAAGTTGATTGCTATTTTTAATTTAAATAAACTGAATTGTCCTGTATAAACTATAATTGAAAGATAGAAAATTATATTTTTGTAAAATTAAAAATAAATCTGAATCTAAATAATATTAAAGAAAGATAAAATATGAATGGTACTTATAAAATAACAGGCGGAATTCCGTTAAAAGGTCAGGTCACCCCAATTCCCAATAAAAATTCAATATTAGGAGCGCTGCCGGTTTCTGTATTAAGCGATGGCGGAATTAAATTTGTAGATCTCCCGAAAACCTCTGATGTCAGTTATTTTCTGGAAATTTTTGAAAGCTGCGGAGCAACAATAGAAATAAATAACAAGACAACAACTGTTGATTGTTCAGAGATTTATTCTTTCGATATTCCACCGGAAATAGGGAGGAAGTTCCGCGGTGTTTTTTCCCTGACAGGGCCTCTTCTTGCCAGATTTGATCAGGCAGTACTGCCGTTGCCCGGAGGCTGCCAGCTAGGTATGCGTTCAATTTCCAGTCACGTTAATGCTTTCAGGGAACTCGGCATACATGTGGATTTTTCAGAAGATTCTGTGATATTTAAACGGCCGCCGGATTATTTAAGGAAGGCAAAGGTATGGCTGCTGGAAGCCAGTGTTACAGCTACACTCAATGTGGCCGCATATGCGGCAGCTGTTGACGGGGAAATCGAGATTGTTGATGCAGCATGTGAACCGCATGTCTGCGATGTGCTGAATGCTCTGGTTACCATGGGAGCGAAAATTGAGGGTATTGGCTCAAATCACCTGTTTATTAAAGGAACAACAGCTCTTAAAGAATGCACCTTTGAAGCATCTCCGGATTTTGTAGATATTGCAGGTTATATTGTTGCTGCTGCGGTCACCAAAGGCACAATTACGATTTCAGACAGCAATATACCTTTAATTGTTGATGGAATAATCAAGTGGTTTAAACTTTTTGGAATGTCTGTTGTCAGAGACGGAAATAATATTATCGCTGACGGGACATGTGACTTGTGCATTAATACAACTGAATTTCCTCTGGCGGGAAAAGATCTTCCCAAATTTGTAACAAGGCCGTGGCCCGGTTTTCCTGTGGATGTTCTGCCTGTAATGGTCACACTTGCAACCAAGGCAAAAGGCCGTATACTTTTTCAGAACTGGATGTATGAATCGGGTTTTGATTTTGTAAGAGAACTTACCTACATGGGTGCTGAAATATACATGTCTGACCCGCAGAGAATAATTGTTATGGATTCTCCTGTGAAGTACAAGGGGGGCGAGGTCGGTTCACCCGGGATCATTCAGGGAACAAAGGCGATCTTTCTTGCCGCGCTTGCAGACAATGAAACAACTATACTTCACGGAACAAATATTCTGAAGAGAAGGTATCCGGAAATAGACAAAACGTATAAACGGCTGGGTGCAAACATTGAGCCTCTTGAATCATGATAGGAGAAGAATTACAATTATTCAATATAAGTAATGAGGCTGAGTGCACTTCCTGACATTACTTTCTAATTTTCTGTTATTCCTATGAAAAAAAGAATTCATCATTTATATGACTTTGATGTGTCTGATCAAACCTATGTCATCAGAATATCGCCTGACAAATATCTTGATATTTTTAATAAACTGGATAATTATCCTATAAGAAAAAGAGATATCAATCAGAATGTGATTAATTACATTGAAGAATGTTCGAACGATATTCCTCTCTCTGATAATATTAAGATAGAATTTCAAATAAAGAATGAACAGAGGAATATTGATCTTGAAGAAAGAACCCGCAAGGGAATACAAAATTTTTTTCTTTACGAATTGGCAATTCACAAAATGAACAGTTTAAAAGTGATTAAGGCGTCCATATTGTATGTATTTATTTTTACAATATTAACTGTAACAACATTCAGTATAGAGGTGCTTAATATTAAAACCGGAGCAATTTTTTTTAAGACTATTCTTGAAGGTCTGTCAATCGGGTCGTGGGTTTTTCTGTGGGAGGCAATAGCCGGTATTGTAATCAAGAATAATACAAACAGACATCTTATAAAAACATATAAAAGATTATTAAAAAGCAGCCTTGTGTTCTCATATTAATTATTTTTTTATAATTTGTCAGCAATCCCTCCCGCCCGACAGGGCAGGGAAAAATCCTGAAGAAACTGTAAAAAATATCAAAAATGTCCTTAAAATTTTGTTTCCCGGAAGGTCCAAACGTTATATGAAATTAAATAAAAATAAAGGTCTGGTTTACTCTTCAGAATTCGGAGAGATCTGTCATTCATGCGGTAATCCGGTTAAAAAATGCATCTGCATCAAGAGCATTTCGAGGCTTCCTGAAGACGGCATTGTCAGAATCGGCAGACAGACAAAAGGCCGCAAGGGGGCAGGCGTATCAATAATCATCGGGCTTTCTCTTAATGAGAATGAGCTTAAGGATCTGGCAAGGCAGCTAAAACAGAAATGCGGAACAGGAGGTACTGTAAAATCAGGCAATATTGAGATACAGGGTAACCATCGGGAACTGCTTAAACAGGAGTTAACAAAACTGGGTTATACGGTTAAATTAGCAGGCGGATAGGAAGATCCCGGAATTTTTTTTCTGAGAATCAGGCTTAAAATTATAAATAATTATTTTGTATATACATCTCTTGTGAAATACTGGAAAAGATATACTGCCGGAGATACCGGCAGAAAGGATTTTTGAAATAAAAATGAAAGATTTAAAAATTATTTTATTCGATTTAGGCGGCGTACTTATTGAGTTAACAGGTGTTCAGCGCGTTATTGATCTTACCATGAATAAGTATTCTGTTCAGGAATTATGGGAAAAATGGCTTAAGTCTCCGTCTGTACGCGCTTTTGAATCCGGAAAAATAAATCCGGAAATATTTGCAGGGCAGGTAGTCGCGGAATTCGGCATGGACATACATCCTTCAGACTATTTAAATGAATTTACACACTGGCCTGGCGGGAAATATCCTGGTGCTGATGAGCTGCTTCTGAAAATAAAATCAAAATTAAAGATTGGAAGTTTAAGTAACACAAATGAGCTGCACTGGAAACGATTTAACGATGAAATGGATTTAATACATCATTTTGATTATAATTTTCCGTCCCATCTGACTTCCTTTCTTAAACCGGATGTTGAGACATATTTAAATGTTATTGAATCCACCGGCGTGAAACCCGAGGAGATATTATTTTTTGATGATAATGAAATAAATGTGACAGGAGCAATGGAAGCGGGAATAAACGCAGTAAGGGTTGAAAACGGGATTTGTTCGGTTAATGAATATCTTGAGATGAATGAGATAATTTGATTTTGCTGATTGGATAATGAAATGTAGGGACAATTCATGAATTGCCCCTACATATATTGATCATTTTCTAATATTAATTATTTTCAGGCAAATTGTTTATTCTCAATGATGTTTGAACAGGGCATATTTTGCGTTAGCTGAAATTAATTAGTTAAATTTATTCTTGAAAAATCCTTTTATTGTATTTATTCTTAACAGGGATTATGTTTTACTTTCTCTAAAAAAAGTAATATCCCGTATAGGTGTTAAATGAAAAAAGTAAATGCTCAGGTTGACTCATATAAGGATTTTGTAAAACCTTTCTATACGGAAAAAGATCCTGGACATGATTTTAAACATATTGAAAGAATAACTGATCACCTGAAATTGTTATCCAGAGATATATCTGAAGAGATCCGGCTTGAAAGATTATATTTTCTGGCATGTTTTCACGGTTTAATTGAACCATTGTCATCTAATGTGAATTTCAGAAAAACCGTGGATAAATTTTTGAAAAGCCTTGAATGGACTGATGACGAAATAGAAGAGGGAATAAAGAGTTTAAACAGGCATCTGGAAACTCCTGAAACTGTTGAAGAAAAAATTGTCCATGATGCGAACAATCTTGAAATACTTGGTGCATTTGGAATAGCCAAAGTATTTACAACTGGCGGTGTAAAGGGCCTGCATATTGATGAGACTCTGGATTTATTTGAGAATGAATATCTTAATAAAATGGATTTCTATACGCCTGCCGGAAAAGAACTGGCGAAAAGCAGAATGACTTTTACAACAAAATTTATAGCTCAATTGCGGAAGGAGCTGGACTAACTTTTATAATTATTTTTCTGCGGGACTATTGTTGAGTGTTGCTTTTTATAATGTATAGTTCCTGGCGGGACTCTGTATGCTGGTATCGAACTTTACCTGCCTATAAATTTGAAATTTGTTAACTGTTCTTATAGTAATGCGGAAAAAGATAACGTATATTATCTTTGCTTGTTATGACCTCTGCAAAGTGATCTTTAAAAAAGTCATCCGGTGAATAGCCGTACGCGGACATACTTGTACTAACTCTACAGGCTGTACTATGGCAGGTCAAAAGAAAAGCCTTTATCAAAAATAGTATAAATTTTTAAATTCAGACTTCCGGTTCTACCCTGATTATGTTATTTTTTTTAAGGAATTCCCTGTAACCGTAAACCTGCTTCCCTAAAAATTTCATTTCAACTGCTCCGGTAGGGCAGTTGTTTATGCATCCCAGGCATACTATACATTTGCCTGTATCTACTGTTCCCTTAGCAGAATTGATGGCATTTACTGTACAGGCTCTTTCGCATTTGCCGCAGCTGATACATTTGTCAGTGTTTACTTTATGGCCGGTAATCAGTAGTTTTGATATAAGAATAGAGGGACTTCCTTTTATAACATTTCGTAAATCGAAATTTCCTGAAATGTCAGCGGTATTTCCCTGCTCAACATTTGCCAGCATTTTTATGGCAAAATCTCCGGCCGCTTTGTAAGTGTTCTTGTTCGGCCTGTCGCTGTATTTAAGGATTCGGTCAACATTACCGGATGACCATGTAAAAGCGTATGCAGACATACAGCTGAATTCTGCGGTACCAAGTGGAACACCTCCCTTGTCAGCTAGAAGGTTTGCCAGTTCGCATGCTGTATTAAACTGGTTGCCTCCTTCGCCTCCGAATGTAACGTATGCTGCAACTGGTTTTCCGTTAATGTATGGTATGGCGGAAAGCCACTCGCTGAAGTTTTCCGGTACCTCGTAATAGTATACTGGAGAACCTGCGGCAATTATATCATACTTGCTTAACGAATTTTTATCGATATCTCTGTAATCGCCGTAATCGACTTTAAGTCCCGCTTTCTTCCATGCTGCTGCAACAGCTTTTCCAACTCGTTCTGTATGACCGGTCTGGCTGTACCAGACAACAAGAGCTGTCCGCGCTTTTAAACTTTTAATTGTACTTCCTGCTTTGACTGTTTTTCCCATTGCTTTTCCTATGACTGTTAATGCTGCGATTGATATAATGCTTTTAATAAGAAAAATTTTCCGTGATATCATATCAAGCTCCAGTCCATGTTGTAATATAATCCCACTTTGGTACTTTTATTGAGGATTCGGGCTCAATACTCCAGTAACCTGAAAAATTGTTTTCTCTTGCAGTCAGTTCAAAATGGCTCATTCCTATTCCAATATCAATTTTAGGGAGATCAGATAATTTTAAAAGCCTGCTTGCTAAATTATTCATGTTTGATCTTTTTATATAAAAGAAAAATTTATTAGTGCCGCCTGATTTAATAACCCGCCATTCTGTCTGTAGCTGTTTCTTTTTCCGCTATATAGCCGAGAGATATTACTGCGGGAATGCTTTCGTCTTCTCTAAGTTCAATCTGTGAAGTAAAACTGCTTTTTTTAAAAGTACCGCCAAGCCAGCATGTACCTATGTCCATTGAAGTTAATTCAAGAATTATTTTTTCCATTAAATAACCGAAGTCAAGCAAGGCCATGTCTGAGGTGTTTACAGCTCCTGTAATAAAGGCAGCAGGATTTTTGATAATCCCGTAAGTGCCGAGGTCCTTCAGGGATTTGCTGTTTCCGGGCACTGCTGCGTTTAATTTAAAACGAACCTTTGATCCAAAAGGTCCTTTCAGATTCTGCGATATTATTTCTTCAATGGCTTTAATATCCGATTCTGATAATGCGGTTTTGCTGTATGATCTGCATGAATATCTTTTAATTATAAGTTTTTCATAATTAACTTTAGTATTTGCAATGGTCATTTATATTTTCCGTTTGTTATAAAATTACGAAATTTGACAATTATCGAAATTAAAAATAAAAAATATTTATGATTTAAGCTGAAACAGATTAATAGCTTCCTGCATTGTCTCATTGTTAATTCTGGCGGAAAGAAATTTTCCTTTTCTTTCTGTAATCACCAGGCCCGCGTTTGTAAGTTCCTTAATATGATGTGAAACTGTAGGAGCTCCAATATTCATGGATTTCATGATGTCGGTTATAAAGCACTCGTGATCTTCTGTTTCAAAGCATGTTTCCTGCTTTTTCAGAATTTCAATGAACAGTTCAAGCCTGTTTTCATTAGAGAGGGCTTTCATTATTTTTGCGAGTTCTTTTATATCCATATTATAATTTTATAGATTCTAAATTTTACAACTTTCGAATTGAATCTAATTATATTGTTTCACTTAGTCAAGTATGAGTAAATATTTTTTGCCTATTAATAATGTTTTCAGGAAAATTTTATTGGTCGTGATAGTCCGGTTGTTTGTTATGATTTTTCAGCAAATAAATAGGTTCTGAATATTGTCAGTAATAAATTATTCGTTTAATTATTTATATAGTTATATATATAAATAATTATGATTTATAATATGTTAAAATAAAATAAAGTTATATTGATATTAAAATTATTTTTAATTATAT
>JAFGDQ010000082.1 GCA_016932015.1 Spirochaetota bacterium | reverse complement strand
CCCATTTGCAGATCGCCGTCGTCCCCCGCTTCATAACTTAATATTTGGCCTGTATGGGGCAGTTCGACTGAGGATAAGTGATCTTGTTCTCCGCCCCCACTGCTCCCACTGCTCCCGCTGCTCCCACTACCGCCTCCGCCGCAGGCTGTAAAAAAGACCGTTAAAGACAATAGTAAAAACCAAAACCTTATTTTATTCATAATATTTCACCTTAAATAATATTTTATTAAAATTATATTATACAGTCTCCAGTTCGAAGGAGAGGTTCGCGATTCGCTCTGAGGCTAATCCCTCTCAAATGCACCGATTGACCATGGCGCTGTCCTCACGGTTCCGGCTTTATCAATCTTTTCTCCTGAAGAATTTTCCTGAAAGTAGGGATACGGGTATGACGACAGATCGAGTCCGCCCTGTGTAACGGAAGACGGGGACGAATCCGAGAGATTGTATTCACTGTTGAATCCCGGTTTTACGGATACATTGCCGGAGAAATTCGGCCGCAACCCGTTTAAAACAGCAATATCCGTAATGTCGCCCGATCCATAGGCGAACAGGCATTCTGTTTCGTAAAATACATTATTCTGTATTTCTTCGCAGGAAGTATTACTGTTTTCTGTTATCGCGTCGCTTCCGCTGAATAAAATATTATTTATAACAGAGGCCGCAGTTTCACGGTTTGTACTTCCCTCAAGAACAATTCCTTTTGACGAGGAAGCTGTAAGGTGAAAAGTATTGTTAAGAATGTAGGCGTGATTATCTATGTCCCTTAATCTGAGACAGTAAGATTCATCCCCGGTCCCTGACCTGAGTATATTATTGCAAATAACAGGTTCAATTGTCCTTGTATCACCTAATCCGGTTATGTATATAGCTATCGATAATGTTATTATGACGTTGTCATCATCCCAGCCTCCGTCAATGGAGTTCCCGAAAATAAGCGGCATGGAATTTGTATTGTCCTGCAAATGACTCATTGATATTCCGACAGAAGTACCTGAACCGCCTCCATATATTTGATTGTTGATAATAAGCGTATTGCTGTTTACAGGAAAGGTTCTTGTTCTGATCCCGTATGATGCTGAGTCTCCGCCTCCTCCGTCGATCCGGTTATCCCTGATTATCTGGCTCGCGGTGTTTTCAATAAAAATGCCGTTGGAGGTGCTTCCCGATGAATATCCTCCGTAGATTGTATTGTCCGAGATCTCCGCGGTTCCGTCTTCGTTAAGATAAATTCCGATTGAATCGTTTTCCCCGTATCCTCCCCTTATCGTATTGTGGCGGATATTGACAATGCTGCCCGCAATGCAGTGTATTCCGATTGAGTAGTCGGGATTACCACTCTGGATAGTGAATCCCTCAACGATCCAGTCACCTGAACCGGGATTTGTTCCTTCTATGTCGAGGCCGGAATTCTCTTCCCAGATGCCGGAAATACAAGTGGAATATGACGGGTTGCCGCGATGTTCAATATCCCTGTCGCTCCAGTCGGTATTGCTGTATCCGCCGAACAGCGATATCCCGCCGCTTAAAGTGATGCTTTCATCGTATGTGCCACTCGAAACACAGACATTTTTTTCTGAAGAGAAAAGAGCGGCTGCCGAGGAAATACCTGCTGTAATTGTGGCTTTCGGAAGATATATTGTCCCTGTGTTTGAATCGTCGCCTTCATTCTCGGATACAAATATGGTATTTCTTTCACTGACAGAGATGTCAAGCTTCAGAGCTGATGCCTGCCTGTTAAGAAGCGAATCCTCGGCAATACAGTAAAGATCGTAATCCGTTGAGTAGCCAAGATTGGAGAAAATAAAGGTTTCCGGTTTGCCGGTACTTACTTCCGAATCAGCATGCCAGGGAGCGGCCGTGTCTCCGGCGTCCAGCCCGTCAACTATCTGCTGAGGCGATGGTGCGGGATCATTATCAGGCAGAAGGACACAGTATACGTGTCCGTTTTCATCGATATCCGCTTTAAAATACAGCCTGTCATCCATGATAACAGATTCAGGATAACCTGTATTCCAGGAGGGAGCCGTAATATCCGGGAGTTTGCTGTCATCGGATGAACCGGAAGAGTCAGAACACGCTGTTGCTACTGTGATCAGAAAGAAGAGAATTAAAAAAAATAATACATGTGTCTTTTTAATTACCATAATAATTATCCTTTTTATATTTTTTTCTACATATATTTATGCATAATAAAATTATACTCCCCGTAGCAGTGCCGCAAGGTATCGAAAAATTAAACCGGTAATATTCCGCAGCAAAATCGCAGGGAATGCCTCGCGGTTTCCATTGGGAAGACATTTAAGAAATTAATATATTTATTATTCATCATGCCCTGGAGAACCCGGCGGCACATTATTAAATTTTAACAAAATTAATATACAGAATATCTTTAAAAATAAACACGTCCAAAAGTATTGAATCTTGATTTTTTTTAATAAATACAGATTGTTGAGGCATTGATTTTAATGTGCGTTAAAAAAGAGCGAAGAATGATATTTTAATATTATTCTTCGCTCTTCCTATTTCAGATAAAAATGAAGATATGTGTTTTTTATAATATAAGAACGGATTTTTCCGCGGGCTGTTCCGGCAGGAGATTAAAATCTTTGAGTATATTGTATAGTCCCATCTTATTGTTAACACGTAATTTGAAATAAATCGCGCTAATGTGACCTTTTATAGTTCTTTCAGTAATACCTAACAATGCAGCTATCTCTTTATTAGATCTGCCCTGTAGTATATACTGTATTATCTCGGTCTGTTTTGCTGTCATTTTATATATAGATTTAAACTGTTTTAATTCTCTAACTTCCCGGCCTATAATTAAAATTCCAAGCCGGTCTCCGAACTTATCATATATGGTTTTAAATTTCGCGTCCAATAATATCTGCGATCCGTCTTTTTTAACAAGATGGATTCTTGATGAAAAACTTCTGTGTTCATCATTACCCGTTAACTCTTTTATTTCTTTCCCTATCGGGTTCTTCTCAAGGATCAACTCGGATAATATGCGGGATTTAATTTCGTCCTCTTTGTATTCAAGGAGCAGTTCTGTCATATTGTTAATGGTAAGGACGCGGGATTTATTATCAGCAAGAATAATAACTTCATCAATATTTGCAATAATGTCACCGGCTACAAGCGCTGGCGTGATAGCGAGAAAGCGGTATTTTACTATCGAATACCATATCCCGAGCATAAAGATTATAATAAAAATTGGAGCAGGAGCATATGTTTCGTAATCAGTAAACCTGGGCAGAAATACCCCTTCAATAATGTTTATTGACAACACCAGAAATAGAGTTACAAACAGAATAACTGCCTGTTTTTTTTCCTTTATCGATTTTGTTCTTCTTTTCCACAGAAGAAGCAGCACAAGCGATGTTCCCATGTTAAAGATTATGTATAATGAATGGAAATAGAACCACCCTGAATCAGAGGCAACGACAAATATCCATTGGTTACCGGTTTTTATGAAATCACTATAAAGTGTGTATGAAACCAGATTCCCGTAGACCAGAATTAACGCCGGAAAATACAAAAAAATATAATGCAATGGCTTTAGTTTAATTATATTTGTTATTGTGAGACAGAAATGCAGCAAAAGCGCGAAATAGGGAATCCAGATAAAACCTGAGGTTTTAAATATAAAGATTAAGAATTGTTTATCATCCGCGGAGAAAATAATTCCTGAAACAACAGCCCATAAAGCCTGGCACAGACACAATAAAAAGAATAGCCGGTGTATTTTGGATTTTTTATCCAGTAATAAAACATGCAGGCCGAGATAAACATCGATCATGAATATGAATATGCAGACTGTAGTCAGAATGTTCATACGCGCTACCTGTAATGTATAAATTATTTATAGCAGTAAAATTCTCTCTTGCTTAGATGTAATTTTTATTTTGAGAAAGTCTGCTATTAGCCGGATCGCGGGAATATATACAGCAAATTAAAAAACAGTACATTATTTAATATAATAATTACCGGTTAAGTCAAGTAATATTAAAAAGGATAGCGCAGGGGATTTTTTGGATCCGGAAATACAATTTAGAGATCAATATAATCAGTTTATAAAAAACTTCATAACAATCCGGAAACAGAAGAAGACATTTTATTGTTATTGCGGGACTTATTCCTGCAAATATAAATAGCATCAGGAAGAAAAATCCGGCAAATAATCGGGTCTGATTCTGTTCGCTGTGAAAATACAGTTTGTCAATTCCGGTTTATACCTTTAATTAAAAATATATTGACTCAAATCCATATCTTTTTAATATTCGATAGTCATATAATAATCATGTGTTGATTCTCCATACAACGGAGATTTGCTTTTACATAGTAAAAGCCTTAGGGAATTCCGTGTAAATCGGAAGCGTGCCCACCGCTGTAACCGGGGACTAAGACCGAAAATACTTTTAATTCTGAAGGAATTTGAGTTAATGGGGTTTTGGATTGAAAATCAGAAACTCCCAAAATACTTTTGATCCTGAATGAGTTTGAGTTAATGGAGTTTCAGATTGAAAATTTGAAACTCCCAAAATACTTAAATCCCAAAGGGATTTAAGTATTAATGCCACTGCCTTAAAAGCGGGAAGGTTCGGTTTACAGGTTGATCCGGAAGCCAGAAGACCTGTCAATACACGCAGTTTTGAATTTCGAGGAAAAAAAGGGAATCCCCGGGACCTTATGGTTTCGGGTTTTTTATTTTTTCAGGGATTCAAAAACTGTTTATATCCGAATATACCTGTTTTCATTATACGATTTGTAGTGAAGGGGAACACTATGAAATTTCTCATAGAAATTAAAAAATGTTTTTTAAGCCTTTTATCTCATTTTTTTTTGACCGCTGTCTTTCTCTTTCAATCTGTAATTTCCACAGCTGAATTAAATTTACCTGATACTGATATACAAAGTAATTCATATCTGTATTTTCAGTATGATGCAAAGGGGAAGGAGGCTGACGGTTCCGCGTATCAGGTTTTGAAAATCAGAACAAATAATACCGCTAAAAATCTTTCAGAATTCGACAGCATCGAAGCTTATTGCAGGAAAAGCAGCAGGCCCGGAAAACAGGATTATATGGCATACAGAGTACCTGTTGAAAAATTAAATAATGAATATTATGTAAAAATAAAGTCCGGTAATTATTCAATATTCGACGTGTATGTTTCCGGAAATTATAAAAACAATACATATGTTGCCCAGACAGTATTTTATCTTTTCGGCGATGGATTAAAAGGAAGTACAGGAAAGCCCGGGCTGGTAAAACTTCCGGAATATCTGCCGGTATTTGAATTGACTGAATCCCCGCAGAACTACTGGCCGCAAACAGGAAATGAATTCAGGTTTTTATGCCGTGTTCCTGAAGGCAGCGGCAGCATTAAACAAATGATTGTAATTATTGATAACAAAAAGGTCAGCAGAATATTTACGGACAGGAATGGAAAATTCGAATATATTCCCGCTCATGACATCAAATTGAACAAAGGCGGAACTTCATCATATAAAGAAATAATTTTGTTAAACAGCATAAACAGGAACGGCAAGAATTATACGGCAGCATTTAACCTGCTTGTCCATCGTTCAAGAACCGCATTCCTGAACGTAAAAAACGGTGCCGTGCTTTTTACTGTATCGATAATATTTTTTACAGCAATAGTTTTAATTAAAAGAAGGACTTTCAAATACAAATGATTGGCAGAATAAGAATTGTTACTCAGCATTTAATGTTTATCTTTTTGATCTACGGGGGAAGGGCGGGAATAAAACTCGGGCATTCCCTGCCTTGTTTCGCGTGCCCGTATGTTTCCGGCTGTTCAGGGCATTGCTACCTGATGGCTCTGCAGGGCAAGTGGGGCTTTGAGTTCGCGGTGGCTGATCTTTTCTCATATGAGGGGTTCAGAGTGCTGCTGTATTTCGCAATTTTCATATTCCTTATAATATTGTTGTCGAAATTCTGGTGCGGCTGGATATGTCCTTTCGGCACTTTTCAGGACTGGCTTGCTATTTTAAGAAAAAAGACCGGCATTAGAGAATCGGAATTTTCATGGAAGACAAGAGACGGATTGAAAAAAGTGAAGTATGTATTGCTCGCGTTTTTAATAATTATTCCTGTTCTAATAACGTACGCGGGACTGCACAGCGATTTCAGCCTTCCTTTCTGTCAGATATGTCCTGCGAAACCAATTATGCCTTTGTTCACAGGTAATGTTGATCATTTTGCTCTGGACTATACCAATGTCATAACCGGAACATTTTCCGCGTTGTCAATAATAATCGCTGCTGCGATAATAGTAGGAAGCTTTTTCAAGGACAGGTTTTTCTGCTTGTTCTGTCCTATGCTCCCTCTGATACAGCTTTTTAAAAAGATCAGCTTGTTACGTTTTGAAAAAGAGGCAGATCTCTGCTCAGGATGCGGAAATTGTCATAGGATGTGCCCGGTCGATATAAGGAAAGTTTCTGACGAGAGAAGCAATAAAGCGGTAATGGACGAAGACTGTATTTTATGTATGAAATGCCAGGAATCATGCCCTGAGGATAATGTGCTGAGCCTTAAATTTCTTAAATACAGAATATTTTTAACTTCAAGGAAATATTTTATCAGGAATAATCGATCCTGAAAATACAAATAATTTGATGTCCTGGCGCCTTTGAGGGACATCTGAAATCAAGATAAAACAGGCAAAAAAAGACATGAATAATAAAAGCAGCCGGGGCAAAACAGGAATAACTGAAAAGATATTCAAAAAGACAATTGATGAATATGACTGTGAAATTGAATCATTGAAAAAGAGAGATGATTATTCCCCTGTTTTCGATTATTTTCTGAATACTATAAAAATCAGCCTGTTCCCGGAAAACGGCAGAAAGAACCGGGTAAATCCGCTGGCCGGGATTTTATGTGTTCAGGCCCCGCCGGAAATTCTTCACGCTCTGGGTGTTGACAGCATTAAGCTGTGCAGCGGTTCAATCTATGCTCAGCGGCTTTCTTCTGATATGCCTGTTCTAATGTGTCCCGTGCTTAAATCTCTGGCAGGAGCTTTGCGTTTTCATAATTCCGCTGCAGTGAGTCCGGATTGTTTTATAATACCGACATCATGTGACTGGGTAGTTAAATTGCCTGAAATGTTGAATCAGGAACTGCCTGAGGTACATTTTCTCGAACTTCCTCATATTAAGGAAAACGAAAAAAGCCAAAGCAGGTGGCTTGAAGAAATATACGGCTTAAAGGACAGACTTGAAACACTTTCCGGTAAAAAACTGAATAAAAGAAACCTGAGAGATTCAATCAGGAAGTTTTCGGATGCATGGGCTGAATTCAATATGCTGATCGAATACCGCAGAAAGGGAATACTACCGAATATATGGTTTACGGTAATAGCTAATTCTTTCCTGCAGGATGATATTGAAAAATGGACGGAGCATATTGATATTGTGCTGCGGAAATACAAGCAGGACAAAAATGAAAGCACTGACAGCAGGGTTTTTCTTGCCGGATCTCCGGTATTTTTTCCGAATCTGAAAATCCCGCTTCTGATAGAGGAAGCCGGAATGCATATAATCGCGGATGATATATGCACGTGTGAAAGAATATTCCCCGGAGCAGTATGCTGCGATGATATGACTATTCACGGAATGCTAAAGGCATTGTCTGAAAGATATCATAAGGCCTGTATATGCCCGACATTCACGGATAATGAACGGCGTGTTAATAATATTCTGAATACTGCAGGTACGAATGAAATTAAAGGAGTTATTTTTCATGTGCTGAAAGGGTGTCATCCCTATGATATTGAAAGCATAACAATTGAAAAAAAACTGAAAGAACGCGGATTCAAATTTTTAAGAATTGAAACTGATTACACTAAAGAAGACAGCCGCAATATTTTAACTAGGCTGGAAGCATTCAAAACAACATTATAAAGAAGGTTTGATTATGGGATATAACGCAGGAATAGATCTCGGAAGCACTGCTGTTAAGGTTGTAATTGTTGAAAATAAAGAAATGATCTGGAGACAGGCCAGGCCTACAGTGCCAGGGCAGGAAGCCCTGGCTATGGGAATGCTTGAAGAGGGACTGAAAGAAACCCGTAAAAAGCGTTCAGAAATTGAAAAGATTGCGGTAACAGGCTATGGAAAGAACCTGGTAAAGGAAGCTCATACTGTAATTGACGAGCTGTCTGCCAATGCTAAAGGAGCGTTTCTTCTTAGCGGAGGGAAAGCGCGTACGGTAATCAATATAGGCGGGCAGGATATCAAGGTCATGAGGTTCTCGCCTGAAGGCAAGCTGACTGATTTTAAAATGAACGACAAATGCGCCGCTGGTACAGGAAGATTTTTCGAGATGGCTGCACGAATACTTGATGTGCCGGTTCAGGACTTCGGAAGCCTTTCTGAAGAAGCAGGAGAGCCGGCAAATATTAACAGCACATGCGTTGTATTCGCGGAAAGCGAGATTGTATCGCTTATGGCAGGCGGAGCTGAAACCGGACAGATTATAAAAGGGCTTCATGAGTCAGTTGCGCGCAGGATATTGAGCTTAACCGGCAGTACCAGTCTGGAAGATGACATTTACCTTGACGGCGGCCCGGCGAATAATTCGGGGCTGGTATCCGCGATTGAGGATGAGCTTTTCAGGGAAGTATTTGTTTTCCCATACTGTCAGTTTACGGTAGCCTATGGAGCTGCGTGTTCAGTATTAATATAATAACATGAATTTTTAATCATAAGATATTTGTTTATTTCTATTATTAATACTCAGGATGACCTCACCAGGAACAAATTTTATTAAAATTCAGTATTTTTCTTTACTGCTGTGCGTAAGTTCGTTCAATAGTTGAACCTTTTATTAAAAACATGGTGATGCTTATGAAAGTATATATTGCCGGAAACGGTAAACTTGCTGAGTCAATAATTAATGGCCTTAGCGCTGAATTTGAATTAAAGAAATGGAAAAATACGGACTTAAAGTCTGAAGAGAAAATAATTCTTCTGCATGCCGGAAGCGGCAGGCAGTTTGATGAATGTCTTGAATATTGTAATAAAACAAAGTCCGTACTTCTGGAACTATCCACCGGGGGTTCAGTCCATGAAAAAAACATTGATTGCCCTGTCATTCTCTGTCCGAATACTGCAATACCGGTTCTGAAAATAATGGAATTGTTAAAACAGTACGGGCACGAATTTTCGCAATATAAAATAAACATTATCGAGTCTCATCAGGAAAATAAAACGACAATTCCCGGAACTGCAGTAGAACTGGCGGAATATTTTCAAATGTCAGCCGAAAAAATAATTTCAATCAGAAATCCGGATGAACAGATAAAGTCAGGTATCCCTGAACAGCATCTGGGATTGCACGCGTACCATAATGTTTTCATAAAAGACACCGGCTGCGAAATCAGCCTGCAGTTAAAAGTGCTGGGGCATGACGCGTATGTGAACGGACTCAGAAAAATATTACCGATAGTGAATCAGGGCTGTTTTGAAAACAGACTTTATAATATTACAGATATTTTAAAAAAATGAATACTGCCTTATATCTTAAAGATCAAATTCGGTCTCCTTACGGGAAGTTCCTTCCGTATCTCTGTTGTACTGAGCATCTGTTGCAGTAATTTTCCATCTTGTCAATTAATCCTGAAACAAAGACAATTAATTTATTCATCTTGACTGACTTTTTTTAAATATATATGATATTAAGGTAATGATTGTAAAATAATACTCACGTCAGGACGCAGGTGCGCAGAGAATTAACAATAATATTATTTTCTGATATTTGTTGTTAAAATCAGTATCATATGAAAATTTTTTAGTTTTTTAGGGGATAAATAAAAATTAACAATTGACTATGCTTGCTTGTATTTGTTATATATTTCATATTATAATACAAAAAGGAATTAATAAAATGCAATTTCATATAACGCAAATACCTGCTGATAATATAGAAAATGAAATTTATACAATCAGTTTAAGCGGAGAACTTGCATTTGACAACCACAGGAAATTATCGGCAGCTTTCTCTGAACTTATACAGAAAGGGGGCAGGAAAATAATTATCGATTTTCATGATCTTTTTACGCTCGACAGCGGCGGGATCGGCCTGCTTATAAAATTTCAGAAAGAATTGTTAAAAGAAAACGGGGAGATAGTTATAGCAAGATGCAATGATCAGATACTGACTCTTCTGCTTCCAATAAATATTCATAAACTAATAAAAATTTTTGATACTATAGATGATGCAGTAAATCACTTTACTGCATCATAATATATACTAATACCTGACAGGACGATCATTCTACTTCTTACGCCAGTCCGGCTTTCCGGGACTTGTCTGTAAATCATATACCGGATTATAAACCAGATGCCCGATATTTTTTATTGCATCATAGCGTTTTATATTCACAGGTTCGTCCGGTATTGCCCGCATTAATGCTTCAAAACGGGATTTGATCGCATTTTTAAATTCCGGATGGCTTAATATGAACAGGTCGTTTCTTCTTATTCCTCTCAGGACATATTCTCCGACTTCAAGCGGATCCATAAATGCGCTGTCATCATGATCCGGAGGTGCTTTCATATCCTCTTCCTTTTGATTTTTCAGATGATCCGGCCTGGTCTCAGTACTTGATCGCGCTATATCGGTAGCTACCGGGCCGGGAAAATATACAGACGCTCCGATATTTGTTCCGGTAAGTTCAGCAGCCAGCGTTTCCATAAGAGCGGATACCGCGGCTTTTGACATGCAGTAAATCGCGTTCCATTCAACAACTGATAAACCGCTTGTTGACGCTGTAGAAACAACATGCCCTCCCTCGCCATGACTGATTATTCGCGGCAGAATGGTAAGTATACCGTTTACAACTCCGCCAATATTTACGCCAAGTCCGAAATCAAAATCATTATAAGTGGCAAAGGGCGCGCTTCCGATTTTTCCGGGAGCCCCGACACCGGCATTGTTCACGAGTACGTGAATTTTACCGAAAACTTTTTCAGCTTCATCAGCTGCCTGCTTATAGGCTTCTCTGTCAGTAACATCGAGTTTTACCGGGTGCACGGGCTGTCCTGTACCCTTAAAATATTTCATTGCTTCGTCAAGAGCGTTTTGACGTATGTCCGCAATAACTATTTTCATGCCGTTGTCAGCGAAAACTTTGGCCATGCCAAGTCCCATTCCGCTTGCGCCGCCTGTAATAAAAGCGACCTTTCCGTTAACATTTTCCATTTTTATACCTCATAATTATAAGTTGAGTAATTTATTTTTTTATCCGGATAGATCAGAAAATATAAACTGTTATATTCTGTGTTGCAACAAAAAATTATAAAGCTGTAAAGATAAAAGATACAGCATCATTTAAATATGAATTTTATTTTTCCGGATCACTTTAATATGTAAAAACAACTTGCATAAAACATCACATGTGAACAAATTGTAAAAATTAAATTTATTTTTCGTTTAATAAAGTACGACTGCTGCTGTTTTATTAGGATTGCCTGTTACTGCTTTTTAATAAATCCGCAGCCGGTTATCTGTAAAAATACATATAAATACAGAAATTAACTGATATTTTTTGTTCAGTTATTAAAAGATGTTATTCTAAAAACTGATCGTAAAAAAATTAAGGTCAGGTTTTACAGGAATATCATCTTAAATAAATACACAAAGACATATAAAACGGAGGCGTATTTTGTTTACTGATTCCTTTCTCGTGCAGAAGGGAAAGACCTGCCGTGTATCATTAATACTGGCAGGTTTTTTTATTTTTTTTTCCCTTATGGCATGTTCAACTGAAGACCGCGGGAGAACAATATCTCAATTCAGATTCGATTCTCTTTCTATCAATGGTTTTATCAATGAAACCGATAAAACTATTTTAGCTGTTGTACCTCCGGGTACGGATATTACTTCCCTTGTACCGAAAATTTCCCATGAAGGCGAGAGCATAAGACCTGAATCTCAGGTTGAACAGGATTTTTCAAATCCGGTAGTGTATAAAGTTAAAGCGGAAAGCGGGCAAACCGGCAGTTATACTGTGACAGTAGCTGTAAGCGATATTCCGGTAATGCTGCTTAATACACCGGAATCGGTTCCTGTCACTTCAACAGAGGAGTGGGTAAGTGAATCCACTTACAGTCTCATAGATAGTTCCGGTACAGAAACAGCAGGGGAAACAAAGATTAAAGGCCGCGGGTTTTCAACATGGAATTTTATGCCGAAGAAACCCTACAGCCTTAAGCTGTCTGAAAAAGCGGGGTTTTTCGGAATGCCTGAAGATAAAAGATGGGCTCTGCTGGCAAATTATGCTGATAAAACGCTTTTAAGAAATGAAGTGGCATTAAAACTCGGCAGGGAAATGCTTCAAAATATGAGCTGGTCCCCGGATTCTGAGCAGGTGGTACTGTATTTTAACAGTGAATATCAGGGAGTATATCAGCTTACAGAGCAAATAAAAATAGACGGCGACAGGGTGGATATAGAAAGTATAGAGGATTTTGATCCATCTATCGATGATTATAAAAATTTCGGATACCTGCTGGAAGTAGATGAAAGAATGGATGAAGAATTTTATTTCACTACAACTCAGGGGGTAATATTTACATGCAAGGACCCCGATGAAGACCTGGAAAACGTATTTGACCTGATTGTTGCGGATGTTCAGGAGGCTGAGGATGCTATTTACTCACCAGGATTTGCAGATACTACTGATGGCTATGCCAAATATATTGATACAGATTCGTTTATAGACTGGTACCTCGCGAATGAAATAACCAAAAACAGAGACGCCATTTTCTTTTCAAGCTGCTATATGTACTTCGATCCTGCAGATAAAAAATACCATATGGGCCCTATATGGGATTTTGATATTTCACTTGGTAATATTTACTATGACGGCTGTGATATCACAGATGGATTCTATATTAAGAATGCAAAGTGGATAAGCAGGTTGTTTCAGGATACGGCTTTTGCAGGAAAAGTGAAAAGCAGATGGAATGAGAAAAGAACGGACATTTATACTTTATTAGGTTTCATAGATGACAGAGCTGCGGAAATGAACAGCTCTCAGACTTACAATTTTTATAAATGGGACATACTTAATACATGGGTGTGGCCGAATAAAATTGTAACAGGCAGTTATGAAGGTGAAATCGATTATTTGAAGTCATGGCTTGAAAACAGGCTGGACTGGCTGGATAGTCAATATCAATAGTATGAGCGGGTTTTTATCCGGTAACTTTCTTTTAGATATAGAAGAAAGTTACCATAAACAGATACAAAAAATAAAATTTATAATGCTGTCATCTTCTATGTCAATGTCCGTCGAATAGTACAACTTTGTTCCGGCCGCTCTTTTTTGCTTTATACATAGCATTATCAGCCATTTTAATCAATTCCTCTTCAGAACCGGTTTCTTCAGCTTTTACGGAGATCACGCCTAAACTCATACTCAGAATTTCCGTACCGGCTGATACCCGGTTCTCCATTTTCAGGTTTAAAATATTTTTTCTTATTTCTTCTGCAATTATAAAAGCTCCGTCAGGCCGGGTTCCGGGAAGGATCATTACAAATTCCTCACCGCCGTATCTTGCGCAGAAGTCTCCCGGTCTTTTTAGCGTATCCTGAATAGTCCGGGCGACTTTTTTAAGACATTTATCTCCTGCTACATGCCCGTATTTATCATTATAATTTTTAAAAAAATCAATATCCCCCATAACAACGGCAATATATGTTCTGTCGCGCCTGCATCGATTGAGTTCAGACTTTATCTGTTTTGTTAAACCGAGTCTGTTTGGTATTCCGGTAAGGGTGTCTGTATCTGCAAGTTTTTTGATTTTACTGTATGCTGATTCGAGTTTCAGGCCTGAAATTACAATACCGGTCAGACCGATCAGAAGCACTCCCGAATGAACAATAATCAATACAAACACAGGAATTTCCGGAATAAAAGGAATATGAATACTTATTCCCCCCCTGATATCGTTTTCTTTATATCCCTGAACTGCATGGCATCTGAGGCAATCCCTTTCAGTTTTTAAAGGAGCCATATAGAAAAATGAATTTTTATTTTTGCCGGATAAAAATTTACCTGTTTCTTTTCTCCCTTTTTCGAATTCGATCAATGCTTTTGTTTCCAGATCATCCGGCATATTTCCCGGCCTGACAGGGTTCAGGCTTGTCATGTGAAATCTTATTTTGCTTCGTCCAGTAGTTATTTCGGAAATCTCCCTTGTCATGAATGAAGGATTAATAAGCGTATATTTTTCATTATTAGCGGTAATATCGCGGTATTCTATTTTTAAATAAGGATTTGGCCGGAATTTTTCCGTAACTTTTGCGTACACGCCGCCGTGGGACATGTTCCATTCCCTGAAATCAAGAATTTGTCTGAAAGAACTTCTTGCTACCTGAAAGGCCAGCCTGCGCTGCTGATCTTTTTCCTTGTAATAGCTCCATAAAAATGATGCCGCTGTCAGAAATACCCATATAAGGCAGGCTGTAATGATTCTCTTGTTTTTTCTTATGAATTTCATTTATCAGACCATATCTCAATACGTACGCCTTCCGGATCTGTTATAAAAAAAGATCTGCCTCCCCACGGATGGTTCCTGATCTCACCTGGATCAATTCCTTTTTGAATAAACCGCGATCTTGTCTTTTCAGCTGACTCATATTTTAAAGCAAGAGTAATGCCTTCTCCTCCGGCAGACTTGACTGAAGCGCGGCTTTCATTCGCAATACTTAGATATGTTTTGTCGTGCAGTTTAAATTCAATGAACCAGTCCTTTTCCATATTAGTTTGAAGGCGGAGAATTTCCCTGTAAAAAAATACGCATTCTTTCCATTTTTTGCAGTACAGTATAGTATTTGATGAAAAAATCATAAGCGGTTTTTATCCTGAAAATTTTTTTATTCATTCCCCGTCTTTTTGATAAATGACAGCTGTATGCCTCTTAAAATAAAAATTAGTAACGGTGCCGCCCCTGCAGCGAATATGATATCCGGAAGCATACGCATCCATAACAAGGTACTGATAAACACACTTTAGGTTATTTCCGGACTGAGCACGTGAAGCGGGGTAGTTTTCGTACTCTGAATAAAATAAAGGACTGAAGGAGGATTGATCAGAAATCCGATTTTCCGGGAAAAACTCCGTATTTTTCCCTTACGCCTTTTGCTTTCAGTGCTTTAGCTTCTTTGAAAAATTCAATGTATCTGTGTTTGACTTCGTAGAACCCGTGCCACCAGGCGTAATCCGGTGCCATCATGGCAGATCCCATTCTTGCTCTTCTGCCTTCATGATGCCAGAGTTCATAAAATTCCCATTCAAGAGGCTCGTCAAAGTATAAATTGCCGGTAAGCAGCCCGGATCGGTACAGACTGTCCAGCTCCTTTTTTACTGGTGTATAATAAACAGTATTATAGTTCTCTACTGCATTATCCATGTTTGTAAAATGTTCTTCTGTCCATGTTTCTGAATGACATTGCAGGCATATTGCCTTCATCTTTGATCTTTCCTCTTTCCAGTCTGTACCGGCAGGAAAGGCGGTGAATTCTGAAGGCCGTATCGTAAACGGAGCCTGAAGTTCCCATGACAGCCTTTCAGTAACATTATGTGTTTTCTTTACTCCTTTTGCAGCGGACATGTGACAGACAGAACATGTAGGTGCTCTGAAATCCCTTCCAGCATTCCATTCATTATCATCAGTCTGCCATTTCCATTCATGGCCTTCAGCATGATATATTGTCCCGTGTTTTGATTCATTATAAATTTCTATTTGAGGATGATCAGGGCCGAGGTGGCACTGGTCGCATGCCTCAGGTTTTCTTGCTTCAGCAAGAGAGAATTTATGCCTTGTATGACAACTTGTACAACTTCCAAGACTTTTATCCGGATTTCGTCTGCCGACTCCGACATTCGGCCATGTCCCGGGTACAGGTTCCCCGTCTACCAGTTTTACATCAGTTCCATGGCATGAGTAACAGCCTGTTGTTTTTTCTATACTGTTATTCATCCCGTACTGCAGCCATTTATCTATTTTGTTTATGATTTCAAGCGTATTCGCGTGTTTGCTTACGGAATATTCTTTATATTCTTCAGGATGACACCCTGAACATGTCCTGGGGCTGACTACTGCTGCTATCAGGATGTCTGAATATTTAAGATGGGATTTGCTTGCCAGTGTTTCATTGCCGTCAATGACCCTGTGGCATTTATAACAGTCAACGTTTACTTTTGAATGAACGCTGTTTTTCCAGTCAGCATAAATTCCGGGATTTAAATCTTTATGGCAGTCAACGCATGTTGTCCCTGTTTTTATGGCTCCCGGGCTGTTATTTCCTGGACTCATTTCAGGGCCCCAGTGCCACAGAGCAACACATAAAATTATAAGGAATATTATGACAAGATTAATGTATGCCATTTTAATAAAAATTTTTCGCGCGTGATTATCTGTTCCTGTGCCGGTACCTTCCTTTATGGTTCCGATTTTTTTTATCCTGCTTAGTACTTCAGCACCGTGGGGAGCGCCTTTGATCTCCTCAGTAAGATCTGCACCTGCCGAATGCTTTCCGAAATGCCTTCCGTCCTTCCATTTGGAATTATCTGTTACATCATATACCTGATCCTCGTATACTATTAATGCAGGGTTTCCTGCGGAACCGTTAAACGATGAAAGATTGTCTTTTGTTATTTCAGATGTGTCAGTAATTTTAATACTGTTTTTTGAGGTATTTTTCATTTTTTTGTGAATGATAAATACTACTATCAATGCCTGGCAAAGCATTATCAAAAACAGTATTATTTTAATAAAAAGAATAAATCCGAAAGTATTATCAAAGAACTGGCTGAAGCTGTTTATTCTGGCCTGAGTTAAATAAATGCCGGTAAGAGTCAGTATTGAGAGAGTCGTAAGCCCGAGTATTCTTTCACTTTTCGGCAGCCCTCCTTTAAGGCTGGCCGGCCTTACTATTATGTGAATATAAAATATAGCCCCGATTAAAATGAATCCTGCAACTATATGTATGTAGCCTAAAATCAGTTTAAAAAATTTATGAAAAGATGACTGCTGTTCCTTAGTCTGTTCAAGAATTTTTTGCGGAATAGGGTAGTTGTAGCTGTTGTTTATGTATGCGTATCCCGTATCGTTTAAAGGGCCGCCATTGTTGTCAAGATGGCAGAAGGTACATCCTTTGCCTGTGGATTTTGCGTATTCGTATTTGGCAAACGTATCTGATATAAATGCGAAACAAATGATTATTATAAATACCGGGAATAATACTTTTTTCATTTCATTTTCTTCTGTATGTTTGTTAGTTATAAAAGAAAATCCTATAAAATTATTCTTATTGTTTCAAGTATAATTTTTAATATTTTTCTTTTGATTTTATCGTGATTTAATTATTAAAAAATTTCAATCTTAACAATTTTTTAATATATTTCCTGATTTTTTAAATACATTCCAAATAGCCGCAGTCCCTTTAATTTATTATTATCTATGCATGATGAACCGTCGTGAAGAAGTAAAAAAGTATAAATTTTTGAATTTCATAATATCTATTGATATAGACGCGATGTCTGCCGCTGAATATGTCTTTTTCCAGAAAGAAAACATAATCAGGAAATCTATTCATTCAGCCATGATCGATACTGGCAGGGATACGCTTGTTATAGATGAAACTCTTTCATCCGGGAATGATACAACCCTTACTGTTGATGTGTTATCTGATATATTGTCGTCTCTGCCTCAGTGGAATCGCACAAAGTATTGCAGGATTACCGGAGTCGGCAGGGATGATATGTATCTCAGTTCAGGCAACATAACCGTAGAACATTCTAAATTCCCAATTTAAATAATAAAATAATGTTATTATGAATAACACAGGATCAAAGCATATTTCTCCCATATCATTACTGGCCATAGGCTATGCGCTGATCATTCTTATCAGTGCTCTTATTCTCGCGCTGCCTGTATCCTCAGCGGATCATGTATTCTCATCCTATCTTGATTCTCTTTTTACCGCGACATCCGCCGTTACAACTACAGGGCTTATTGTGTTTGATACGGGTTCCTATTACAACCTTTTTGGCCAGACTGTCATCGCCGCGCTGTTTCAGGTCGGTGGGCTGGGATATATGCTGTTCATTATACTTGTCTATGTGGGCTTCAGCCGCAGGATATCTGTTCAGAGCGGTCTTATGCTGCAGGAATCAGTAAAACGTCCGTTGAAGATGGATATCATTTATTTCACGAAACTCATTATTTTGTTTACCCTGGCAATAGAATTCCTCGGCGCGGTGTTTCTCTCGTTTATCTTTTCCGGGCATTATCCTGTCGGAAGATCCGTTTATTCCGGAATATTCCACAGTATTTCCGCGTTCAACACTGCGGGTTTTTCCATTTACAGGGATAGTTTCTGCGGTTTTAACAATCATATCCCGCTGAATATAACGCTGATCATTGTCAGCACTCTCGGCTCGCTGGGATTTTTTGTCCTTTTTGATGTGACCGATATGTTTATAAAAAGAATAAAAGGAATCAATAACAGGCGGTTGTCCGTACACTCACGGCTTGTCATTATATGCGCGATCCTGCTGCTTGCTACCGGTTCTGTGCTGATCTTTGTGAATGAAAGCTGGATTGACGGGTTTTCATTAAAGCAAAAGGTAATGTCTTCAATTTTTCAGGCATCCTCGGCTTCCACTACAACAGGATTCAACTCAATTGACACAGGCAAAATGAGCGGGAGCAATCTGTTCCTGACAATTGTATTGATGTTCATAGGGGCCGGATCCGGAGGTACCGCGGGCGGAATTAAAATTACCACGTTTGCAGTGGCTTTGTTGTCCGTTCATGCTATAATGAGGAACAGAAATTCGGTAAATGTTTTTAAAAGAAGGATACCTTTTGAAACCATCAGGAATTCCTTTGTCATAATAATGCTGTCAGTCCTGTGGACAGTTGCCGCAGTCTATTTTCTTTCCGTTACTGAAAAGCAGGAATTTCTTAATCTGCTGTTCGAAGTGACATCCGCTCTCGGAACAGTCGGTCTTTCGACAGGGATCACAGCCGGTCTTAGTTCTATGGGGAAAATAATTATAATCCTGTCAATGTTTATCGGCCGCATCGGGCCTCTTGGGATAGGGATTTCATTGCTTAATATCCGGAAAGAACCGGATTATAAATATTCAACAACCGATGTGTTCATCGGCTGAGAGGGAAATATGAAACAGTTTACAGTAATCGGATTGGGCAGCTTCGGATTTACGCTTGCCTGCGAACTCTATAATGCCGGGCATGAGGTGATAGTGATCGACAGTAACGAATCATTGATTAATAAGATCAAAGAAAACGTAACTCATGCCATTATTGCTGATGTAAGGAAAGTTGATAATTTAAAGGATTTCATAAACGAAAAAACAGACGCCGTTATTCTGAATCTCGGCGAATCCCTTGAAGAAACAGTGCTTGTCACAATGGCTGTAAAAAACCTGGGAGTAAAAAAAGTAATTGTAAAAGTATCAAACGAAGAGCATATTACAGTGCTTGAAAAGCTGGGGGCATCTGAAATAATAATCCCTGAAAAGGATTACGCGAGGCAGATGTCAAAAAGGCTCACTAATGAAAATCTCCTTGATTTCCTCCCGCTTACCCCGGAATACGGGATTTACGAGCTCGCACTTCCTGATAAATTCACGGGTAAAAGCCTTAAGGAACTTAACATGAGGAAAAAATATAATGTGAGTGTGATAGCGGTAAGAGACATTCTCCATGATAATATTGTCATGAACCCCGGGCCTGATTTTAAGTTCCTGCCTGATTCGGTACTGTATTTGCTCGGTAAAAGCGGAGATATTTCAGGATTGAAGAAGATGTAAAAATAGAAAATATGACATTTTAACGGAATTTTAACGCTTATCATTGCTTTCCTAACAGGATTTAAATAGTCTCAATCAGCTTGATTTATTAGTTTTTATTCAAGGCAGGTGTAATCCGCGCAGATAGCCGGTATCATTCTGTTATGTCTTCCGGATAAAAACAATGAATCTTAAATAAATAGAGTGTATTCGTGAATTTCAAGCTAATCCTTCGGTTTACTGCGATAGTATTATTAATACTTTCCGCTTTTATGCTTTTCCCTGTTATAGTGGCTCTTATTTACAGGGAATATCATCTGATAAAAGACTTCCTTATTCCTGTTCTGATCGCTTCGCTATCAGGAGGGATGGTTCTTTTTACTGTAAAGACCGATATTTCACGCGTACATATTCGTGACGGGCTTTTTCTGGTCGTGATGTTATGGATAATAGCTTCCGTTTTCGGTGCTGTTCCGTTTGTTCTAAGCGGTGAGATTCCAGGTATTATTGATGCGTTTTTTGAAAGCGCTTCAGGATTTACTACAACCGGTTCGTCAATCCTGACAAACATAGAAGATAAATCGCGTTCAATACTTTTCTGGCGTTCGCTGACACACTGGCTCGGCGGTATGGGCATAATCAGTCTCGTTGTGGCAATTCTGCCGTTACTCAGAGTAAGCGGTCTTCAGTTATTGCGCGCTGAGATGCCCGGCCCTGAGGTTGAAAAACTGACTCCGAGAATTTTCCGTACTGCTTCGATTTTGTGGCTTATTTATGTGTTTATTACGCTGATTGAAACTGTGCTTCTGCTTTTCGGGGGAATGGATATGTTTGACGCGCTTACGCATTCTTTCGGCACGCTTGCGACAGGCGGTTATTCGACAAGGAACGCGAGTGTAGCAGCCTTCGACAGCGGTTATATAGACTGGGTAATAACCGTGTTCATGATCCTGTCAGGAATTAATTTCTCTCTGTATTACAGGATCATCAGTAAGCAGTTTATACAGGTATCCCGTAACACAGAGTTAAGAGTTTACCTGGGTTTTTATGTTATTGCAGTACTGATTGTAGTGTTTTCTCTGTACGGTAATGTGTATAAATCCATTGCGGATTGTTTTCGCTACGGCTCTTTTCAGGTTGCAACCCTGATGACTTCAACCGGTTATGCTACTGCCGATTATGACACATGGCCGTCCCTTGCCAAATCAGTGCTGTTGCTAATGTTGTTCATCGGCGGCTGCGTGGGTTCCACTTCAGGCGGGATCAAGATGCTTCACGTGGTTACTCTTGTAAAACAGTCTTTGAACGAGATAAAATACCTGCTGCATCCGCGAGGAATATTTCCTCTGAAACTTGACGGTAAAAGCTTAAACAAATCATTCCTGTATTCTGTCTTTGGTTTTGTTTTTTTATATATCTCATTTGTTCTCCTTTCAACTATTGTTGTGTCTTCATCAGGGACTGATCTTATAAGCAGTATGTCAGCCAGCTTGGCGTGTATAGGAAATATAGGCCCGGGCTTCGGTTCCGTCGGTCCGGCCCGTAATTTCGCGTTCTTCTCCGGTCCTGTAAAACTCTGGCTTACTTTTATTATGATACTGGGCAGGCTTGAGGTTTATACTTTAATTATTCTGTTTACCCCTTATTACTGGAAAAAAATTTAGAAAATGCACATAATAATAGCAGAGGTTTAATTGTTATAAAAAACAATTGTATTAAATGACGATCCTGTGATTAGTTATAATCCATGGCAGCATGATTGATTTCAGTCTTTTTTATAGTATAAATGAATCTATAAATGAATAAAAATTTAAAAAATTCTTCCGGTTTTCTTGTAGCAATAAGCGCGAGTCCTTATTCTCAGTATTTGATAAAATGGACATGTGAAACTGCAGCGAAACGTAAAAGCAGGTGGCTGGCCGTTTATATTCAGACAGAAAGAGAACTAACAAAAGAGGAGAATGAACTCTTAAAAAGAAATCTTGATCTTGTAAATCAGCTTGGCGGTGAACTCATCATATCCATGGACGATGATGTCCCTGCAGGCATTATGCGTGTTGCCGCCCGGCACAGCATCTCTCATATCGTAATAGGGAAACCGCTCGGCTATAAGCCAGCTCTATTCAGGAAGAAGGATATAATAAAAACCCTGATTAAATTAAGCGGAGAAACCGATATATTCGTTATTTCGGAACAGAGTATCCGGGCTGAAAAAAAACCGTTTTTTTTAAAACTCCTTTCCGGTGCGGTTGCAGTAAATATCCGCGGATATTTACTGGTTTCTGTCTGGCTGCTTCTTCTTGTTGTTCTGAATCTCTTTCTTTTCAATTATATTAATTACCTGTCAGTGGGTTTTATTTTTCTTGCCGCTGTAACGGTTGTTTCCCTTTTTTGCAGAAGGGGGCCTGTTCTTTATTTCGCGGCATTGAGCGCTGTTCTGTGGAATTTCCTTTTCCTTCAGCCCCGGTTTACAGTTTACATAGATCATCTTGAAGACCTGTTCATGTTTCTTATGTATTTTCTATCAGCGTTTATAATTGGTAACCTGACTACCAGGCTCAGACTCAATGAAGCATTCCTGAGAAAGCGCGAAAAGAATCTTGAAGAACTGTATCGCATGAGTAAGGTACTGAATGAATCCGGCACTAAAGATGAAATAATTCAGAAATCAACCGGCCTTCTGAAAGAGTTCTTTTCTGCCGGTCTTGTTTTATATCTTAATGATGAGAATAACAGCCTGTCCATGTTGCCTTTTAACGGAAGTGATTTTGCTTTGAGTGATGATGATTGGAAAGAAGCTTTTAATGTTTTTGAAAACAGGCAGACTCTTTTCCAGACTCAGGGATCCGGTTATTGTTATATTCCTTTGCTTACAGGCTCCATCCCTCTGGGAGTACTGGCAATGAACCTTAAAGATAAAGGTGACTTTACAGTAGAACAGCAGGATCTTTTAACAACTCTGGTTTCGCAAATGACTGCTGCAATTGAAAGAAATGAATACAATATTACCCAGCAGAAAATAAAACTGGCCGAAGAATCCGAAAAACTTTACCAGATCCTGCTGAATTCAGTCTCACACGAATTGAGGACTCCCATTACCACGATAGCAACTTCGGCAAACGGCCTGATAGATGATGAACTGGGGAAAAATGTCGATGTGAGGAAGATTTTTGCTGATGATATAATTGAAGCAGCAGACAGGCTTAACCGTATAGTTGACAATCTTCTCGGTTCACTGAAGATGGAAAGCGGCAGAATAATGCTGAATCTTGAATGGTATGATGTATCAGAGCTGGTCAGTGCCGCTGTAAAAAAAATGGGGAAAATATTAAAGAAGCATAAATTTACATCCAGCCTGGATAATGACCTTCCGGCCGTAAAGTTTGATTTCAGGCTCATGGAACAACTGCTTACAAATCTTTTATATAATGCTATAATGTATACCCCGGAAGACACTTTTATTCATCTTAATGTAAGAGCGGATAATGATGATGTTGTGATTTCAATTGATGACAGCGGCCCTGGAATTTCCGCTGAGGACAAAGAGAAAATATTTGATAAATTTTACAGATCCAGAAGAGAAAGAGCAGGGGGCCTTGGCCTCGGCCTGTCAATCTGCAGGGAGATCGCTGAAATACACAAAGGTACGATCATTTATGAAAAAAGCAGGTTTGGAGGAGCATGTTTTACTGTCAGGCTTCCTCTGCAGCGTGATGAAATAAAGGAGAATTACAGTGAATGAAGGCGGAATGATTCTTGTAATTGATGATGAAATACAGATCAGGAGGTTTCTAAGGATAAGCCTTGAATCCGGGGGATATAATGTTGTTGAAGCTGATACAGGGGAGCAGGGCATAAGCCTTGTGACTTCAGTAAATCCTGATGTGATAATTCTCGACCTGGGCCTGCCAGACATTGACGGTCTCGAATTCGTCAAACGTCTCAGACAATGGAGTAAAATTCCTGTAATTGTTCTTACAGTGAAAGATTCTGAAAAAGACAAAGTATCACTGCTTGACAACGGGGCAGATGATTATCTTACAAAACCGTTTAGCGTAAACGAACTTAAAGCGCGCATCAGGGTTGCTTTCAGGCATAAGCAGAAAGGAACAGAACAGCAGGTTTTTAAATCAGGAAAAGTAAGTATTGATTTTGACAAGCGTATTGTTATGGTAAGCAATAAAAAAGTGAAATTCACGCCGAAGGAATACGCCGTTTTCACGCTTCTCGCGAAAAATGCCGGAAAAGTACTTACTCAGAATCAAATACTTCGGGAGTTATGGGGGCCGTATTTTCAGGAAGAATCCCAGTATTTACGAATATATGTTATGCAAATAAGAAGAAAGATCGAGGATGATCCGGCAAATCCTGAAATGATACTGACTGAACCGGGAGTCGGTTACAGATTCATGACTGATGAAGAAGCATTATGATCATTTAACCGGGACGACTGTTTTCCTATGCCCTGCGCTCTGAAATGGCAAGCAGAATGTCGGTTTTTGCTATGCTGCCGATGAGCAGTTCCGTTTTTTCATCCGAGACCACCGGAATTCTTTCTGAATTTTGGCCGAATTGCATGAATTTTTTCAAAGCGTCTTCAAGCGATGAAGAAACCCGGACAGACGGGGGGCCCGGGGATATGATGTCTCTGGCTATTATGAGGTTGGATAGAGACGCGTTAGAAAGATATTCCTTAATGTCATCAAGGCATATTGCTCCAATATACGAACCGCGCTTGTCAATAACGTAGAGATACCTGAACGTATTAACTATGAACTGTTTTGCGATTTCATTAAAAGTCGACGTGTCGACGACATGAACGGGATCCCGCTTCATAATATCTGAAATCTGTAAATCGGCAAGCATCTGGGAAAACTGTAAGGCGCCCTTGCGCTCCATAGACGTGCTGTATATGGATCTCGGTTCTATGCTATGGGAAACGAAATGCGCTACGACGCATCCGAGCATAAGCGGCAGGATAAGCTGATAACTGAGCGTCATTTCAAATATCATGATTATTGCCATTAATGGCGCGTGCGTTGCTGCCGAAAGAAACATTCCCATGCCGGCAAGCGCGAAAGCGCCGGGAGAGGGCATTGTAATTCCCGTTGCTCCGCAAAGAGAACCGAACAGATAAGATATTCCGGCTCCCATGAACAACGTCGGAGTGAATACCCCTCCTACTGCTCCCGAACCGAAACTCGCGGAAGTAGCGAGAAGCTTGAATAAAAGCAATACGGCAAGATTCTGCCATAGATAACGTTCCTGAAGAATCCCGTTAATGACTTCGTATCCGTTTCCGCAAACCAGCGGGTAATTTATCGCTATGAGCCCCACTATTAATCCTCCTGCCGCGGTTTTCAGGTAAACCGGAAGTCTTGTCATTTGAAATATTTTTTCGCTTGCCTGCAAAGACCTGAGAAATAACGGAGCGGCGAGGCCGATCAGAAGACCGAGCGCGAGGTATGCGGCCATGTCAAACGGTGAGTTGAGGGCAAACTGAGGGATCAGATAAATCGGCGAACCTCCCGTATACAGGCGTAAGGTCTGGGCGGCTAGTACGGATGAGAGTAGCAGCGGGCCAAGCGTTTTAATTGAAATGGTGCCGAATAAAATTTCAGCTACAAAAAGTGCGCCCGCTATCGGTGCATTGTACGCGGAAGCTATCCCGGCGGATGCCCCGCATGCCAGCATGAGCCTTCTCTGAGAAATCGTCCACCCGCGTTTTTTACCGGGTAGGGAAGCTATCAGGGAAGACAATTGCACCATGGGGCCTTCCCTGCCTATGGATGCTCCTGTGGAAATTGAGAATAATGAAGACAATATTTTTGTAAGGCTTTGCCGGAACGAAATAGTCCCTTCCCCAAGTACAATAGCTTCCATGTAATCTGTTGTGCCGGAGCGTCGCGAGATAAATTTGCTTCCAAAAAAAAATATCAGCCCCGCGGCTGCGCCTCCGGCCGGAGGTATCAGCATCCTGTGCCATAATGAAAGCCCTGAAAATATGTGTTCAATAGCACCTGTGTCTCCGGTAATGACAAGCGTAAAAAGATTAATGGCTTTACGGAAAAAAATTGACGATAGTCCTCCCAATGCGCCTATGAATCCGGAGAGGAGCAGAAATTTGTGCCGTCCGATGAAAGCATATAATTTCTCGAATAGAACGCGAAGTCGGAGAAAACGGATTATCAATACGTTATTCATAATATTAGTGCTTTTGCTTCGGCATACCTGGTATAAATTCGGTTACGGATAGTCCGGATTAGAGTATATTTTTAATGTTCCTTCGGCAAAAAACAGAGTCTTATCAATGTTTAAAGTATAATCAAATTTTTTTATTTTTTATTCATTTTCCGGATCAGATGGAAAATGCCAACAATTTTTTATTTTTTTATTGCGGTATCAAGAAAATTTTTCCAATGATGGAATAAAGCATTGCTATAAATTTTATTTCTGAAAATTTGTTACAGATTTCGTGCTGTTTAAATAAATTTGTATAATAAATGCCTGCTTGTATGATAGAGTATTCCCGGGGACAAAAAGTTATTAAAAAATTATTAATTTTTCAGCGTAATTATATAATGAATCTTTCAATTATAGTTCTTATCATATGGCTTATTTACATGTTTACTGCAAACCAGTGGCATGTGTTCATTTCAAACTGGATAATGCCCATGGTTATGATAGCAGGCTCTTTTATTGCCGGAGCTACAGCGGAAAGCGGAGGAGCTTTTGCGTTTCCGTTTATGACTTTACTGTTTAAATTTTCTCCCGGTGTTGTACGTAATTTCAGTCTTGCTATTCAGAGCGTGGGGATGACGGCGGCTTCTTTTTATATTTTTACCAAAAAAATCCCTGTTGATAAAAATTATTTATTATTGTCCACGGTCGGCGGAGCAGCCGGTGTTTTCCTGGGAACGGTTTTTTTAAATGATGTTGTTTCCCCGGAATATGTCAAAATGCTTTTCTTTTCTCTTTGGCTGAGCTTTGGTTTTGTACTTTTTTATCTTAACCAGGTCAAAAAACGTGAAGTTAAGGAACGCCTGCCTGTTCTGAATACATCTCAAAAATCCGTGTTGATTATTATTGGACTGTTCGGCGGGATACTGACATCAATACTCGGCAGCGGTATTGATATCTTTACTTTTTCATTTGTTACAATTCGTTATAATCTTTCCGAAAAAACCGCGACTCCTACCAGTGTTATTATAATGGCGTTTAATTCTGTCACAGGCTTTTTGATGCATTTGTTTTATGTTAACGATTTCGGATCAGGAGAGCTAGGACTTCTTAAGGTATGCATTCCTGTTGTAATTTTCGGAGCGCCTTTCGGAGTATATTTTGTCAACAGGATTAAGCGTATTCAGATAGCCGGGCTGCTTTATGTTATTCTTTTATCTCAGTTTGTTATGGCTTGTTTCCTGATCAGGCCAGCAGGAAGGCTTCTTATCTTTTCAATTCTTGTGTTTATTGCAGGCACAATTGTTTTTTCTGTATTCGGAAGGGTTTTTCTTATTGCGGCTGTTCTGAAAAAAGTCCTGGTCCCTGATCGTTTTTCTGACAGGACTTTCGCGTGGGACACACACAAAACAGTCGGTTTTGATATAGGACTTGGTTTCCGGAAAAATTTATTCTCACACAAAAAACTGCTGCTTGTGATCCTTCTTGTTTGGCTGATCTCTCTCCTGATATTTGCAAAAGGAGATGTATTAATGCTTCTTAAATCTCCTGTCCCTTTTTTTCTGCTTGTTATTTCAATACTCGCATCCGTGATCGCTAATACAACTGCCGCAGGCGGAGGAATGATATTCCTTCCCGCGTTATCGCTTCTTTTTCTGGAACACATTCATACGTTTGATTTTACACAGTCTTATTATTACTGGCAGACATATACACTATCCGGGCTCGTCATTGCAATTCATGTTACCCAGTCATTCGGTATGCTTGCGGGAAGTATTTCATGGTGGAATAGCGGAGTCAGAATTCTTGTTAAAGAAAATATTTTCAATGTGATCGGAATTATTGCAGGTGTTATTATCGGTAAATATTACTGGATTCTTGCCGAAGCCAGTATATATAAAGTTTTCGGGATCTGGAATCTGATAATGTTTTTTATTATTGTCTATAATCTATTAATTATTAAAAATTTTTCAACACGTACACAATGGCCGGGTAAATTTTCATGGATATTCTTTTTTGCCGGTATAGCTGGAGGTCTAATCGGAGCATGGACAAGCATAGGCGTAGGCAGCATCACATCTTTTATTCTTATCCTGCTGTTAAAACCTGAGATCAGTGTTGCAAACGGCAGCATAATGATGGCTTTAAGCTCGATTATTACAGTGATCACACATCTTGCGCTGCGGCGGTCAATTCCCGTGGAGATAATTCTATTTACAGTCCCGGCAGTTCTTACAGGCGGATACGCGGCCCCGTTTTTCAGCATGTGGGTAGGAAGGAAATTATGCAGAGTTTTAATAAAAACAAATCCGTCTATTGAATACAATGGTAATGGAATGAAAATAAAAAAAAATATTCTTGAATACACGTCCGGCCAGCTAGTCATGCAGATAAGTTTTATACTGGTATGTCTTTATAATGCCGCTTATTACTTGTTTGTGAAATGAATAAAATTGATCGTTTTAGTTTGGTGTTATAGATTCACTGAGCAGAGTTCATCCGGTTCTTTACCTGCATCGAATGCATTGAGGAATTGTATTGCCTTTTTTTATTTCGTTTAGAATTGTTCCGCAGTGTGAATATATTAATATAGTGTCCGCAAATGTCTTCTTTTTTATTAATGTTTTAAGAAATCCTGTTAGTGGAAAGCCGCATTCCTGTGAGGATTGCGGCTTTCGTTCGGCTGGTTGCGATTATAGATGGTAATCACCGGCTGCTTCCGGCTGGTATATCACTTTATTGATCCGGAATTTTTTTTCGCCCGCGGGAACTTTCCATTTTACTACATCCCCTTCTCTGTAACCCAGAACAGCGGTTCCGACAGGAGCCAGCACCGACATTTGATTTTTTTCCATATCTGCATCATTCGGGAAAACAAGCCTGAACTGCAGTTTTACCGGTTCGTCAAGATCCTTAAGCTCAATGATTGAATTCATTGTCACATAGTCAGGCGGTATACTTTTCGAATCTACTTTTTTAGCTCTTGTAAGCTCACCATTCAGGTGTTTTACTGTTATCAGGTTTTTACCGGAGTGATTATATTTGCTTAATAAATCCTGCAAGCGGTCATAATCATATAATGTAATAAAAATATCATCTTTCATAGATATATCTCCTTGTGTGATTTATGAATTATTTATTCCATGATAATTGCTTCATTCTATATACATAAAATTTTAAAATATTAATTATTACAGGTGGTAATCTCCGGCTGCTTCAGGCTGATAAATTACTTTTTCAATTTGATAATACTCTTCTCCTGCCGGTGTGTTGAATTTAATGATTTCGCCTTTGCGGTAACCCAGCACTGCCATGCCGATAGGAGAAAGAATAGATATTTTACCATTATCCGGATCGGATTCTTCAGGGAAAACAAGCCTGCACTCCCGCCTGTCCGGCATTTCAAGACCTTTTAATTCAAAAACAGAATTCATTGTCACATAGTCGGCAGGTATGTTGTGTGAGTCTACCTTTTTCGCCCTTTTTATTTCATCTGACAGGTCCCTGGCGGATGTTAATTCTTTTTTGCTGCCTGTAATGAGTTTAATAAGCATTTCCAACAGGCGTTCGTGATCAAAATTGGTAATGTAAATGTCCTTGTTTTTAAACAATGCTTACCTCCTGAATTTAAATTTTTTTTTTGGGTATTTGACTGAATGCGGGGGGTAACGCTTCTTTCCGGATTTTTTGTATTCGGAATCCGGATTTTTGTTTTGAATTAAAACTTACAGGTTATAATCCCCGGAAATTTCAGGATGATAAATTATTTTATCGATATGATTGAATTCATTAAAACGCAATCTGTAGGGATTTCTCCTGAATTTTTCATACTTACGTATCTGATGCCTTCCGTCAGGTTACTGACCTCGCCCTGTCCGTTTTTTTTGCTGCCTGAAAGATTTTTATCTTTCATGTCATTTAAACGATAGTGATCTGTTATTGTCATATTTTTTTTAACCATAACAACGCACCTGATTTTTTAATATTTTTTGAAAAAGAGGAAGGCAAAGCTTTACTTAAATATACTTATACAAAAATTATAATTTATTCTGATTATAAATTAACTATAAAAAGGAATTCTTAAAAGTCAAGCACAATTCAGCTTCATCGTATGCGGGTGCCCTGAATACGGCAGTGTAGAGAGTTACTGTGTCTTTTTTTTTCAGAGATAAACATATATTATTAAATAAAAATACGCTAAAGTCTTTTATTTAATTATTTTTCAACAGCAAGCCGTAAAGTGAGCAGCGCAAGGATAGCTGTAACAGGTATGAAAATCATTTTTTCAGGAGTTATTCCGGAGGTAATATTAAGTGCAGTATTCAGCAGAAGATAAATAAATATGATCCACATCCCGAGATTGATGAATTTTGGAAATTTCTCTGCTTTTATGAAACCCGCTTTACCTGCAACAGCCAGTATGAATAATACAAGCATAAGCAGAGCAAATACTTCATGCCTGATCATTGAAGCAGTACCGTTTATACGGCTTACCCACACAATATTATAAGGTACTGCGTGAAAAATAATCAGAACATGGAAGATCATCAGTAAAATAAACGAAATAATTAAAATTATTCCTGCTGCTCTTATGCTTATTATATTTTTCATTTTGTCTCCACTGCCTATGAATGTTTATATTTCGGATGTCCTTTTTAAATTCATGTTATTAATTATACAAGCAGATAATTCCTGCCGATCAGGCGGTTTACCATTTATAAATTATTATGCTTACATTATGCTTCGTTTATGATAAAATAGCCTTTCATTTTTTTTAAAATTTGTTTGACATCGTTAAAAATCGGCTGTTACAATATTATCACATAGTAAAAAATTCTACAGTTTATATTCAAAAGTCGTAAAATCCAGAGCAAAATTATTTTTTCCTTTCTGTTTTTTCCTTTATCTGGAATATTTTTGCTTTCAGATATCAATATTTAGAGTAATAACAATTTGCGATAGGATTAATTAACTTTTTATATGTTTTTATGTAGTAATTGTACGGATTAAACTATTTCTATAGAAAAACGCGGCTTTTAATACAATTAATGTATTGTTGTAATTGTATGTGCGGCAGTTCCCCTTATTTTTTCAAGTAATCGATTCCTTTTTTGGAGCGCCGTTTTATCAGTCGGGAAATTTCATAATTATCAGGAATTTCCGGAAATGATTCTCTTCAGGGTTTAAGACAAGCTATCAGGCCGGATCAACGGATTTATAATTTTGCCGTGTTCTAATTACGCCAAAGGCGCTTGTTTTGTCATTTTTCAGCCCCATGTGCAATTGTTAATGAAAAAGAAACTGAAACTATAACCAAAGGAGTCATTTTATGGCAAAAATATGCAGTAATCAACACGCCTTGCTTAGCCCTTATGCCAGAAAACTGTCCGATGGCCAAAATCAGAAGCTATATTCGGCCTGTCTGGAAATCCTGGAAAGAACCGGAGTAGTTTTATATGAAGAAGAGGCTGTTGATCTTTTAAATGAAGCAGGTGCAGAGGTAACAGAGGGAAATCATGTAAGAATTCCCCCGGGGATGGTGGAGAAAGCTTTCAGTACAGTTCCGAAAAATGTCGCGTTGTTTGACCAGAACGGCAAGAGAACCATGCTGGTTGGAGGATATCGAAGTTATTTCGGAACCGGATCTGACTGTCCTTATATAATTGATCACAAGACCGGCGAACGCCGTTTTGCGGTTCTGCAGGATATTATTGACGGTATGACTGTTTGTGATGCCCTTGAACATATTGACTTTGTAATGGGCATGTTCTTGCCTTCTGATGTTCCTCAGGACAAGCTCGATCGTTATGAAATGGAAGCAATGCTCAACTATACAACGAAGCCCATTGTTTATGTAGCGCCTGAATTTTCAGGATGCAAAGATGCAGTTGAAATGGCGGAAATTGTTGCCGGAGGTGAAGACAAACTCCGTTATAAACCCTTTGCAGCATGTTATATCAACGTAACCACAGGCCTGAGGCACAATCAGGACGCACTTCAGAAACTGTTATACCTTTCCGAGAAAGGCCTGCCATTCAGTTATGTCCCTTCCGCCCAGGGCGGTGTGACTGCACCCATTACTATTGCCGGAACTATGGCTGTTAATTATGCAGGTGTTCTTGCCGGGCTTGTAATTTCACAGCTTAAAAGGGAAGGAGCGCCTTTTATCATCCCGGGATGGGGAGGGAATATGCTGGATATGACATCCACTATACAGCCTTTTGCTGATCCGGAAAAACGCGGACAGGCAATTGATTTTGCCCATTTTATGGGACTGCCGACTTTCAGTCTCGGAGGATGCAGCGAATCCAAAGTTGTGGACCAGCAGGCGGCAGCTGAAGCTGCGCTGACTTTATTTACAGATGCTATGTTCGGCGGAAATCTCATTCATGATCTTGGATACCTTGAATCCGGACTTACAGGTTCTCTTCCGCAGGTAGCAATCTGCAATGAGATCATATCCTGGCTTGAGGCTTTTATGAAGGAAACTGAGATCAATGATGAAACCCTGGCTCTGGATCTTATTGATGAAGTCGGTCCTGACGGTCAGTATCTTGATACTGATCATACTTTGAAACATTTCCGCGAGCGCTGGTATCCTGATTTGTTTGACCGTAATAATTATAACGGATGGAAGGTTAAAGGCGAAAAAGACCTTGGACAGAGAGCTGCAGATAAAATTGACGAGATACTGAAAAGTTATAAACCCAAAGTCCTTCCTGAAAAAATTGCTGATGCGGTTCATGAAGTTGTGACGAGAGAATACTGATCATCCGGGATTTGCAGTATAATTAAAGATGTTTGTTGTTTAAATATTTTTCAATTTTTATTGCAATACAGGATATATATTAAAGGAGTAACCGGTTTTAAACCAATTATATACTGAATCGGTTATTTCTTTAAAATCTGCGTATACGAGAATAATTCTAAAATAAAGTTGACTTTCAGCCTCCTCCAATTTTCATTTTTTCTGTAATCCTGAGAAAATCTGGCGTTCATTTAAAATAAACCAGCTGTTGTTTTTAATTAAATAGGAATTAAGTTGTTATTATTTGACTTTTCCGTTATTTTGTGTAATCAGTTTGCATTGTGATTTTAGATACCGGTTTATTATATGTGAACTTAAACAGAGAACAGCCTTTAGGAGGAATATAGTTTGAACAAGTATTATCCACATCTCGGCAGTCCAATAAAAATTGGCGGACTTACTTTTAAAAACAGAATTATCAGCGCACCAATGTCTCCGCCGGATTTCGGCCCTGATTGCACACTGACAAAAGATAATATTGCGTTTTATGACCTTCGCGCGAAAGGTGGAGCCGCAGTGATTACTGTCAGCGAAGGTATTGTAGATATGGCGACCGGGCGTTCGCATACCAAACAGCTTGCTCTGGACAATCCTCTCATCAGGCCGTCTCTGGCTGAAACAGCCCGTACAATTCATCATCATAACTGTTACGCATCCATAGAGTTGTCGCACGGAGGAAAATACGCTGGCAACCGCACTCAGGATGAAGCCGGAAAGGCCATAAAAAGATACGGCCCTGTAGCTGAGGTACTTCCTAACGGAGCAGTTGTGCACGAAATGCCTGAAGATCTTATTTATGAAATCGCTGAAAGTTTCGGCAGAGCAGCGGCACTTGTTAAGTCGGTTGGTTTTGATATGTGCCTGATTCATGCGGCGCACGGCTGGCTTATTCATCAGTTCATGTCGCCCGCGACAAACACAAGAAAAGATAAGTGGGGCGGAAAAAAATTCGAAAACCGTATGCGTTTCCCTCTGCTGGTTATTGAAAAGATACGTGAGGCAGTAGGCCCGGGTTTTCCGGTCGAATACCGCATGAGCGGAGCAGAATATATTCCCGGCGGATATGATGTTAACGGAGCTGTTGAAATTGCAAAAATGATTGAAGACAAGGTTGATATTTTACACGTTTCAGCAGGAGTTCATGAAAACCGCGAAACTTTTGTTATTACACATCCGTCAATGTTCCTGGAACACGGCAGCAATGTTCATCTCGCGGCAACTATCAGGAAGCATGTAAAGACTGCGGTTGCTACGGTAGGCGGACTTAACGATCCGGACCAGATGGAGGAGATTATCGCTTCAGGAAAAGCGGACATTGTTGAAGTAGCGCGTCAGCTTCTGGCTGATCCGTTCTTTCCGAAAAAAGCGCTTATGGGCAAAAAAGAGGAGATTACAAAGTGCTGCAGGTGCTTTACATGCTTTAACAGCTTCCTCACAAACAGGGTGGAGATGTGCGCCCTGAATCCGGTCATAGGCCGAGAGCTTGACCATCAGTATTCATTTGCTCCGGCAACACCTAAGAAAGTCGTAATCGCCGGAGGCGGCCCGGGCGGAATGCAGGCGGCTTTAACCGCAAAATCGCGCGGGCACGAGGTCATCCTTTTCGAAAAGAACAGCCGTCTCGGCGGTCAGCTGTTGAGCGAGGAGTTCGTACCGTTTAAAGAAGATTTGTTTGCCTATGCTGTTCAGCAGGCTAAGCGTGTTAAGAAAAGCGGAGTTGATATGCGTCTGAATACTGAGCTGACTCCTGAAATGATTGAAGAAATAAAACCTGACATTCTGGTTCTTGCAGTGGGAGCCAGGCAGATTATACCGGATATTCCGGGAATTGACAGTACTAATGTTAAAGGCCTTGAAGCTATTCATAAAAAAGATCCGGAAGTAGGGAAGAAAGTTGTAATTCTCGGCGGAGGCCTCGTCGGCTCAGAGCTTGCGGTTTACCTGAACAGCCTCGGCAGGGATGTAACTCTTGTTGAAATGAGAGACGATTATGCTGTTGATGCTCCTGAAATGCATAAAATCGCGATAGAGAAAGAACTTCGCAATAGTAAGGTGGATATTTTCCTGAAAACAAAAGCAAAGGAAGTTACTGACAAAGGCCTTCTCTGCATCGGCCCAGACGGAAAGGATGTACTGCTTGAAGCGGATACTATACTTCTTGCTGCAGGCATGCGGTCTGAGCTGGAGACAGTTGAAAAGCTGCGTTATTCAGCTCCATGGTCATTCTCAATCGGAGACTGCTTTAAGGTCGGTAAAGTCGTGGATGCGGTTTACGGCGGCTACTACGGCGCGCTTGATATATAATCCTGTTTTTAATTATATAGAATAATGCTTCCGGATACCGGCCGGGTGTCTTTTGGCTTCTTATGAAAAACTGGCATGAATTTTTTTTTACGCTTCCAGGTTTGTCTGACAGCAGTTACCGGAAGGTAAAAAAAGAAATTCCGGCAGGTAATACGGGTCTGTCTAAAAAACTGGACAGACCCTGTGCAGCTGTGACAGGCAATAAATATTATTTATCTTACCGGCGGTCTCCGCCCCATTTCATGCCTGATTCATTGATTGCTGTTCCGTTTACATCTACAATTGATGTTCCACTGTCAATCATAATGACTGCTCCTGTCATTATTGTTGATTCATCGCTTGCGAGGAAACTTGCCATGCTTGAAATATCGGATGTATCACCAGGTCTCTGCATCGGCGTAAATTTTGTCATCATTGAAAACATATTTCCTATATTCTCTTTCATCTCATCTGTAAGAGGCTCAGGAGGATTCTCCAGGTATGACTTTGTAGCTCCCGGACATATTACATTACAGCGGATATTATGTTTCCCATAATCAAGAGCAATCTGCTGGCTCAGCATATTCAGTCCGCTTTTTGAAGCGCAGTATGCCGGCATGTCGGGTATGCACCTTACACTTGCAAGTGATGAGATGTTGATTATTGATCCGCCTCCCTCTTTTATCATATGAGGAATAGCGCCTTTCATCGTAAGCATCGGGCCTGTGAGGTTTGTTGCAATTACCTGATTCCACAGTTCAAGCTTGATATCTGCTATGTTCGCGCGGTTGTCTATTCCGGCATCATTAACGAGAACATTTAATTTACCGCCGAAATCCGCAGCTGTTTTTATCATCCTGTCAATATCTTCAGGCTTCTGAACATCGCCCTGGCAAATTGTTATTGATTCCGAAGGCAGTGATGCAGCGACTTTTTCAAGCATTTCCTTTCTGCGGCCCGCTATGCAGACTTTTGCTCCGTCTTTTACAAAGCGTCTTGCTATCCCGGCTCCTATTCCGGAACCTCCTCCTGTTATAAGCGCAACTTTATTGCCAAGGTCCATGTTTATTGCTCCTTTATTCTTTAAAGTAATATTCCCTTTAATTAAGAAAATAACAATAGCAGAATATCAGGCTGTCAATTTATATTTTAACTAACGCCATTTCATACGAACTCCATTTTTCTTCTCTAAAATCCGTACTTGATATTTGATATTCTGTTTTTATAAATCCTGCTCTTTCATAGGTTTTTATTGCAGATAAATTAAAATCATATACTGCCAATGTCAGCTTTCTAAGCATTACTTTTTCAAATCCGAATTTACATACCGCCTCCACCATTTTTTCCCCGTATCCTGAACCTCTGTATTCATTACATATTAATACTCTTCCTATTCTCCCTTCTTTTTTTTCTCTATCAATTCTTAGGAGCTGAATGTGTCCGATTATTTTATTATCATTCAAATTCAGACAGTTAAATATATAAATATTCGGATTTGGATTTGATGCTTCCAGAATTGCTTCATTTAAATTTTCTTCAAGTTTATCGTATGAATATTTCGGGCCTGCCCATTGCAGTGTAAAACGGGAGTCCGTTACCCATGATAATAATCTCAGGATATCCTTTTTTGTAAATTTAGTTAATTCAATCATATCGTTGAAAAATTAAACGCCTTCAAATATTTTAGTTAATTAAAATAAAATTAGGCTCTTCAGACTATATGGTGAGAGCAGGCATGACATCCAACCCACCTAAATG
>JAFGDQ010000081.1 GCA_016932015.1 Spirochaetota bacterium | reverse complement strand
TCATTTCTAAGCTCTTTTTATTCTATTATCGTAAAAAGAGCTTTCTTTCTAATTCAGGTCTCCTAAATTCTACGCTATCAATTTTTTTAAGATAATTCAATATTTTAATGAAAAATATATCATAAAAATTCATAAAGAATTATTATTGAAGTATAAAATAACTTGTTTATAATTGGCATGTTTATTTTTCGCAAAAGGAGGCCTTAAATGTCGGTTTTTTTTAAGTTCAAACCCGGTAAAAAAGACATTACATTTAATATTATTCTAATACTTTTCATTTTTTTCATCAGGGCATCGGTAATGGGAAATTATCTGGTACCGACGGGTTCCATGAATCCGACCATTACGGAAGGTGACAGGTTTATTTCCAATAACATTGCATATGGAATAAGACTTCCGTTAACAAACAATCATATAATCAGATGGGGCATTCCTGACAGAGGTGATATAATAGCTTTTACATCTCCTGTAGATAAAAAAACCAATCTTGCAAAAAGAGTTATTGGAGTTCCCGGAGACAGGATTGAATTTAATAATAATAAGATTTATATAAACAGCAGGCTTTTAAAAAGAAAATTTGTTTCTGAAAACACAGACTTTTATTTCTATGAAGAAGAGCTTTCAAGGAATGTCAGATATACAATACAGAAAATGAAATTCCGTTCTTTACGGATAGATGATTTTGCACTTACAGTACCTGGAAATCATCTTTTCGTAATGGGTGACAACAGGGATAATAGTAATGACAGCAGATTCTGGGGATTTGTTCCTGTAGAAAACGTTCTGGGTAAGCTAAAATTCTGCTATTTCTCAATGAATCCCGAGACAAATGAATTTCGCATCAACAGGCTTGGAAAAATTAAATAACTGATATTTTTAATCTGTTATTATATTCCAACTCGTACACAAATAACTTATTTAATAACTATGAATATTGCTATTTTTGATTCCGGAATTGGCGGAATAACATTTCTGAAGGAAGCATACAAAGCTCTGCCCGGTGAGAATTTTATCTACTATGCTGACACAGATAATGTCCCTTACGGAACAAAGTCCAGAGATGAAGTTAAAAAATTTGTTTTTCAGGCAGTCGACTTTATGTCAGGGCTGGATACAAAAATACTGGTTATAGCGTGTAATTCGGCTACAAGTGCGGCGATAAATGATCTCAGAAAAAACTTCAGATTCCCGATTCTCGGAATGGAACCTGCCGTCAAACCTGCGGTTGAAAACTCGAAAGACAAACGCATTCTGGTTCTTGCCACTACCCTTACCATTAACGAGGAGAAACTCAATAATCTTATAACGAATATTGATAAAAATAATATTGTCGATAGAATCGCTATGGATAGACTCGTAATGTTTGCGGAGAACTTTATTTTCAGCGGGAATGAAATTGAAAAATATATTGCGAAAGCTCTCTCTATTCTGAATACCGGCCGATACGGAACTATTGTCCTTGGATGTACGCATTTCATTTATTATAAAGAAATAATCCGGAAACTGATTCCTGGGAATATACAGATTATAGACGGGAATACCGGCACATTGAACAATATGATAAACATCATGAAAAAAGATAATTTAATAAACCGGCAAAACGGCAGAATAGATTTTTATTCCTCCGGCAGGATGGACAAACTGAAAAGAATAAACAAACTTATGAATTTACTACAATCATGATTGTATATTATCCTTCCTGAAATCCGATAATTTTGTATCCGGCTCATTATATCTGCGATAATAATGTATGGGATTTATGATTGATAAAATCCTGTTTATAAATGGAATTCGAAAAAGATAATAGAATACAATATAAACTAAAAAGAAAATTAATACAAAATAAATCCATTTAACTGCACTGTATATTAATGGATTATCAATAGTACTTAACCACAATGCTTTCAATTCTGTTTTATAAAAAAGAATTGAAAGCATTGCTGAAGAACCGATATAGCCTGCAGCCACGGCAAAAGGATATGAAGCTTCTACAGCTTTTTTAGGGCAGTAATTCAAACATCTCATACAGCTTTCGCATTTAAATGTCCAGTAAGGCCTTGGATTTCTTTTTCCGTACATTTTAATTGCATTTACAGGACAGTTCTCTGCACATAATCCACAGCCATTACAACTGTAATTAGCATATAATAATTTAGCCAGCAGGAAATGACCGATCACAAGATATAAGACTGATACAGGTAAAAGAAGCAAAGCAAATATAAATTCAAAAAGCCGGCTTATGGTAAGAATGCGATACCTGAATGCCAGTATTTCACCGGTAAAATTCCTGACCTGTGAATGTGACTTTGCTAAAATCTTTTCTGCCCCTGCTTTTGATAAGCCTGGATGAAGAGAAATCCAGTTGGAGGGCATGTCCACTCCCCTGAATCCCTCTATTTTATATCCTTTAAGAATAAGAATCAGTGAAATCAAAAAGCATGCTGACCCTGCAAAGCCCGGAAGCAGAAATGAACCGAATGCAAGACTTCCCCTTGTAGCGATTACAAATGCAATAATCCCTTTACCTACGGGAAGACCGAAAACAAATTTCAGGACTTTCCATGGCGCAGTAAAACCATGTGTGGGAAAAACTATACCAAAAACTGAATCAGGCTTTAATGATAACAATCCGGATTTTGTTATATTTTCCATGTTCAAAACATTGCCTTTTAATGGAAAAGCATATTCCTCAACCCACCTTGATACGCGTCGAGAATTACCTGTACCACTGAAATAACAAATTATCAGTTCTTTTATTGACATAGTATTTCGGGAATTAATCAAACTCACTTATCTCCCTTTGAAAACTTGATTTAAGATAATAAATCAAAATTAATAATAAATACTAAATAATAAACAATTAAAAACGAAAACTAAATTATAGATACCGACCGTCGGTATTAATAATTTAGTATTTTTAGATTTAATTGTCAATAAAACAATAATTATTTCTTGAAAAAAATACCTACCGCTGGTATGTTTTTTTATATGACAAAAAAAAAAGAAAAGAAAGTCCGCATAAACACCATACTGGAATCAGCAGTAAACGAATTCGTTGAAAAAGGCTATGAAAATACTACAATGGAGGCAATAGCGGAGCGGTCCGGGTTAACAAAAGGCGGATTGTATTATCACTTTAAAAGCAAGGATGATATTCTAGTCAGGGCCAATGAGCATTTCATGGATCCCATATATGAAATAATGGATGAGGCATCTAATGCATCCACAGCAGCTGAAGGACTATATTTATACATAAAAAAATACCTCACCTACTGGTATAATCATCCTAAAGAACTTTCTTTTGTTTTCCTTACCATGACAAAAACATTATCAAATAAAAACATATATAATATTTATAATAATTACGCATTCCAGTATATTTCTTTTTTTAAAAGTCTCTATGAAAAAGGGATTAGCAATAATGAATTTATATCTTTTGACACTCAAAGTATATCCTGCGCTCTTCTGGCTGCAATAGACGGAATAACCGGTTATGTAGTTCTTGATAAAAATTTATCACTGGAAGGCGTAATAAGAGATTTCGATAAAGTTTTTATTAAACAATACCTGACAGATAAAAATTAATCATACCGCAATAAAATAACTAGCATATCAAAAATAATTTAAATTAAAATATATAATACCCGATCAACATCCGATTTTTATTTGACATTCAAAAACAGTAATGTGTATTATTTGAGCGAAAGTTATTTCGCTGACAAAATGGATTCAATTAATCATTTTAAAAATTCAATATTCCCCGATCCTAATATGGCAGATGAGGACGGACTGCTGTGTATAGGCGGGCATCTTACCGTAAGAACTCTGCTTGATGCATATTATCACGGCATTTTCCCATGGCCTCAGGAAGCATTTCCGATACTCTGGTTCTGTCCGATGACAAGAGGAATTCTTGAATTTAAAAAATTGCACATCCCTAAAAAACTGAGGCAGTTCAGAAATAACTGGAAAGGTGAAATCAGAATAAATACATCATTCAGAGAAGTTATCAAAAACTGCAAATCCCAGAAAAGACCGGGACAAAGCGGCACATGGATAATTCCGCAAATGATTCACTCATATACAGACCTGCATAAAGCAGGATACGCACATTCTATTGAAGCCTGGGAAAATGAAGAACTTGTAGGCGGGATATACGGAGTATTTATCGGCAATGTATTCAGCGGAGAAAGCATGTTTTACAGAAAATCAAACTGCTCCAAACTTTGCCTGTGGCATCTTACTGAACATCTTCAGAATATAGGGCTTGAATGGATGGATCTGCAGATGCTCACACCAATTACCAGAAACTTTGGCGGAGAATACATACCAAGAGAGGAATTTTTAAACCGGCTTCAGGCTGATCACAGGAAGCCGGAAATTGTATTTTAATTTCGCATACTTGTAACAGGAGCCGGAAGGCGGCCTCCTCTGTTTAGAAACTCTTTGGAAGAATAGGAGTTTACCTTCATAACAGGCGCCTCACCAAGTAATCCGCCGTAATCAACCGATTCACCGGCTTTCTTACCAGGTACCGGAATCATTCGTACTCCGGTTGTCTTATTATTGATAATTCCTATCGCGAGTTCATCAGCAATTATTGCGTTTATTGTTTCCTCGGGAGTATCTCCGGGAACTGCAAACATATCAAGACCGACAGAACAAACAGCACTTAAAGCCTCGAGTTTATCCAGAGAAAGCGCATTTTTCTTTACAGCGCGTATCATATTCTGGTCTTCGCTGATAGGAATGAATGTTCCGCTTAATCCGCCGACATTGCCGCTGGCCATTGCACCGCCCTTCTTCACTGCGTCCATAAGCAAAGCAATAGCAAGGGTGGAACCATGAGTACCGATATATTCTATTCCGAATGCTTCAATTATTCCTGCAACAGAATCCCCCATTGAAGTTGTGGGAGCGAGGGAAATATCGACAATTCCGAAAGGTATGCCCATATTCTTTGCGAGTTCTCTGCCTATCAGCTCTCCTCCCCTGGTTATTTTAAAAACAGTTCTTTTAATAACTTCGGAAAGCTGGGTCAAGTCACAGGCTTTGTTCTGTTCAACAACACTTCTGACAACGCCCGGCCCGCTTATACCAAGATTTATGGTCATGTCTCCTTCGCCTATTCCGTGATAGGCTCCGGCCATAAACGGATTATCCTCAGGCGCGTTTACAAATACAACAAACTTGGCACAGCCTATTGCATCTTTCGTTTTTTCGGCAGTTTTTTTCAGCATGCCGCCTATAAGATTAACCGCATCAAGATTCATGCCTGTAACGTTTGTTCCTACATTGAGGAAGGAGCAAATCCTGTCGGTTACCGCAAAAACATCAGGCAGACTGTCAATTAAAACTCTGTCGGAACTTGTAAGGCCTTTATTGACTATGGCTCCAAAACCGCCTATAAAATCAACACCGCCGTCCTTTGCCGCCTTATCCAGCGCCTTTGCCATTCTGACATAGTTATCTTTTGTATTGTGTGTTTCCATTACTAGACTGATTGGAGTAATGGACACCCGTTTGTTAACAATTGGTATACCGTATTTTAATTCCAGTTTTTCGGCTTCTTTAATAAGTTTAACAGCGTTTTCACTGATCTTTCTGTAAACTTTTTCTGTAAATGCATTAAAATCGGAATCAATGCAATCTTTAATGTTAACACCAAGCGTAGTTGTTCTTATATCAAGATTCTGATAAAGAATCATACTTGCGGTTTCATAAATTTCTTCTACTGATAAGGACACTTTTTAAACCCTGTGCATTGTTTTAAAAATATTTTCATGCTGTATCTGTATCTGAACCTTTAGTTCACTGCTGATGGAATCAAGCCCCTGACGAACTTCTTCAATTTTTTTACCTGATTCCCTCATGTCGACAAGCATCATCATAACAAAATATGAGCCCATTATTTTCTGACTAATATCCTCAATATTAATTTCACTTTTGTATAAAAATTCAGAAATGCGGGCAACAATTCCCTTTTTGTCTTCACCAATAACTGAGATAAATAATAATTCTTTTTCCATGTTTAATATTCTTTATAAATTTATTAAAAAATCAACAAATCGGAATTTAGTGATAAATAATAAAAGTATAGACATATACATGTATCAACTAAATATTGCACCGAAAGCCGATCAAGCTTCTATCCGGCTCCTTTATCAATAAAGCAGTATTTTAAATCAAGCAAGAAAGTAAAAAAAAGAAAAAATATATAGTTGAAATATTAAATTATTCTTTCAACCCTATAAAACATGAACAGGCAAATAAAAAATAAAATTACCAGGCTTGAAATATCACCAATTCAAAAAGTCCTGATAAGTTTTTTGATTTTAATACTGATCGGAACATTACTTTTATCAATGCCGTTTTCTACTCATAATGGGATTGGAATAATTGACGCACTTTTCACGTCAACCTCAGCTGTTTGTGTTACCGGCCTAATTGTTAAAGATACTCAGTCAGACTTCACAATTGCCGGTAAAATAATTATTTTAATACTGATACAATTCGGCGGCCTGGGAATTATGACATTTTCAATCGCCTTACTTGCATTAATGGGAGGCGGTTTATCAATAAAATGGGGTTTTACATTTGAAAGCATGTACAGTGAGCTGAACAAACTTCCTGTACTTAACTTATTGATACGAATTGTATTATACACCATCAGCATAGAATTACTCACAGCGATAATTCTTTTTACACAGTTTTATGGTCATTATTCGTTAATTGAAGCAATAGGCCATTCAGTCTTCCATGCAGTATCTGCATTCTGCAATGCAGGTTTCTCCACCTTTTCAGATAATCTTGCCGGGTTCGGAGAGAATTATATTATTATTATAACCATATCAATTGCCGTAATAATAGGAGGACTTGGTTTTATAGTATTAAATGAAATATCATTTACTCCTAAAACAAATATTAAAAAATTTTTTTCCAACCTGTCTATTCATACAAAAGTAGTACTTGCTACTACTTCAATTCTTGTTCTATCCGGTATGACAGGGATCATTTTTCTTGAATGGAACTACAACCTTTCAGAAATGAATATTGGGCAGAAATTCCTTACTTCATTCTTTCATTCAATAACATGCAGAACAGCCGGATTTAATACTATTGATATTGGTACACTGAGGCAGAGTACGCTTTCACTAATGACGGGTCTGATGCTTATTGGCGGATCCCCCGGATCGATTGCCGGAGGTATTAAAACAACCACAATTACTGTAATTGTTGCTTTAATAATAGCTAAATTCAGAGGCTATTCACAGGTTGTATTATGGGGAAGAGCATTGAATAAAGAAACGATTGACAGAAGTACGACACTTATAATCCTATCCATGCTTTTTGTTTTTATATCAACCTTTTTAATACTTGCATTTCATGACTTTGACATGCACAATTCGTTTCTGTCTGCCATGTTCGAAGTCATCTCAGCTTTTGGAACTGTTGGTCTGTCAATGGGTATTACTGAAAATCTTACATCCGAAGGCAAATTATTAATATGCATTGTTATGTTCATCGGCAGACTGGGTCCTTTAACAATGCTCATGGCGTTAAATTCCAGAAAGAAAAAAGTTAATATTAAATTTCCTGAAGAACAGATAATGATAGGGTAAAAAATGAAAAAATTTCTTACAATCGGACTGGGAAACTTTGGTTTTAATATTTCAAGATCCCTTGTGGAAAACGGCTGCGAAGTGCTTGGCATTGATACTTCAGAAAATATTGTCGAAAATGCAAAAGATTATATTAGTCATGCTATAATTGCAGATGCTACAAATAAAGACGCACTTGAATCACTTTCATTGCAGGACTACGACGCTGCTATTGTCAGTATAGGGCAGGAAATGGCCCCAAGCATTCTAATAGCCCTGTATCTTATTGAAAATAAAATTCCCAAAATCATAGTCAGAGCAATTTCTGAAGACCATGGGAAAATACTTAAAATGATCGGAGTTACCGATGTGATTTTTCCGGAACAGGATATGGCCATCAGGCTTGCAAACAAACTCTCGCAAAAAAATGCTGTTGATTACCTGCCTATTGGACAGGACTACAGTATTGTTGAAGTAATTCCTCCGGACAGTTTTTCAGGAAAAAGCCTTAAAGACCTGCAGATCGCATCAAGGTTCAATTGTCAGGTAATCGGCATCAAGACAGTAATGGGAGGACGTGACTCAATTAATGAAATAAATAACAACGCTTCCATAAAAATTGCACCTACCGCAAATGATGTTATTACGGAAAAATCAATTCTGATTATTATAGGCAAAGACTCTGATATTCAGAAATTTCAGTCTATTAAATAGAAAGATATTATTAGCTGCGATAAAAAAGCTTTCATTTTAAATAAACCGAATTTTAAAAGAAGTAACTTTTAATCGTAAATTCCGGAAAACAGCTCTGTTGTCTGCCAGGAAAAGAATCCCGAAAAAATTAAAATTCTGAAAAGATTATAAAAATTCATCAAAAATATTGACGGAAAAAGGCTGAGAGTATATCTTATTAATTAAATAGTTAATCAAACTGACTATTTAATCAGTCAAATTGATTATTTAGTCAGAAGAGGCAGATTATGAAAGATGCGAAAGAAGCAAAAGAACTAATTTTAAAAGCAACTCTTGATGAACTGGCAGAAGTAGGTATTGGCAGAGCAAGAACAAGTTCCATAGCACAAAGAGCAGGAGTAACAACCGGTCTGTTGCATTATCATTTCGGAACAAAAGAGAATTTGATTAAAGAAATAATTCATCATATGACAAATCCATATCATTTTAATGACATTACAGTTATCCCTTATCATCGTAAATGCACTCCTGTCGAAAAAATTCAGGTTATTCTTTATACGATCCTCGAATATACTTTCAGTAGTAAATTACACAATATTATCAGGTTATTCCATCGTATTATGGCCGATGGCAAGATGGTGCTTAATATTGCTACAGCCCAAAATGCCTTTTTTATGGAAAGGTATATTATAAAAATAATTGAACAGGGTAATAAAGAAAAAATGTTTGATGTGAAATATCCGTCCTATTTTACTTTGGAGCTTACTCTGACAGTGTTTCAGCAAATATCTCTACATTATATTTTGGAAGGAACCCCGGAAGAAGAAGAATTTTTCCCTTCCCCATTTTACAAAACCTACTCAGAGTATTGCATAGACACAACACTGAAAAAAATTATGAGGCCTGATAAACTTGATCATATATCGAAATTACCGGATGATTTAGTGCGTATAATTGATACTTATATTGCAAAAAGCAACAATAAAGAAATAATATCATACGATGCAATAATCTTGCTTATCGCCAAATTATTTAACGATGAACATTTATTAGCTGGAGAAAATTAGAATGAAAGTAAGAGTTTTAAAAGTTACTACAATTTTCCTTATTATGTCAGTGTCGATCTCTCTGACTGCACAAGATAAAAATCTAAAAAAAAATAATTTTTATAATAGATCTGCAATTGAGCCATTTACAATACAGACCTCTTCTAACATAAAATTTAAATTTGACAATAAGGAATATGAACTTGGAGAGGTCCTTCGCTACATTATTGAACATAATGAGAATATAGCACAGATCGTTTTTGATGCTGCAATGGCTGATTCAGATTATACTAAATTCCAGACTAAATATTCTCCTGTACTCGTTGTAGATGGAAAAGTCAAAGATTCCAAATACCCGGATGATGCTGTAACCGGATTTTCAGGAACAGGACAGATGGAACGCTCAGCTACTGTTGCTGTTGCAAAAGGATTCTCCTCAGGAACAACATTAACAGCCGGAGTAAAACATAGTTATATAAATACTATTGATATGGTTCCTGATTACGGAGATACGGAATATCATCAGACAGCCTTTTTTGTTAAAGCTGAACAGGAACTGCTTAAAAATATTCTCGGTTATCAGGACAGACGAACAGAATCCATGCTGAAGAATAAAGAAAAAATTGTCCGGGACATTACTTTGTATAATGTTTCACTGCTTTCACTGGATGCTATTATAAACGCATGGGATTATGCTGTTGCGTATTCGGCCAGTAAAAATGCCGAGCTAAAATACCGGGAAACTATTAAAGTAAGATCAATTGTTCAGAGCAATGTAAATCTCGGTTTAAACGAATCATTCTATTTAAATTACTGGAACTCACTTGTTGCCTCTAGCGAGCTGAAACTTTCCCAGACTGAATATTCTTTAAAAGAAAAAGAAAGAAATTTTCTTCTCAAATTTAACATAGATAATCCGGAGACAGTGAAAGACTCCGTTGCTGTATTAGCTAACGAACTTCCTGAAATTGATATTGAAAATGCATTAAAAACTGCATATTTAAAAAGAGCCGACTATACCCAGGCAAAACTAGCCTTAGAAAACGCGGAAATGGCTCTGGAAGTTTATAAAAATGACGCCCTGCCATCACTAAAAGCCGGATTATCAGTTACGGCATTAGGCCAGCGGGATCATGTAAACGATTCTTACGGGGATTCAACATCAACAAAATACCCGAATTATGAAGCTACAATTTCCATGACTTTGCCACTCGACAATAAAGAACAGCAGACAAATGAACGCAATGGTGAAATTATGCTCAAACAGGCGCGGCTTGAATTGTCCAATGTAACGAAAGAAATACAGAATGAAGTATTAAACTCAATTGATGCGTTGAAAACCAGCTACAACGTCTATACAAAAGCAAAAAAAACACGAGTTGAAGCTGAAATATATTATACACGCCTGAAACAGAACCTGCGCAGAGGCCGCTTCTCAGCAGCAGATATAAGAGACGCTCTGGATGGACTTATAGACAGCAGGCAGGGAGAGCTTCAGGCATTGATCAGGTACAATGCGTCATTGCTTCAGTTAGACATTACCCAAAACCGGTTTTTTGAAAAATACGGAATTGATATGGCGGAAATCATCAAAAAGAAAAAAGAGAATAATTCATAGGGAGACTGATGATAATCATGAAAAAGATAATTAGCTTTTTATCTGAACAGAAACTATTTGTAAACCTTGTTGTATTCCTGACAATTGTTCTGGGATTATCAACAGTATTTAATATGAACAGAGAAGCTGCTCCACAGGTCAATTTTGACATGGTAACAATTAAAACCATTTATCCCGGAGCCTCTCCAAGCGAAGTTGAAAAACTTGTTACAATACCTATTGAAAAAAAACTCCGGGAGATTGACTGGATTGACAAAGTACGCTCATATAATATTGAGAATGCTTCTGTTATTGTTGTTTACATAGAGATGTCGAATCCGGATATTCCTCAGACAGTGCAGGACATCAAAGATACAGTTGAACTTGTTGACGGGCTGCCGGAAGGTGCACAAAAACCTATAGTTGAAGAATTAAAGCTGGATAAGACTCCTGTTATGAATGTGGCCGTTTATGGTAAAGATGAAAATGTAAGCTATAAGGATCTATATGAAACTGCCGACCGTCTTGAGGATTATCTTTATGAAATAGAAGGGGTCGCAGAAGTTGAAGATTACGGCCTTCTTGACAGGGAATACCTCGTTGAAGTTGACATACAAAAACTCATAAACTCACGTATTGGACTGAACTATGTATTATACAAACTGCAGCAAATGAACATAGACCTTCCCGGGGGAGAACTTCGAATAGGAGACAAGGAATATCTGCTTAAAACAAAAAACCAGTACAGAAATACGAAAGATATTGAGAATACTGCAATATGGTCGAATGACCTGGGTTACGTAACCAGGATCAGGGATATTACTGTACACGGCAAAGTAAAAGATACCTTTAAGGAACCAGGTACCTATGAACGGGTAAATCAAAACAACGCAATTGTATTCACAGTAAACAAAAAACGAAGTGCAGATGAAATAAGGACAGCTGACAGAATATATGAAAAGCTGAAAGAATTCACTCATGATGATAATATAGAAATAAAAACTTTTAATGATACAAGCGATCTGACAAGAGAGCAGATAGAATCTGTACTGGTAAACGCATTAACAGGTTTTATACTGCTTGCAGCCATACTTTATGTATTGCTGGGCACCCGTATGGCATCTGTTGTAATGATAGGATTCCCGCTATCTTTCATGATCGGATTCATTGGACTGAACATAGCCGGTCTCACTATCAATGTTGTCAGTCTTTTCGGAATGGTAATGGTGCTTGGTATGATCGTCGATTTTGGCATTGTTGTTACAGAGAATACGCATCGCTATCTTGAGCTCGGGTACAAACTTAAGGAGGCAATTCAGGCAGGAACTTCAGAAGTAGCCTTACCGCTTATTGTCACTTTTCTATGTCTTGTATCAGCATTTACACCTCTTGCCATGCTTACCGGAATTTTTGGAAAATTTACAAAAGCGATTCCGGTTGTAGTACTTGTATGCCTTGCCGCATCCCTTGTTACCGCACTATTTATTATGCCGACTCATTTAAATATTTTCGCGAGAGAACCTAAAAAGAAAAAAACAAAAGAAGAATTAAAAGAAATCGAAGAAGGTTACGAAACAGGCCTATTCGGGAAATTTCAGCATAAATACAGATCACTGCTTGAACATGCTATTAAGCATAGATACGTTACATTGGTTTTTTTGCTCATTCTTCTTTTCGGAAGCCTTTCTCTTGTCGGTTCCGGAAAAGTAGGTTTTGAATTTATGTCCGATGGCGGTGAAGATGAAATTGAAATCAGGACTTACATGCCTCAGGGAACTAACCTGAATGCGAATCTCAGGGAAATGAAAAAGATTGAAAAAATCATATCCGATACAGTAAGAGAAGATGAATTCTCGGCATTAAGAATCCGCATAGGAGTTGAAGACTTTGGCATACTCGATCCGCAGCCTGGAGAAGGATCGCATAAATCTACTGTACTGCTTTTCCTTACCACAGAAAAAAAGCGTGAACGAACTGCATGGGAAATTGTAAAAGCTATTCGGCAAAGTGTAGATGACGCCCGCAAAAAAGGCATTTTTGATGATAAAATGATTATCAGAACTGATCTTGGTTCAGGCGGCCCTCCAGTGGGAAAACCTGTAAATGTAGAAATCAGGGGAGATGACTTTGATGTTCTTCAGAAAATAGCGAAAGAATATGACGGTTATTTAAAAACAGTAGAAGGTGTTTACGACATTAAAATTGATACTGAACCCGGTAAGCTTGAGTACAGATATACAATTGACGAGGTAATGGCAGCAAGAACCGGACTATCATCATATGATGCCGCAATAATTCTCAATGCGTCCTACGAAGGTGCTGTAGCAACAAAAGTTCAACAGGGTGAAGATCAGGTCGGAATCCGCGTTCGTTTCCCGGAAAAAGAAAGAACACGTAAAAGCAGTCTTAATAAAGTAATGGTTGCCAATCAAAACGGCGGCTTGATTCCGTTAAATAAAATTGCAACAGTTGATAAAGAATACGGTACTGCGTTTATTAACCGCCTTAATTATAAAAAGCTCGTTCAGGTTCAGGGAGAAGTTAACACAAAAGTCATTACGTCCATTGAAGTTAACAAAATGCTTGCTGAAAAATTCAAGGATATTGAATACAGATATCCGGAATATTCAATCAGCTACGGAGGTGAACAGGAAGATACTAATAAAAGTATGTCAGACCTCGGTAATCTGTTTTTAATCGCCCTGGTGATTATTTATATAATAATTGCTGCTTATTTCGGTTCACTCATGCTGCCGCTTGTTGTTATGATCGCAATTCCATTCTCGCTTGTAGGAGTTATTCTGGCTGTTTTCGTACACGGGCAGTCTTTGTCTTTTATGAGTATGCTGGGAATATTCTCCCTTGCAGGAGTTATAGTCAGCAATACTCTGGTACTTGTTAAGTTTATCAACGGACTCAGGAATAAAGGACTGCCTTTAAAGGAAGCCCTTATAGAGGGAGGTGTAATGAGACTGCGGCCTGTCCTGTTAACATCAGGCACAACAGTACTCGGCCTTTTCCCGACAATATACGGACTTGGAGGAATGAACTACTTTGTAGCACCTCTCGCTCTGTCATTCGGATACGGTTTGATCTTTGCTACAATAATTACTCTGGTTCTTGTACCGACATTCTATTATATTTCAGAAGACATTAAGTCGGGTGCAGGCAGACTGATGAGAAATCTGATTTCTATCTTTAAAAATATAATAAACAAAACCCGTATATCAAAGACACAAAGATAAATAATAAATATGATATTACAATATGCTTTAAGATTGACCAGAATTACTTAAAACACAGAACCGCAATTCCGTATCCCTGCCGAAAGCCGACGGGGATACGAAATTTTCCCTTTGAGTAGGCCCACTTTTATAAGAAATGGTCACAGCAAGCTTCGGTGAATTAAGTACGAAGAGATTATAATTATTCTTTAAAAAGCTACTCCACCGCCAAGATAAAAAATCGGAGACCATGTAACGTCCACATCATCATTTCCGCCTGCAGGCTGGCTCAGGAAGCCCAGCTCAACAAAAGGCTTGAACTTCTGGTTAATATCAAACTGCAGTTCAGCACTGGCATTAATTCCCAGTCCCTCAATATCATCATCTAAATCATCAGTTGTCAATTTCCTGTATCCTACGCCAATACCTATTTTCAGAGGCATTTTACCGAGCATTGCACGGTATTTAAAAGCACCTCCCAATTCATACATTTTTCCGGAATCGTCTTCAATTTCAACAGACGGTGCAAAATGCAGAAATCCGCCTATACATATTTTATCAACTATAATAGTATCAATATAACCCTTGAACAAAAACCCGGCATCCTTATCAAGATCATAACCTTCAACATCAATTGTACCAGAAAGCCACAGATTACCGCTAACTCCGATATCCAGAGTATCCGTTTCACTGCTTGCAGGTAAAACCGAAACCGTAAACAAGAATACAAAAGCACATAATATTATGCTCAATGCTTTAAATTTGTGAGTCATGTTTTTCTCCTTAAAATAGTATTTTTCCCCAGGACTTAACACAGAAGATAATAATTGTGTAACTTTACTAATTTATTAACTATTAATTTTATAAAAAACCGGCTTGTCAAGTTAATAATAGGGTAATTTTATTCTTGACTGATATAACTACAAATTATTTACATTCCTTCAAACAGGAAGAATATAATACCTGCCATTTTTCATAAATTCTTCTTTGTTGTATGGAGAAAGACCTTGAACAATACAATCAAACAAATCAGTGATGAAATATACGGGATATATTTACCCCTGCCCTTCTCCAGTGTAAAACAACTAAGCATATATTTTATTGACGGAGATAAACCGGCATTAATCGACACAGGTCTTGGAGACATTGATTCTCTTAATACAATTTCGCGTCTATTAAAAACAATAAACAGGAATATTACTGATGTATCATATATAATAAATACTCATGAACATATTGAACATTTCTCAGGAAATAAAAAAATAAAACAGGCCTGCGGAGGGTTTAGCATCGCTTCATCAGCAGCAGCCGAATTCCTTGATAATTTTCATACTTCTACGGAAGAACTCAAAGCTAACCTGCCTTCTTATGATCCTGAACTTGCGGAAGAAATCAGAAATATCATTGCCCGTGAATCCGGATTGGAAATTGATAAAATTGATAAAAGAGTTAAAGACGGAGATTACATTGATACAGGAAAAGTCAGACTCAGGGTTATAAGCACTCCCGGTCATGCGAAAGGACATATATGCCTGTATGAAGAGGATAGAAAGATTCTATTCACAGGAGACCATATCTTGTCAAAACAATCAACCTTTGTAGGATATGATTTCCGTGAAATAATATCACATAGAATTAAAGAAATATTCAATAAAAATAACGGGGAATTGGATAACCTGACTCTTTACATCGAATCCATAAAAAAACTTGAAGCGCTTGATATTAACATAATTCTCCCCGGACATGGAGCGCCCATTACAGATCCCTATAAAAAAATGGCACTGGAAATAAAAAAGAAAGAAAGAAGATCCGAAATTTTTTACAAGCTGCTCGAAAAAGAAAATGAAATCGGGTTAAAAAAGCTGACACAGAAAATTTATGGAGAAAAGAACAGCGGTTTTCTGCACATGGGGTCAACGCTAGGTTATCTTGCAAGAATGAACAGAAATGGAATTATAAATGTTATATTAAAAAATGATGAACCGTTTATAACATTGAATAAAAATTAAAATTTGAAATAAAAGATAACTATTCAGCTATAGTTTCGCGCATTGACTGGCAACAGCTGAATTGTAACAATAAAAAAATAAAAAACCAGTAAACATTGACATCATTTTTTAAATAAGTCATATTTAAAACTTGACATAAGTAATGAAGCGAATAACCTTTTTTAACTTTACCTGATACTCAATAATTATTATTACGCAGCAGTTCCGGTACTGTACCGAAATTTGACAATATAAAGAAGGCATAACTAATATGAATTTTTCAGAAAGAATCCTGAAGGTCAAACCTTCACCGACTCTTGCTATTACAGCTCTGGCCAATTCACTTAAGGCAAAAGGTGTTGATGTTATCGGTTTCGGATCAGGAGAGCCTGATTTCGATACTCCGGATTTTATTAAAGATGCAGCCGTAAGAGCTCTTAATGCCGGAAAAACAAAGTACACACCTGCCGGCGGTATAGTTGAATTAAAAGAAGCTATTGCAAAAAAATTCAAAAAAGATAACAATCTTTCCTATGAGACTTCAAATGTAACCGTAAATTGCGGCGGGAAACATTCATTTTATAACCTTATGCAGATTTTTTTAAATGACGGAGATGAAGTTATAATTCCTGCCCCTTACTGGGTCTCATATCCTTCCATTGTACTTCTTGCAGGAGGGAATCCTGTTATTCTGAATTCCCGCGAGGAAAATAATTTTAAAGTAACTCCTGATGAAATAAAAGCTGTTATTTCCAATAAAACAAAAGCAATTGTTATTAATTCGCCTTCCAATCCGACCGGATCAATGTATAACAAAAAAGAGCTGAAAGCAATTGCAGATGTTTTAGCAGAATATGATATTGCTATTATAAGCGACGATATTTATGAATCGCTGATATACGATAACAATACTTTTACAAATATCGCAAACATCAGCGACGAAATAAAAAATAAAACGATTGTCTTAAATGGAGTATCAAAGACCTATTCCATGACAGGATGGAGAATAGGCTATATGGCAGCCAGTCAGGATATTATAAAAAAAGTGGAAATAATTCAAAGCCAGTCAACTTCAAACCCGACATCAATAGCTCAATGGGCTGCACTTGAGGCACTCTCCGGAGATCAGTCTATTATACAAAAAATGCTCGAAGTTTTTGACAGACGGCGGAAAATAATAATCGACGGATTAAATGCAATTGAAGGAATCACCTGCAATAAACCGGACGGAGCCTTTTACGCTTTTCCGAATATAACCGGTGTATTAAAACATAAAGGCTGGGACTCTGTAAAAGCAAAATATCAGGACGTAAATAATTCTTCTGCTCTTTGCTCATATCTAATTCAGGAGGCCGGAGTAGCGGCTGTACCGGGTGTTGAGTTCGGTTCAGACAGTCATCTCCGCCTGTCATTTGCAACATCAGATGAAAATATCATAAAAGGTGTGGACAGAATTAAATCAGCAGTTGAAAAGATGATATAAAATAAAAGACCTGCTTTAATTAAAGCAGGTCTTTTATTAAAACGGTTAACTATATATTATAATTAACCCTGTGCTTACCTTCCTGAATCTTTTAAGAAACTAAATTTAAAAGGACATTTTTAATAATTTTTAAAGTTACTTCAGGACTTGTTCCCTCCCTGCCGGGCGGAGTAAATTGCTAACTTAAATGTGTACTGATATTATAGAATTCATCCTTTTCAATTTCTTCCATAAATTTTTCTGAATAATATTCATTATCCTCTTCTGATATTGATAAAATCTTCATGTATTCTTCCTGATTATCAAGATCAGGTACGGATAAGCGTTCATTTACCAGTACTCTCGCATATAAATTAGCAATAGACACTATCGTAATACTTGTTTTAAAGGGAGAATCAATGTGCTTCGAATGATGCTGAGAAATAACATCAACAAGTTCATCAGGAAAATTCCATTTCTCAAGAACAAGTTTCCCTACTTCCAGATGATTGTATCCGAAAATACTATCTTCAATCCTTAGTATATCTTTTTCAAGGTTGTTGCCGGCTTCCTGAAGAAACTTTTCATAAAGTTCACTATGATTTATCATCAGGACAACCCTGCCTATATCATGAAGTAAACCTGCAACAAAAATATCCTCCTTCCTGTCATCAAGCTTCATTTTTGTTGCCATATGCCTTGCAATAAAAGCGGTTAAAACCAGATGCCGCCACATTTCCATGACTGATGATTTTGTAGCTATTGTTTCAGGATATCCCTTGAATTTTTTCTTTGTTTTACCATAAATATTTGATGCACAAATAAGCAATATCATGCTCTTGATCATCTTAAATCCAAGTAAAGTAATAGCCTGCTGCAGATTGGTAATTTCTTTCTGACGGGCATAAAGTGCGGAATTCGCGACCTTTAAAATCCTTGCTGTAATAGCGGGATCAAGTTTGATTATTCTTTCAAGCTCATTAAAACTTATCTGGAGATTGTCCTCCTGTAATTGAAGGACTTTTGCAGCAACCTGCGGAATTACCGGTATATCTTTTATTTCAATTTTTGCTTTCTTATCATCAACATCCATCAAATGCTCCATTTCTTTTCAGGGAACCGAATTATCAGCAATTTTCTAAATTCGGCATTTAATATTTATATAAGAATAAGCAGAACATTGCTCATTTACTCATTTTGACCGACTTTTTCAAAGGAATTGCGACAGCAAATCGCTAAAATGATTAGATTTTTTTTAATTTTATGAAAATACTAGTATTACCTTAAGCGGCCTCATCTGCTGCTTTTGCAAAAAAGACCGCATATTTTTTCCCTGTTTAATCTGCTCATACTATACTATAAGTATCGCACATTTGATTATTTTATTCAACAATAAATCAAATTCTTAATCAAATTCACCATCATCAAAAACAATAGTTGTTCCTCCAACATTTATTACATCGCCCGGTTCAAGGAGCTTTGTTTTTACAGGTTTATTATTAACTGTAAGATTCCCATCCGCGACAATAGTATATCCTTTATTTTTAGCATCAAATGCTACTGTTGCGTGTTTTTCCTTTATCTTTGTAGCGCCACCTGAAAGAGTCATGTCCGCTCCTGGATCTCCTCCTATAACTGTTTTTTTGCTTTTATCAAGTGTAAAGAAATTTGTAGATGCCTTGGCAGAGCCTGCATTTAAAACTTCAAGACTGGGATTGGTATGTTTATTTTCAAATTTCAGTTTTGTAAGAAGCCATAACAAAGCGATTGCCAGCAGCAGAGGAAGTATCAGCAGAAAATTAAAATCTTTCATAGGATTGCCGAATACAGTGCTGGAAAAATAAAATCTGACAGCTGACAGAACACCTGACGGCGTTTCATAATCAATTTTAACAAATTTTTTATCCGCAGGCTCCATTGTTGCTTCGTAGGTAATCAAATATTCATTTAAAATCTGGTTTACTATTTTGTTATATACTTCCTTAAGCTGATTCTGGTCATGAGCGTCAAATACGGTTCCGCCGGTCTGATAAGCAATTGTACTCAACCCTTTATCCTTTTTCTCTCTTTTCGGACCGAAATTTATTGCATACACGGAAATACCTTCAAGCTGGCAGTATTCCATTGGCTCGGAATATTTAAAAATTTTTTCGCCGAAAACATCGTGAGGCTTTTTAGTATATTGAAAATACGGCTGGTTCCGTCCATCAGATAAAACTATAATGGCCTTTCTTCCTTTAACAGACCTGAACTCCTCAACAGCAAGGTAAACGCTTGAATAAATTTCACTGTACCGCTCTCCTTTTCCCGGCCTTACTATTTCATCAAGATAACCCTGAATTTTTACTCTATCATTGGTAAGTTCTGAATAAGATGTATAATTGGTATTATATGCTGCAAGGCCGATTTTATCCTTCGGATTGCTGACACTTTTTAAAAAAATAACAAGCGCTCTTTTTGCATGAGATATTCTCATATCTTCATCTCTTCCCGGCCTTTTACCTGAAAGAGTTTGATACATACTTCCTGAATTATCTATCAGCAGAAGGAAATTGATTCCGGATTCATAGTTTGCCATTACATCGAAACCTGAAATACTGGAAACCTTTTTAAAATTTTTATTATCTGAAGACTCATAAATACTGAATTTGTCTGCATTAAGGCCTGTTACCGGTTTTCCGAAATCACTTGTAACACTAACATATAATTTCACTTCCTGACTCAATAAAAGGCCGGATGAATCTATCTGGGAAATACGAACATGATCTGCGAATATATATCCCGGTATCAGAATAATAAAGAGACAGAATAATAAACATTTCTTTTTCATGTATGAACTCCGTTTTATATTGTATTATCTGTATTTATAATAATCGTTATAAGTTTGCGGCAATACAGATCTTAAAAAAACTATTTAAATTTGTATAAAAATTTGGCTGAACCTATCTGTATTACATCATCCATAATAAGCTGATGTTCTTCGACTTTATCGTCATTAACCGAAATGACAGTTTTCGGGCTGTTCTTCTTAATTACGACTGTGTCTCCCTTTACCTTTAATTCCGCATGTGTATCTGAAATTTTATCATATCCGGATAAAACAATAGTATTTTTTACGGAAGACCCGATTTTAATTTTTCTCTGATTAACAAGAAACTCTTTACCTTTGTATTTCCCGTTGAGCAGCCTTAAAACGCCGAATGATAAACGGCTCTCAACAAAGCCGTACAGCAGCCCGATAAACAATCCGAAAATAATGAGGCCTGCAACTCTCGCAAACATAACATTGTTGACAACTAACCTGGAATATTCAAGAGCAAGCCCTCCTAAGAATCCACCGAGTATACCGCCGATTATTCCTACTTTTATTTTATCAAAAGAACGAGATCTGATTCCATCTACCATACCTATAAATACACCGAGAAAAGCCCAGCCGACAGCTCTTGAAACAGGAAATCCTACTGTATTAAATTCTCTTGCAGACTGGATAAGAATATTACCTGCAATAAACAGTGCGGCCTGTCCGATTATGAAACCGACAGCGCCCCCTATTATGCCTATCAGAGCACCGTGTATACTGCCGCTGAAAACGCTTCTTTTTACTGACATGATAACTCCATCGCTTGTTCCAAAGAAGCCGCCCATTACAAAACCGAAGATCACCCCGAGAAAAATACTGAAAATCAGGTATGAAGGAAAGTCAGGCTGAAAAAGTAATGTTGTTTCCGCAAAAGGCCATGCAGCCAATCCCGCAATCATACCTATAATACACAGAAAAATTCTTCTCATTATGATTGACATATATTGCTCCTGTTGATTATGATTTTACTTCTATATCAATAGAATCTTTTGATTTATTATATTCAATTGTTACATATGAAGTTTTACCTGATTCAATGTTAACTTTTACTGTTTTTGTAACATCATCAGATTGTCTGACTGTAAAGAAATAACTCCCCGGATCCAGCGTGATAGTCTGCCTTTTTCCGGAAGTCGGTTCTGTCTTCATATAAGACTTGTACATGCCTCCTACCAGATAATTCTTCGAATTATTCAGTAAAACTTCAAGATCCTCAGCATTGGACCTAATGGATATTGCGCCGGGAAGAGGAGAAAGACATGTCTCCAGATATAGAACTGTCTCTTGAGGCTGAACATATATCTTATTATAGGCTGTATAATAACCGTCCATTTTTATCCTGAATCTATGAGTTCTGCCTGTTACAAGAATATCTTCAGATTTTTTTTGGTCAGAAAAATCTTTCCATGCAATCCATCTCCTGTTGGCGAAAACCTCAAAATCAACATTACTGCTTATATCATTGGTTGTGATTGAATCATATATCTTATAATACACTTTAAGCGGCAGATGGACAGCCCGTGTGTAGTATACATCTATTGTTTCCGATTCTAATGAATTTTTATTTACCTTCTGCTGGATTCTGGGTTTCAGAAAAAAATCTTTCTGAAAAAGCTCATTTCCAAAACGGATAAAAATCCGGTAATTGCCTGTTTCCAGATATACTTTATTGGATTGCAATATAAAATGCGACTTGTTATTTTCCTCCTGCAAAGAGAAATCAAAATCAATATTCTTTACACTTTTATAATTCTTACCCTGAAGAACATAAAGCGCTGTATCCACATAATTATCTTTCGGATCTTTTACCTTTTCGGGGACTGTAATACTGATAGATAAAGCCCCGTATTCCTGACCGTATAAATATTCGTAATGAAGTCCCTTCATATACGCGTAATAAGCCCCACCGGCAGCAAGTACCAGTAAAAAAACGACAGCAAGTAATATTCTGACAAAATTGGAAGCAAGAGATGCTGAAACAGATTTTACAGATTTTCCGATAGCATTGATTGTATCAGCTTTGCCTGTTTTATTTACAGTTGCATCCTTTCCCTGAAGATATGCTTTTATTGACGAATTTATTGATTCTTTATCCTTATATCTCTTCAGCTGTTTTGTAAATATATCAATGATCTGATGAAGATCCTTATATCTTTTTTTCGCCTTGTGATGCATAGCTTTTTTAATAACTCTGTGTAAGAGCGGCGATATTCTGGGATTAATCTTTCTGGGATAAATATACTCACCCCTGTTAATTTGAGATATAGCGTCAGGAGTAAAATTACCCGGGAAAGGGGTCTTACCTGTAAGCATTTTATAAAGCACTACTCCCATTGAATAAATATCAGCCCTTTTATCGACAGTCTTTGTATCCGATATCTGTTCAGGAGACATATAGGCAGGTGTTCCGAGAGTCATGCCGGCAGATGTAAGCCCGTCATCTTCAGCATCTTTGGAAGTCGCAATTCCGAAATCAGTTAGCTTTACCTCTCCGTCTTTTGATATTAGCACGTTTTCAGGCTTTATATCTCTGTGTATAACTGATTTATCATGAGCGTATTTCAGAGCTTTACATATCTCACGAAATATGAGCATTGTTATGTCATTAGGAATATATCTTTTTTTTTCAATTAAATCGCCAAGGCTGATGCCGTCCACATATTCCATAGCTATGTAATAGGAATTTCCCTCTTTAAAATGATCGTATACCTGTACAATATTATCATGACGAAAATCAATCATCAGCTGAGCTTCCCTTTTAAAGCGTTCAGTGATCGCTGTATTCTTCTTTAAAGTAAGCCGTTTTAAAATTACAGTCCTGCCAAGAGTAGGATGCTTTGCCTTATAAATCGCACCCATTCCGCCTTCAGCAATCTTGGACTGTATTAAATACTTCCCAACATATGTTCCTTCTGTAGCCATTATTTTTATCCTGTTTTGAGATAATATTTTGAAAAGTAATTAACAACTATCATTCAGTGTATTTATTTACCCGATTCCATTGATGATATCAGCAATATTATCATCAAGCTCTATAATATCACGGTCCAGATCTATATTATCAGGTTCTATCCATGCTAAAATAAATTTATCAGGATTATGAATCTGCACATACCTGCCGTCTGCTCTTAGGTTGTAAATATCCCTGACGGGCCTGTGCCCGCCGAAATACAGACTTTTTTCAAGATCCTCTTCATCTTCGATATAAGCATCCAGCATTTGCTGAACACTTCCGTCTTCAGCTGTATCGTCGGCTGTCCAGGTAAGCCCTTCTACAACGTCAGAATTATTTCTATATTCCAGTATTTCATCTCTGCTGTAAAAAGTCCATGGTTCAGCATGGGATATTAAAAAATTCTTACCAATAGCAAGTAAAGGAAGGTTTTTCTCAAAATTATAATATTTATCAATAAAACTCTTTCCGTAAAACTTCTCCACATAATAGGCAATCATCGGTCCTTCCTGAGTAAATTTGATAAAAGGATTGTTGCCTCCGCCCTGTTCGTTTGCAATATTCTCATGGTTTCCTTTCAGAAAATGAAAATTTTCCGGAAAATTATTTTTCACTTCCATTATCATTTCCACTACGCCAAAACCTTCTTTCATTTCCTCGTCAATACTGGAATGATCTTCATAACCGGTTAAAAATTCCTTATAGGCTTCCGACCATCTTTTTGCTGCTCTTTTTTCACCATGCAGAGCATCACCTACGCAAACAATCTGCAATTTACCTGTGGCAATACTTTCAAGATTCGTCTCATTCAGCTTATTATTATAAAGCATGACGTTTATAAAAAAGTCCATCCTTGCATGAATGTCCGGGACAATAATTGTAGGAATATCTTTCTTCAGATTTATTATTCCGCCCGGAAGCCCGGATGAATCATAGGGCCTTATATTTCTATCCTCAGAAAGTAAAATATTGTTTACCCGGTCAATAACATCGGAATATTCAATAACATCGGGCGGATTTTCCCTGTTGTAAATCTCAAAGAGCCTGTTCCTCAATGTATTGCTTTTTTCTTGAGTATGCATTATTATTCCTGGTTTTTAAGTTTATAATATTCTATTAATTATTTTGAGAAGGTCAAGTAAAAATGGAAAGGCATTTTTGCGTATATTTTTTATTTAGAAGAAACCACTAATAGCAAAAAGCTGCCAGTAATTTTTAATATGACCCGTACTGACAACTTCTTACTATTATTTATTAGTTAAAAACCGTTTCTTAAGGAATTATTTAGTCAAGAATCAATGTTTTATTGATCTTTGTAAATTCCTCCTCAAGTACTTCAGTTACATTTTTAAGTGTTTCTTCCTGTTCTTCAAAACTTGCATTTTCTTTACACACTGCTATTTTAAATACAGCAGATGTACTTTTTATTGGTCCGGATTCAAATGAAAGTTCTTTGTCTACTTCAACATCATCAGAAAAAACCGCATTGTCACCGACTGCACTGTTAGGGACATCTGCTCTTATACCAATACTGGTATATTCAATATTTCTTCCGCTATCCTTAATCGGGCCTGCATTCAGCAGAGATCCGGAATATGTCATTACAAGTACAGCTCTTTCGTCATCCTTACTGAATGTGTCCAGCTCTTCCATTGACTGAGACTCAATATTCTCTTCAAAGGCTTTCTGTTTTTCAAGCCATGCCTGCGCCATTTTTTCAAGTGACTCATCATTATTTTCAAGACCGGATGTTTGTATTATCTCTCTTAAATGGCTTTGAATACCTCCGGGAATTTGGTCCATAAATTCACCCATAACTTTTCCTCCAATACTTTTTTTAGTATAATCCCGATTTTATAAGTCAGGACAGCAATTACGCCGGGTAATACACTTTTTATTATAAAACCTGAATAAAAAATTTAAGCCTTTAACTCTGTTAATATCTGAGATAGAGCCCCTTTAAAATTAACAAGGTCGCCAGTATATGAATATAGCGCTTTCACAAAAGACTAAAAAATGAAAATCGTGTAGCAAATCATTATTTTCATTGCTTGTCAACAATTTTTTTTAGCAGGAATAAAAAATTAAAATTATTAAAAGAGGAAGTACAATATATTTATTCTTTAATTTCTGTTATTACAGGAATATATTCGGCCTTTCCGGAAAATCTTTTACTTGTCAGCTTCAAGATAAGAAAAGTAACAGAAAAAGCAAAAATTCCTGCTAATAATGAAATTAAATCTGCGTCATAATTATTTTTATCAGCAAACCATTTCCCTAAAAAAACGCCTGCAAAGAGCATCAATATTGGTATCATATAAACAATGAATGCAGCTTTCATTACAGTTGAAGACTGGATACTGATATTGACGACATTACCAACCCTTGCATTAGCAGCATTGATCGCTTCGATCTCAACATTTTTACTGTTTCCGCCAAAAGGATGACAAAGGCTTCTGCTTCCACAGGATTCGCACGCGCTGCCCCTTGTTGCCAGAACCCTCGCTCTGTTTCCTTCAACTCTTACAACAGTACCCTCTTCATTCATATTATCAGCACCGGAAATTTTCATAAAGCTCCTCGCAGCAGAGCTACGAGGTATCAAAAACTTAAATTTAGTCACCCCGCCTTCAGCGGGATTTTGCAACAATGCTGCGGGGAATTACTCCAAAGGAGATTAAATAATAAGCAATCAGAATAAATTTATATTCTATAGTGCAATAAATAAAAAGCAGCGTCAATCGATTTATTATATTTTTATAATTCAACTATGGTTGTTATATTTTAATATTGTATAAATTGGGTTGACATTGTACAATTCGGTTATATTATACCGGTAAACTAAAAAATGAACAATTTAATAATCGAGTAAAATAATATATGAGGCTATGCTATGGAAGATACAAATAAACGTATAAAAGTGACACCCCAGATCCTGAAAGAGAAAAAGGCTAAAGGCGAAAAAATTACAATGCTTACAGCCTATGATTATTCAATAGCAAGCATACTTGATGAATGCGGACTTGACACGGTTCTTGTCGGAGATTCCCTTGGAAATGTAGTTATGGGATACAATGGAACCGTTCCCGTTACTATGGAGGAAATGCTTCATCACTGCAGAGCGGTTCATAATGGAGTAAAATACGCACTCCTGATCGGTGATATGCCTTTTATGTCTTACCAGATCTCAAAAGAAGAAGCAAAAAGAAATGCCGGAAGATTCCTTAAAGAGGCCGGATGTGATGCCGTAAAGCTGGAAGGCGGAGTGGAAATGGCGGACACCTTCGCAGAAATCGTAAAAATAGGGATTCCTTTAGTAGGGCATATCGGCCTTACTCCGCAAACTGCAACTGCTCTCGGCGGTTATAAGGTTCAGGGCAAGGACATTAAATCAGCTCAATATCAGCTGGATTCCGCGATAGCACTTGAACAGGCAGGAGTTACCATGCTTGTTATGGAGAGTGTTCCTGACAGGCTGGCTGAACTGATCACAAAAAAAATAAGCATTCCCACTATCGGAATCGGAGCCGGAGTTAACTGTGATGGCCAGGTACTTGTAATTAATGATTTACTAGGCTTGTTCAACAAGTTCGTTCCTAAATTTTCCAAACAATATGCCAATTTATACCCGCTGATTGAAGAAGCTGTTAAATCCTATATAAATGAAGTAAAAGGAAGCAAATTTCCGCAGGAAGAGCACACTTTTAAAATTGATGACGAAGTACTTGCTAAACTGAAAAAATAAAACAGCAATATATTATTTATATTTCATTCTCTTAATTTTAATAAACCGGTATTTCTGACTACTGTTTTGTAAAATTTGATTTAACAGACAAAAATTATCAGTCGATAATACAATACAGAGCGACATATAAATGAAGAAGAAATATATAATTAAAACATATATCGTATTATTTATAACGACGTTATTTATAACGACTTTCCTGTTCGGACAGGATAAGCCGGCTGACAGGGATTTGAGGATTTTCTCTGATAATACCCGGTTTGAAAACGCGAATCAATTCTATAAACTTGGAAAATTTACAAAAGCCCTCGGATTATTAAATGAATATCTTGAAATTTATCCAAACGGTCTGCACAGGAAGGAAGCATTTAAAATAATTGCTTCAATATACTTCAATGAATACAATTACTTTAAAGCTATAAAATTCTATAATTCTCTGTATGAAGAGCATAACAATACAGAGGAAGGTATTGAAGCTTTTTTTATGACCGGTATTTGCTACCAGAAAATGGGGTTTGCGGACAGTGCAAAAAAAATATTTAATACTATTATTGAAGAACATCCCGGCTCCGGTTATGCTTATCAGTCAAAAATAAAGCTGGATCTGATAAGCATACTGGAAGACAGTTAAAATCAGGAAAATACCTTCGCCGCATTAAACTCATATCACTTCATTGAATATCAGTTTTGAATAAGACAGAAAGCAGGCAGGATCAAATTAAATCTTAATATAAGATTAAACCCCTGTGATAATTTTACCTGAAGAGCCCGGGGTTACGATTTTTGACGGCCTGATAGGATCGCCTTTCGGCTCTGAAATAGCCTGCTGAATCTGCATCATCATGTTAATCAGATAAGACTGTGTAGCTATATATTCTTTCAGCAGTTCGTTTTTCGATATTTTCTCACTCATCTCTTTAAGTTTATTTTTTTCTTCGACCTCAATAGGTGCACCTGCGGATTCCTTTTCCTGATATTCCTGCATTAATTTAATATATTCCTCAAGCAGTGATTTGCTTTCTGTTTCATTGTTCAATGTTTTTGCCAGTTCTTCAAATCTCATAGAGACATCAGTCCCTTTAATCATCAGCCCGAGTTCATTGGCTTTTTTTATTATTTCTTCCATTATTCTCTCCAATTTTTATATTTAAATTCTTTAAAAATACATGATATGCTGAAATGATTCAAAAAGTTGCTTCAGTTTTCCTTTCTGTATTGAGTCTATATCCCTGATTAACAAATCCTGAACCTATGTAGCCTAAAGATATTACATAAACCCGAAATTCATCAACTTTTCTTTATCCGGGGGAATCAATGCAGAATTTTTTTGAGGTACAGTAACAATATTTTTAAACCGGATCACCAGTCTCCATTACATTTGTCAAGACTAAGCATATCCGGTAATTTTGCAAGTATATTTCAGCCGGCAGGTTTACAGGAGTAACTTGCATCTATTTTATATGGAAAACACCTTAAGGGAATTTTATTTGACATAATTCTGTTAGTGCCTGAAAATACCAATCATAAAATTTTAAGAAAATTAATCCTAATATTTTTATTAACTATAGAGTATAGAGGAATTCATGATAGAAAACAATGAGATTGTTGAAGACGAAAATAAAATTGATACTGTAATTGCTGATGATATTGAATTTCGGGGAAAAGTTATATTCAAAAATTCCTTAAAAATTAAAGGAATTTTTGAAGGTAAAATAGAAACAGACGGTCATTTAATAATCGGACGTGAAGCGGATGTAAGCTCGGAAATAAAAGCAGGCATAGTATCTGTGAACGGCAATGTTTCAGGCAGAATTAAAGCCAGTAAATGCATTGAATTGTTCAATAACAGCAAAGCAAACTGTGATCTGCTTGCACCAAGCCTTTATATTGAAAAAGGATGTCTTTTCAACGGTACCTGCATAATGAAAGAAAAAAATGAATAATAAATCCAACAATATATCTTTCAGATTCCTGAAATTTTCACTTATTCCTGCCCTGTTTTTACTCATCTGCTTCAGCTTATACGCAGCAGAAAAACAGGAAAAAAAACCGAGAACCTGCTTTGGAATAGGCGGAAGCTTTTCGCATTATGATGTTCATCACAAATACGGGGAATATCCGGAATGGGATGGGGATTTCGCCTATGGAGGCGGCATTATATTTGAAAGCATGCTGACAGACACATTCGGCATACATTCAGGTATCTGGTATTCAAGGATGGAACTTACTTTAATATCCCCGGAAGATCACAGTGAGGAAGAGGAAGAGGTCATTGTTAAACAAAAAATAGAATCAGATATACTTACAATACCTTTATACTTAATTACTTCATTCGGTCCCAGGTCATTTACATTTAATCTGCTTACAGGACTTAATTTATCCACTTTTATTAACTCGCAAATGAGTTCAGAAGAGGGCAAGTCAGAAAACATAAAAAAATATCTGGGAACGCTTCAGTTCGGAATCGGCGGCGGTCTTGAAATTATAATGAGAGCAACCAGATTTACGGGTTTTTTTGTTTCAGGCATCGCAGAATACTATCTGACTGATTTAGTGTCTGAAGTAACTGACACCACGGACTCTCTTTTCGATTTTCAGGTACGGGCAGGATTCCTTCTGTTTACATTTTAACGAAATATTTAATCTGCAAGCTTTATATCGAAAATTACTACTATAATTATTTAGTATTTCTTTTATTATTATAAATATTAGAGACAAAAAACAAAAGCCGGCAAAAATTACTTCGCCGGCTTATTTTATTTTTATCTTGAATCTTCTATTATACAAACATCTCATTAATGATCAGATTTAAGATATATATTATTAATTTGTTTATTTCTTTCAAGAACTCAAGTCAGGGCGGAATATATATAAAGGTTAAATCCGCCCTTCTGTAATATAATTTATTAGCTGTCCAGCGCTTCGATCATTGCAGGAACAACTTCAAAAAGATCTCCTACAATACCGTAAGTAGCTATGTTGAAGATTGGAGCTTCAGGGTCCTTGTTTACCGCAACAATACATTTTGCTCCTTTCATTCCTGCTACATGCTGAATTGCGCCTGAAAGGCCGAGTCCTATGTAAAGATCAGGTGCGACTGTTTTTCCGGACTGTCCTATCTGACGCGCATGATCAGTCCAGCCTGCGTCAACAACCGCTCTTGAAGCGCCGTATTCGCCTTTAAGTTTCTGAGCAAGAGCAACGACAGTTGCCTGATATTTTTCAGCATCTTTTGTGCCTCTGCCGCCTGCAACAATCAGTTTTGCCTGAGAAATATCGACAGCACCCTTGGTAGTTTCAATAACCTCTTTAACAGTTGTTCTGACATCTCCAACTGCAACATCAACTGATGTTATTGTACCTTCGGAACCTGCTGCTTCTTTATCCCATGCGCCTTTTTCAACCGTTACAACAAATTTATCGGTTTTAACGGATCTCTGTTCCTGAAGTTTTCCGTTATAGATATTTCTTGTGAAAACGAATTTGCCGTCTGAAAATTCAACTTTATTGATACCTGATACAATACCTGCGCCTATAGACATTGCAACCTGCGCTGCAAAGTCAACACCGTCATAGCCGTGTGAAATAACAACGCCTGCTACGTCGCCGGCTTCAATTACCGACTTTGCCGCCTGTGAATAACCGTCAGCTGTATACTGGGCAAGCTTTGCGTCTACACCTGACAATACTTCAGGAATATATTTTGATACTTCCTTTGCTATTGCATCATCAGCTGAAAATACTGCAGCTGCTGCGGTATTTCCGCTCATTTCAGCCATTTCTTTTGCAACCTTGCAAAGCTCCTTTGTTCCGTCGCTTAATTTTCCGTCTCTATGTTCCGCTATTACTAATATTTTTCCCATGTTCTTGCCTCCTATATCACTTTAGCTTCATTTTTTAACTTGTTAACAAGCGCAGCAGCTGCTGTTTTTGCATCGCCTTCGATAATTTCGGCTTTATGCTCGGAAACAGGAACAAACATTTTAATGAACTCTGTTTTTGAACCTGCTGCTCCGACTTCACTGAGTCCTAGGTCCGCTGCTGTCATAACATCCAGTCTTTTCTTTTTAGCTTTCATAATACCGGGAAGTGTGGGGTATCTCGGCTGATTTAATCCTGACTGAATTGACAATACTGCAGGCAGGCTCATTTCAATAACTTCGTTCAATCCGCCTTCAAGCTCACGGTTAACTGTAATTGACTTCTCATCAGCAACTTCAAGTTTAACAATATTTGTCCCATGAGGAATATCCATAAGATGAGAAAGCATTACACCGGTTAATGTGAACTGATTGTCTTCACTCATTACGCCAGTTAGCACAAGGTCTGCATCGCCAATTTTCTCAATGGCTTTGTGAATTGCTGATGCTATAACAGTGCTGTCGCCGGCATCAATTTCAGGATCCTTGATATGAATTCCCCAGTCAGCACCCATTGCGAAAGCCTGTCTGATATCCTTAACTACTCTTTCCGGGCCTGCGGAAACAATTATTACTTCTCCGCCCATTTTTTCTTTGATCTGCAATGCAGCTTCAACAGCGAATTCATCAAAATCATTCATTTTGAATGCTATTTGAGCTTCATCAATCTTTTTGTTGTCGACTACAACAAACTTTGATTCCATATCAGGAACCTGTTTTACACATACGACTATCTTCATTGATATACTCCAATTATTCTATTTTGATTTATTTTTAAAAGGAATAAATATAGCTGATATATGACACAAAATTAATAAGAATCAATCCTCTTTTAGTCATAAAATTATTATTTCGAAGAATTATGTCAATAATATTAATGAAATAATGCTATTTATCCTTGACATCACAGATTATAACTAATATCAATTTCCAACTATTGTTCAAATTCTTCCGGCAGAAAAGCTGCGGAACAGATTGTAAGTCAATCCTGTAATAATTTTAGAAAATAATACAGTAATTAAACCGGATTCTATAACAGGATAGCCCCTGTTTAAAGATAAAAATTGGAGAAAATAAATGTTCCCTATTCTGTTTCAGTACAAATTCATTACAATCGGCGGATACGGTATTATGCTTGGTATCGGATTTTATCTTTCTTTTCTGCTTCTTGAAAGGGAATACAAACTGAAGAATATTAACCCGGATCTCGCTTATAAAATTCTGCTTATCGCGATTCCAGGCGGAATAGTAGGTTCAAAAATATTTCATATTCTTGAACATCTCGATGATTTCGCGAATGATCCTGTCGGAATGATCTTTTCAGGATCAGGGCTTTCCGTATACGGAGGATATATATTTTCTTTTCTTCTAGCAATATTTGTTATTCGCTACTGCAGGGAAAGCATAATTAAAATATTTGATGCCACCTCCCCTTCACTTGCACTCGGTTACTGTTTCGGACGCTTCGGATGTCATGTTGCCGGTGACGGATGTTACGGTATAGACACAACAGGATTCTGGGCAACAGCTTATCCGAACGGCATTGTGCCTTCTACAGCAACAGTGTATCCTACTCCTCTTTTCGAGGTTTTTTTCTCTTTTATCGCTGTCGGACTGCTGTTAAATCTCCGGAAGCTTGACCTGAAACCCGGAATTCTTTTTTCAACGTATCTCATACTTAGCGGTGTTCCCAGATTTTTAGTGGAGTTCATCAGAAGAAATCCTGAAATGGCATTCGGCCTTAGCCAGGCTCAGATAGTCGGTATTATATTTACTCTTTGCGGAATAGCAGGATGGATTTATTTCAGCAAAAGGCCGCAGGCAGCTGTATCCTGAACCGTATAGAACAGAGAAAGTATTTCATACTAAAAAAATCAGGCTCTTCAGACTATATGGTGAGAGCAGGCATGACATCCAACCCACCTAAATG
>JAFGDQ010000080.1 GCA_016932015.1 Spirochaetota bacterium | reverse complement strand
TTCCTTGCGTGCCTTCTCCTGTGCTGCTTGGTATTCTTTGTACATATCGGTTTGCTGGATAGCTTTTGTTCCGAAGTATCCTCCAATGTCTGTATGATTGTACACCATACCTTCCCAGAAGCCGGTCGATTGAAAAGCTTCATCCCAGGACATGTCATGTGCCGCCACATTGTACATGCTTAATAATCCGCTGTTTACAGTATTGTAAACAAGCTTGTTAGAGTAATCGTTCCATGTGAACGCGCCTGTATAATCTGTTTGTTCTGCTCCCGAATTTATATTGTTATAATTATCCTTTGCAGGCTCCTGTTCCAGAGCTATTCTGTTGGAGAAATACGATGCTGCTCCTGAAGCAATGCCGCTTGCAAGTGCGTCTCCGGTGTCGTTCCAGCCTATTTTCCACCAGCTTCCGTTGTCAGTATCAATACCTGCATTTATAAAGCTTGTCAAACTACTTTTCATCCATGCATTATCGGTACTGTTTAAATTAAATTCTCCAATTGATATTTCTGACATCGCGTAACTCATTGCAATATTGATAGCACCTGATTTAAGTCCGGCCTTGAATTTGTCATTGTCCCATCCAATGCTGCCGTCCGGGTTGTATTCAAGTCCGCTTGCGGCTGTATTTACTGCCTGTGACGCAACAGCTCCCATAAGCTGGTTTCCGGTCCCTGCTGTCGCGGCTCCGCCTGCGTAGGATGCCGCGGCGCTTATGGCTACCTGCATTATCATCTGTTCCCAGGTAATTTTACCCTGTGCAGCGTCAAGTGACGCAAATGCTGCTGTTACACCTACACCGGCTGCAGGGCCTCCATATACTGTTGCTACAACAGTGGCTGCTGTTTGAACAACCAGCCTCGGGCTCGGGCCGCTTCTTCCGACAATTGATCTGCTGAACGCGTCTGTGTCTCTTAAGGCTTCACCTTCGGCCCACCGCGAATATCCTTCTCCGAAGTCGTCTCCAAGCTTTTTAAACTGCTGCTTTACATGCTTTGTGAACAGGCCGTCATCTTCATTCTCTCCGGTACTCTCATCCGTGTTATCCGGGTCGCCGTTTTTAAATACATCGTCTATTACTTTTGTTAAATGATCAACTTCAAGGCCCACGAATATTTCAAGTTCATCAGCGTCAATGTTTCTGAACGTATTCGGATCTGCGAAATCAATTTCACCGTCAATTCCTTTAATTCTTTTAAGATATACGGTCGAGTTCTCATATTTTCTGTAATCATCAAAATGCATGGTCTTGTACTTTGTACCGTTTACGTAGGAATATTCCGTTACATATTTTATTGACCATTTATTCTGGCCTTCATTACGGTTGAACGGGGCATCATAAAAGGGATCGCCCCATCTGATGTCGGAATTTACCTGTTCAAATACTCCGTCATTGGCTTCAGTGAGCTGCTTTTCAAAGTTCTCAAGTATTTTAGCAAGTACTTCAGTCATTTGCAGATTCTGCATTACAGTCAGGCTTTCTTCATAGGTTCCCATCATTTTTTCATAATTTTTTTGCAGGTCAAATGAAAGATTAAGATTAAGAAATTCCGCGAATCCTGCTGTGGTGTCAGTTGTTTTCATTGTGTTCATAAGTACGCCCAGGTCGGCTTCGGGCAGGTCTCTCATTGTTTCCGATAGTATAATATCAGGATCTATTCCAAGGTCAATGCCCTGCGGAAGAATGCTTCCCAGGTTGTTCAAATAACCGGTGAGTTTATTCTGCAAATTATAATAAATATTCCTGAAAGACTCTTCCGATGAGATTCCCGCCATCTCCTGCTGCCATTCAGCCCTGCGGTTTGAATAATCAATTACAGTGTTCACCCATTCCTTTTCGCCCTCTTCAATAGCCAACCTAGCGTTAATACTCCATTTCTTCCAGTCGTTCAGGAAACGGACCATGCGGTTGTTCCAGTCACGTGTTCCCCTGTTCTTAATGAAGCTGACAATCTCTATCCAGCGTGCCTGCCTTTCATTGAACTTTTCCTGCTGCTGCTGCCACGCCTGTTCCTGAAAACTGGTATTCTGTTCAATAAGCTCATGAACAATACGGTCGTCAATCGAGGTGCTCTGGCCGTTGTAAACAAGTTCCGACAATGTTTCTTTATAACTCTCATAAGCACGGGGTTTTGTTTCACTATCGGATATTGTTACATACCCGTCATGATCAGTATCCAGTGCTATTAGCTTCCCTTCGGCAGGTACGGTTTCAGTCCATGAAGGCATCCATTCAGCCGCGTAATTCAGAATATCCCAGTACAGTTCTTCCTGGTCACGCAGGACTATTGTACTGTCGTGCCCCAATCCTGCTTCAAAATAATCTTGTTTCAAATTGTCGCGCTGATCCCTGTAATTCTCGGACATAATATGCGCTGCTTCGCTTACGGAGTAAACATAATCGGATAAATAATATTGTCCGCCGTTCACTAAAGAATCTATATTATCGTCTGCTTTGTACATTATATCATTACTGTTTATATCCCGTAAAATATAACTGGAATCAAGCGTGACGGTTTCAATTGTTCTACCGTTCATATCACGTATATAGATTCTTCCGTTATTTGTGTTTACAGCTGCTCTTACTTCATATCCGTTAATATCTGTTCTTCTCTCTTCACGTCTTACTGATGTAATGTTTATACTTTCGTTAGTGACTGAAAAATCATCACCTGTAGCCGGAGTAGAATTGTTGGTGTCCAGTGTGTTGTCATAAATATTTGCCATATCTTCGGCTGTTAAAGCGTATTTTGCTTTTCCAAGAACTGCTTTCACTTGTGAGAGGTTTCTTACCTGGTCAAGAGCTTTCAGCTTGTTTGTCAGAAAATTCACCTTTTCCCTTGCTCTCCATACATCCATGAATTTTTCAAGCATGTCATCATAGGCTTCTTCAAATCCGTTGCATTTTTCAATAGCCAGATCAAAAAGATCTCTATAATCACAGCTGAAATTATGTGTGCGGTCCTTGTTGTATTTCTTTTCATAGTGAATTTTTACAATTCCATTTGTAGAATAATTATATATCTGCCATCCATCTATCCATCGTGTAAGCGGATATCTGGTACTGTTCCTTAAATAACCAAGTTTGGAGCTTGAATCTAGATAAAAACTGTTATGGTTCGCAGGCTGCATAAGATCCTGTACAATGTCCGCCTGGTATTTTAAATTATAATCTCTCATACTTTCCATATCATTGAAAATATCTTCATTAGTAACTTTAAATGACGCATAATTGGCAGTTAAATTATTATGTTTGCTGACCATATTATTATAAGTCCTGGCAGCATTATTATATGCATAAACTAATGCCATATAAGCATTATAGTCACTATATGTATTACCGACAGGTTTAAAATTAGCGAGCCTTTCTGCCGCTTCATTCATAGCTTCTTCCGCTTTGGCCTGATCATCTTCATCAGTTTCAGCTAATTTTGTGGACAGAACCTCAAACAGTACAAAACGGTCCACGTATTCTTTTAGCCCGTTCTCTGCAGCATTTTTATTTCCGGCAGGCAGCATTCGCGTGAGTATCTGGTCTATCAGTTCGTTTATTTCAGCTTCGGTTTTCGTGGGAACATTTTCATTCGCTCCTGTTACATCAGTCTCAGTATCCCGGCCGAGCGCGATTTGTTTTGTCTCAATATATTCGGATTTTGCTATTTCGATTTCCTGTTTCAGGGCCTCAAGTTCTTTGTCCATTACAGCATCGGCCCTGTTTACGCGGATAAAACTCTGTGACTTCTGCAAGAGTGCATCCCTGAATTCCATATAACCGGCATTTGATCTGAGGTCTTCAACTGTTTCCTGGTTCTGCCATGCGGCTTCAAGTGTTTCAAACACGCTTCTTTCAGCTTCATATCTTGCGAGTATATTTCCATAATTCTCTTTAGCGTCCGGAGCATCCAGCTCGTCAAGGTTTGCGATTATGCTGTTTCCGTCCATACCTGCCAGCTCTCCGTCTCCGGATTCGCCTGCATATTGATAAGCTTCTTTCAAATACGGCGTGTTCGCGTACTCCCATACGGCATAGGCTTTTTCATAATCATGCTCTGCCTGTTTGAACGTAGCGTAATTCCGGGCAATTGTGTTCATCTGCGCTATATACTCATTATTGCCTGCGTTATAAGCTTCCTGTGCCGTTCTCAGGCGTTCATAAATTGAATTATATTCAGTCTGAGCCTGACGCATAATACCAGATAACGGCTCAAGATCTTTTTTTAATTCTTCGGCTCTGTTATCTGTGTTCATGTATTGGAATGATTCGCCTTTATTTAAGACCATTTTTTTGTAACTGGCCACGAGGCTGGAAGTATTATCAATTTCCGATCTCAAGGCCGTCATATCAAGGGACTCGCTTCCAAGCAGCACGGTTGCAGCATTTACACCTGAATTAATTTCAGAAAGCATTTGATCCTTGTTGATATTGGGATTAGAGCTGTTTATAAATAATGATGCCGCATCAATATAGGTTGATATGGAACGGGGATCATTTGCATTGTCATTTTCAATAGTTACAGTTCCCGTAATTGCGGTAATAAATTCAAGTCTATATGCTATTTCATTCATCACATCAATTTTCATGCTTTCAAGCATGGAATTATTACTGTCTGCTTTCTGAAAAATAAAAGTATGTACAAGGTCGTCTATATATGTATCCCTGTAATCATCCGATAAAAAATAATCGTTGCTGTGTATGTTGATAGTGTTGTCATCATCCTTTGTTCCGTTAACTATAGGCGTAAGCTGATTGTCTGCAAGCATGAAATTTCTGAACGACTTGAAATCTCCCGGGTTCGTATTATAGTTGAACAGTGAATTTGCGAAATCCGCCAGTTCCGCTTTTTCCGCGACCGTAGCAGACATATCATCAATAAAAGAATCCATATTCTGAAAAAATTCGTTGAAATGATCTTCAAGCAGGCCCATATTTAAATAGATATTTGAATAAATTTCCGCGGAAATTCCGGCATTCATCATATCCCAGCCCGGAGACAGCGTATCAATACCGTAACGGGCTGTTACATAATAGTAATTTTCAAAAGCTTCTCTGCCTGCATCCGTATTCAGGCCGGCAATATATCCCTGCAGCTCCGAACCGTAGTAATCGTCAATTGAGTTAAGTGCGTCAATGTATTCTCTTAAAGCACTGTCAACCGCGGTATCGAATCCAAGGCTTGTGTAATGTTCTTCAATATACGCTGCAATATCACTTTCATCATTCAGCAAGGCGCCGTTTGTAAATATTCCGCTGTAGTAATCATTATATGCAGTAAAAAACTGTGCTTCAGGCGGAAGATAAGCTTCGCTTGATATTCTGCCTTCAAAATATTCAGCTGCGAAACCGGCATATCCATCTATATTGTCTCCGTCAATGTAATCCGAGGGCATTCCTGTATAATTATTAACAATATCCGTTATAAATGCGTCCCTGTCGTTTTCCAGAATACTATTATACTGATCTGCTAAATTATTTCCTGTTATATACTCTTCAAAATGGAAATATTTGGAAAATTCCTCAAATTCATCATTTAGGAGACCGTATTCAGGTATGTTCGCACTTAAAATGGCTATGAATGTATCGACCATAATTGAATGCCGTATTCTGTCATAAGTCTCATTACTGAAATTTTCATCAGCATTCCTGTTTTCCAGGTATGTATTCAGTGATCCGGATACAGGCGAATCATAAAATATCAGTCTTTCTCTGAACGGCAGCAGGAACTGCCTCAGGGTTTCTCTCTGTCCGTCTTCGCATGATATACATTTAGTATTCACAAAATCGTCAAGAGACATTGTATTCGCGGGAGAAATAAAATCATACGCAAGCCGGCTGGAGTCATATTCATTTAAAATAACTCTTAAATTTTCCATCCTTTCAAGAAAATCCAGGGGCAGATATGCCTGAACTTCCTGATCAAGATCATCAAACACAGTCATAATGTTTCTGATGCTGTCCTCCATATTTCCGGTATCAATATTATATGCGGCATCAATGATGAACTCCAGAGCCTCATTAGAATTTCTGCTTTCCTGAAGGGTGGATGCTTTTAAATCGTTATCCCCGGCATTTTCTTCAATGAACATGTATTCTTTGAGTTTCTTATTATATGAATTAATCAGGTCTAAAAGATCAGCTACTGCTCTTGGTGTGTGTTTGGTTATTGATATATATTCATTCAGCTTATCCACAAGGTTTGTCATGCTTTCATCATCAAGTTCATTTATATAATCTGCATCCAGTGCTTCAATGTCGAGATATGTAAGAAGCCCTGTCATATAGTCATGTTTGAGTTCTTCATTGGCATTTAAAAGAAAGCTCTGGTTTTCCGTTACAAACTGATATTTAACGGAAAAAATATTCTCTGCTCTGGTTACGGATATATCATATTTTTTTATTTCATTAATGCACGTGATTGACGCTCCGGGATTATAATATTCCGTCATTACGGCTTTTGCATGTTCATTTCCATTATTTGCAAGACTGTTTACATCGTCGAAATCAAAACTGCTGTAGTTAGAATAATAATCCGCAATTGCTGCAGCTTTTGATGTTTCCGAATCAATAATAGCTTCATATAAACTCTCATTAACATTAGCCAGAGTTCCGGCCGCCCATTTGTATGCTGCTGTAGCTGTAATGAATTGTGTATTATCAGTTCCATATGAATAATTCAGTCCGTTCAGTTCGGATTCAAGGTGATTGATTATATTATTATAAGTAATATCTTCAGGTATTGCAGCCAGTTCATCAATCGTGTTTCTTATATGTGTAAGTGCATTCAGATTGATGGTTGCAAAGTTCGCATAATCCTGAATTACGGAGTTTCTGAATAAATCCGGAAAGCTGGTTTGCAAGAATGCATCCGTATCAAAATTTTTATCTAACATCAGTTGTATTATCTCATCCGCAGCATTGACTGATATATCAAAAGTGTTGTACTCGTTTCTTATAAAATTAGTAAGTTGTTCACGCCTTGCGGCTTTTTCAGTGTTTGACGCGTTGGTCCATTCCGAATACAATGTATTCAGTTCTGCAGACATGGTTCCAGCTTCCATACCCCAGATTTCATTCCTGTTTGCTTCCAGCTCCTGAACCCATGTTGCAAGATTCGAGTCCGTTTCCTCACCTGCAACAATGCTTCTATATGCGTTAAACCGTGTTTCCGTCTCATTCCTGGAATTATAAACTTCTGTGAACAGCGCGGAGAACTCTCCAAGATCGTCTATTATTTCAGATTGCCTGAGTTCTGAGAAATAGGTCAGTTCCGCCGTTCTCAGTGTATTTTCCGCTTCAACAAGATTTCTTTCAGCTTCAATCATCTCATTCATTAAATAGTTGAGTCCGTCCTCTTCATCAGAAAGATTTTCCAGTATTGCTATTGACCTTAAAAGAGCATTATAGTTCTGTTTTGCTGTTTCGAGTTCTCCTTTCGATACAGCGAGCTGCTCAGTCAGTCCTTCTATTGTATCTTCATAGCCGTTAATACCAAGTTCAGGATAATCTGTGGAAAATGTCCCGTAATCTCCATTGTTGATGCCTTTTATATAATTAAGCCTTTCAACTATGCTTTCAACTTCAAGAAGACTGTTGTCATATGCCTGTTTTGCTCCGTTTACGCCATATGCAGCCTCTCTCATTTGCTCCATTCTGTTTTCTGTCGTTGCCGCATCTTCCAACTTGCCATTGTTTACATAATCATTACCATTTTCATAGTTTTCGTCAGGGAAAGCGTACTTTCTTACAGCATCTGCTATATCAAGCCTGTTTTCCCAGTATTCCATATTCCTGCGTGCCAGTTCATAATTGAGTTCAGCGGTAGTCATCAGGTATGTATCGCTTTCAAGTTCTCCGTTTTCGCTGTATCTTAATCCGTAAAGTCCCTGCGAATTTCTCAAAAACGCCGGCCCGTCAACAGGATTTCCATTGGCGTCTATGCCCGTCATATTCCCGCTATGCATTGTGCTTTCGGCAGCCAGTACTATTTCATTGAAATTATTCAGAATGTCTGTCCAGCGGTCCAGTTCATTGCGATAGAAGACATAGCTGGTTTCACTGTAATCTGTTTCTGATGTTGTAAATTGATATGTTGTTTCATAAGTAGCCGTATCATTTTTGATTATAGGAGGTGGAAGCGTATAATTATTACCTGTATTTGGATAGTAAGTATAATTATATGAATACTCTGCAGAAAATTTCAGCGAGTATGTTTCTGTAAAATTTTCCGAGTCCCCAATACGATTATATGATAATAGTGTCGGGGTTACTTCTATTTTAGTGATTCCGGTTTTTGCAAAGCTAAGCAGGGGGACATACAATGAAGGCATTACATTTGAACTGTATACATAATCAACAAATTGTCTTAAATAAGAATTTTTAACAGTATTTAAAAGCTCGTATTCCTGCCCGGATAAATTTATTGAGTTTAAATTTGAAGGATTAATACCACTATTCGTTATCACTTCGGTAACAGGGTATGTGCCTTTATTTTGATAAAAATCAAGCATATCATTCAGCCATTCAATGTTGTCCATTGCTGTTCCATATGCCGATGCTCCCGAAATTGCCATGTTGCTTAATGCTGCTGAATGACTGTTCCATTGTCTGTTTACTGTCTCGGCATATGTATTAAAATTTTCTCTGGCCTGTTCAATATTCTCGTTAAGTGTTTCCTGGTTATTTCTCCATTCATTCATGGCAAAATTAATATCTTCGGTCAGCCGGTTTACCCAGTTTTCTTTTGCCTCAATAAGTTTTCTGTAGGCCTCATCCCATTTTTTGTTACCCTCTTCATATGCAATTTCAGCATTTTCCTTCCACAGGAGCATTCCCTCAAAAAGCCTGTCCTGGGCAGCCTTCCATCTCTCCATGCCTGCGTCCATAAGACGGCGTATTTCCTCTTCCCAGTTGTCGCCTAAATCGGAAAAATCAATTCTGCCTGTGCCGTCGTACTCTCCTATACCCGGGTCAAGAATTGCTTCTTCATCCGATTTAAGCTGTTCTTCTGTCTCGTTTAATATTCTTTCTGTTAACTCTTCAGCACTATTCGCCTCACTTATGCTTCTTAATGAATTTGAATCATCATACAGCTCTTTTATCAGTTCATTGCGCTCGCTGTAAATGATTGTGTTCTTATCAAGTCTGAACAAGTCTTTAACTTCCTGTTCAATTTTAAGTATTTCCTGCTCAAAATAAGCTGCGGATTCCTGGTCAAGATTAAAGCTGTTGTTCCTGGCATTTTGAAGCATTGTATCAAGTGATATTTCCCAGTCCGCAGCCAGTTCTTCTTTGCCCTGATTCACCACAGCGTCCCAGGATGTTATTTTATCATCCCTGTTTTCAATAGCTTCTGCTGCAGCATCAGCCTGTTCCAGGATTCCTCTCAGCGCGTTTTTATCAAGGTCTCCGTATATAATGTTCTGTCTTCTCGCGTACCATTTACCCTTTTCCTCTGCTATTTTTGCCTGTACGCGGGTTTCCCATTCGGCAAGAGCTTCCTGTCTCTGTTGTTCAAGTGCAGTTATGTTAACCGCTTCTTCATTCAGAAGCGCTCTTTCTATCTTAATCTCAGCATCTCTTTCCCAGTCAGCTTCCATTGATTCAAGTCCGCTTTGAACTATATTGTCCCATTGTTCCAGGCTCTGAGCATCCTTAGCTCCTTCTATGTATCGCTCAAGGCCTTTGCGGTCGTCTTCATACTTCCTGAACTGTACCTGCCCGAACATACTGTCGTTGCTCAGCGGTATAATCATGAATAGTATACATGCTATTACAGCTAAGCTGATTCTTTTTGACTGTTCGAATGCTGATACCTTCATTTTTCTGCTTCCTGAAATGTTTATTTTCTTCATGCTTCTGTTCTCAATGCTCTGTTCATTGTATAATTGCAGATTTGAGTATAATTTATGCCCGGGTTGCCTGATATATCTTTTAAACTTAACCTATTAGTATTGAATCTTTTAAGATATTTGATTTGAGATGTATTTTTATTGATTATATTTAGTATAAAAAACAGTGAACATGAGACTATAGTCTGAAGTCTTGTTCTTGTTTTTACTTTTTGATTTGAGATTTTATGTTTAAAAGATTTTGAAAAAAAATGGGAAGACTTATGTAGCTGATGCGCATAACAGAGGAGGGAATTATTATATAGTGATATTAAAACCAATCCCGGGCTGTCTTCCCATATGTATAAAAATAGTTTAAAATAATCAGCTTTTGTGCTGTGTATTGAGTAATCCGATAAATTCAGATTATTTCTGTAATTGTCATTATTGATATTATTGTTTTTAAACTTAAGATTGGTTAACGATATGGATGTCTGAACAGGCAGCATTGCTGTCGAGGATAAAAAAATCTGTAAGATTTTACTATTTCCGGTATGATTGAACTGATCAGGTAATAAAAGTTTCTTTTTTGATGAAAAACTGTTGTAGACCAGCTTTTTTTCCTTTGAAGTTATCGGATTAGCTGATATTTTACAAATATCTTCAAGAATAACAGCATATATTTCGCCTGAATTATCTGTTCCGTATTCATTTTCAAGCGCTTTCAGGGCAATTTTTCTGATCTCTAATGTTTTTTTAATGGTATTTTCATTACAAAGCGCGTTTATTCCGTATTTTTTTCCTGAAAATCCTGACTGGCCATTCAGTACAAATTCACCCCATATACGGCTTTCCGAATATGTCTCCCATTCAGCATTGACTTCCATTACTGGTCCTGCCAGCAGCATGCATGGAAATAGTGAAACGATTGCTGTTATAAAACAGAATATTATTATTTGTACTTTCAAGAGTTACAATTTTCTATAGAATTTTTTATATATTTATTTCAAATAAAATAAAAAACAATCTTATTGACTACAATTTTTTTTACTAATATAAAAAAAATATTATAATTTTATAGTATTT
>JAFGDQ010000079.1 GCA_016932015.1 Spirochaetota bacterium | reverse complement strand
GAAAACTAATTGATAGAGGATATGTTAATGTTATAAAAGTGGCAGATTAAAACCGGAATGGGTGGCAGAATAAAACGGAATACGCACTCTATAAGTTCATACCCATGTCGGGCGTACACATTGCATCGAACGGACAATCCTCGCGATTCGCATTTCCGATGCTGAAAATTAATATAACGTGTATTACGCAATCAATGCTGTTGCTGTGTCGTCGGCTCGCCGTTCATGCAGGCGTTAAACGGAAAAAACGGCGTTATTTGCTAAGTAACATTGTTCATAAGAAAAATGCTTTTTAATGAGTTTCTGATACATTTTTATTGTTCAAGTCTAAAAAAACAAAAAAATATAATAAACATATTGACAAGCGTAACCCATACAGTTACGTTTAATCTATGATTAAATCATTCAAGCACAAAGGCATAGAGGATTTCTTTTATACAGCCAATAAAAAAGGCATTAAGCCTGAACATGCCGGAAGGCTTGAAATCATACTCGACAGACTTAATGCTGCAAACGAGATAAAAGATATGAATTATCCCGGATCAAATCTTCATAAATTATCCGGAGATAAAAAGGGACACTATGCGGTTAAAGTATCAGGAAATTGGAGAATATTTTTTGAATTCATTGATGGTGATGCTTATATAGTCGATTATGATGATTATCATTAAAGGAAGGTGATGTTATGAATAAAATGAAACGTAAACCAGTACATCCTGGTAAAATAATACAAGAAGACTACTTGAAGCCATTAGCTATTACAATTACAGAGATGGCATCTATACTCGGAGTTTCAAGAAAAACGCTTTCAAAAATTACAAATGAGAAAGGAGCAATTACTCCGGACATGTCACTTCGTCTTGCTAGAGCTTTTGATACTACACCTGAATTATGGATGAATCTGCAAAAGAATTATGATTTATGGCAAGCAGAACATATATCAAAAGATTGGCAAAGAGTAAAACCTATACCAGTTCATCAACTTCATGCAAATATATAATTTTAATACGTTTAATCGGTTCGCCGCGGGCTTTTAGCCCGCAGCTCCCACAAACACCCATCATGCGGCTCCGTAATGGGCGTTTCGTTAACCGTAGCGAAGTGAAATCCAGATATCCCTTAAGGATACCAGACCCTGTTCCATCAGCAGTTTGTTATCAAGTGCAATCTGAATTCCTTCAGTCTTTGCACCTCTCCAATATCCCTTACTTGAGGCACCGCAGCTGACCGCTAATTTGTGCGATACTCCAAGTTTTATAAGTTTCTGCACTCTTGTTCGAGGTCTGCGCCATTGTTTAAAGTAACACATCCTGATTCGGCGTCGTATCCACTTATCGAAGTTTATGAATGCCTGGTAAGTAACAGCTATACCAAAATAGTTCATCCAGCCCCTGAGATATTGGGTCAATTCCCTGATCCTTACTTCCATTGACTCCCCATGATCTACCTGTTAAAGTTCTGACTCGTCGTCCGAATTTCTCCATGGCTTTGGGATGTACGGCTATGCGTTTTCCTTTGAAAGTAAAGCCTAAGAATTTTGATTCTTCAACCGGTACTACTTTGCTTTTCTGACCGTTGACCTTAAGTTTCAGCTTCTTTTCCACAAAGCGTGTTATACTCTTCAAGACTCTTTCCCCTGCTCGTTTGCTTTTTACTAAAATTATAAAATCATCCACGTATCTGGCAAACTTGTGTCTTCTTCTCTCAAGTTTCTTATCCAGCTTATCAAGGACTATGTTTGATAAAAGTGGGGAGAGTGGTCCGCCCTGTGGTACTCCTTCACGGCTTTCAATTAATTTTCCTTTATCATCGATTCCAGCACGGAGGTATTTCCCGATCAGTTTAAGCAAGGCTTTGTCCTTTATTCTCGTACTCAATAACGACATCAAATAATCGTGATTGATCGTATCGAAAAATTTGGACAGGTCTACATCTACCGCAACTTTATAACCCATTTTGACATTTTCCTGTTCTGGGGCCCGGAGGGTATTCGTTCGGTGATTTCGCGAAACTGGGATTTCCGCTGCTTGTGATAACATTGATAATCGGGGTTTTATTAATACCCTTGATCTGGCATTTTTAAACCGGAAAAATGATAAATTAACTGATCAATAACGCATGGGTATTATTTTTCGTGCAGGAATTCATGTACTTTCTTGAACTGATTCAATTGGTGAATCAGGAGGCTCTTTTCTTTCATCCTGTTTTCAAACCTGATCTTCCCGTACTCAGTGTTATTGCCAATTTCATTGGCACCTTTTCACTGATTTTTTTCTTTACAAAACCCGGCCGCTGATTTTCATAGATTTAAACAATCAAATAAATTATCATTTAACACAATTATGCAGAGTCATATTACAGAAACAATGACGCGTGAATCAACTGTGACTTCATTTTATAACAATATGCGCGTAGATAAATACCTGTCATCACGCTTTACTTATTACAGCAGAAATGAATGGCAGCGCATGATTGAAGAAGGAAGAGTAAAATGCAACGGCCGGATTGTGCCTTCACATAAAAAATTAAAAACAGATGACGTTGTAATCTATGACAGCGCCGGAATAGATGAGCCGGCAGTAGATACTGATTACTCAATTATTTATGAAGACAAAAATATTATTGGCATAAATAAAAGCGGAAACATCCCTGTTCATCCGTCAGGTAAATTTTTCAGAAATACTCTTCAGTCTGTTATAGAAAAAGATACCGGTATGAAAATTCAGCCCCTGCACAGACTGGACAGGGAAACCTCCGGGGCAGTGTTATTTGCAAAAGACAGTGCAACTGCATCCGCGATACAAACGAATTTTTCACAGGTAAAGAAGACCTACATTGCTCTTGTGCATGGAGATATGAAAGATCCGATTATTAAAATAACCGCTCCTGTGGGAAAAAATGAAGGCGATCTGTTTATAAAAAAACGCCAAACAGTACTCACTTCGGGCAAAAAGGCTGTAACTGTAATTAAAAAACTGATAAGTACTGGCAGCTTTTCATTGATCAAAGCAATGCCTGTAACAGGGAGGCTGCATCAGATACGGGTACACTGCAATCACATTGGGTTCCCGATTGTCGGAGATAAATTATACGGTCTAAATGAAATATTTTTTCTCAGGTTTATCAATAATGAGCTTACTGATGAAGACAAAAGCAGGTTAATTCTGCCCCGCTGCGCCCTCCATTCGCGCACAGTCACTTTTTTTCATCCGGCTAAGAAAAGGCATATAACCGTTAAAGCGTCACTGCCGCACGATATGAAAAATTTCATTCTGGACAGAATAATTTTAAAAAAGTGAAATTTTACAAAAGCTTCTGAACAGCCTGGCCTTTTATTATATACTGCTTTTTATAATTAATCCGAAGCAGAAGGTTAAAAAAAAATAATTTTGTTCAAGGTCTTGTGTTTCACCTCAGGGCATACAAAAGCGTTTTAAATAATATTTATTCGATTAAACAGGTATCTGCTGGCTAAGGCAGTGAAGAGTTCCCAGCCCCCATATAAAATCAACAGCAGAAATACCGTTAACCTCCCTGCCCGGGAAACATTCGGAGATAATATTCAAAGCAATTCTGTCATTAGGATCATTAAAGACAGGCACAAGCACAAATTTATTGAGTATAATAAAATTAGCGTAACTCGCAGGAAGCCTCTGGCCATTGAATATAATTTCTTTAGGACTGGGCAGCGTAACTACATTCGGCTGCCTGCCGTTTTCAAGCCTGGCTTTACTAAGGCGTTTCAGATTATCCTGAAGAACTGCGTAGTTGTAATCTTTTTTATTGCTTTCAGTTACTGTAACGATTGTATCATTATTAACAAATCTGGAAAGATCATCAACATGGCCGTGAGTATCATCTCCTTTAATTCCTTTTCCGAGCCAGATAACATTGCTGATTCCGAAATATTCTCTGAATACATTCTCGTAATCTTTCTTTGAGAAACCTGCGTTCCTTATCTGCTGCCTGCTGTCAAGAAGGCATTCCTCGGTTGACAGTAAAGTTCCGTTGCCGTTTGTATCGATTGCCCCGCCTTCCAGAACAACAGGCCTGCCATTGTACATAACTTTTGTTACCGGAATATCTAAAAAACCGGCAATCGTCCGCGGAATTTGTTTGTCGAGACTGTAATTACTATATTTAGCCCAGCCGTTAAAATTGCATTCAAGGGCCTCTCTTCCTGATCGCGTTTTAACAATAATAGGCCCGGAATCGCGCATCCAGCTTCTGTTCGTTTTTTGAATAACAAACTTTATATTTGACAGTAGCGTATTTGCAGCCTGCAAATAGCCTGTAACTTTCCTTTTATGATCTTCTGTCGCAGTTATCAAAATAACCTGTTCAGATTCAGCCGATTTTTTTATGAACTCAACAAATGCCCACTTAACTGCGCCATATTTCCCTGGCCAGTCCTGCCCGTCAGGAGGAAAACATAATAGTACTGCCTGATGCTTTTCCCATTCCGCTGGGAAACGTCGTGATTTATTCATATATTTATTCCCGGTCTATTGCTCTTTTCAGAATATCTCCGTATGCATCAATTCTTCTGTCCCTGAAGAATGGCCAGTTTCTGCGAACATCTTCCAGATGTGCGGGATCTACTTCAGCAATCAGTATTTCCTCTTTACCTGATGAAGCCTGCGCAAGTATTTCGCCCTGTGGTCCCGAAATGAAGGACTGTCCCCAGAATTCTATTCCCTCTGTTCCCGGTATAAACTGTTCAAGGCCGATCCTGTTGGCTGCGGCAATATAAATATTATTCGCGACAGCATGCCCCTGCATAACCGTTCTCCAAGCCTCATACTGCTTTTGGCCGTACTCTGCCTTTTCTCCGGGAAGCCATCCAATAGCCGTAGGATAAAAAATGACCTCAGCTCCCTGCATTGCCGTGAGCCTTGCCGCTTCAGGATACCATTGATCCCAGCAGATAAGGGTTCCAATATTGCCCTTTTGTGTGTTGAATGATTTAAAGCCTGTATCGCCGGGAGTAAAATAAAATTTTTCATAATAACCAGGATCGTCCGGAATGTGCATTTTTCTGTACAGTCCGGATACTGTTCCGTCGGCGTCAATTATGTACGCACTGTTATGATATATTCCCCGCATTCTTTTCTCGAAAAAAGGCACAACAATAACAATTCCAAGTTCCTTTGCAAGGCTGCAGAAGGCTTTAAATGAAGGGCCGTAAAGATCCTCAGCCAGATCAAAATTTTTGACATCCTCACTCTGACAAAAATAATGGCTTGAGCAAAGCTCCGGCAGGGCAGCAACATCAGCTCCTTTTTCTGCTGCATCCTTTACCCATGACACGCATTTTTTCAGATTATTATCAGTAGTATTATTCAGATCAAGCTGAAGAACTGCTATGTTATAACTTTTATTTTTCATATTTTTTAAATAATGCCCTTTAAAAGTGTTTTTTAATAAATATTGATTTTCAGAATTGCATACACATTGAAAACATATCACAGGAATAGCTATTTTGGCAAGAATAAATGAAAAAGACATTAGGATTACACATATAAAAGTCAACCGATTTCTGCAGCTTTAAAAAAAATAGTGGACTCATTCTGTTTGCTGCAAATAAATAAAATTTTAAACCCGAACTATCTCATTATGGAGTTTCAAGGTATGAGTACGGCAAATCAAAATCATGCATCCGGGCAGAAATCTTCATGCTTCAGGCATCTGCATTTCGATAAAAATCAGATATCTCTGCCCATCAGGTTTACTTATCCTTTTAACTACGATCCCCATCCTCTTTGTGTGCTGGCGGCGACAGAAGTACAAAAATATCTTAATGAGAACAGTACAGCAATAGGCCATGATTTCGGGCTGGACGGTAACCTCTCCGCTGATGCGATAGGGAAAATGTTCGGAGTGCTAATAGTAAGAAACCGGGAAGAGGAGATCGGATTTATTTCAGCTTACTCAGGCAAACTTGGAGGAAGAAATACCCATTCATTTTTTGTTCCCCCGATTATTGACCTTCTGAACGAAAAAGGTTTTTTCCGAAAGGGAGAAACAGAACTTAACCTTATTAATCATCAAATTGAGGTTCTTGAAAATGACCGGGAATACCTCTCTTCACTAGAAGACTTTATAAAAGCGAAACAAAATCATGAAATTTTTTTAAAAAAAGCCAGACAAAACTTTAAACATGGGCGCATGACCAGAAAAGCATGCAGAAAAAAGGCAGCTGCCGAATTATCAGAAGATGATTTTAATTCTCTTCTGGAAAATCATAAAAAAGAAAGCAACAGAGAACAGTCCGAGATTAAAATGCTCGTCTGTAAATATAAAGAAGAGGCTGCTGAACTTAAAAGTAAACTGGATTTTTATCAAAAACAAATTGATGAATTAAAAGAAAAACGAAAAATTAAATCGGGAGCCCTGCAGAAGAGAATATTTAAATCTTTCAGTTTTTTAAACAGCAGGGGTGAAAGAAAAAATCTTAAGGAAATATTTGAAGATACTGTGCGGAAAGTTCCGCCCGCAGGTGCGGGAGAATGTGCAGCACCAAGGCTGCTGCAGTACGCATACGAAAACGGGCTTGATCCTGTGGCTATGGCCGAATTCTGGTACGGATGCGCTCCGCCTTCAGAAATAAGAAGGCACGGGTCATTCTATCCTCCATGCCGCAGCAAATGTGAACCCATACTGAGACACATGCTGCAGGGGCTCAATGTTGAAACTGATCCTATGGTGCATTCTGTACCTGAAAAACAGCTTGAAATAATTTATGAGGATGAAGCTGTCGCAGTAGTCAATAAACCTGAAGGACTTTTATCTGTTCCCGGGAAAAAAGTTAAAGATTCGGTACTGACGCGAATCAGCAAATTATACCCTGAAAATAACAGCCCGTTCATTGTTCACCGCCTTGATCTTTCCACCTCCGGCGTAATGATAATTGCAAAAACAAAAGAAGCTCATAAAATACTGCAGAAAGAATTTAAAGACAGAAAAGTGGTAAAGCGTTATGTAGCGCTTGTTGAGGGCAATATAGAAGGTAATGAGGGTTTTATTGACCTTCCCCTCAGAGTAGATCTCGACAACCGCCCTCGGCAGATGGTTTGCTTTAGTTACGGAAAACCCTCGAAAACGAAATGGAAGGTGCTTAAAAGAAATGAAAAATTCTGCAGGCTGCATTTTTTCCCATTAACAGGAAGGACTCATCAGCTGCGGGTTCATTCGGCTCATAAACAGGGCCTTGATTCCCCTATAAAGGGTGACGATCTTTACGGAACGAGAGAATACAGGCTTTATCTTCATGCAGATTATATTCGTTTCTATCATCCTGTTTCAGGGAAAAAAATGGGCTTTTATATTCCGCCTGATTTTTAATATTTAATGACCCGGAGTAAACGGAATAATATATTATTTAAAAAATATATATATCAGAAAGGAGAAAGACCAATGATTGAGCCTATTAAAAACATTAAAAACGCGTTTGAACTGACAGGCAAAAATGCTTTGATTACAGGAGGCAACCGGGGCCTTGGCTTTGGAATTGCAGCCGCAATGGCAGAGAGCGGTGCAAATATAGCAATACTATGCCGGGACACATCAAAAGCTGCTGAAGCAATTTCTGCGCTGAAAAAATTTGACGGCAAATATGAAAGCTTTTCCTGCGACGTTTCAGACCTTAAAGATGTACGAAAATCTGTACGCGAAGTCTACAATTCATTTTCCAATATTGACATACTTGTCAATAATGCGGGAATATCCTGTGTAAGCGAACTCCTCGATATGGACGAGGAACTGAGTGACTGGTATAATGTAGTTAATGTTGATTTAAACGGTACTGTACATATGACGTATGAAGTCGGGAAACGCATGCGGGACGCGGGTAAGGGAGGCTCTATTATTAACATAACATCAAATGCAGCTTTTATTGTCAACAAGTCACAGGCAATGAGCCCATACTCAAGCGCCAAAGCTGCAGCTAATCACTTCACTCGCTGTATGGCTGTTGAACTTGGGAAATACGATATACGCGTTAACGCTATCGCACCCGGGTTTACAAACTCTGAACTGTCAAAACATATACCTGAAGATCAGTTTGACTATATCATCAATCAGATGCCCGCGAGACGTTTTGGAGAGCCTATTGAAGTTGGAGCCATGGCTGTATATCTTGCATCTCAGGCATCAGCACAGGTCACCGGAACAGTACAGGTTATTGACGGAGGATATATGCTGTCATGCTGATACTGTATGAAATTTAAAATATTTCTGCGATTCCGTATTTTCATTCCGGAGCCTCCGACAATTGCAGCAGTGGCCAATGTAAATACGAAAACAACTGCAATAATTTTTTTCCTATAATTTTGAGCAGGTTTCAGCAATAAAATGAACCAATAGCAGTTTAATAAAAACTGTATAAATTCTAATTTAAAACGTAACTACTCAGCTATATTAACCTTCAAAACTTAAATAAACATGCTTTCCATTGAAGATATCATGAATTGCATCAATCACATTAAG
>JAFGDQ010000078.1 GCA_016932015.1 Spirochaetota bacterium | reverse complement strand
TTGGTTATGGACGATTAGAGGTGATTATTCTAAAATATGACTATCAAGAAAAACTGAAATTTTGAGAAATTGAGTTTTTCGACAGTCTCGTTAGGCCTTAAAAACTTAGAATCCACCCCTAACGAACAATACTGTAAACATAAAAAAAGAATTGAACTTTTTCCTTCTAAGAATGAAAATTTGAAAAAAGTTAAAGGAATTGTATTATGAAACATCAGGATATCGGATCAAAAATTGACAAATTACCGGAACAAGTGATCCCGGAAGTCAGTGACTATATAGACTTTTTATTAAGTAAATACGGCGAAAAAAAATCCGGCAAAGAAAAGTTTAAATTCGACTGGGAAGGCGGATTAGCTAATTTGAAAGATGAATACACTTCAGTTGAATTGCAGCACAAGGCATCAGAGTGGAGATAATGTATTTAATCGATACAAATATATTTTAGAAATACTGGACTGCCCCCCGAAAATCAGACATGAAATTTAATATTTTATAAGTGGGAAATCTCCTTGAAAAATTAAACTCAGGAGATAAGAAATGCGAATGAAGAAAAGTCATGACAGTAAATTTAAAGCAAGGGTAGCACTTGAAGCACTTAAGGGAGAGAAGACGATTGTCCAGATAGCCTCGGAATACAAAGTTCATCCGAATCAGGTTACCATAAACATCTTTTTTACGGCTATCGAAAAATTACAAAAGCAATAAAGGATATGGGTTATATAATAAACCGGAAACGGGTTTTAAGACTTATGCGGAAAATGGGCATACAGGCAGTAGGTATTAGTTCAATTTATGCAAATTTAATTATAGAAAAGCAAAAAATGCTTTCTTGTCAGCCCGGACTAAAGTCACAGTAATAAAAAATGAAACACTGTACGTTAAAAATTATCTGCTGGACACCCTGGCTACTTATTAACCTTATGTACAGACCAGGATTGCCAGCCGCGTGTACAAATATACGCTGCTACTATGAGTATACTAAGTACAATATCAATCGGTCCGGATGAAATTGCTTCTTGAGAGTTAGAAAGAAAAAATGACGAGATCCCTACTGCTGCCTTATGAAAAAACACTAATTCCCAGATGCCTGCTGAAGACCGGGGACGCCATGCAAGCAGAGCGAACATCCCTGCAAATACGAGAAAACCGAACATACGCCATGTTTCGATCCAAACGGTCAAGTTGCCGGCCGTCCGTACAGCTGAAATCGAAATATAGAACGCCCCAATTGCGCCAAGGCAGCAAAGTGCCATTAGTATACGACCAGGAATATCCTGCCAACACGGAATAATAGTCATAAGAGTACTCCCTGATTATTATTCATCTGAATATTAACCATGAAATTTTCCAGAAATATTCAGCCTGAATGCAGGTTCAGTATTGCGGCGGGTAAAAGAACAAAGCGGACAGGTACAAAATTATTACAAATAAACATATCACATTCAAATACAATCCGGACACCAGCCGCATAAAACTGCAATTTTTGGTTAGACAGCCTGCATAGCTAATTTTGCAAATAATTTTTCTCTTTTCTTACTGTTTGTCAAGATGAAAAAAATATTCCTGAAACAATTGGAAATTCAAATAAAACCATAATCACTAATTCCGGAACTTAAACCTTCCGAAAAAAAATTTAACATAAAATTATTACATAAACCTTTTTTAAAAATACCATTAACTCAATTACAGACACGTGAGTCGGCTGAATATATACAACGTTCTCCTAAACTATGTTCTTCTTTTGAAATCTCTGTATGTTAAAAAATTACACGTAATTCGGTTTATTTCATTCCTGCTTTTAAGTAAACTGTGCTATTTTTTGAAAAAATCGGGGAAAAATATATTGCAGAACAATATTTTTTAAAGGTAATCTCTTTAAAGAGACAAATGATGCAGAAGTATTGTATGATTCGGGTGATTTTTTTCAGCTGTAACCTTAATCGCATGGAAAAAAAATTATTAATCCTTCAGGACAATTTCCGGGAAAATGATTACCGGGAATAAAGGGCAATTTTTATTTTGAAACAATTAATGATCAGACATAAGATTATTTTTACATGCGGGCTGTTGATTATTATTTTCTTTTTTTTATTCTTTGGCCCTGCTGATTTCTACAGGAAAACTTCTACTCCGGAATATTGTTCTTCATGTCATGTTATGGAATATCAGTTCAGTACATGGCGGAAGACGGGAATGCACCGGAGCATTAAATGCGTGGACTGTCACATTCCCCATGATAATTTTGTTCATCAGTTTTTCAGTAAAGGGATGGATGGCTTAAAGGATGTCATATATTTCTATGGCAGATTGTACGAAGATATCATTATGATATCAGGATCAGGGAAAAACACTGTACAGAATAATTGTATCAGATGCCATGAGAATATGGTATCAGCAATCAATATAGAAGGCAGAGTTTGCTGGTCATGTCATCGCAGGACAGGGCATAATTATCCAATGACTGCTGCAACAGACTGAATTTAATTAGAGGGAGAATGTTATGTTAAGAAATGTTATGTTTATTATAATCATTATGCTATTTTCCACAACTGTAATTATTCTGAATTGTAGTCCGGACAAACCGGAACCTGTTAAAAGTATAGTTATAGGAGAAAAGGAATTTGATCCTGAAGTGTGGGGCAAAGCTTTCACTGCTAATTATGAATCATGGCTGAAAACCAAAGAACCAAGGAAATCCGGCCTTAGTAAATACAGAAAGGGCTGGGATGACGATAAAGTTGTTTATGACAGATTGAGCGAATTCCCATTCTCCGCAATATTATATAACGGTTGGGGGTTTGGTGTTGAATACAATGAACCAAGAGGGCATTTCTTCGCCTTGACCGATATTATTGAAATAGATCCTTCAAGAACAGGCCCCGGAGGGGTATGTCTTGCGTGTAAAACCCCTTATCATAAAACTTTAGTCCAGGAGAAAGGAGATAAATATCTTAAGGCAGAATTTGAAGATGCGCTTGCGATGATACCGGAAAAGTCAGGAAAGCTCGGACCTGCATGCATTGACTGCCATAAACCGAATGGTATGGAGCTCGTAACAAATAAACTTCATATTGAAAAAGGGCTCAAAATGCTCGGTAAGAAAGACCCTGATTTAAATGAAAAACGCCTGCTTGCATGTGCTCAATGCCACATGACGTACTATGTACCCAGAGATGAAAAAATGAAAACAGCAGCAGGTGTCAGGCCGCCATGGACAGGCAGTGAATGGGGAAATATTTCGATTGAGAATATAATTAAAGACCTGCTTTCCGATTATCAGAGGCAGGAATGGAAGCAGAAAGTAACAGGGTTTAAAATGCCTTTTATCAGACATCCGGAGTTTGAATTTTTTACAAAAAGCAGTACTCATTATAACGCAGGAGCAGGATGCGCTGACTGCCACATGCCTTATATACGTTCAGGTTCTCAGAAAATTTCGGATCATAATGTAATGAGCCCGTTAAAAGCTGAGATGAAGGCATGTCTTCAATGCCATGCGGAATCTTCAGAATGGTTGAAAAAACAGGTTATTACTATTCAGGACAGATCTGCATCCCTGGTAAACCGCGCAGGTTATGCAACTGCTGTTGCCGCAAAACTAATTGAAACTGTTCATAAGGAAAAGACAAAAGGAGTAAAATTCGATTTCGATCAATCTCTATATGAAAAAGCAGTAGGTTTCTATAAGCAGGCGTTTCTGAGAATAATTTTTATCAGCGCTGAGAATTCCATGGGCTTCCACAATCCCTCGGAAGCAGGGCGTGTACTTGGCGATGCTGTGGCTTTCGCATCAAAAAGCGAGGCTCTTTTAAGACAGATATTAGCTCAGAACAAAGTAAATGTCCCGGAAAAAATAAACCTGGAACTGGGAAAATATTTAAATAATCGCGGACAAAAGAAACTTAAGTTTAAGAAGGATCAAGTATTAGGAGATCCGTACGGCCTTCAGAAAGAATTTAATGATGCGATCTGATTTATATATAAAACATTATTCTCTATTAAAAACAGTACTTAATGCTCAACCAGGATAAATAGGAAAAGAAAAAATAGACGGGGTAGCCGGATTAACAAATCTATCTTTCTCATAGTCGCAGCATTCCTATTCTATTTCAATCGAACCTGTTTTGATAAAAAACTTTACACCTATATTGTAGTGATGCTGGGCATTAAAATAATAGCTTAACTATTTTTCACAGCCTATATTTCAGTTTATGGATTTGCAAATTTTCCGGGACACATTGCGAAACTTATTTCCATTGCGCTCACATATTATGTTTTTATTTATTCCGGTGTTACAAAACCATATTATACCATTCAAAACGGCCTGAAAGAATTATCACATCTGCTCCTGATATGTGTTAACTGCAAAAAGATCCGGAACGACAAAGGATACTGGGAACAGGTGGAGACTTACATCTCCGCACATTCATATACCTCGTTTAGTCACCTTATATGTCCTGACTGCATGAAAGAGCTCTATCCGAAGAAAAATGACTTGCAAGGAAATACTGCTGGGTTATTTCTAACAGGGAGAGATTTATTGTGGAAGTGAAGCTGGGAGGAAAGCTGACAAGGTACTATGTACCAGGTATCAGGTATTCAGTGCTTCTTCCACAGGTATTAAAAAACGCAGAAAAGTAAGAGCTGACGCAAATCCTTATATGCCTGAATACAGAAGATATTTCCGGATAAGGAGCCATTGTAAGGACGTCGTAGCTGAAGGAATTGTCATCCGGAAAAATGAGAACGGCTGCTGTTTCATTGAGGTTAACAGCCGGGAAGTTCCCGCAAGATCTGCCTTTGAAATACCTGAGCTGTATGATGTCGAACTGTTATGCACAGTTCCGGAAAGGCGATGATGCAGCAATGCCTTAGACCTGTCCGGTAAATTTTTTACAGATTTAATAATTAGTTTAAAATTTTTCTGTTTTAAGAATAAGGAGTGAGGTTAATGTACATCAAATTTATTTTTAAAATGATACCATCATTTTTTTTGTTTTTTACAATTATGAGCTGTAATATTTTTAACACTCATAATCCTGAACCGGAATATCATTCGGAACTTCCGCAGAAGGACTACACGGAAAAGGCAGGCGGTGTGTCTTTTGATATGGTATACGTGCCGGGAGGTACATTTACTATAGGGTGCGAAAGCGGAGACTGCCCGGCTGATACAAAACCTGTACCGGGTGTGAGAGTCAGCAGCTATCATATCGCGAAAAACCAGGTGACAACA
>JAFGDQ010000077.1 GCA_016932015.1 Spirochaetota bacterium | reverse complement strand
GGAATATACTGCCCGTTCATCCAGCCGCTATGATTCCGTTAAATACTATTATTAAAAAAAACCCGAAATTGTCTCTTCCCCATGTTTTCGATATTTTTATCATACTGGAAAAATATCCTTGTAATCAAGTTTTAAGGAATAATTCAAATATAAAAATTTATATAAAAAATAATATTTTTTTAATCACAAAAAAATATTTTTCTGCCTGATCCGATTAAATGGATTTAATGCCGTTTATTTTAAATTATGATGATTTTTTAAATCCGGTTTTTTAAAAATTTTTCAAAATTAAATATTAATTTAAAATTTTTAAAGAGACATAATATTTTTTCCTTGACTGGAGCAAATCATAGATCTATCTATAAGATCAACTGCTCACAAGTTACAAAACAATACCCGCAGAATTATGTCATTCCTGAACTGAATCCGGTTTTACCGTTCAGCGGGCAAAAGCACAATGGCATTAAGTTAAGTATTATTTCTACTCGCTAAATCCCCCGGAGGAGGACTTAGGGAGTAGAAAAAACAATTTATTGCGATTTTTCAACAGCTTTTATATTACAGTGTATAAGATATTAAATTTATTTTTTATATAAATTATCAGAAATAATATAATATTTCTTAACCTAATGACAGCGGGCAACAGCAGCTATACAGAACAGGATAACATTAGTTTCCCCTCAGCGTTGATTTACAGATAATATTTTCATCCGGAGCTTCATTATGAATGAATCCTCAGCAACAAAATATATCAGAAAAAGGGACGGCAGAATTGTAACTTTTGATATTGATAAAATAACTGAAGCTATTTTTAAAGCAGCAAAGGCGGTGGGTGGAACAGACCGCAATACAGCCAAAGGTGTATCTGATTCAATTTTAGGAATTCTGAACATACTATGTAAAGATGAAAGAATTCCAACAGTAGAAAATATTCAGGACCTTGTTGAAAAGACCCTTATTGAAAGAGGCCATGCCAGAGTCGCAAAAGCATATATTCTTTACAGAGAGCATCACAGAAAAATAAGAGACGGCAAAGCCCTTCTTGAAGAGGGGCTTGAACTTGTTGAAGAATATCTTGACCGTTCAGACTGGCGCGTTAACGAAAACAGCAATATGAGCTATTCTCTTCAGGGACTAAACAATCATATTGCTTCCGCAATTACTGCGAAATACTGGCTGGAAAGAATTTATTCACCGGAGGTCAGGGAAGGTCATGTAAACTGTGATCTTCATATACATGACCTTGGGCTTCTGTCGGCATACTGCGTAGGATGGGACCTAAAAGACCTGCTTACCAGAGGGTTTGGCGGAGTAAACGGGAAAGTGGAAAGCAAGCCTGCCAGACATTTCAGAAGTGCGCTCGGACAGATTGTCAATTTCTTTTACACTCTGCAGGGAGAATCAGCCGGAGCGCAGGCATTCGCAAATTTTGACACTTATCTTGCACCGTTCATCAGTTATGATAATCTGACATATGAAGAAGTAAAGCAGTGCATGCAGGAATTTATCTTTAACATGAACATACCTACCCGTGTCGGTTTTCAAACACCTTTTACGAACATAACACTGGATATGATAGTGCCTTCAAATATAGCAGATGAATACGTTGTAATAGGCGGTGAAATTCAGGATAGAAAATATGCGGATTTTCAGAACGAAATGAATTTGTTTAACAGGGCATTTACAGAATGCCTTCTTGAAGGTGATGCTAAAAACAGGATATTTACATTTCCTATTCCGACATATAATATTACTGCAGACTTTGACTGGGACAATCCGGAGCACAGACACTTATGGGAAATGACAGCGAAATACGGCATTCCCTATTTCGCGAATTTTGTGAATTCCGACATGGACCCTGAAGACGCAAGATCAATGTGCTGCAGGCTGAGGCTTGATAACAGGGAACTCAGAAAACGCGGAGGCGGGCTTTTCGGCGCTAATCCGCTTACCGGCAGCATTGGCGTTATTACAATAAATATGCCCAGACTTGCCTACAGATCATCAGGTGAAGAAGAATTTCTTGCCGGACTTGAGAAGCTGATGTTACTTGCAAAGGATGCTCTTGAACTCAAAAGAAAGGTTCTTGAGAGCTTTACGGAAAACGACCTGTACCCATATACTAAAAATTATTTGTCAGACATCCATGAAAGGAACGGAAGCTATTGGGTTAATCATTTTTCAACAATCGGCATAATCGGAATGAACGAAGCGTGCCTTAATCTTTTCAGCAGGGACATTTCAACTGAAAAAGGCAAAAATTTTACAAAACTAGTCCTTGAATATATGCGCGAAAAAATGACTGACTTTCAGGAGGAAACAGGCAACCTGTTCAACCTTGAAGCTACTCCTGCTGAAGGCGTTACATACAGGTTCGCGAAGCACGACAAGGCTGATTATCCTGAGATTGTTACTGCAGGCACTAATGAGCCGTATTATACCAATTCCGTGCATCTGCCTGTAAATGCTGACACTGATGTTTTTGAACTTCTTGACCATCAGGATGAACTCCAGACGCTTTTTACAGGCGGAACTGTTGTTCACTGCTTTCTCGGTGAAAAAATTGACGATCCTGAAATGGCAAAGCTCCTGGTAAAAAAAATCACAGGCAATTATTCACTGCCGTACTTTACCCTTACTCCGACTTTCAGCATTTGTCCGGTTCACGGATACCTTCCCGGAGCTTATGATTACTGCCCTTATGAGCATACTCAGGAGGAAATTGAAGCTTATGGAATTGAGGTCGATACTAATAATATAGATTATTCAAAAATTGCAGTCAGAGAATAATCACGGCCTTATTTTTATTTAATTTTTATAAGGGCATAATTCTTTTACAAAAGCCCCGAAATATTATTGAGAGGTAATTTTAATGAAAGAAAAAAGAATTCCTGTTGAAGTATATTCCAGAGTTGTAGGATATTTCAGACCTGTAAATCAATGGAATAAAGGCAAGAAAGAAGAATTCGGAGAAAGAAACGTTTTTGATCCTGAAGAAATAATCGGCGTATGCGTAGATGAATATCAAGGGTCTGCAAAAGACATCGCTTGTTGATTTTCCCGGGAGATTAAGTTCTGTTCTGTTTTTAGGCGGCTGTAATCTGAGATGCAGGTACTGTTATAATCCTGATCTTATTCCGCGGAGTAATCATCCGGCTGAAAGCAACCGGGAAGATATAACTTCAGATTTTTCTGAAAATTATTCTGCGGATTATATACTCCGTTTTTTAAAAAAACGTTCAAAATTTATTGACGGTGTCGTAATTACAGGTGGAGAGCCGACATTATCTTCTTCACTTGATTCATTCCTTAGAGAAATAAGAAAAATCCCTCTTCATATTAAACTCGATTCAAACGGCAGCAATCCTGATGTAATCGGAAGATTATTGTCTGAAGGCCTTATTGACTACGCGGCAATTGATGTAAAGACTTCACGCGCAAAGTATAATTCACTTACCAGAGTCAATTTCAACTTTGATTTACTTAAAAATTCAATTACTCTTCTGAAAAAATCCGGAATCGATTATGAGCTTAGAACAACATGCGTGCCGGAATTCGTGACGTTAAATGATTTTGAAAAAATAAAAGCAGAAATCAGTCATGTAAAAAAATACTGCCTTCAGCAGTTTATAAACACAAAGACATTTGACCCTTCTGTTCAGGATTATACTCCCTATCCTGTTTCAACACTTAATGAATTTGCCGTATTCATAAAATCATTCGCTGATATTTGTGAAATCAGAGGTATATAAATCCTTTTTATAGAACTTTACGAAATAATTAAAAAAATTTGATCCTGAGATTAATAAAAATTATCTTCATTTTTTTACAGTTGACATCCACTTTTTAATCATATATTTCCTGAGGAGTACAATAAAATATAAAAGGATTGGTAATAAATGACCAAAAAATACAACGGCAGAGAGAAAAGGAAAAAAGCAAAAAAAAGATCAAAAAGAAAAAAACTGAAAGAAAAAGATAAAAATACTATCAGGTATTAATTATTTTTTATTGAAAGCAATCTTAAAAAGACTATATTTATTGCCATTCGCAATCAGCAAATAATAATTTAATAAATAATTCATGTATTTTTAAGATTGTTTCCATACTGCTTGATGCTGTTTACTTATCCAGATAAAATCTTTCTCTTCTTGACATCAGACCTTCAGGATCAATCTCACCAATATTATTGAATATATAATCAGGCTGATAAGGAAACCGTGCGGCCATTTCCCTGCTTGTGATGCCGGAGAGGACGAGACAGGTAGTCATTCCCGACTCCATGCCTCCGACAATATCCGTATCCATACGGTCGCCGATCAGGAAGCAGTTCGCGGAATGCACCCCCAGCTTTCTTCTTGCCCAGTACATCATGGCAGGATTGGGCTTTCCCAGAAAATATGGGGCAACGCCTGTTACTTTTTCAATCGGCGCAACAAGAGCCCCGCATGCAGGTACAGGCCCTCTTCTTGTCGGTCCGGTTAAATCCGGATTTGTTGCTATAAATTTTGCCCCCTCATGTATAAGCAGTGTAGCTTCTATAATTTTAGTGTAATCGTATTCTTCGGTCTCTCCTACTATAACATAATCAGGATTTTTATCCGTAATCTTAACACCTGCCTTTTCAAGCTCAAGCACAAGGCCTTTTCCTCCTATAACATAAGCTGAAAACTTTTTCTGGTGCTTCTGATACTGCAGAAAACTCGCCGTAGCCATTGCTGAAGTGTAAAATGAATCACTGCTGACATCAATTCCCATACCGAGAAGGCGGTCTCTTAATTCATCAGGAGTGTGATATGAATTGTTTGTCAGAAACAGGAATTTATATTCGCCTTTTTTAAGTTTTTCAACAAATATCGTTGCACCTGAAATTATTGACCTGCCTCTGTTAATGACTCCATCTATGTCAATAATAAACGACTTATCATAAGTCATATCATTCAATTTGCTGTTTTTCATTTTACAAAACTCCGGTATAATAATTAATTTGATAATGAATATGCAGCAATTAAAAGACAGTTTTTACAGAAAAGCTGCAGTTGTTTCCGATTCAGATTCAATAAAAATTGAAAATCAAAAAATGCTGATTGTCAAGATCTTCATTACATATTTTATATGATTTATTAAGATTTAATTAATTTTAATTATAATTGCGCTTATAAGTCATTAAATCTACAGTCAACGGATTATGATTACTATATTAAAACACAGATTGAAATAAATGCAACACAGACATTTCAACATTCCAATATTTATTCCTCATGCAGCGTGTCCTCATAAATGCATTTTCTGTGACCAGAAAAGCATTTCGGATACAGCAAAACCCCCCTCTTATAAGGAGATGAGATCAATAATTGAAACCCGTCTCAATACTATACCCGCTGACAGCGAAATTGAGATTGCTTTTTTCGGAGGTACGTTCACAGGAATACCTGTTAATAAGCAGGAACAGTACCTGAAACTTGCAAATGAATATATTGATCAGGGAAGAATTTCAGGCATCAGAATGTCTACAAGGCCGGACTGTATTGACAGTCAGATTCTTCGGTTTTTAAAAAAATATAATGTTACTGCTATTGAGCTTGGCATTCAGTCAACAGACAGGGATGTCCTTAGAAAAGCGGAAAGAGGACACAGTAAAGAGGACATAATAGACGCTGCGAGACTGATTAAAGAATCCGGAATCGCATTGGGAATGCAGATGATGCCCGGCCTTCCTGAAGATACATATAAAAAAACAATTGATACAGCCGGAACAATTATTGGCCTGAAAGCAAACACGGTACGCGTTTATCCCTGCCTTGTAATCAAAGGCACAAAGCTTGAAGAATTATATCTCTCCGGAAAGTATAATCCTCTTTCTCTCGAAGACGCTGTATCGTGGTGTGCGGATCTGCTGCAGATGTTTGATGATGCAGGAATCAGCGTAATTAAAATGGGACTGCATCCAAGCGAAGGGCTTGTCTCCGGAAATTTTCTGACAGCAGGTCCTTTCCACCTTTCCTTCAGGGAACTGGTGCTTTCGGAAATATGGAGAAGACTTCTGAAAAATCTTATGGATTCAGATAGAAACAGCGAACTGTTATTATACGTTAATCCCTCCGAATTGAATTACGCAATTGGATACAAGTCCTGTAACAGGATAATGCTTCTTAAAAAATTTGGAAAAGTTATTTTTAAAACTGAATCCTTAATACGGGGTAGAAATTATAAGCACGAACATTACTGATTTTTTTACCTGAAGAATCAGCTAAAACCAGTTGGCAAATGTCATTTTTTACTATATTTGAAATATAAATTTTAACTGGAGAAAAAATGAATTATCAGGCTGTAATTATTAAGCCCGGGTTGAAAACTCTTACATCAACACCAATGGACTTTGTTTATATCGCCAGAAAAGGCAGTCCTAAAAAGACTATAGATTCACTGACAAAAAAACTTGACATATCCATATCCGCACTTGCGACACGGGAGATGCTGGTTCATCTCCCGTTAAATATTATACCTGCCGGCATGATAATTTCTTCGCTTGAGCTGCCGGATAAACTTTCAATGGAAACCATAGAAGTTTCCGATCTGCCGAAAAACTGGTCTGTTTATCCTGCTCCTCTTAATCTTGCAAAACCCGGAACCGGCTGGGCAGGCAAATGTAATACAGTTGCGTTGAGGGTCCTTTCTTTAGTAATACCGTTTGGGGAGGTATATAATTTAAAGCATCCTGATTTTACCGGAATCAGAATTATAAAAAAATTCATACAGCTTCAGTTCAAGGCTGTTCTTAAAACAGTAGAATTACTTTTAATTTTAATCATACTTTTATAAATTTATAATAACAGGATAAAAAATGCAAGTAATGATAAGGCTGCTTACGTGCTAAATGACAGTACTAATTAAATAATCAGTATTTATTTTTATCTTTTTTCAATTAAAAAATTGCCGGTACTTGCATTTTATATTATCACTGCATATAATACCTAAATAAATATAACAGGGAGAAAAAAATGAACGGTTATTCAGGGAAATTACTGTTTGTTGATTTAACAACACATTCTTTTACGGTACGAAAACTTTCAGAGGATCTTACTGAAAAATTTATCGGAGGATATGGAATTGCCGCAAAAATTCTTTATGAAATGATAAGCAGGAACGCAGATCCTCTCGGGCCGGAGAACGTGCTCGGTTTTGTTACAGGGCCTTTGACAGGTACTTCCGCTCTATTCAGCGGGAGATATACTGTCGTATGTAAATCACCTGTGACCGGAGGATGGAATGATTCAAATTCAGGCGGTTTTTTCGGGCCTGAATTAAAGAAATCCGGATATGACGGTGTGTTCTTTAAAGGCGCGTCCGTAAAACCGGTATATCTCTGGATAAATGACGGCAGTGTTGAAATAAGAGATGCTGATCATTTATGGGGAAAAGATATAATTGAGACAGAAAAACAGCTTAAAGAGGAACTTGGAGAAAAAAAACTGCGGGCCGCAATCATCGGTTCAGCTGGTGAAAATCTTTCGCTTATTGCCTCAATTATGAATGATGAGCACAGGGCAGCAGGCCGCGGCGGATGCGGTGCGGTTATGGGTTCAAAAAAATTAAAAGCTATTGTTGTACGTGGAACTGGCAAAATTGAAGTCGCAGATCCGGAGCACCTAAAAAAAATAAACAGCGAAATACTTGATACAATTAAAAACGGGGCCATGTCTCAGATGACAAGCGCTTTCGCTACCTACGGCACAACACTTTTTAATTACTCTTCAGCCATAAGCGGGGATACTGCAGTTAAAAACTGGGGCGGCTCAGGCCTTGCCGATATGGGAGAAAAATCTGCAAAGAACCTTGATACCGCTACCATAGATGCTAAATACAGGGTCAAAAAGTACGCATGTTCGAACTGCCCTGTCGGATGCGGGGCTATATATGAATATAAAGAGGGCAAATGGCCGGTAGGCATGACAGGACGTCCTGAATATGAGACAGCAGGTGTATTCGGAGCCTTAATACTTAACAGCGATCCTGAGGTTATCATTAAATGCAATCATTTATGCAATATACACGGCTTTGACACTATTTCAGCCGGCGGGACCATAGCATGGGCAATTGAATGCTTTGAAAACGGAATACTCACAGCTGACGAAACTGACGGCATTAAATTGAACTGGGGAAACGGCGAAGCCGTTGTTCAGGCTGTGCAGGCAATGTCTGATATAAAAACGGATTTCGGCAGACTGCTTGCCCTTGGCTCTGAAGCTGCCGCTGCAAAAATCGGAAAAGGTTCGGAATTCCTGCAGAATGTTCGCGGCATTGAACTGCCAATGCATGATCCGAGACTAGGGCCCGGTTTTGCCAGAACATACGCAATAGATCCCACTCCGGCACGCCACGTAAAAGGAGGACTTGGATTTATGCATATGATGACTCCTGATGCTTCCAAATACAATACCGAAGGAACAGGTCAGATGGACATTGTTTCCACTGCCAATGCCGAAGTACTGAATACTTCAGGATTATGCCAGTTTGGAGATACTGTCGGGGTTGAAAATATAACCGGGAAACTGTTAAATGCTGTAACAGGTCGTAAATTTGAACAGGATGAAAAACTTGCAGCAGGTTTGCGTATTTTCAGTTTAAGGTATGCTTTCAATCTCAGGCACGGCTTAAAGCCTTCTGATTCCAGACTTCCGCCAAGATCCGTAGGAAATCCTCCGCTTAAAGAGGGCCCTTTGAAAGATATTACAGTTGACCATAAAGGATTGATAGCCAATTTCTATAATGCAATAGGCTGGAAAGCCGACGGAATGCCGGTAAAGGAGACTCTTGAAAAGTTAGGCGGTCTGGAAGAGATTATTAACGATCTGAATCTCTGACTTTTGAATTTTGATATCAACTTGACTGACTTCTTTATATTGATTTTTCAAGTTAAGTCAGCAATCCACCCCGCCCGACAGGGCGGGGATAAATCCTGAAAGAACTATAAATATAATTAGAAGTATCTTAAAGCTTTGCGTCCTGGAGTCTTTGCGGGAATCTTTTTTTAAAACAAAAATAATCTGAAACGTGATTAATCTATTCATGAAAATATATATTAAATTATCCGCCTCCTATTCAGCAGCAAGGGGAATCGATGATTTTTCAATTGATTTGCCTGAAAACTCGACTGTTGATCTGCTCTTAAAAAAACTGTCTGAAGACTATTCAAATCTCAATGTGGACAGAAAGGAAACAATGGTTGTAATAAACGATAAAATCATGAGCAGAAACCGGATTCTGAATGATGGCGAAAAGGCAACAATATTCCACCTCTTTGCCGGAGGCTGATCTTTTGTATTTTCCCGGATCTTTTTATTCCACTGTAATCTTCGCGTCAGGATTAAAAGGGCTGGTTCTTACTGCTATTGAAAAAAGATACGGATAGTCATTCTTTAAATGCTTCATGTATGACAGCCATTCAACAACAAGAAGCCGGTAAGCCCTTATCATATCCGCCTTCAAATGATCCAGGTCGGTCTTAGGCAAATCGCTGAAATTTTTTCTGTGCGACAGTTCGTCCGCAAGATGAAAGACTGCCCACAGCAGATTCGTAAAAGCATCATGCTCAAGCAAATTCGGATTTGCGAGTAATGTAAGCAAACCGTCTTTTTTTGTATTTAAGAATTCCTGCAAAGACTTGAGGTTTCCCGTGTCCAGTTCAAGATCTTCAGCATGAATTGAATATTCCTTTCTAAGATTATTAAAATCCTTTTTCCCCCATTTTACTGTAATCTGCAACTTTTCATTTAATTTATCTATATCTTTAAAGAAAACAGTACAAATAGTTAAAAGATCAATTCCGATATCATTGAAAAATACGCCTATCACCATATTCAGCTTATTTAGCAATGACTGCTTTTCGCGTTTTTTCAGAACTCTGTCAAGTATCAAAGTCACAAGCAAAACCTGTACAGGTACAAACGATATATCCTGAAGCATATAGAAAAAAGTATCATCTGTTTTATGAAAAATTGAAATCTGAATAAAATAGGATATTGCTGAAAACAAAATCAGTCCCAATGCTATTGAGAGATACCAGTTTTTGTATTTCAAAATTATACCTTTTTAATATTAGTTATCATAACTTAAACTTAAATTTAATCAAATGATTACACACTTGACTCTGGAAGCAAAAAATATTATTTTACAATAAATGAAATGAGTACAATTATGTATTTATTTTATTTAATATGTCAACAAATTTTGATATAGAATTAACGATTACAATGCATAACAATAATAAAAAACGCAGCAACCGTCTTTCCGGAGAAAAAAGCCCGTACTTACTGCAGCATTCAGAGAATCCGGTAAACTGGCACCCATGGAGTAATGAAGCATTTAACAAAGCATCGCGGGAAAATAGACCCGTATTTCTGTCAATTGGCTACTCTACATGCCACTGGTGCCACGTAATGGAGAAGGAATCATTTGAAGATGATAAAGTTGCGATGCTCCTTAACAGTAACTTTGTAAGCATAAAAGTAGACCGGGAAGAACGTCCTGATATTGACAATATATATATGAATGTATGCACAATGCTCACGGGTTATGGCGGATGGCCTTTAACAATTATTATGACACCTGAAAAAAAACCATTCTTTGCAGCAACATATATTCCAAAAGATACCCGCTGGGGAAGAACCGGTTTACTTGAACTTTTACCGAAGATCACTGATATATGGAATACAAGAAAAGATGAAATTTATAAATCAGCTGATGAAATAATTTCAGCTCTGAAGAAAACGGAGAAGTCAGCAACCGGAGAGGACATTGATACGGCAATTTATCACAAAACTCTGAATATTTTAAAAAATAATTTCGACTCTGTTTACGGCGGATTCGGCAAAGCCCCGAAATTCCCCAGTACTCACAACCTGTTATTTTTACTTCATTACCGGCATTTTTTTAAAGATAACTCCACACTTGATATGGTGGAAAAAACTTTAAAGGAAATGAGACTGGGAGGTATTTTTGATCAGATCGGCTACGGGTTTCACAGGTACTCAACAGATGAGAAATGGCGTGTCCCTCATTTTGAAAAGATGCTTTACGATCAGGCAATGATGACTATCGCTTATCTTGAGGTCTATCTGGCCACAGGGAATAATTTCTATGCTGAAACTGCAGAGGAAATTCTGGATTACGTGTTAAGATGCATGACAGCAGAAAACGGAGGCTTCTTTTCAGCTGAAGACGCTGACAGCGAAGGCCTGGAAGGCAGATTCTATTTATGGAAAGAAAAAGAAATTAATGAAAAACTTTCAAGGATAGAAGCTGAAATAGCAAAAAATATATTCAATTTAAATTCGGAAGGAAATTTCATTGATGAAACAATCCCCGGGAAAACAGGTGAGAATATTCCCTATCAAGACTGCGATATTTCAGCATTATCTGAAAAGATGAATATCTCAGCTGAAGAACTTAAAAAAAAATCCGGTAAAATCAGGAAAAGACTCTACGATATCCGGTCTCAAAGAATTCATCCTCATAAAGATGATAAAATACTTACGGACTGGAACGGCCTGATGATTGCCGCATTTGCACGCGCAGGAAGAGTACTGGATAATAATAAATACACCAATGCCGCATTAAAAGCTTCTGATTTTATAAAACAAAATTTATGTAAAAGACCAAACACGCTTTTGCACAGGTACAGAGACGGGGATGCCGCAATAGAAGCTAATCTTGATGATTATGCTTTTTATGCCTGGGGTCTTATTGAATTGTATGAAAGCACATTTAATGCGGAATTCTTAAAGACAGCTGTAGAACTGACAGAAAAACTGATTGAACTTTTTTATGATGAAAAGAGCGGCCTGCTTTATTTCAGCGCGGAAAACAGTGAAGATCATATAGCAAGAAGCAGCATTCTGTATGACAGCGCTATCCCATCCGGGAATTCGGTCGCGTTTTACAATATAATCAGATTAAGATTTTTAACTGAAGATGAGAGATGGAAAATGTATGCTGAAACCATAGCTGCTCATACTTATCATTATGCGAAAAAAAATCCTTCCGGTTACACTATGTTTTTATATGGATTGCTTATACTCACGCAGACAGCGACGGAAATTATAGTTGCAGGAAGTTTATCGGAAAATGCTGTAAAAGAATTGTTTAAAGCTGTAAACAGCCTCTATCTGCCAAACGCGGTTATTCTGCACAATCCTGTAGATCAGGGTTACGATTTAATACACCAAATTTCTCCAGACATAAATTCAAAAATTATAATTGACGGAAAGCCGGCAGTATATATATGCCAAGATTTTAAATGCAGCCGCCCGGTAACAGATAAAGAAAAAATGATTCAACTTCTGTCCGGATAATCAGTAATAACCTGAATTAATTGCCTGAAAGGTATTACGAAAAATTTTATAGCAAATGTCTAAAAACATATTAGATATTTACATATCCTTAAAAATATTGGAAATTTTCTGTACCCCTGCTACATTCCTGACAAAATGATCTGCGACTTCAGGATCAAAATGTTTACCTTTTTCATCACTTACGTATTGCAGCGCCTTGTCAAACTCCCACGGCTCCTTATACGGCCTCTTTGTCATTAAAGCATCGAATACATCGGCAATTGCGACAATTCTTCCAAATAAATGGATTTCCTCTCCCTTCAGTCCTTCAGGGTATCCGCTGCCATCATATTTTTCATGGTGAGTTTTTGCAATAATTGCACCTGTTTTAAGAAACGGACTTTCCGAACCCTTCAGCATCTCGTATCCAATAGTAGGATGAGTCTGCATTGTTTCCCATTCCTCCTGTGTCAGCTTACCGGGTTTTAAAAGAATCGAATCAGGTATACCGATCTTTCCGACATCGTGCAGCGGTGAAGCATAATAAATATTGTCCTGATCCTGTTCAGACATACCTAAAGACATTGCGAGCATACGGGAATAATGCGCGACTCTGGAGACATGGTTTCCCGTTTCAGGGTCTTTATATTCTGCCGCGTTACCGAGAATTATAAGAGTTTCAAATTCCCTTTTTGTAAGATTTTCAGTTGCCTTTTTCACCTCCTCTTCAAGCAGCAGAGCTTTGTCTTTTAATAAAAGCTGATGATATCTCAGATTCGCAAGATTGGTAATGCGGGCCAGAAATTCAGATCCCTTGAGAGGCTTGTTTAAAAATTCAGTCGCGCCTGCCTCAATGGCATCTATCTTTAATTTCTCATTACCTGTTATTGAAGTAATCATAACAATGGGGATATTCTGATGATGCCGTCTTATTTTTTCTATCAATTCGACACCGTTCAGTTTGGGCATCATATAGTCAACAAAAATGAGATCAACCTCATTATCCTTTACATACTCATAGGCTGCTATCGGGTCTGAGTAGCTTATAACTTTCAGGCCTACTTTCTCAGCCAGTTTTTCTATAATAAGAAGATTAATTTCTTCATCATCAATTGAAACAGCCTGTAATTTTGAAAACATATTTGCCCCTAATTTATATCAAGATATTTTTTTAAATCATTAAATTCAGATTTAGCCTTATCCAGCAATAAATCATAATTTATAATATTACAGTTCTTCG
>JAFGDQ010000076.1 GCA_016932015.1 Spirochaetota bacterium | reverse complement strand
TTATATCAAGATATTTTTTTAAATCATTAAATTCAGATTTAGCCTTATCCAGCAATAAATCATAATTTATAATATTACAGTTCTTCGCATTCGTTTCAATTTCAAAAAAGTAATCCGCCAGTTTATCAAAGCGAAGGTTCAATGCCGCACCTTTTATTTTATGAGCTTCACTTCTAATCGCTTCGAAATCCCGGACTTCTACAGCACTTGAAAGATCCGCCAGATAACCGTCAAATCTGGCTGAAAACTGTATAATCAGATCATTCAGAAAGTCGGCACTAACACCAAGATGAAGAGCAGAATTCTCTATATCATATTTGAGCGATTCGACTTTTTCGTTCTTCTCTGTTTCCTCTCTATTCAAAAGATCCTTCCCGGATTCCATTAAGTGCAAATAAAGAATATTATATAATTTACCAAGACTTACAGGTTTTGAAAGATAATCATCCATTCCTGAATTCAGCAGTATTTCCTTATCTCCTATTATTGATTTGGCAGTAAGCGCAATAATTGGAGTATGTTTTAATTGTCTGGCGGCTTCAATCTTAAGTATTTTTTTTGTTGCCTCAATACCATCCATAACCGGCATATTTACATCCATAAAAATAACATCATAACTGCCTTTTCTGAACTTCTTAACAGCTGCTTCTCCATTATCCGCAATGTCAGCATTTACGCCAACTTCCTTTAACATAAGGGTAATGAGCTTCTGATTAATTATATTGTCCTCGGCAACCAGCGCATTTGCCGAAAAGCTGATCCGTTTTATATTTTCAACACCTGCTTCCCTGTTATTTTTTTTATCATTATGAAGAATCTCTATTATTGCTCCGATTATTTTTGAAGCATAAACAGGTTTAAAAATAACTTTATCAATTTTATTGCTCAATGAGCTTACTAAATCCCTGTCCATTCTGGAGGCGATCATAATAACCGGAACATCAGGCAAAGAATCAAGGAATTTTAAAATATCATCTTTTCTTAATGATAAATGATCAATAAAAATTATATTTTTATTGCTGTCGTCAATATTTTCCAAATCCTTCGATGCCCTAAATAATTCAACTTCAATATTAAAAGCAATGAGATATCTCCTGATATTATTCAATTGAAGCATATCATCCGGGTCTTTAATATGCAGAAGACATCTGAGATTCTGAAAATTATAATCTTTACGGGAAATGTCAATGCCGCTGAATTGGGTAAAAGTTAGTTCAAAGTAGAATTTGCTGCCTTCATTTTCCCTGCTTTTCAGATGAAGTTCAGAACCCATCAGCCTGACAAGCTGCAGTGAAATTGCCAGCCCAAGGCCTGTTCCTCCGTACTTGCGCGTGATTGCCGAATCCGCCTGAAAAAAAGCCTTAAATATTTCTTCCTGTTTCTTTTCCGGAATGCCTATCCCTGTATCTTCAACAGAAAACGAAACACGGCAAACTTCTTCTGAAAGTTCAAGGAGCCTGATTTCAACAAGAATTTTACCGCCTTCAGGAGTAAATTTACAGGCATTACTTATAAGATTATTAAGAACCTGCTTGATTCTTAAAGGATCACCAAACACGAATTCCGGCAGGGAAGGATCAATGAAATATAAAAATTCGATATTCTTTTCATCCGCCCGCGCTGTAAAAAGATCAACAACAGGCTCAAGTTCATGCTTCAAATAAAACTTCGCATTATCAATTTCAAGTCTGCCGTTTTCAATCTTTGAAAAATCAAGAATATCATCAATGATACCCAGAAGTACTTTTGAGCTGTCTTTAATTGTATCAAAATAGTCTTTTTGTTTTTTATCAAGCTCGGTTTCAGACAAAAGTTCAATAAATCCGAGAATACTGTTCAAAGGCGTGCGTATTTCATGACTCATATTCGCAAGAAATTCACTTTTAAACATACTTGCCTTCTCCGCTTTTTCTTTTGCGGCCTGCAGCTCAGCCTCTGCCGCTTTTCTTTTGGAAATGTTAACTCCATCCTTAATGTAATGTGTAACCTCGCCCAGAGTATTTTTTATCGCATAAATTGTAGCATACTCCCAGTAATACTCTCCTCCTTTTGTCCTGTTATAAAACTCCCCTCGCCACTCTCCATTTGATATTAATTTTTCCAGAAAGTCTTTTTTCTGTTCCCGTGTAGCAGTTCCCATAAAGGAAGCTTTTTTGCCAACTACTTCCTCAAAGGAATAACCCGTAGTGTCTGAAAATTTCGGATTAACATATTCAATAATACTGTTTCTGTCTGTTATCATGACAATGTTAAGACTCTGCTCAACTGCCTGCGATAACTTTACAAGTTCCTCCTGGGATTTGATTCTTTCCGTAATATCTGTTATAAATTCTATAGTCTGAGCAACGTTGCCTTCAGAATCCAGTATCGGATAACCGTTTAACTCCCGGAAAACATTTTTCCCGCTTTTGTCAACAAGTACAAGTTCCATATGAACCGGAAATCCGGTCTTTATCATCTGATCCAGGGGAGATTCCTTAAGCAGTTTGAAATCAAAAGATTCAACCTTAATTTCATCATATTTAACACCAGGAACGATCCCGTATTCCATTGCATACTTATTAGCAACAACAATTTTACGATTAACCGCATCGGCAATATAAACAGGATGAGTCAGGGCCTCAAGTATCGCATCAAAGAATTTAACCTGAGGCAGGATACTTCGTTTTTTTATTTTTTTATCTTCCAAACGGGACTTCATAATATCCTGCCTGATATTGCATTTTTACCTGGCAATTGTGTAAATACCGGGAGTAATTATTTTTAAGCAGACAATAAATTGCGGAAAATTATTCTTCATTTTATTCCCAGATATTAAACAGGGTATATTTAATTTTTCATCCTGAAAAAAGCATTAACCTTTCAAAAAACTCTCTGCATAATTATTATTCAGGATTATATTACAGAATATTATTTAAATCAAATTAATTATAGAATTCAGGTATTATTTTTTAATCATACTTTTTAAATAATCAGCAAATGTTTGCTGAAGACTGTTTCAATTTGGGCATTATTACTGATTTAATAATATGGGTTATTCCGGCTTCCTGGGATTTAAAAGATATGTGACCTGCAATTTTTTCAGCTTCTCTTTTGTCTTTTACTGTACAAAATACAACGATAAACTCATCCATCAACAACCTCCCTCTTTATTTTATTCAACGCTCCTTTACAGTCTGATAATATTCAGATTTCATTACCGCCAGATATTCAAACAATTATTTTATAAGTTAATATTTAAAAAAATAAAAAATACTGGAAAGTAAACGAATGAGATGAGAATAGAGATTAATTAGAATAAAAAATATATTAACGGATTTGTCTGAACTCTAAAGGAAAAATACTATGAAACTGTTTTCTATACTCATGCTGCTTGCCGGCCTGAATTTATCATCTGATTATGAAAAAAACAAAGGTTCAATTATAATCGGCTCTGACACGATTCAGAAAATTAAATATTCTACAAGCTCCACATACGGTATAAATCACCAGGGCAGGAAAGCAATGGACAGCGATTACAATTCAAACTGGACCTCGGACAGCAAAGGCCCCCACTGGATCGAGATTGACTTCAGCGCCAAACGTATTATGGATAAAATAATTATTTATCCCGGGAAAAAGGATAATTATTATACAATAAAAAAATTCACACTGCAGTTTATGCATAGTGATAAATGGTTCGATTTCGCCCGAATGGAAGTCCCTGAAGCTGAAAAAGGTTTTTTCAGCTTTTCAAATAAAAAAAACTACAAAAAAAAAATTGAAATAGATTTAGGCGGCATTGACGCAAGCAAGTTCAGAATTCTGATCCCGGAGGATGATACATTTAACGGATACGCGTCAATAGCGGAAATTGAAACATATATAGGCAGTAATAAATTAAAATATTTTGATGACAGACTTATAGGCATGATCATGCCCATTAGAAACGGCCTTTTACCGGAAAAAAATAAACATTACCCTAATGCTCCGCGAAAATACAGGGGCGGAGTACATGCAGGGCTTGACATTCTTGATTATCATGATGATGAAAATTACAAGCCGGTTTCTGTTTCAAAAGACACTCCGGTACTGGCTGTAAAAGACGGAGTTATAATCCGTGCGGACTGGAATTACAAACCAATGACTCCTGAAGAATGGCTGAACCAGTCGGAATATTACAGAAAAAATCCAAGGACTTTTGTAAAAAGATCATTCGGCGGCATACAGGTCTGGATTGATCATGAAAATGGAATTGTAACAACTTATAATCATTTATCAGAGATAGATTCTAAAATCAAAAAGGGAGTCAGGGTAAAGCAGGGTGATGTAATCGGAAAGGCCGGGAACTCCGGGCTCATAGGAGAAGCCGAGGGCAAAAATTACGGAATTCATCTTCACTTTGAAATATGGGTTGACGGCTATTACCTTGGTAAAGGAATGAGTATGAAAGATGTAAGAGAATATTTTACCTGGATATTTTTATTACGTTAAAAACTATAAAATTTTATTTCAAGAGAGATTATAATGCGAACAGCAGTTTATTACAGCAACAGCGACCTTCGGATTGAAGAAAGGCCTGTACCTGAAATCGGCGACAATGAAATCCTTATGAAGGTTATGGCAAGCGGAATATGCGGGAGCGATACTATTGAATGGTACAGAAAGGACAAGGTTCCGCTTGTACTTGGGCACGAGGTTTCCGGAGAAATTGTTGAGACAGGAAAGAATGTTACAAAATTCAAAAAAGGGCAGAGAATTGCATCTACTCATCACGTCCCGTGCAACACCTGTCATTACTGTTTAAACGGACATCATACAGCCTGCGTGACTCTTCAGAAAGGAACCCATTTTGATCCTGGCGGATTCGCGGAATACATAAGAATACCGGAAATAAATGTGGACCGCGGCACTTTCGCAGTTCCGGACGAAGTTTCATATGAAGATGCTTCCTTTATGGAACCGCTTGCCTGCGTTATAAGAGGCCAGAAAGGAGCGAGGGTCAAACCCGGGGACACACTGCTTGTAGTGGGAAGCGGTATAGCAGGCCTTATGCATATCGGACTGGCAAGAGCGCTCGGTGCAGGACTTATAATAGCTGCAGATACCATTCCTGCCCGTCTTGAAATGGCAAGGAGAATGGGTGCAGACATTACACTTGAAGCAAACGAAAACATGTATGAATTTATCCGCCAGGCAAACAACGGGCTGCTTGCCGACAAAGTCGTCACCTGTCACGGGGAATTCATTCATCTCGGCATAAACTCGGTTGAGAAAGGCGGCACAGTACTGATTTTCGCGTCAGCTCCTGAGGATGCGATTATTCCTGCTAAAATAAATGATATTTTCTGGAGAACGGAGGTAACTCTGACAAGTACATACGCCGGAAGCCCTGCAGACTGTGACCTTGCTTTAAAAATGATCAGGTCAGGTGCTGTAAACGTCAATAAGCTGATTACTGACAGAATAGGACTGGAAAAAATTCAGGAAGGCTTTCAAAAAGTAGCTTTTCCTGTTAAACATAATTCCATAAAAGTAATTGTTGAGCCGCAGAAATAAAATCCGGAATTTGTATATTAAAATACCTTTCTATTTTGGCAGCCTTTGAAATGCTGTATAAATAAAAGATAAAAATAACATTTGATATTTAACTGAGAACAGTGTATTCTATAATTATTTAATGGAGGTTTTATAATGCCGCTTACAAATTTATTACAAAAATCGAAAAAATTTGAAATTCAGTCCTATAAAAAGCATTTTGATCCAAAGGAATTCAGCAAAACCCATGTTCCTTTTACAGGATCTCCCAAAAAACATCCATACAACCGTAATAAAATAATTCTGCTCACAGAACCGTACGGCCGGAGTTCATACTACGAATTTGAGACAAAGGATATTGTTCATGTTGAAGAACTGCCAAATGTCACTAATCCTGATCAGGAAACCGTAACAATGCTGAGAATCTGGGTCAAAAAACAGAGCATAGGTCTGCACTGTTCACCGTTTATAGTTGAAGAACTCAAACTTGATTTTCCAGAATAAAATTAAACTGTCCTAATCACTGCAATATTCCGGATACAAATGATACACGTTACTGACAATATATCAATTGATGAAAAGAATCTAAAAGAGGAATTTATCAGATCATCAGGCCCCGGAGGCCAGAATGTCAACAAGGTCTCAACTGCTGTTCAGCTCAGATTTGATGTTAAAGGATCCGGTCTTCCGGATGAAGTCAAGGAAAGACTGATTTATCTTGCCGGGAAAAGAATAACTGAAGATAAGATACTTATCATTTCAGCCAGAAGGTACAGACATCAGGATAAAAACCGCAAAGATGCTGTTGAAAGACTGACACAGCTCATTCGCAGAGCTGCTCAGAAACCCGAAAAAAGAAGAAAGACAAAACCGAGCAGTGCATCAGTTGAAAAAAGACTTAAAGAAAAACGCATAAAAAGTGTCCTTAAAAAGCAGCGGAATTCTGAGTGGTAACCGTTTTAAAATTTTAAAAAATAAACTCAGCCGGTTAACCTGTTTGTATTAATAATTTGCAGAAGCCAGTTTTTTATGCCTAAAATTGGCATCAGGAATTTCTGATAAATAATTAATTTGTTGACAAATCAAACGCAATATTCTAAAAATGCAGAAAATTTCTTAATTTATCAAAATATCATTGACATACAGTACTACAGCTTACGCTAAGGTAAATCTTCATCTGGAAGTACTCAACAAGAGGAGTGATTTTTATCACAATATTTTCAGTTTCAATGCCAGCCTTGATTTATTTGATCGTTTAACATTCAAACGGCTAATTGCATTTAATAGAAAATCCGGAGATATGTCCATAGATATTCAGCCCGAAGGCGGCGAATACCCTGACATTATATTATCCGTAAGAAATGAAGATAACCTTATAACAAAAGCGATTCAGGCGTATCTTGAAAGAATCGGCAAATCAGCCTCTGTTACCGTAGCGGTTGAAAAGAACATCCCGGCCGGAGCCGGCCTCGGAGGCGGAAGTTCCGACGCAGCAGCAACCCTGAGACTGATAAACAGTTATTTTTCCGAAAATAACGAAGGAATACCGGAAACGGAACTCAGGCAGATCGGAGCGGAAATCGGAGCGGATGTCCCCTACTGCTTGTCAGGCGGATTTGCCGTATGCGAAGGCATTGGTGAGATCATTGAAAATTTTGAAGGAAAATTAAACTACTGGATAATTGTAATAAATTCCGGTATAATCGTAAATACAGCGAAAGCCTATTCAGCACTTGGCAGAACAGCTTCACCTGCATTTACCGAAAAGGAAATAATTTATAAAAAAGAGCTTTTCAGGGAAGGACTGAGCTTCGGTGAACTCGGCAGATTCAAACAAATTTTAAAAAATGATTTTGAAGAATCTGTTTTCAATATGTACCCTGAACTTAAGAAGATAAAGGGTAATTTGACGGAATTTTTACCGGATTATGCGACCATGACCGGAAGCGGATCAAGTATTATCGGACTTTTTAAAGAAAGGGAAAAAGCTGAAGCAGCTGCGAAAAAATTAAAAAAATTCGGGAAAATTTTTATCTCCCGGTTTAAATAAAGTTTAAAAATAAAATTGAGGCGTCGCCAAGCGGTAAGGCACCGGGTTTTGGTCCCGACATTCCCAGGTTCGAATCCTGGCGCCTCAGATTGAATATTTATCGGAAGCTTTTAATCGTAATTTTATCTATATGAAACTACGGCATTTTGCGATTTCACCGTGCTTATCAGATTCTCAGGCAGAATGTTATAAAACAGCTTCTACATTATTTAATTGTATTACAATAAATTCATAAATTTTGAATTTATAAAATTATTATTAATTTGAGAGTAGATGACATGGAAGAGCGCGTTTTAAACGTTGAAACAAGAACTGAATTTGGCAAGAATGAATCTAACAGGCTCAGGCAAAGCGGATTTATTCCCGCAGTATTATATTCCCATGGAAATTCAAAAAATTTAAAGGTTCCAGCCAAGGCATTTGGCTCAATTTTCAAAGGTCATATTTCAGAGAGTGTTTTAATAGACTTGAATATTACAGATACAAAAGAAGATCCAAAACATCAGGCTTTTGTTAAAGATTATCTCGCTGATCCTGTAACCGGTCAGATACTGCACCTTGATTTCTATAAAATTACTGCAGGTGAAAAGATTCATACAATTGTACCTCTTGAAATTGAAGGCACTCCTAAAGGAGTTAAAGCAGGCGGAGTCCTTGAAATCATGGAAAGAGAGCTCGAAATCGAGTGTCTTCCTAAAGATTTGCCTGAACATATTTCTGTCGATATCTCTAATCTTGATATAGGGGATTCTTTTCATATTAAGGACTTCAATCTCGGGGGCAGTATAAAATTTTTAGCAACTGACGACAAGGTAATTGCAGCCGTTATTACGCCTCATGTAAATGAAGAAGAGGAAGGCGGCGAAGAAGCAGCACCAGCTGAAAAAGCTGAAGCAGAAGACGGTGAAGAAGCAAAATAGTGATCGCGAATATATAACATTATATTCTGAAAATCATTAGAATAACTGACATAAAAAATATTAAGATTTACACGTACCGCAAATTAATTTTCTGCCGCTTTTTTAATTATACAGTTTTTTATAAGGAGGTGATTAGCTGATTTGAAACTCATAGTCGGTTTTGGCAATCCCGGAGAACAACATCTGAATAACAGGCTCAATATCGGATTTAAAGTTGTAGAAATTTTGGGCAATAACGAAAATATTGAAATCAAAGTTAAAAAAAAGAAATCCCTTATCGGAAGAGGGGTTATTGACAAGACGGATGTTGTACTCCTGAAGCCTCAGACTTTTGTTGACTTGATCGGAGAATCAGTCCTCTATATCGCCTCCTTTATCAGAATAACTGTAAATGATATTATATGCGTACTCGGCGACCACAACCTTGAGTTTGGAGAACTAAGGGTGGATTACCTGCTTTCATCACTTAAAAATCCCGGCATTGATTCCATAGCCAGGGCATTAAAATCCGACAAATTTGCAAAAATCAGAATTGGCATTGGATCTCCTGCTGAAGGAGAAACTCTTGAAGATTATCTTTATAAAGACTTCACAGAGGAGGAGAACCTGATATTAATTGATGTTCTGAACCAGACAGAAGACGCGATACGAATGCTTCTCTCACACGGCATTGAAGATGTCCAGAATAAATATAATCCTGAGGGGGCTCCCAAGATTAAGAAACGTAAAATCAGAATGATACGCATACCTCATTAACTTTAATTATTTTTCAAAAAACTTCTTTTAATTTTCACTGCCTTTCTGCAAATCTCAATCCGATAATAATAATATTCAGAAATATGCTTTATGACAGAAAAGCAATTCCATTTTATTTTGAATTTTTAAATTTTATGTAAGAGCCAGTAAAGAAATTAACCTCAAGACTCTTTCAGGCTTATTAAATTTATGTCATTTATTGATCAATGAAAAAAAACATCTCAACAGCAGTATTTAACATTATTATTTTTTTGTTTATCATTAATCAGACTCATGCACAGGAACCGGGAAAAGAGGATGAAACCGGCAGCTATGAATCATTATACAATAATAATGAATACATCCGGTCTCTTGAGGCCATAAGAATAAAACTTCAGGCAGTTTATGACAGAAAAAATGATTATCTAAAAATACCGGATGACTTAATTTTCATTGAAAAAAGAAAAGACAGAAAAGACCTTAATGATTTATTCAGAAGACGTAAAATCGATAAATATTTTATTGAGGAAAACCCGGAACTGTTCAAACTTCATCTTTTTGCCGCAAGATGTTATTTTAAAACAGATGAATACAATGCCTCTTTAAACCATTTTTACAACTCTCTCAGGTACAAAGAGCTTCAGGAACAGCAGGACGCCTATATTTTTTATGAAATATCACAGGTTTATAAAAACTCAAATATGTTTAACGCTTATATCAATACGCTGGAAACTGCCTGCTCGTTAAATCCGTTTGAATACAATTATTCACTTGAACTGGGTAAGTCTTTAAGCTCAACCCCTCAAACGAAAAAAGCAATTTTTCATCTTGAAAGATATATTGAATCAAAAGGCGATGATGTGAACGAGAGCCTGTTTTTTACTGTCGGAAATCTGTATGAAGACACAGGTAACTTCCTGGAAACAGCGCGTTATTATCAAAAATATCTCGGTAAAAAACCTGATGACGGATATGTGAATTATGCACTTGGTTATATCGCATATAAAAAAATCGGCAACCATAATCTGGCACTTCAGTGTTTAAATAAGTCACTTGAACTCCTGCCTGAAAATGACTTCTTCAGAAGGTCAAAAGCCTCGGAATACCAGGGCGATATTTATCTTGGTGACAGGGAGTTTGACCTGGCAAAAAAATATTATAATGACACAAAAATTTATCATGATAAAATAATGGAAAACATCAGGTACAATAATAAAAAAATATCAGACCTTGAAAAGAAAATACAGGAAATAAGATCTGAACTTAAATCCAAAGCTGTCTATGAAAGATACAATGAATATCAGTCAGTTAAAGAAGAAAAAGCGAATATAGAACTTGCGAACAGGGAGCTTCGTTACTCATTCAGCAAGTTGAATTCAGGGTATATAAGATGGACTCTCGCAGAATTATTTGAAAGAACAGAGGAACCGGAACAGGCAATAAAATATTACAGCGAAGCTATCACATATAATTATAATGCCAATAATGCCAGGGAAAGAATAAATAAATTAAAGTTGAAAATTAATAGAGGTTATTAATATATTGCTCTGGAAAAATATATCAGCAAAACCGGAAATTAAACTCAAAAATAATGAATATATAAAAAAGAGGCTATAACATGTCAGGTCATTCTAAATGGTCAACCATTAAGAGAAAAAAAGGAGCCCAGGATGCCAAAAGAGGAGTCCTGTTTTCCAAACTTATAAAAGAAATAACAGTAGCCGCGAAAATGGGCGGCGACGATATAAACTCCAATCCCAGGCTAAAAACAGCCATAGCCAAAGCAAAAGAAAACAATATGCCTAATGACAATATTGAAAGGGCCATCAAAAAAGGTTCCGGTGCGCTTGGAGACATAACTTATGAGGAAGTAAGATATGAAGGATTCGGCCCCGGCGGTGTAGCAATAATGGTTGATTGCCTTACTGACAATAAGAACAGGACAACACCTGAAATTCGCACCTTGTTTTCTAAGCACGGCGGAAATCTTGGTGAAAGCGGAAGTGTTTCCTATCTTTTCGACAGAAAAGGGCTATTAATTGTTGAAGGCAGCAAAACAAGCGAAGAGGAACTGATGGAAAACCTGATTGATTTCGGGATCGAAGACATAAAATCTGAAGATAAAAATATTGTAATTACAACCGAACCAGAAAGCTATAATGATATTTACGATATACTAAAAAATAAGAACCTTGAGCTTGTATTCAGTGAAATAACACAGATTCCCAAAACAACTGTTGCTTTGGATGAAAAAAAAGCTTCACAGTGCCTTAACCTGATTGATTATCTTGAAGGTCATGATGACACACAGAATGTTTATTCCAATTATGATATTTCCGATGAAATTCTTAAAAAAATCAGCGAGGAGCAGTGAGAATTCTCGGGATAGATCCCGGTTATGCAACTCTCGGCTGGGCTGTTATTGATTCAAATCTTAGAATAATAGATTACAGTTATATTTGTACGGAAGCCGGTTTAAAGATCGATGAAAGGCTATTGAGAATTCATACTGAACTGAAAAATATTATTGATAACTATAAACCGGAATGCCTTGCTATTGAACGGCTGTTCTTTACCAAAAATACCAGAACAGCTATCGATGTTGCAAAATGCATAGGGGTTGTATTATTAACAGCCAGACTGAATCAGTTAGAGTACAATGAATACAGTCCGACGCAGGTAAAAACCGCAATTACCGGTTACGGACGCGCTTCAAAAAACCAGATTCAGAATATAATAAAAAAAATCTATAAACTCAGTGAAATTCCGAAACCTGATGACGTAGCAGATGCTCTTGCAGTTGCAGCCTGTCATTCTCTTAGCTACAAACAAATAAAAATTTAAAACATGATAGCAAAATTAAAAGGAAAAATCGACGAATTAAAACCGGCTGAACTTATTCTGGATGTTCACGGCGTGGGATATCATGTCCTTATTCCCTTTACAACCTATGACAAGATTCAGGGCAAACAGGAAATTGAATTATATATTTATACACTGCATAAAGAGGATCAGTTCAGGCTTTTCGGGTTCAGCTCAGAAAATGAGAAACAGCTTTTCAGCATTCTTCTTAATATCAGCGGTATCGGGCCTTCAATGGCTCTTTCCATTCTCTCCGGCATGGCTGTCGATCTGCTTGTTGACGCGGTTCAAAACAGCAACAGCCAGCTGCTTACAAAAATTCCCGGAATAGGAAAAAGCAAAGCTGAAAAGCTTATTTTCGAACTAAAAAGAAAAATTAAAAAGCTGGAAACTTTTACCTCCTCAGGCAATCATCAGCCTTCAATTCGCAATGATGCTGTTGAAGCGCTTGCATCATTAGGCTTTGATGAATCAGCCGCTTTAAAATCCGTTAATGATATTATAAATAAATTCCCTGATATTCCTATTGAAGAGTTAATCAAAAATGCTTTAAAAAACCTGTCCTCCTGAGTCTTTACTTCCCTTCCGCAGATTCAAATTTGAATTTATCCGGCGTGTTTACAATTATTTCTTTCATCAGAAAACCACCGTGTTAATATTTTTGTTTTTATAATAAT
>JAFGDQ010000075.1 GCA_016932015.1 Spirochaetota bacterium | reverse complement strand
CGGAATGACGCCCGTTGAGTTTAGATTGACTCATAAAAGCATCATTAAAGTGTAATTTCACTTTACAGTTTTAGGGGGTCACTCCATACTGCTTCATAAGAAGGAATAAGTCTTTTTCAATTATAATATAATCGGACAATTAATATAATTAGTAAAATCAAATCAATATTTTTAATAAGCTTTTGATATTGAAGGAATTTTTTTATAAACGGCGGAAAGAATTATCTGAAGGATAAAAATTAATCTTAAAAGTTATCAGGATCAAATGCCGATATTATAAGGGACATGAGGAGGAAGATACTGATATGATACGTGGAATATACACCGGTGCCAGCGGCATGATTGCTCAGCAGGCCAGAATCGATACAATTTCAAACAACCTTGCCAATGTGGATAAAACAGCCTATAAAAAGGATATTACTGTTTTTAAAGCATTCCCTGATATGGTTCTCCGCAGAATTAATGATGACGGAGTTGGGATTGTACCGGCAGGTTCATATGATACAATGCCTTTTGTAGGAAAACTCGGGACCGGAGTTGAGGTAAATGAAGTATACACAGAATTCGAACAGGGTTCCCTTCAAAGCACGGAAAATCCGTTTGATTTGGCACTTGAAGGCAAAGGATTTTTCTCTGTAGCAACCGAGCGGGGTGAAAGATATACAAGAGACGGCGGTTTTACCATTAACAAGGAAGGAATTCTTGTCACAAAAAACGGTAACCCTGTGCTTGGAGAAAACGGCCAGATCAAAGTTCAGGCTAACAATTTCATGATAAATGAAAAAGGTGAAATACTTGTAAATTCAGCTCTTTCTCTGGATCCCCGAAATGTTGTTGGAATGACTCAAAACAACTGGGAAGAGCCTGTTGTAATAGACAAATTAAAAATAGTAGATTTTGAAAATATCCGTGAAATAAAGAAAGAAGGAGACTCTCTTTACCGAGAGACCGAACTTTCAGGCCCCGCAATAAGCACGGCAGAACCGAAAGTAATTCAGGGTTTTCTCGAAAAATCCAATGTAAATGCCGTAAGAGAAATGGTGGATATGATTGAAGTTCAGAGAAGTTATGAAGCCAATCAGAAAACAATCCTGACCCATTCGGATACACTGGGCAGACTCATAAATGAAGTCGGCAGATAAGTAAAACAAAACATTTCTTCACTTATTAGTGTAAAATATTATTTCCTGACACTATATATCAGGATTCTTCGGCCGATTCGTCTTGCTGTCCCAGAATGGTGATATAGAAAGCAGTTTTTCCACAATCCCGGGCATAACCGATAAAACAGTATCAATTTCCTCTTCTGTATTAAATCTGCTCAGGCTGAATCTTATTGAACCATGAGCTGATGTGAACGGAACTCCCATAGCTCTAAGTACATGCGACGGTTCAAGAGAACCGGATGAGCAGGCTGATCCGGAAGATGCTGCAATATTCTTTTCATTAAGATAAAGCAGTATTGACTCCCCTTCTATATATTTAAAACCTATATTAGTGGTGTTCGGTACTCTTGAATTCTTTGCTCCGTTAAGATGAGAATTCTCAAATTTTTCCAGTAAACCGTTTTCAAGTTTGTCCCTTAATTCTTTTATCCGGTCCTCATTATCAAGATTCGTAAGCGCAAGTTCCGCGGCCTTTCCCATTGCTACTATTCCGGGCACATTTTCAGTACCAGGCTTCATGCCTTTTTCCTGATGGCCGCCGTGTAATAGCGGATTTAACTTTGTTCCTGTTCTGACATAAAGGGCTCCAACTCCCTTGGGAGCATGGAATTTATGCCCGGAGACAGAAAGCAGATCGCATTGAATCTTATTAACATCAACTGGAATTTTTCCTGCAGCCTGGACCGCATCCACATGAAAAGGAACACCTTTTTCTTTCAGGAAGGCGCCGATTTCCTCAACAGGAAAAATCACTCCTGTTTCATTATTGGCATACATTACTGAAACAACAGCAGTATCATTACCGACTGCTCCTTTCAGCATTCCTGAATCAAGATTCCCTTCCTTATCAACAGGAACATAAGTAACTCTGTATCCGTCATCCCTTTCGAGCTTTTTGCATAAATTCAATACCGCAGGATGCTCAACTCGCGTTGTAATTATATGTTTCTTATTACTCCCGGAAATTACTCCCAGTATTGCCATGTTGTCGCTTTCTGTTCCGCAGCTGGTAAATAGTATTTCACGTTCATTATCCGCACCTATAAGCTCAGCAATCTGTATTCGCGACTTTCTGATATTTTTTGCAACATCGCCTCCAAAATCGTATATGCTGGAAGGATTTCCATATCTATCTTTAAGAAAAGGGAGCATCTCTTCCAGAACTTGAGGATCAACCATAGTTGTAGCATTATTATCCAGATATATAATATCCTGCATCTTCTCTTCTCCTATTTTTGCTCAATAACCTCAATATCACTTTCCACAAATTCCCGTAATCTTTCCTGTACAAGATTTTTAAGTGTTACATTGGCTGAAACACATCCGGCACAGCTTCCTCTCAATGATACGTATACCTTTTTCCCGTCAACATCCACGAGTTCAATATCACCGCCGTCATCGAGAAGTCTTGGACGAATAACATCTTCAATTGTTTTTTCAACTAGCTGAATTCTTTTAATATTTGTAAGAGCAGTTTTCTTTGCCGCAGGTTTTTCATCATGAGTTCTTTTCAGTTCTTCATCAAGAATCTTCTGAATATCTTCAATACATGAACCGCACGCACCGCCGGCTTTTGTATAATTGGTAACTTCTTCAATTGTTTTCAGGTTATTTTCACGTATTTCCTTTCTTATCAGAGTATCCGTTATTCCGAAACACTTGCAGATTATTTCACCTTCTTCTTTCTTTTCCTCGACAGGAATTCCCTTATACGATGCTATTGCTTTCTCAAGCGCTTCACTTCCCATTACAGAACAGTGCATCTTTTCCTCAGGAAGGCCGCCCAGAAAATCTACAATATCCTTGTTTGTTATTTTCTGTGCCTCTTCTATAGTCTTTCCCTTTATCATTTCTGTCAATGCTGAAGATGATGCAATAGCACTTCCGCAGCCGAAAGTCTGGAATTTCGCATCAGTTATAATATCATCTTTGATTTTTAAATATATTGTCAAAGCATCTCCGCATATCATGCTTCCTTCTTCGCCAACTGCATCAGCATCCTCAATTACTCCAACGTTTTTAGGATTCCTGTACAGCTCTTTTACTTTGTCTGTATATTCCCACATCTTTTTCCTCCGAATCAATTACCATAAAAAACAGATATTATGATAACATGCTATATACTATAATAATTATAAATTATAGTTAAGATTAAATCACACAAAAAATCTGAATAAATATAATTTTAAGATTTGCAATCGTAATAATACCTAAAAACCAGTCAACCTTTATAATTATTCATCTGTTTTTGAGTCCAGGATTTAAAAAATCCTGAAAACGGCAGATACAATATAAAGAAGATTAAGAGAGCGGCAAATTCCATTGAAATCAGATAATATGGCCATGGCCCGAAGAAATCAAGCAGCGTATATCCTCCGGGTTTATGACTGATGTATAAATAATTGGCGCCAGTTAAATAATTTATTACTGCAATAAACATCATATAGATATTTGTGATTAAAAAAGTTTTAAGAACTGATTTTAAAGCAGGTCTGTACTTCTCAATAAAAATCATGTACAGAACAGATAAGAAAATAGCATTATGAGCAAGAAAAAATTTAATGAACATTATGTGCGGCAAATTATAATCAATATTAGGTGTAAGAAGAGCAATAACAGCACCGCCGAGTCCCCAGAAATAAACTAGTTCAAATGACACATATTTTCTGAATATCAGCATAAAGACAGATAGATAAGCTGAAATACCGCATAGATGTAAAGGAAGAGATGTGTTTAAAGTCCATTTACCAAAGTATAGTTTCCATAAGTTTCCGGAAATTTCCAATAATACAAGAATCAAAGCCAGAGCAATTCTGAAAATTGTATTCAGCTTATGGTTATTAATTCTTTTAAGAGATATAAGAATAAAAGTATCAATACCGATAAGCGCCAGAAGCATCATTACATGTTCAAAAGAAAAAAGACTGAATTTTATATCTTCCGGATTAAGGGGAAAAACTATATTCATGGAAAATTATTTAAATTAAGATTTTTTAGCAGGATCTTTTACCTTAACGAAAGGAAGCAAAATGAATCCTGATAAAAGACCGGTGATGAAACCGACTGCATGAGCAAGATAGCTGGTCTGAGGACTCAAGCCTGACGGCAGCAGCATTGCCAGAGTAAAGCCGGCTGTCCGCAATATTCTTACCGGTATCCTGTTATCAACATCGAAGCGGAGATAAAAAACCAGCCATAGCGCAACCATAGCATAATCCATCCCTGATGCTCCTATTAAACGCACTGACGGATTATAATTACAGATCGTCAATAAAGTAACAACAGTTCCTATAAAAAATGAAAAAACTGGAAAAATCAAAAATCCGAAATAGGCGCGCAGCAGCCACCCGAAAAGCAGGAAAATAAATGAATTCGAAAGAAGATGCATCAGATCGGAATGAACAAAAAGAGAAGTAAGCAAACGCCAGTATTCATTATTTTTGAAAACAGCATCAGCGCTTGCCCAGAGCCTGTTTCCGAATGAGTAATCGCTATACAGCACACTGGCAAGATAAAACAGAATTATACAAATAACCGCCGGCCTGAAATGTCTGACCGACGGCATTTTACTTAACGGACCCGGAGGTTTGGGTAACTCTTCTTCTATATCATCATGCTCTGAATAGTAAGAATTGTTCTTATTATAATCCTCTTCCGATTGTCCGTTATTATTCATTTATTAAATAAATCCCGGATATTTCCGGATCTAAATATGATATATCCGGATCAAGTTTTATCATTAATAATTAGAACCCGGTGCTCTGAATCCTACACCTACATAGAATCCAATATCATATGAATTCTCTACATCAGATTCATATGTATTACCGCCCATTTCGTATTCAGAGAACTGACGGTTGGTAATATTCCAACCAAACCTTCCTTCCAGGTCAAGAAAGACGCCCTCACCTATTGGCATATAATATCCGAGAATTCCGTTTGCCCAGAGATCAATCTCTTTCGTTGCCTCTACACCGCCCTCATATTCACCGGTTGTAATTAAATACTTGCCTGCTAAACCGGCTCCGACATACAGACCTCCGACAGCTGCAACTTTTATAGACGCCATTGGCAATATAAAAGAATGATTTACATCCTCACCGTCAGCATCATCATTCATGTATTGATATTCAAGTCCGAATCCCAGCCAGAAGCCGTCGAAATTAAGATTATACTCACCCTGAATAGCAAAACCGCTTATTTCGCTATCATCATTACCTTCCTGTTCATAGCTTACAGTATATACAGGAATATAACCGGCTTTTACGAAAATTAAATCCTGAGTCATATACTGAGCACTTGCATTAGTTGCAAAAAAAACTGCAGCAGCAACAGCTGCAATAAAAGAAAGTAGTCTGAATTTCATAGAAATTCCTCCTGTTTTTAATTTTAAAAATAAAATATTTATTTTCCTAAAACCCGTTGAATAAATATAGCACTTTTTCATTCTTTAATGAACAAAATTATAAAAATTTTTTTAAAAATTCCTTAATTTCGGGGAATATCTTTTTTACATAATCGTCTCTGACAATTACATGTTTATCTGCATCTACGGGCAAAAATACTTTCTTTTCAGAACCTATCTTTTCAAAAATCTCCTTTCCGCTTTCAGGGTTAACAACAGGATCATTATTTCCCTGAATTACAAGAGACGGAATCGTAAAATTCCTTAAAACGTGCTCAGTTTCTTTCATTAACTTTTCAAGTTCATACACCCCGTTTACCGGATTCCTGAAATAATTAATATGAGGATTCTGGGGATGATTATCTACAAATTCCAGTTTTGCTTTACTGACATGCATTCGTTCAAGGAGCTTGTTCCAACCGACAAATGTGGATGCAAATTTAGACGCAATATTCATAAGCTTAAGCGGAGCACAAATAGATATTAAACACTTGTAATCTCCCTGATCATCTGCATGAAGTAATGCAAGCCCGCCGCCTGTTGAAAAACCTGCAATAGCCATATTATCTACAGTATTTGTTAATATTATGTATCCCCTTCTTACTGACTTAAACCAGTCTTTCCATGTTCTGGACGCGAGATCCTCAGGCGCCGTTCCATGGCCCCGAAGCCTCACACCGTAAACATTGTATCCGGCACTGTGCAGCAGTTCTCCAAGTTCCCTCATTTCTTCTGGAGCCGACATATAACCGTGAACAAGAAGGATACCTTTATTACTGAATGTTTTTCTAAGAAAAAAAGGCTGTCCTATTTTTTTCGGCTTGCTTTCCCCTTCAATAAAATATTTTTCGTAATCCCTTTGAAATAGCTCCATGTCCCATTTCAGGAATAATTTCCTGATTCGTTTTTTGATTACCGAATCCGGAAGTCTCATAATTTTGTCTATTGTTTTAGTAAGCTCTTTTAAAGGTTCTATTTCATTTTTCAGAACTTCCGCAATATTATCTTTTCTTATTGTATGAAATTCATAAATCCTGGAAAATTTCTTTTTGTTCTTATAAATATATTCATTATCAACTGTAATAATTAAATCGTTTTCGAGAGCTTTTAAAAAATTCTGTACTTTATCATTGTCATCATCAATCAGCAGAGAATTCTGCTTCCTGTATAGAAATGTATGATTATATTTTAACTGGTCCTTGATCATCGTGATCAGAAGAAAAGACCTGTTCCGGAAATCTCTTTTGAGAACCTTGTTCTTTTTATATTTTGCCAGAATATATGAAAGAATATGATCATGGTTGATCGTAGTCATATTATAAATAGAGCTCATGTATTGATACATAAGCTCAGTACTCTCTTTCCGGAAAATATTTTCCTGCTTATTCTCCTTATACTTTAAATTTATTGACCTGGTTCTTACTGATTTCAATATTTTCTTTTTTTTCACAAACGAATTAACAGGTATCGGCTTCCCGAAATTTATATCAATGTCAACACCGTCAATTAACATTGTACCCTCAATTTCAAGTTCCTCTTCCAGTCTTTCAGGTAGTTTATCAACAAACTTTGAAGCTAATTTATTTATTATATTTTTTCTTGCCCTTAGCGGATAATAAGTAATATTAACAGGAAGAATCTGTGTCTCTGAATTGATAATAGTATTTAAGTCTTTTCTATCAATTCCAAAATAATCACAGATTTCTTTGATCCCCTCTTTATAACCTGTCTCAACAAAATATTTGAGTTTTTCCCTGTAAAATTCCGATCTTAAGGCAAGCAGTGCAGCTCCTGTATGGGGCGGCCTTCTGATTCCGGAATTGTAGACCATGAATTTACCTTTTTCAATCAGCTTCTTATCCTTTATCATCTGTCCTTCTGGAAAGATCATACAGGCCATATCCTTTTTAAGAAGAGCTCCTGTCATTACGCGGTCCCTGTCCGGAGACTTGGTGGATACGGCACCGAGTTTTTCCAGATAATTTCCGAAACCACCGCCAAAAAACTCACTTGCTGCCAGAGACAATACTTCCTTTCCGGAGGTCTTGCGTATTATATACGGAATTACGAAAGTTTCCATACGGGTAAAATGGTTTACAACATAGAGCACAGGCTGATCCGGAACATTTTCCTCGCCATGCGTTCTTATGTCTGCATTTGTAAATTTAATAAGCGAATCAACTGCCATGGTTGTCAGTTTTATAAGAAAACCGGATCTTTCCATTTTGTTTATTTCTCCAGTATATCAGACTTGATGGATAATTATGAAATATGAATACTTTTATTTTCCTGTTGTAAAACAGGAACATATTCTCAATTTTATAAGAGGTACATTAATATCTATTCTGAATATAGTCATTTAAAATTTGTTTATGATCAAAGGCAAATTCATCAGGCAGATCAGCTGTATTAAAAATCCTGGCTTCCAAAGCATCATCCTTCCCTTCAGGTATGCCCTGAGAAGTGCCTATAAATACCGTACTGATTGTATGCTGCCTGGGATCCCTTCCCGGATCGGAATACGTATGAAACTGCCTGATCAGATTTACTTCAAGAGAAGTTTCCTCCTTAGCCTCCCTTACCGCAGCATTTTCAAGAGACTCCCCGTAATCCACAAAACCTCCGGGCAGGGCCCACCCGTACGGCGGATTCCTGCGTTTAATTAAAACAATTTTTCTTTCCTGCTCCGGATTTTTGTCATTCAGCTCAATAATAATATCAACAGTAGGAACCGGATTTCTGTATTTCTTTTCCATTTTGTTTTATTTATATCTCCCGGTTATTTAAACAGCAAATCCATAACAAATAATATCATGTTCCGAATTGAATTTATCAATAAAAAAACCACTTTAACCCTGTAATTTTTGTTTAAATTTAATTTAAAAATTCTAAAAATATTATTAAAGTTTTTTATAAAATTCACCGACGCAAGAAGTACTATGAATATATCATCAAGTATATCACAGGTAATATATCAGACACAACTGCCCGGCAGGATAATGCTGAAAAAAGCTTATATGTGGCCGGAATATAATGCAGGAAGTGTTGAAAAAATTCAGCCCGCAGGTAAAAGAGCTGAATCATTCAATTATATTAAACGCTCTTCGTATGACCCTGCCCATGATTTATCGCAATTCAATACTTCTGATCATGTTGAATATAATCTCAAAGGACACACTCAGCCTTCAAACCTCACAATAACACCAGGCATGTTATTTGAAGCATTTGCATAAACAGCAGCTTTCTGTTTTTATTTCACTTCTATATCAAAAAATCATTAAAAAATTCTGATTCAAGCTATAATATTGTTTTAGTATTATCCGAAGCAGACTAAGACATAGAGGATAGCCGATTTGCTTATACTAATATTTTTAATAAATAATAAGTAATTACCGAACTGTTAAATTTTCAGAATTATTATAACATATTGATATTTCAATTGTTAGATATTATAATTTGAAAATTAAAGTTTAAATATCTTAAAAATATGTAACCCGTTTAAAGAGCAAAAAAATAACCTGCTTTTTCAAGCAGGTTATTTTATTTTTGTCGGTATTCCCTATTAAAAAATTTGCTTAAATTATTTATTTATTACCCTCCCAGAAGCTGTAAAACTGTCCTGGTTTTCATATTAGCTTGAGCCAACATCGCAGTACCACTTTGTACAAGGATCTGATCCTTAGTGAAATTTACCATAGTTTCAGCCATATCAGCGTCTCTTATCCGACTTTCCGATGCCTGGATGTTTTCATAAGCAGTCATCAATCCTTTAGCGGCAAAATCAAGTCTGTTATAGTAGGCGCCAAGATCAGCTCTTTGTTTAGCAATCTTATGTAGAGCGTCATCAATCAGGCCAATAGTTCTGTTTGAGTTATCTGCTGTACTTACATTAGTAAGTAATCTTCCTGTTCTGTCAGTCAGATTTAATCCTTCAGACGTCATTGTGCCAATATACACTCTCTCCCTTTGGTGCATATTTGCTCCCATATGGAACCACATACTTGCTTTCGGATTAATTCTTGAATATTCGCCCAGAAGCAGTTTGAATCTGTTAAATTCAGCCTGTGACGCGATTCTGTCAACTTCATCAACGAGCGCTGAAACTTCAACCTGGATAAGCTGACGGTCTTCCTGTGAGTAAATACCGTTGGAAGACTGAACACCCAGTACTCTGATCCTCTGAAGAATAGAAGAAGTCTGATGCAGATAACCTTCAGTAGTCTGAACAAAAGACATACCGTCTTCTGTATTACGCTCTGCCTGCCTCAGTCCCTGAATCTGAGTTCTCATTTTTTCTGAAACAGCCAGACCTGACGCATCATCTCCGGCTCTATTAATACGCAGACCTGATGCGAGTTTTTCCATTGAACTGTTAACATCCCAATGTTTGAACTTTAACGCCCTGTTCGCATTAATAGCGCTCATATTGTTATTTATTATCATTTGAAACACTCCTTTGTTTAAAAATAACCTGATCTCCTTATCAGGCAGTCAAGGTTGCGAAAGCTTCAGGGAATACCTTTTTTTACTGCAACCATTAAACCCTCCCCATATTTTAAATGCTTGCAGCAAATATTATTTAGTTTTCAAAGACCATCTTACTTAAGCTACCTTTCTTTACATTTTTATTCTCGGTAGGCTTATACCATAGATTAAAGTCGATTAAAACTGTTTATAGCAGATTAGAAACATTTATTTTGATTTATAATTAAATAACGATAGCATTTATCCTGTTTCCTGTTTTTTAGCATATTTTCACCTAATCTTCATTTCGGCATAATAAATTTTTGTTTTAGACAATTTTTATTTTTTATGTATGAAAGAGTTGATATTTTAATAGTTATTTATATATTTATATGAATTAAATCTTTAAATTAATTATTTTAAAATTTTTTTTAAAACCTGGCATCAATTATTCCGATTAATATTAATAGACTTGACATTGATTTTCTTTTGTTATAAAAGTTTCAAAAATATTTTTTTTAAATAATGAATTATCCGGAATATTATCCTTTTTACTAAAAAAGGGTTAAACAAAGAAAACTCATTTTCAAGGAGAACAGGGTATAAAAACTCCTTATTTATCAGTATATTACTGATTATTTTATGCAAAACCTGTTTATCGCATTGAATACTCAATTATACAGTCAAGGGTAATATAATGGGAGTAAATCCTTTTAAAGACTCCGATTTACAAGATCTTCAACAATATATAAAAGACACATTCTCCGATAATTTCGGATTTCTTATAGATATTATCAGAAACAAGTGGTATAATTTTCTAAAAAAAGCCAAAGAGCGTATAACTATTATGCTCATACCTCATTCGGAGAAAAAAATAATCAATTTTCATGTGCCTATTTATATTATTACGATTATTCTTTCTCTAATAATAATAACAGTCACCCTTACATCTGTTGCAATTGTAAATCATACATCAACCATCAAAGATGTTACCAAACTTCAAATGCACGGAACCAATTCAAAAGTTCAGATTTCAAAATATAAAAAAGAAATTAACAGACTTTACGACATATTTCAAAGATTTAAACCGGAAATTACATATCTGTACTCTTTGACTAATGAGAATAATGTAGACTCTTTATGGGCGAAAGGCGGAGTAAGCAATCCTGAGTTTGAAAATATGATTGCAGACATGAACTCTCCATCTCTTGAAGAACTGAACATAAAGGAAATTGAGCACGAATTAAGGACAACAAGAGAAATACTTGCAAAAATAAAAAAATTTCTTAATGAAAGAAAAAAGGTAATCGAACATACCCCATCATTGTGGCCTTCAGACGGATATATTGTCACAAAATTCGGAACTCAGTCACTTTATAACTGCGACAGTGAATTTATACAGGGAATTGAAATTGCCGGTTTTCCGGGCGCAGAAATCAGGGCAACAGCTCCCGGAAAGATAGAAAATATTAATTGGGATTCTTCATTAGGCCTTACAGTAACAATTAAGCATAAATATGGATTTACTACCAAATATTCACACTGTCAAAGGATTGTCGTAAATAAAGACCAGGAGGTTTCAAAAGGTGAGACAATTGGCTTTATTGGAAAGACAGGTAAAACCACAAAACATATCTGTTATTATCAGATCGAAATAGGAACAGATTATGTTGACCCTCTACCCTATCTTAACAAATTAGCTCAATAATAATTCAAGTCATCCTTTCTAATTTACAAATTTTTCTAAAACAGATTACTGCCCGGAAATTGCTTTGTATAAAGTTTAGGCATGTAGTCATAAACAGCACAAAAAGTGTAAAATAATTTTAAGAAAAGAATTTCAGCACAAAATTATATAATTCTTTATATTTCCTCTTCACTTCTTCTTGTAATGAGAAGTTCATCAGGAATATCGAGTATATTTTCACCAATCTGAACCGCGACTCTGCTGCCTATAAGGCCTGGTCTGCATTTGTATTTCTTTCTGCCGCCGACTTTAAGAGTCATGTCAGAATTAATCTTGGTATCAGGCAGTTTTATTACATCTCCTACAGTCAGATTTAATACTTCCTGCATTGTAATCGGGACTTCGCCAATCTCTGCCACAACCTGAAGTTCAACATTTTCAAGACGTCCCTGAATAATAGCAAGATTTTCGTCAGTAGTACCTTTTCTGATGCTGGAATACCAGTATTGAGCGGAAAGTTTTGAGATTATAGGCTCAATAGTAATATATGGAATACAAAGGTTTGTCATTCCCTCAACTTCTCCGACCTTTGTTTCCAGTGTTATAAGAACGACCATGTCATTAGGAGGTACAATCTGGGCAAACTGAGGATTGGTTTCAATGTTTCCGAGCCTTGGCCTGAGATCAATAACATTTGACCAGGCCTCTCTTAAGTTTCCTAAAATCCTTACAATAATACCTTCCATAACGGAAAGCTCTATATCAGTCAATTCTCTGGTTATTCTTGAAGATTCACCGATTCCTCCGAACAGCTTGTCAATAATCGTAAAAGTAATTGAAGGGTCAATTTCAAGTACACCGGATCCTTTTAAAGGGTCCATATTTATAACTGCAAGAGTTGTAGGGTTTGGTATAGAACGCACAAATTCTTCATAAGTAAGCTGATCAACAGAAGCAACGTGAACGCTTACCAGAGCTCTCAACTGTGCAGATAACGCAGTTGTAGTTAAACGTGCGAATGTCTCATGCATCATCTGCAGCGTTCTTATCTGGTCTTTGGAAAATTTATCAGGCCTTCTGAAATCGTAAATTTTGACTTTCCGCTGTTCCTGAGTGGCTGAATACTCGGTCGTATCAACCTCTCCTGTAGATATCGCGGTCAACAGCGCATCTATTTCATCCTGAGAAAGTATTTCTGTCATATATTTCGCCCCTTAACTACAGTTGCTTCTATATCGGTAACAACCCATATGTTTCTGAATTTTTCGAGTGAATATTTATACTTATAAACATACGGATTATCAGGACCGAATCTTTTTACCAATGCTTCAACATAAAAATTATTATTTATATTAATAAAATCATCAAGAACTCTGTATGAAACGATATAATCTGTCCGTTTCTCTTTAAGAAAATTTACAAATTTAAGAATTATTTTTTCCCTGAGCTCAACATTATTTTCTTCTACTGCCTGCTTATAAACTCTGACATAATCAGGATAGGCATTTATATATTTTTCAATATTGATAAATTTAAAATAATTATCCCAGTTTTCCTCTTTCTCGGCTTTCAGAAAAAGAGATATTACCTCTGAAGGAGACAGAGTCCGTTCCGGAGAAATGAAACGCTTAATCCGTGCTATTCCGCTGCTTTGAATATCACTTTGCTCAAGAATTTTGAACGATAAGTGATTTTCGCTGATAATTGAAAATGTATCAGCTGCATCGGGTGAAAAAAATACTTTTACCCGGTAATCTTTCCCCTCATCTATTCTGTAAATATTCTTAAGATCAATTGAATATGAAAAAGTTTCGTTATTTGACAACCTGATAACTCTTGATCCGGCTCCTTTAATAGCTTCTGAAATACTTTTATTTTTCAATCTGTAATCTATGATAGTCTCCAGTTCCCGCCCTAAATTATCATATACCACAGGCCTGAAAGACGTATAAACAGTATCATATATTTTAAAATTTCCGATACTTTTCGCTGTATTTTTAATGTTTATATGCAGAAGTACATTTTCATTATACTCAAAGGCAAGTTTATCCATAACCAGATAAACTTTAAACTCTTTCTCTTCATTGTCTGCTGCAAACAGTGATTGAGAAAAATACGAACCTAAAAATATTGTAATTGTCAGAATTATTCTATAAAATTTCATAAAATACTTAATAATTTTTTGTTAGATCTTTCAGTATGTTTAAAATATAAACATACTAAAATTATTATCGGAAAAACCAACTTTCTACGTTATAAATATAATAGAAATACTAAGCAAATCTCAAGTAAAATTTAATATTTAAGCTTTTCAGGTGTCTATACTAATAAATTTATCCTGATTTATCAGAAGTTGCTTGATTTATTATAATTTATTTAATTTCTGTATTAAAAATCAAGATGACAGGATTTCTCATATGCTTGCAAAAAGAATAATACCATGTCTGGATGTAAATGACGGACGTGTTGTAAAAGGTGTTAATTTTATTAACCTGATAGATGCCGGTAATCCGGTGGAAAATGCCAAATTCTATGATGAAGAGGGAGCTGATGAGCTCGTCTTTCTCGATATAACCGCATCGTCTGACAGGAGAAACATTATTCTGAATATGGTAAAAAGCGTTGCCGAAACCATTAATATTCCGTTTACTGTTGGCGGAGGGATAAGAACTGTTGATGACGTGCGCCTGATTCTTGAAAATGGAGCAGACAAAGTATCAATAAACAGTGCGGCTGTCAGGAATCCCGGTGTACTTAATGATTCTGCAAAACGCTTTGGTTCTCAATGTATACTTCTGGCTATTGATGCAAAACGCAATGATAAAAATTCCTGGGATGTCTATCTTAACGGAGGCAGAACAAAAACCGATATGGATGCAATTGAATGGGCCGTCAAAGCATGCGATCTTGGCGCCGGCGAAATTTTACTTACAAGCATGGACAGAGACGGTACAAAAATAGGATATGACCTGGAACTTACCGGCAAAATAGCAGATGCAGTATCAATCCCTGTCATTGCATCAGGAGGGGCCGGTACTATTGATCATCTTTATGAAGGGCTGACTCTCGGTAAGGCAGATGCAGTACTGGCCGCATCCATTTTTCACTTCAGAGAAATCCCAATCATTGAACTGAAAAAAGAGCTTAAAAAACGCGGAATCCCAATGAGAATGCTGTAATACAAATTATTAACAGATATTTAAAGCAGTTAAAATACGAAAAAATTATACTATAAAAATCAATTATAAATTATTTGTTCAATACCTGTTTAATCCTGTTTAATATTCTTACTCTTTCAATTGGCTTGAGAATATAATCTGCTGCACCCATCTTTAGCAAATCTTCAATTACACCTTTAGTGGTATCTTCACTGATAAACGCAATCTTGGCTTTTACATTCATTTTACTGAGTTCAAATAACAACGCATAACCGTCAATTACAGGCATATCCAGAGTTGTAGTTATTAAATCCAGATCTTTTTTATGCTCTTCATACAAATCCAGCGCTTCCTGGCCGTTTGTTGCCTGAGCAACAACCTTATATTTTTCCGATTCCAGAACCTGAACAAGTAGTTTACGCTGAAAATCCTTATTTTCTACTACCAGAACCTTGTACGGTTTTCCACCCGACTTTATACCGTCAGCACTTTTCGCATTGAGATCAGGAAAATCATGCCTGCTTCTCATGAACAACCTCCCGCTTATTCGTCTATCAATGTTTTTTAATCTGAAAATGCAGATTATTTTCGAAGCAATACATAAATAATTTTAAGTAGCCTTAATTTATTGAGGAGTATTTATTTTGGTCAATTAATATTTTTTTATATTGATTAAGATTTTACTATATGAATTATTTATGTCAATATTAAAAATAAAACAGATCTATCAGACGTAACTCTGTCTATAATAATTACCAACAATTTTATAACATAGAAAAACTATATGAAAGGAACTCTTTACATTATCGCAACTCCGATTGGAAATCTGGAAGATATTACTATCCGCGCATTAAGTATATTAAAAGAAAAAACAGATTATGTCTTTTGTGAAGATACAAGAGTATCCAGAAAACTGTTGTCACATTACAATATTAATCTGCCTGCAATATCGTTTCACTCATATTCCTCTGCAAAAAAAATTGATCAGGCCATCTCTTATCTTGAACAGAATAAATCCATTGCCTATTTAACTGATTCCGGAACACCCGGAATATCCGACCCGGGAGCAGAATTAGTAAGAGCTGCCCGTTATAAAGGAATGCCGGTTATTCCCATTCCTGGCCCTTCAGCACTTACCTCTATCACATCAGTATCAGGTTTTCCCAGTAAAAATATTATATTTCTTGGTTTTTTAAGCAAAAAAGACAGCAAAAAAATAAAAGAACTGGAAAAATTTAAAAATTTTAAAGGATTACTTGTAATGTATGAATCTCCATACAGAATAAAAAAATTGCTTGCAGCTATTTATCAGGTATTCCCGGAATCCGAAATAATAATTGGCAGAGAAATAACAAAAATGTATGAAGAGTTCATTACAGGTAAAATTGAAGAAATTATTAAAGATATTGACAGTTTAAAAGCAATCGGCGAATTTACAGTAGCAGCTTACGTGAAATAACAGGTTAATGTGTTAACCTGATGTCTGTATTTAAATGCTTTAAGAATAGTTTTTTACTTGATTAAAATGTATTTTTTTTCTAATATTGGATTAAGAGTATAAATATTTAATTAAAGAATTTACATTTTTTTCCGAAATATATAATAGAATAAGAAAGGAAAAAAAAATGGTAATCGACAAAATAGATAACATTGGCAATATCGTTGATCCGAAAAAAACAAAATCAGTTTTCAAAAACAACGCAATCAAAAAAACTGATTCCCTTGAAATATCTTCAGAAGGAAAAGAGGCTTCAAAGATAGCAGAATATGTTGAGACTGTTAAAAATACTCCGGACATTCGCCTTGACAAGGTAAAAGCAATTAAAGAACAAATTGAACAAGGTACTTACAATAAATTTACTGATGATAAAGTCCTGGAGATGGTAGCAGATAAAATTGCTCAAAATTTACTCAGGAAATAGACTTCAATTTATATTAGTTATATTTTGATCCTAAAAAAAGCGGAAAAAAACATCCGCTTTTTTTAATATACAGGACGGCAGAATACTTTGAATGATGGTGTTTTCCCAGATTTCCATATACCTACCGAAATCTTTATTAAACAGGATGTAATTTCCGATATAGGAAAAATAACCAGAAAATTTGGAACAAAAGTCTTAATAATAACAACCTCTGAAGATTTTATTAAATACTCTTCCATTCTTGAAAATATTACCCAGACACTGAATAATAACAACATCGGCTGTATTGTATACGATGAAATTCCTGAAAATCCTGATACAGAGTATGTGGATTCTGCTGTTTATTATTCAAAAATGACCAGATGTGATGTTATAATAGGATTTGGAGGCATTGACTCAATAAACAGTGCGAAAGCTGTCGCTTTGCTGGCAAACAATAACTTATTCTGCAGCGAATTATTTGATGACCCTAAGGTTCTTCCGCCTATACCTCTTATTTTAATACCGACTCTTCCCCTGTTTGGATTTGAGCTGCTGCCTATTTTCTTTGTTACTCAAATAAAAGAAAAAATAAAAAAGGTGTATCGGAATAATTATATTTTTCCTGAAGCGGTCGTAGTTGATCCCAGGATTTCCGCAACATCTAACGAGGAAGAAACAGCCGACAGCACTATAAGTATTCTGGCAATTGCTGTTGAATCAGTTGTTTCTAAAAAAATTAATGACTTTGTTAATACATATGCTTTGAAATCAATAGATATCATTTTTAAAACACTGCCCCTTTCATTCAGAGATCCTGCAAATATTGCTCATAGAATCAAACTTTCCACGGCATCAATAATGTCAGGCATTGCCTTTGCGACTACGGAATTATCAATGTCTCTTTCGATCTCTCTTGCACTATCATCAATATTTCATATTCCTGTCGCAAAAGGAATGGGCCTTATGCTGCCGCATGTAATGGAGTATAATCTTACCTCTTCATCAGGTAAATATGTTCAGATGTCAAAAGTAATGGATGAAGAGCTGAAGGATATAACAGTTATTGAGGCTGCGATTAAAGCAGTCGAAGGTGTGCGAAAACTGGAGATTGATGTTGATATTCCGCAGAGATTATATCAGTTTGATATTGCCAAAAATGAATTTCCGAGAGTAGCGGAGATTGCCCTGTCCTATCCCTTTACAGCAAATGCTCCACGTGTACTGACAAAGGATGAAATTGAAACGATTCTAATTGCTGCTTATTAATTATCATCGCTTGATCTGTTCCAGAGCCATCAATTCATTTGGAGAAAATATACGGTCTATATCCAGAATTACCACAAAATCCTCATTGACCTTGGCAATTCCCACAATATATCTTCCTGAAATACCCTTTACAATTGCAGGAGGCGGTTCAATGTCCCCGGAATCCACTTTTACGACATGACTTACAGAATCAATTGCCAGCCCGACTTCTTTACCCTTGATATTTACAACAATCGCTCTCGGGTCTGTCATATCTGTCTTAGATTCAATTCCGAATCGTTTACTCATATCAATAATGGGCAATATTTTGCCTCTGAGATCAATAACCCCCAGGATAAAATCAGCCGCTTTGGGTAAAATTGTTATTTGAGGTAACCTTAATATTTCCTGTACCTTTAAAATTTCAATACCATATTCCTCATCTCCTATGGAAAAACAAACAATTTGTATTGATGAATATGACTTTTCGTTTTTTGTTTTATCCCTCATTATTATTACCCTATAGTATATAATAGCCGTAGATATAGAATATCACACCTGCCAGCAGAAAGAAACACATTTTTATAATTATTAGCTGTCTCTCTCTGTAATACACATCCAGTAACCCAATAAAAATACCAATAAAAGCAGCAAGAACTCCAAGAGTAACAAAATTATGATTGAACGAATATAAACCGATGCACATTAGAATACCTAATGAGACATCAACAACATCAATAAATTTAACTTTCCTCTTCCTGGTTTTCGGCCTTTTTCTGCTTACATAGTTATCAGAATAAGTCCGGTTATCCTGTTGAATACCGAAATATTTTTTTCTGACTTGTTCTCTTTCAATTTTTCTTCTATGGCTTTTATTTTTTCTTTCTTCCGGGCTTAAATTCCTGCCGGGTTCCTGAAGTCCGATACCGTAATTTTTATCAATAATCTTAATAACATCTTTATTAGGTATCGTCGAAAAAATATCAGCCCTTTTGCTGAACTTATCATGTAAGTTTGAGACTCTGCCTGTAGTCGCATTTCTTTCTACGGTAATTCTACCGTTGTTAATGACAGAATAATACGGATTACCGCCTTCCTCATTGTCCTCAATATAGAGCCTAACTTTCTTCTCTTTAATATTATAATCTACTCTGATATATTCATCATCTTCAGTAGTAATATATAATGTTCTGGTATAACCTCTTATTTCAGAAGGTCTTCTTTTCCAATAAGTACCGTTAGTATTAGTATCGGGCTTATTCAGATTTGATTTTTTTCGCATTATTTTAAAATCTTATATTATTGCCAGTATCACATTATAATAAGGACAAAAAAACAGCTTTAAAATATAAAGTAACTATTTTTTCTTATGACGATTTCTTCTTCTTCTTTTTGACCTTTTATGTTTGGAAATTTTTTGTTTTCTTCTTTTTCTACCGCAGGGCACTTTAACTACTCCTTTTTTTAATAATATATTTTATTCGTTTAAAACTTATTTGTATTCCTGTTATTTCTTAAGCACTAAAAAATTTAAATGCTTCATCTTCTTCAAAAATATTTCTTTTTGTATATCAGATTCCTGTTATTTTTCTATATTTAGTAATAATTCTATTTAGCCCACTCTTCAATATTCTGATATGGAATCGGTTTTGAGGGCAATATTGTAGATACAGCATGTTTGTAAATTAAATTTTGTTTTTTATCAACTTCAAGCAAAATTGTAAAATTATCAAAACTTAAAACCCTGCCCTTAATCGGGACTCCATTCATCAAATAGATAGTTAAACTTATTTTCTCCTTACGAGACACATTTAAAAAAGAATCCTGTAAATTTTTTATTTGTTTTGACATTTCAACACCCTTTTTTATATTTTTTTATAGAAACCTGAGATTTTATGATTTACAAGTCTAAAAAGTCAAATTTTTCGTGCAGGTTCTCACAACTGCAAAACACACATCAAAATAATATCAGCCTTTAAAAATAAAAAATTCTTTTCTAAATTTACATATATTTCTTTAAAAATCCGTAAACAAGTCCTTTTATTTCACTCATATTTTCAGGATTGACCCAGTTAACTTTTTTATTCCTCCTGAGCCATGTCATCTGTCTTTTTGCGTATTTTTTTGTATTAGTCTTAATCTTTTCTATTGCTTCATCAATAGTAAATTGTCCTTCAATATATTTATTTAACTCATAATATCCAATTGATTGCATTGAACGGAGTTCTGGGCCGTATCCCATTTCTCTTATATGTTCAACTTCATCAATAAATCCGGAATTTATCATAAAGTTTACTCTTTTATCAATTCTTTCACGTAATATCTGTCTGTCACGATAAAGTCCGATGTACAGAGTATCCTCAGATTCGTATCCTGCTTTTTGATTATAATAGCTGCTTAAAGCCCTGCCGGTTCCTCTGTAAACTTCAAGACCTCTTAATATTCGCTGCCGGTCATTACTATGTATTTTTGATGAAAATATTTCATCAAACTTTACAAGTTCCTGATAAAGAGATTGCAGACCGTATTTATTTAGATCAAAGGCAAGCTGTTGTTTGACAGACTCATCTATTTTCGGAATCTCAGACAACCCGATAAAAAACGAATCAATGTAAAAGGCTGTTCCTCCTACAAACAAAGGATATCTGCCGCTGTCAGAGATCTTACCGCATTCTTCAATTGCAATATCACAAAAATTTCCTGCTGTAAAATTAAAGTCAGGTTCAACAATATCAATAAGATGATGTTTAACTTTTTGTATGCTTTCTTTATCTGGTTTACTGCTGCCAATATTTAAATATTTATAAACCTGAACAGAATCAGCAGAAATAATCTCAAAATATTCAGTGGCGATCTGAATTGAAACATCCGTTTTACCGACTCCCGTCGGTCCAACTAATACAATTGCTTTGATTTATTTTTTCCCGGAATTGTTTATTTTTTTTCCTCTTCCATGTCTTTCAGATACTGAAATTTTATTTTTTCTTCTAATAAAAAATTTAATATTTTAACTACTATTTTCCCTTCAGTATCCATATCTTCACGATATTCTTTAAGATTTCCAATCTTATCAATTGCTTCCATAGCTGCTTTACTGAAAATATACTTGTTTCCGTTGTATGATAATAATTTTTCCAATATTACTGACAATTAATTTCTCCTGATAAATATTTTTTATTTTGATCTGATTTTACAAAACTCAGCCCTCATTATTGCTTTAAGATCAAGTAATGACTCATCTATATCATTATTAACAATTAAATAGTCAAAGTTATTCAGTTCATTCAATTCATTAACAGCATTTTGAATTCTCAGATTTATTACTTCTTCACTATCTGTTCCGCGATTCTTCAGCCTGTCTCTTAAACCTTCAATAGATGGAGGTGAAATAAAAACGAATACGGTGTTTCCTGAGCCTAAAATTTCCTTTAATTTTTTTGCTCCCTGTACATCTACGTCAAATAAAGGAATTTTTCTCAAAGAAAGAATTCTGTCAAATTCTTTTTTTGTAACCCCATAATAGTTTTTATGAACTTCGGCCCATTCAAAAAAGTCTGATTTTTCAATTTTGTGCTGAAAATCCTCTATCGAAACAAAATAATAACTGCTTCCTTCCTGTTCATTATTTCTTGGAGGTCTTGTTGTTGTTGAAATGACAAATTCAAATCTGTCATCTTCAGATAATAATTTATTTATTATTGTTGTTTTACCGGCACCTGAAGGAGCGGAAACAACAAGAACTAGATCATTCTTCTGCATGACTTGATAATCTGTTTGCTATAGTTTCCGGCTGCATTGCCGATAAAATTACATGTTTCGAATCCATGATTATAATTGCCCTTGTTTTTCTGCCATGTGTAGCATCAATTAATGATTCATTCTCCTTCGCTTCTTCACGAATTCTTTTCCCGGAAGCAGAAAGAGGAGTAATTACAGCAATTATTCTTTCAGCAATGACTGAATTTCCAAATCCTATGTTGATTAGTGTAGCTCTCATATGATATTTCTTGAATGTTCCCTGATTTTGTCTATATTATTTTTAATTTCTACGACAATATGAGATATTTCAGAACTATTTGCTTTTGAAGATATGGTATTTGTCTCCCTGAACATTTCCTGAGCAAGAAAGTCCAGTCTTTTACCAATCTGACCCTTTTCATTCATTAAACTTTTAAATTTTTTCAAATGATTATTTAATCTTACAATTTCTTCATTTATGTCAAGTTTATCAGCCAGGATAGCAACTTCACTATAAAGCCTGTTGTCATTAACTGTGAATTTTGTAATTGATTCTATATTCTTCTTTAACTTGTTAAATATAACTTTTGAAATATCCTTATACTTCTTTTTTATCTCTACAACCGAATTTCCAATAAAACTTAAAGATTTTTCCAGATCTTTTTTTACGATATTCCCTTCTTTTCTCTGCATTTTTTTTGCTACATCTATAGCACTGTAAAGTACTTTTAATACTTCATTATATGATTGATTTGTCAGTAATGTCCTGTGATAATTTATTACATTGTCAAATGAAAATAAGACATCTCCGGTAACCAGGTTATCAGCTCCCAGTTCTCGTTCAACTTTTTTCAGTTCTGAATAAATATTATTAATAAAATTTTTATTAATTGATACTTTCTTGTCCTCTGCCCAGTCATAAATATCAATAGTTAAAACAATTTTACCTCTGGGAAATTTATCTTTCAAAATCTGAATTAAATCACTTTCATTTTTTCTCAAAATTTTTGGAAGATTTACAATAATTTCCAGAAATTTTGAATTTAAAGATTTTACTTCAACTGCAAATGAAAATTGATGATTACTTTTTTCAATATAAGCATAGCCGGTCATACTATCCATGATTAATTTCCTGTAAGGTGTTTAATATAAATAATTCAAATTTATCAATAAGTATTATCAAGTATTAAATAACTCTTAAATCGCGTGTTGAAAATTTAATCTTTACATCACCCGATTCCATATAAAAGTCAATAGTCCGGCCGTGGTCTCCACCCAGATCTTCTGCAATAATACTGATTTTCAACTCTTTTAAAATCTGCTTCACGCTGTCGATATTATTCTGTCCAATATTACTCGCGGGATTATTTGACATGATTTTAAACATTGTCGCGCCGCCAATTATTTTAGCGCTGATATATTTTCTGTTTGCCCCTATATTTTCCATTTTTTTAAGCAAATATGGAATAGCAGTATCCGCATATTTTTTTAAATTAGGAAGCGTCGCGGAACTGGTTTCAATCATTTTAGGAAGCATTACATGCGAGAGGCCTCCTATCTGACTCCTTGAATCGTAAAGGCATACCCCTACGCATGACCCCAGGATCGTTCGTAAAATATCCGGCGGTTTAGCAATCCCTATATCAGCGATTCCAACATTAATAAGTTTAAAACTCACATTATTTATCCTTTGGGATATACACAGGACTGTCTATAATTTTTCTATATGTGAAGTCATCCGATATTGAATGGATTGTTTCTGAATGTCCTAAAAACAAATAACCATTATTCTGAATTGATCTGTAAAATCCGGAAAGTAGTTTCTTTTGATGTTCTTTATCAAAATAGATCATAACATTTCTGCAGAAAATAATATCTATATTAACCGGATATGAATCTTTGAACAAATTTAATAACTTAAAATTAATAATTTTTTTAACTTCATCCTTGATAGTGTACTGTTCTGAATCACTTTTTAAAAAATATTTTTTGAGTAATTCAGGTTTAACCTTATCAATTCTCCTGCCTGAATACTCGCCTTTTTTTGCGAAATCCAGAACAGAATATGCTATATCTGTTGCTATTATCTCAATATCCCATCCCTGAAAGAGGCTTCCGGCTTCAAGTATGCAAATTCCGATTGTGTACGGCTCTTCACCTGTAGAACAGCCGGCACTCCAGATTCTCAGGCGTTTATCTGTCTGTTTTCTTTTTGAGATTTCAGGAAAGCATTCTCCTGTTAAAGATTCAAATTGCTTCTCATTTCTGAAAAAATACGTTTCATTGGTGGAGACTACGTCAATAAGAGATTCAATTTCCTTGGAACGGTCAGCAAGCGAATTAATATAATCGTAGTACTCTGTAAATGTTTTTAAATTTAACGCATTCAATCTTTTCCGGAGACGATTGGATAAAAGAGTCAGTTTTGTTGTTTTTAAAAAAATACCGCTTTCGTTATATACAAGTTTTGCAAACTTCTCAAATTCCGAATCGGTTAATCTGACAATATTTTCAAAGTCTATCATAGCTCTCAATCAAATTATTATAAATTTTATAAAACTTAAGCTGAAAAGGCTGCCAATACAGCAAATTCAGCTATACAGTGAGAATATAACATCAAAAAAAAACTACAACGATTTATTTAAATCAACAACAAGTTTTATTTCACCAATAGGAATGCCTGAAGACCTGGAGATAATGTCAGCCGGATACCCTTTCTGATATAGTTCGGAAATCAATAGATATTTATCTTCAGAAGAAGAAAACATATACCCCAATTCATCTTCCGAAAACTGCTCCTTTTCTGACAGAGGGTACTCTTCAATCTGATCAGTATGAAGAGCTGTTTTATATTCATTTTTACTTAAGGGATACAGTTGATCATTTTCAGATTCCCTCAGCAAATTCAGGTCGTCATCAGTATAATCTATAACAATATCAACTTTCTCTTTTCTGAAAGCATCCGATTTTTTTTCATTTTCTGTTTTATAATTTTGTCTACTTTCACCTTCAGTACTTATTGCTGATTCAGCAGCATGAACCAGAGACTTATAATTCTTCTGAAAGCTGTCCTTTAAACTTTCTCTAAGTCTGGATAAAAATCCTTTAGTATCTCTCGATATTTCTACATCTGTTTCAGAAGCAAAATTCTCACCGGATTTTTCCTGATCAGAAGAAAGCTCATTATTAAGATCACCCGAAGTTTTTCCTTTTGAAAAATTTTCCTTTTTATTCTTTGATTTTGCTTCAGGATGATCCGCAATACTTATATCAATAGAATTTAATTTTCCCGACTTATTTAAGAGAGTTTTTATTATCTCAATTCTATTATCCAGAATTGTAATATTTCTTTCCGCTGTTTCATTGAATTCATTAATGATTTCATCCATTTCTCTTTTAAGGCGTTTTTCACGATAATCGGAAGCATACTTTTCAAGCTTCAATCTCAGGATTAAATAAAAAAAACATGCCATTAAAATATTGATTAGAACCAGTAATAGAAATTGCATATTAAATCTACCTTTTCACATCAATCATTATGCCCATCTTTTCGATTTTTGAGATATTTTTTTTTTCTTCATCTTCAGATTCGTCTTTATTTTGCTTCTTATTCTGCTTTTTACCTTTAAACCCTTCTTCTTTCATTATTGATGTTTTTTCGGCCTGTTTATTCTCTTCCAATCTGCTTTTGGTCAATCTTGCTTTCTCTTCTGCTGTCTCTTCTAATGAATGCTGCCCCTGTATATTTGCCGCAGCTCTTCCATGCTCTCCTTTTGCTATTTCATGCAGATGAGCAAGATTAGTTTGAAGATCAATCGGTTTTACAGTCATACGAGACTCCTTTTATCATCTTCTTGTCCTCGTATAAGCCATCATTTTAGTTTGTTCGTCGGAAAAAACAGGAGGTTCATATTCAGACAGCCTGATACCTTCATTCTCAAGAGTAAACTTAATATTAGTGTACTGGTCCTTTACTGAGAATCTCTCATCCCTTATATGTATATCAACACCGGGGAATACACTCTGCTCAACACATACTTTGCCTTTCTGCTCAAGAATATTCATATAAGCTTTCAATTCTTCAAGTTCAATACTTATTTCATTCATTCTGGATGAAAGTTTCTGTTTCTGTGCAAGATAATTATTATATAACTCCTCTTTATCAGGCGGTAACTTTCCGCCGGAACTAGCTTTTTGAGCTTTTAAAGTATTGAGGTTAAGATTGGTTTTTTCAAGTTCAGTCTTTGATTCGTTAAGGATTGACTTCATGTCACTGATCTGCTGAAGTACTTTCGGATTTATTCCGACATTTACATCTGTCTTTGTAAAGGTATCCGAACCAAGAAATTTTGAATTTACCTCTTCACCTGCACGAATAACTCCGCCTACTATCTTGGCCCTTCGTCCTGTACACAGAATTCTTTCACCGGCATCTATAAATGAATGAAGAATCCCCTCTGGTACAATAACGTCTTTTTCAACCATAACGTGTGCAGATTGGATAAACTTGGCAAAAACGGAACCGCCGGTTGACTCAATCTTCGCTTCTTCTCTCCCGATAATACCCTGCCTGACTATAATATTGCCTTCAGCTTCTAAAAATGCCTTTTGCACCGATCCGCGGACTTCAATATTTCCAGCTGCTTTTACAACAAAGTTATCCTGAACATTTCCCGTAATTAAAACAGAGCCAAGAAAAACAATATTTCCGGTTTCCAGGGAAACATCCCCTTTGACAACATGAACCGGCTCAACACTGATTTTCGAATGCTGAAATACTACCTGCCCGTTTATTTCAGCAGTAAGTTCAAGTCCGTTTTCAGAAAGAATGGTACCTTTGCCGTATCTTAATACAGTATCCTTTCCGGATTTCGCAGGAAGAATTCTGTTTGTTACAGTCCTGCCGGGCTGGCCTTCTTCAGCCGGGACCTTAACAGCCAGCAGCTGTCCGACTACAACATTTTCCAGCAAGTCCAGGTCCTTGAAATCAACCTGGCCTTTTTCATCCTCTTCAAAGACGGTACGGGTTCTGTCTGTTCTGACTTTATAATCTATAAATGCGTCTTTTCCGTGCTTAGGCTTTATTCCTTCGGCACCTACAAGAACAGATGAATAATCCATATTCTCAAGATATGAGGATATTCTTTCCTCATTTATTCCTGCCACTACACCCGCGCTTTTCAAAGCTTCAATTACATCTTCAACTTCAAAATGCCTTCCGGAATAACGGGGCTTGATTATTTTAACAAATGCCTTCATTTCATCATCTGTTATTTCAACAGACATTGTACTGTCATAATCCGGATTCGGCAGCCAGTCTCCGATTTTTACCGGTTTTCCGTTCTTTGCAGATACTGCCTTATCAATTCTCTTTTGATCAGTATTTGATATTCTAAGTGCATTGAGACGCTCCCTGACATCAGACAGCTCTACTTTTTTACCCCTGCCTTTTGGTGCTGTTACAGTTAGCCAGATTCCAGATTTTGTTACTCTGACAACACTTTTTCCGTCAGCATTTTCACCAAGATTCTTTAATTGTATTTCATCGGAAATTGATACTTTTGACAGTTTCTTTTCAATATCAAGAATATCTTTATATTGAGCGGCGGTTTCAGATTGTTTAACAACCAGATGATACGGTTTTCGGGCTACACCGAAAAAACCGGAGGTTCCTTTCTCAATAATTTCATAATCAAGATTCGATATTTCAATTGAAAGTTCTGCAGAAGCCAGTTCAAGAGCCTGTTTCACAGAATCAGCATATACTTCAACCTCGTTATCAGAAGACGATTCTGAAAAATCATCATCAATACTTATCAGTAAATCTTTAAGTTTATTCATCTATTTTATCCGACTATGTTGGACTTGATCCTCCCCAATCTTCCTCTAAGTCGCATAATGGCTTTTGTGTGAAGCTGAGATACTCTGCTTTCGGTAACGTCAAGAACAGCACCTATCTCTTTCAGTGTTAAATCTTCATAGTAGTATAAAACTATAACTTTTTTTTCTTTATCCGGAAGTTTCTTTATTGCTTCTATAATATGATCCCTTATTTCCTCTTTCTCAATCAAAACATCCGGATTCATATTCTCCGGAGCTTCAAGGGTCTCAATAATAGACAGTTCATCACTGTCATCACCAAGATACCAGATATCATTCAATGATAATATCGACGCACCACTTAGTTTATTCAGCAATATCTGAAATTCTTCACCGGAGATTCCCATTTCCTTTGCAATTTCTTCGTCTTCAACTGTTCTGCCGAGTTTGTTTTCCAGTTCGGAAATAACCAACTCAATCTGTTTTGCTTTCTGTCTGATCGATCTGGGAACCCAGTCAATGGAACGCAGCTCATCAAATATGGCGCCTCGTATTCTGGTCATTGCATAAGTTTTAAATTTAATACCCCTGGACGGATCAAATTTATTTATTGCATCAATAAGTCCAAAAACACCATATGCGATTAAATCTTCAAACTCAACGTTTTGCGGCATGCTCATGGAAATCTTTCCGGCTACGTATTTGACAAGAGGAGCATATTTAATAACAAAATGATCACGGATTTTCTGATCATTCGTTTTTACATAACTCTTCCAGAGGTCTTCTTCTTCGATATTCTCGTATTCTTTTGTATTTTTAATTTCCATAATAACCCTGTATATTATTCATCTCTTTTCATCATTGTTCTGATTGCCTGAGCTGCTATTTTTGGTTCATATGTGATATTTTTTTCCCGGGAAAAACTTTTAGAAGCTGTGCCAGCATCAACTTTATCTTTACTTAAAAAAGATTCTCCTGCCTGTTCTTTTTCCAGTGTATTAAACTGATCTTCCAACTCCACATCCGGTACCCGGGTTTCCGTTCCGGAGTCTGCCTCTGCTATTGAAGTCTCCGGCATGTTTTCAGCGCTGTCAATTTCAGAGCCTTTTGAATTATCCCGGTCATTATTTAAATTAACTTCCTTATTTTCATTTATATTACTGAAAACCTGGTATATTTCAGGAACAAATTTTTTAACTATTATTAAACAGATATAACCTATAAATGCAAAACCTATTGTAATAATTACTGATCTTACAAATACAGATATAATTTTGTTTCCGGAAATAAACCCCGCAAATAATGACAGGAGTAATCCCAAAACGCCAAAGATCAGCGCTGTTATATACTCAATCGCAAAATTTTTATAATTAACCATTTAAAATCCATTTATCCGGCAACACGCGGTAATTGAATTTATAATTTAATATATATTATTAATAAAAAACTAATCAAGCTCTTTTTATAATGAATCAATTCAACCGGAATGTTAATTTTAATCATATAACAAAAATATAACAATAATATTCAGGAAATTCATTCCGCTCCCGCAATTGTTTCTTCCTCACTTGAAAACAGATTCTTAAAAAAAGAAACCATGCCTGTTCCATTTTTAGAACTAACTTCTCTCTGTGTTATTCTGTCAGCTATCATTGAAACACAAACTGAAGCTTTTGACTTCGGGTAACTGATAATAAACGGCTTCTGATTTCTCACCGATTTAGGAACATATATATCGTCAAAAATAAACCCGAGGTTTTCCACCTTGATATTTAAAAACTGACCGGCTATTGATATAACTCTCTGGGCCACTCTTTTTCCTTCTGATACTGAGCTGACCCTGTTGACTATTAATTTTACCGATTTTTCAGGCGACTGTGCAGCTATTGATTTAATAATACCATATGCATCAGTAATGGCAGTCGGCTCAGGAGTCGTAACAACAAGTATATCATCCGAAGCAATAACAAAACGCAGAACATTCTGAGAAACTCCCGCTCCGGTATCCACTATCATGTAGTCATCCTGATCAAGCTCGGAAACTGATTTGATAAAATCTCCGATCTGTTTTGAATCAAGATTGGCCAGCTGATGAAAACCTGACGCCCCTGCAATTATCTTTATTCCTTCAGGAATATCGATTACAATATCTTTAAGCCTCTTCTTGCCTTTAATAACATGATAAAGATTAAATTTAGGAATAATCCCCAGAATAACATTGATATTGGCCAGTCCAAGGTCAGCGTCCAGGAGAGTTACGGAATGTCCCTGCTGCGCCAGAGAAATAGCAAGGCTTACTGAAAGAGTAGACTTCCCTACTCCGCCTTTGCCGCTTGTAACAGCAATAGTTCTGGTTCTTACTTCTTTATCACTTTTCAATACTAATTTTCTTAAATTAGATGCCTGATCCAATTTTAACCTCCTGCGTATTCAGTTTCCGGGCTTATAATCATATCTACAATTTTATTCGGATCAGCCACAGAAATGTCATTCGGAACTTCCTGCCCGTTTGTAAAATATGATATCGGCTTATTAAATTTTTCAGCTACATCAACAACACTCCCGATACAGGATGACTCATCAACTTTGGTAATAATTACACTGTCAAAATTTATTTTGCCGAATGATTTAAAAATATCTTTCAAGTCATTCTTTCTGGTATTGGCGCTCACACATAATATCTTTTCACAATCATAGTCAATTGAATCAGCGTAATTTTTTATCTCCGATATTTTTAATTCATTTTTATGGCTTCTGCCTGATGTATCAATAAGTATTATTTCGGATTTCTCATTAGCAATAACTTCTTTAAAAGACACGGGATCATTTACAACATGAATAGGTATTTTCATAATTCCTGCATACTTCTTCAGCTGTTCGGTTGCCGCGATTCTGTATGTGTCAATTGTAATGAATGCAACCTTATGCTCTTCTCTCAAAGCATAAATTGCGCCGAGTTTTGCGAGTGTTGTGGTCTTGCCAACTCCTGTAGGTCCTATAAACATAATCACCTGCTTTTTAACACCTTTCTTTATGGGGGCACAGGTTATTATTTTGCTTTTCAGCATATCCTTAAGACTTTTTTCAATTTTGTATTTGTCTTTTAAATCATCTGCACTGATAGTATTTTTAATTTTATCTATTATAAAATTCCGTTCATCAATGTCAAACTCATTATCCTGTAAAATCTTTATATAAGGTTTTACAAATTCATTCTCTTCAGTTGCTTCTGAAGAACGTTTAACCTGTTTATCTGTTCTTTCATTAAGAAGAGTTTTTAAAGTATTTTTTATTTCTTCAAATTCTTTCTCAAATCTCATATAATCGCTGCTGCTTTTCACTTCATTATTAATTTTACCTGAAGAAAGTTCTGTTTTGTCTCTGTTTCCGGAGAAAGTATCCGGATTCGAATTTACAGGCTTACGGCTTAACGGATTATTTAAATTTGAAAAGTTAAATTCCTTATCTGCAGAACTGAGACGGCTGCCTGGATCCTGTTCTTTATTCATCGCCTTAATAGTATTTTTAAGTACATCTGAATCTCCTACCGTATAATCAACAATGCCCTTTTTCGCTGTCTTAGGTTTAATTTTCATGTTTCTTTCCGGGATAGCCGCAGTCAGTTCAACCATATTTTTTGCCAGCAGCTTAGTTTTTAACAACCCGCCTTCTTTAATATACCTGTGGCTCACAGGAATTGCATCTTCTCCATATTCCATCCGAAGCTTCATCATTGCTTCATTATACGATCCGGATTTTATTTTCACATATTTCATTTAATTAATCTCCCTTGAAATATTTACGCTAACTATAGCAGAAGTTTCTTTTTGTACTATTTGTTTTAATTGCACTCTTTTTCCCGTTGATTATTTTCTTCAGCAGCAATGCAGTTTATGCTATGCTGCGGATGATAATAATGCCGATCCGATAATATTTACTTTAATATCTGGACTTATTTCATTATATGACAGGACGGTTGAATCAGGCAGCTCCCGCTCCAGTAATGAGAATGTAACACTTCTTATTCTCGGTGATACAAGGAATATTGGGAGATGGCCTTCTGACCTTGCTTTAGTGTAAGCCTCAATAAGAGAATCCATAATCGCACGGTGCGTTTCAGGATCAATACTGACAATAGTGCCCTCAACAGGATCTTCGTGAATGGAGCCTGCGATTACCTCTTCAATTTCAGGATCAATAGTCAGTATTGATAATGAATTATCTTTATCAACATACGACCTGCATATCTGGCGTGATAAGGCCGCCCTGACATATTCTGTCAGAAGATCGGCGTTTCTGTTTGTCCTGTCTGCGAATGTTGCTATTGTTTCAAGAATAGTTACCATATTTCTGATAGAGACTCTTTCACGCAAAAGATTTTTAAGTACATTCTGTATATCTCCATGACTGAATTTTTTCTCTGTAAGGAGCTCTTCAACGACCATCGGATAATCCTGTCTGATATTATCAATAAGCTGTTTAACTTCCTGTCTTCCGAGAATTTCATCAGCATGCCGTTTTATAATCTCTGTTAAATGTGTCGCGATTATTGTAGGGCAGTCAACAACCGTATATCCCTTTCTTTCCGCTTCGTCTCTTATGTCCGGACTGATCCAGATAGCTGTCAGTCTGAATACCGGTTCAATAAATTCATCGCCCTCAATTTTTTCTTCAACAGTTCCGGGATCCATTGCCATCAGCTTGCCGATTTGTAATTTACTTCCCCCTACTTCAACACCCTTGATTAATATGGAATATGAAGCAGCATTCAGCTCCATATTATCTCTGATCCTGATTGGAGGAACAATAAGACCCATATCAAGAGCAGACCTTCGCCTTATATTTGTAATACGTTCCAGCAACGTTCCTCCCTGCTCGGGATCAACCAGCGGTATCAGGCTGTAGCCGATTTCAACCTCAAGCGGGTCCACCTGAATCAAAGGAAGTACGGATTCCGGTTTATGATCTTTTATTTTTGCTTCTTTTTCTTCCTGTATAACCTTTTCCGATTCTTTTTCTTTCTCTTTTAGCATGAAAAATCCAAGTGATCCAAGTGCGGCAGCAATAATCAAAGCTGTAAGTGCCGGGAATCCGGGAATAATAGCCGAAGCACCAACAGCTGCTGCAGTGATTAGCAATGCTCTCGGCTGCGAACCCATCTGGTTTTTGATATCTTCCCCAAGGTCATCATCTGATACCGCTCGTGTAACAATAATACCCGTTGCAGTAGTAATTAAGAGAGAAGGAATCTGTGCCACAAGCCCGTCGCCGATTGACAGCAGAGTGTAAGTTGTTACAGCCACATCAAAACTTTCACCCCTCATTGCCATTCCGATTATAAATCCGCCGATTATATTGACTAAAGTTATGACAATTCCTACTTTTACATCGCCCTGAACGAATTTTGAAGCACCGTCCATAGCTCCGTAAAAATCAGCTTCCTTTCTTATTTCAGCACGCCTTACCCTGGCTTCATCTTCTGTTATTAAACCGTTTGACAGATCAGAGTCAATGCTCATCTGCTTACCCGGCATTGCGTCCAGTGTAAACCTTGCTGCTACTTCAGCAGTTCTCGTTGCACCTTTTGTTATTACAATAAACTGAACAGCAACAATTATTATAAATAGAATAAAACCGACTACATAATTTCCGCGTACAACAAAATCGCCAAATGCCCTGATTATTTTCCCGTCAAAGGCTGCTCCATCCAGAAGGATAAGCCTGGTTGATGAAATATTCAAAGCCAGTCTGAAAATGGTAGTGCCCAGAAGAAGAGTCGGAAATACTGAAAAGTCAAAAGACCTTTTTACGAACATTACTATCATTAAAGTAAGAAGGCCTATCATTATGCTTATAATCAGAAGCATATCCAGAAGAATTGTAGGGAGCGGAATTATCAACATTGCAACAATAGTTATAATGCCGATACCAAACAGAATATCGGTTTTCTGCATCCACTCAAGATTACCGGAAAATAATGAAGAAATTCCTTTCTTCTCCTGATCCGCCATCAGTTAACACTCCTGTTTTGAATAAAAAATTCCTGAAAAGTAAACCGGCCTTACTGCCGGTATAGCAGTTATTTATATTGCTTTTTGAAAATTCCCCGCTTTATAAACTTCAGCATATACAAGTGATACAGCATAAAACAGATTCTCCGGAATCATATCTCCTACATCCAGGCTATGATAGATTTCCTGCGCAAGAGGCCTGTTTTCAATCATCATAATACCATTTTCCCTGGCAATTTCCCGGATCCTGAGAGCAAGGCTGTCAACACCCTTTGCAATCAGTTTCGGCGCTTCCATGACAAGATTATCGTATTGAAGCGCAACCGCAAAATGAGTCGGGTTTGTGATAACAACATCGGCTTTAGGTACCTCTGTTATCATATTGCGCATTGCGATTTCCCGCTGCATTTCCTTTAATCTTGCTCTTATATAAGGATCACCGGTTGTTTCTTTCAGTTCTTCCTTTAATTCTTCCTTTGTCATTTTTAATGATTCAATAAATTCCCTTTTCTGAAAAATATAGTCCGGTATGGAAAGAACAAGAAGAACTACCGATGTCCACAGAATGATCTTGAAACCTATTATGGCAATAGACCTGAATGCCATTCCTACAGAAAGATCCGGAGACTTTAGAATAATATCATAATCAGATTTTATAATCAGATAAGCAACCACTCCTATTGTAGCCACCTTAAAAAGCGATTTAAAAAGATTCATCGCTATCTGCTTTGAAAAAAAAGTTTTTTTCATTATTGTTGCCGGATCAAACTTAAGCTTGTTCCAGTCCACTTTCAAAGGATGCGCCGAAACCTGAAAACCAACCTGTGCTACATTGCCGATTATAGCGGCAACCATGGCAGCCGCGAAAATGGGCAGTAATATTTTTGCGAAAACAATAGTCATATTCGCAAATTCGATTATTATATTTTTCTCCGTAACACTGCCTTTTGAAAAAGACCCTATGTAATGCCTGGTCATTGTGACAATATTGTGATATATCCATGATCCTAGAAAAAAAATTACAAGAAAACCGAAAATAACAACAATTGACTGAGGCAGCTCAAGAGTTTTGGCTACCTGGCCTTTCTCCCTGGCCTCCCTGATTTTCTTTTCAGTAGGCTCTTCGGTCCTTCCTTCATCTTCTGCAGCAAATAACTGTATGTCGAATCTGAAATCAGCAAGGCCGTCTGAATGAACTTCTTTTAAAAAATTCATTCCGTGAAAATAGAACCTCAGTATTTTAAAAAATAAATTCAGCATATTACTTTAAAAAATCCTTCCTTCCCGTGCTTATGTAGGCCAGTACATTATTACTTTGGATATAAACTTAAACGATCTCTCAAGAGATACGTACATTATGCGAATCACCAGCGGCGTTATAATAATAAATACACCGAACGCCACTGCAATTTTCAAAGGAAATCCAAGCATTAAAATATTCATCTGGGGAGCGGCTTTTGCAAGCACTCCGAGTGTAACAGATACCAGGAATATAGTTCCCACTATAGGCAGGGCAATTTTTAAGGCTATAATGAACATCCCGCTCATTGAATGCACAAGAAATTTTAAAAGATCTGAAGATTTTCCTAATTCCATAGGAATAACAGGAGCAAGCTCATATGACCTGTATATTGCCTTTATCAAAAAATGATGCCCGTTAAGAAAAAGAAAAACCAGCAGTCCTATAAGGTTTTTCAGCTGGCCCAGCAGAGGTATGGATATCTGCGCAAGCGGGTCCAGTACCTCACTGATTCCAAATCCGATCTGAACGGAATAAAATTCACCTGCCAGCTGAAAAGCAGTGAAAACTATGGATACAAGAAAGCCTATATATAACCCTATAAGAACCTCCTTAAGAATCAGTAAATAATAGGTACCCATATCCCCGGTAATAGCCATATTTTTACCTGCGATGACCGGAAAGATAACAAGAGTGATCAGGAAAGCAATTAATGCCTTTAATCTAAAAGGGATAACCCCACTTGAAAAAAACGGGGCTATGACAATCATTGAGCTCATTCTCATCATTATCAGAAGAAAAATCTGAAAATGGTATACGAAATATTGCATTAACTCATCCTAATCCGATCTTTTCTATCATAATAAAAACTGTTTTTGTATAACTAACCAGTGTCCTTATTATCCATGAAGCCAGCAGAACAATTGCGGCGAATATAGCGATCATTTTCGGAACAAACGTAAGAGTCTGCTCCTGAATGGATGTAGTTGTCTGGAATATAGCGACAACCAGCCCCACAATCATGCCTGCCCCAAGTATAGGAGCAGATACGATAAGTACAGTCATGAGTGCCTCTCTTAATAAGTTTATTACGTCAACATCTGTCATATATCCTCCTGCGAATCAGGACCTGTCCACTGTCATCCGAACGACCTTACAACCTCGTAAACAAGCAGATTCCAGCCGTCAACCAGCACAAACAGAATCAATTTAAAAGGCAGTGATATCATTACGGGCGGCAGCATAATCATACCCATTGCCATTAGCGCACTGGCAATAATCATATCTATAACCATAAACGGCAGGAATAAGTATATTCCCATCTCGAAAGCTCTTTTAAGTTCACTAATCATAAAAGCCGGAATAAGACAATGTGTAGGCACCTCACTCTCATTTTTCGGCTTCTCGATCTTTGCAAGGTCAATAAACAAAGCTATATCTTTCTTGCGTGTCTGTTTAAACATGAACTCACGCATCGGCTGCATACCTTTATCAAAAAACTGTTCGCTATTCAAATCACCTTTTAGATAGGGCTGTAAAGCAGTATCATTTATCTTTACCAGTGTCGGAGACATTACAAAAATAGTCAGAAATATCGAAAGTCCGACAATCACCTGATTAGGCGGCATCTGCTGGAGAGTCAGCGCTCTTTTTATAAAATCCAGAACAATTACGATTCTCGTAAACGAAGTCATCATAATCATTATTGAAGGAGCAAGAGTAAGAATCGTTAACAGAAAAAGAATCTGCAGACTCAGAGCTACATCTTTGGGAGTTGTAGCTTCTTCAATATCAAAAGCAATTTTAGGAATAGGCATTCTGACACCGCCTGTATTCTGAGCAAGCGCAGGCCGGGAGGAAATAATAACAGCAATAAACAGTAAAAAGATAAAGATTCCAGCTATTCTTTTAGAATTCATCATTTTTCCCGTTTATTTTTTTCAGCCTGTCTTTCTGCCTTTTCAGGTAATCCATCCTGTCAGATTCAGGCTCTGCGGAATATTCACTACGGCTGGTTCCCGGATTATCCTTTTTAAAAAGCTTTGAAACATACTTCGAAATGTATTCCTGAAATCCTCCCGGATGAATCGGAGTTGACTTCGAGCTTAAAAGCCTGATCCTGTCTATTTCATCCCTGTCACTTATTTCCGTTATAAGATTGATGCTCGAATCCGATACCCCGATCACCATTATTCTTCCTGCCAGGTCAACTACCTGAAGAAATTTATTCTGCCCCACCGGCACTATAGATAAAACCTTAATAACATCTCTGCCCAGAGACTGCATGCCGGTTTTTTTTGTCACAAATCTGTAAAAAAAATAAAATCCGCCTACAAGCAATGCGAGTACAATTATCGTTTTAAAGACAAGCCAGGCATAAGACTCCTCTTCCACAGTCGGTTTTTCATACTGATAAAGCGTTACGTCTTCGGCTTCGTTTTCACCTTCCGTATTCTTTTTACTGTCAGCAGATGCCTGTGCATCAGCTTTTACAGCTTCACCCACGGCATACATTTCTCCGGTAATGGGACATAATGTAGCAACAAAGATAAAAAAAATGCATAATAATGCAAATCCGGCCCGGCTATTTCTTTTTACCGATTTATCAATACTCATTATATAATCCTGAAACAAACATAGTCAATATTATGTCTCTTTACGAAATACTTATAAAAAATGCAACACTATATTGGAACAAACAAATTCAAGCCGAAATTATTTTCAGATTTGTATCAATCGCAGTAAACAGATAAATCTTTATAAACTACTGAACTTTATTCAGTCTTTCTGCCGGACTAACTATATCGGTTACGCGGACCCCGAAATTTTCATCAATGACGACAACCTCACCCCTGGCAATCAGTTTTCCGTTTACCAGAAGGTCAACAGGTTCACCGGCCAGTTTATCAAGCTCAATAATTGATCCTTCACCTAATCCGAGTATATCACGTACGAGATATCTTGTTTTACCAAGCTCAACAGTGAGCATCATGGGGACATCCATCAGCAATGAAATATTGCTTCCGGCCCCGTAAGGAACGCTTTCTCCCAGCGGAGGAAATTTTATCGGATTTATACTGGTCTGCTGCCCGGATGATTCGACAGCATCAAATCCCTTCGACTGCATCATCTGCTGCTGCCCGCTGCCGCCAGGATTCCCCGCCCTCGCAATATCAAGGCCGAGAGGAAGCTCCATTATGTGAAAGAACCGTGAATTAACAAGATTCCCGATTTTCAAATTATATGTAATTTTTACCAGCTCATTGCCATGAGGCAAATTCAGCTCCGATGAATCATTGACAATGGAAATATTGGGAGGTGTTGCGTTAATAGACCTTCCGAATCTGTTGCTCAACCCGGTAGCAACAGACGAAAGCATCTGATTTACAAATTCCTGTAGAGTACTCTGATGAGCTTCCGTAAGCTCTGCAGGCTTGGCACCGGTTTCATCTCCCATCATTAATGATGAGATTACTTCAGCATCACCGGAATTCAGGATTATTACGTTTTTACCGTTAAAACCGCCTGTATAATCCATTGGAAGCTGAACATACTGATTATTAAGCTCAGCTCTGATATTATCCTGCGACTTCACCTCTACAAATGCATTGGTAATCAAAATATCCTTGCCGAGATAACCGGAAAGCGAAGGGACCACCATCTGCATTGTCGAATTCAGAACATCAGCGAGAGCTTCCCTTTCTGCCGGAGACAAAGAACCGAATTTCTGCGGAGCCTCCATTGTCGGAGCAGAAGTCGATGATGTTGACAACATATCATCAGCACCCTGCAACAGGGCATCTATTTCGTCTTGTGATAATGATCCATCACCCATTTTTTTCCCTCTGTATAATAAATATTATTTTATAGTATATTATCGGCATATTTTTATAAGATTAAATTGTAAATTTCCGGATTATACACTAAAAATATAAGTGAATTCTTACTTTATTATACTGTATTTAAAAAATACTGTCAATTTCCTGTACTGTTTTATTCGGACAGCAAATAATCTGAAATAATCAAAAACAAACATAAAAATCAGTTAATTACAATTTCCCTGAAGTAAACCTCTTTAATTTTACCTGACATCAGGATCATGTTAATATGCGCTTTTATTTCTTCAGAAAGATTGATTTTATCCTCTACAGTATCAACATCTTCAAATCTTTTTCCGCTTAGAAGCACATTAATAATATGCTGAAATTGAGCGGTTCTTCTAAGCAGTTCCGCGTTTAATTCAATACTGTCTTCATAACCGAGAGCAATTGTGATTTTTATAAAATGCGGCTCCGCATCTCTTGTTGTTACGGAAAAAGACGGAAGGTCAAAATGAGCCAGAGGAGGAGGAGGAGGAGCAACAATAATAGCCTGTTCCCTTACATATTTCTGCTCCTGCACATTTTTCGTAACAATATAGGAAATACCGATGATCAGGAGTACAAGTATTACAGCTCCGACAATATAAAACAAAATCTTGATTATCCTGGAAGGAGAGGCGCTGGAAGGTGCTTCACTGGCAGCCCCGGTTTCCTCCTCATCATCATCAATATCAACTACATTCCTTTCATCATCACCCATATGCAATTACCCGGCAGCGGCACACAAGCACAATGCCGCATAAACCGTTTCCTTTATTTAATAAACTTAACCGGAAATATTCCAGCATTATTCATGTTATTCTTAAGATAAATACAATAATTTAATACAGAACACGAGAATTACGACTGAAAAATTATACTTATACGAACAAAATAATCAGATTAATTTATATATTCATCTGATAATTATTATACCATAAAAAATTTGTCAATTATTTTTTTTTGTTTAAATTAATTTTCAAGATATTATGTCATATTGCAGCCAGAAGCCGCGATTAACAATTCTACAGCCATTCTTCATCCGGAAGAATTTCTTTTTTTCCTTCCAATTTATCCTTACTGATGATTTTTTCTTTTAAAATAACAATATCAACCCTTCTGTTATACGCTCTGCCCTCAGGAATACTGTTATCGTCGATTGGCCTGTACTGATTATAAGCAGCTGAGGACATCTTCTTCGGATTAACACTCTCAACTTCAGAAAGATATCTTACCACATTCACGCTTCTGCCGGAAGAAAGCTCCCAGTTTGTCTCATATCCCTCTCTTACCCCCTGGACGGGTATAGGACTGCTGTCGGTATGCCCTTCGATCCGGACAAAATTGGGAAGTATTCTGATAATACCGGCGATCTTTTTCAGCACTTCCCGTGTCCCAGGCTGCAGCCTTGCACTTCCCGGAGCGAAATACGCATCCCCGGAAAGAGATATAACCAGGCCTCTTTCATCTTCTTTTACTCTGACTTTCTTTGCCTGTATTTCCGGTTTGAAAATTTCCATGGCTTTTTTAAGGCTTTTCGCAAGTGAGCGCCCTTTTTCCTGTGCAGGAAGGTTCATCATGCTCATTCCAAGCTCTTCAAGTCTTCCCTTGCTTAGCGAAGAGCCTCCTTCAAACATTCCAAGCGCCCCCCTGAAGGATGAAAGGATAAGAAAAAAGTCCTTTCCGCTGATATCATTCATGTTAAACATTAAAATGAAGAAAGTTAAAAGCAAGGTAGTCATATCGCTCCAGGAAACCATCCATCCCGGAGCACCTTTGACCGGTTTTTTCTCCCTTTTTACCATTAATCAACCTCAGTTGATATCTCTTCGCGTCTATCCGGTTCAAGAAATGAAATAAGTTTATCTTTAACAATTCTCGGGTTATCCCCGGACTGAATGGAAAGAGTACCTTCAATCATAATCAGCCTCAAAAGCACTTCTTCATTGCTTCTGACTTCAAGTTTATTGGCAATTGGCGTAAATACAAGGTTTGCAAGAATAGCACCGTAAAAGGTTGTAATTAAGGCAGCCGACATACCCGGGCCGATAGCGGATTTATCTTCAATATTAACAAGCATAAGAATAAGTCCCATAAGAGTACCGATCATACCGAACGCAGGAGCAAGAAGAGCCCAGTCATCAAATATCTTTTTGCCTGTCTCATGTCTTGACATCAGATGTTCCAGTTCCGTTTCCATAATTCTTCTGACAAGCTCCGGGTCTGTACCGTCTACAACAAGCTGAATTCCTTTTCTCAGGAATGCGTCTTCGAGTTCATCCAGGTCATCTTCAAGCGCAAGCAGCCCCTCCCTTCTTGCTTTTTCCGAAAAAGATACAAGGGTAATAATCATTTCATCAGGATTGAAATTCGCTGTAAAAAAGGCATTTTTAGCAACATCCCACAGGCCAATTATCCTTTTAAGCGGATTCGATGCAATAAGGGCAGAAAATGAACCGAGTACAGTAACCATTACAGATGTGGGATCGGCAAAAAGTCCTATATTTCCTTTCGCAAAGATGATACCTAAACCCAGAAAAACAAATCCTGCAATTATCCCTCCCAGGGTTGCTATATCCATAGAAATCGCTCCAAGTGTCGTTTTAAGTATGAAAAACTTCTATAATAAGATGTTTTATCTTTAACCTGTTTTCTATGTCAGCAGCATATTAAGCGTATACAGAACAGATCAAATAAAACAGAACTTCAAAAAGCCCGAACCGTGATATAGAAATTTTACTAAAACAAATTTAAAAAAAATATACAGTATAAAAAGTATTTATCGAACATTAATATATTTTATTATCGGTTAGATATAAAAAAGAAGTAAAGTCAATAATTTATGATTTTTCCTGCATTTTATTACTTTTTTAAATATACTGATTAAAATCATCTCTATAATCAAGATATCTGATATTTTACGAAGAGAACCTGTTGCCGGAGTATATCTTTTTAAAATATTCTACAGCCCTCTCAATTACTTCATCCGTTTTTTCTTTTACTATATACTTTTTTTCATTCATTAAAGTTATAGTAGTGTCCGGTTTTTTCTCCACCAGCTCTATCTGTGCCGCATTCAGTACTATTTCATCTCCGTTCAGTTTATGCAATACTATCATTTTCTTCTCCTTGATCGTTTTCTTCCGGTATTCTCCAGATATTTTTTTAAAGATGTCTTTTTAACAACTTCCGGCGAACATCCCGGTTCTCCGGAATCATATACCGGGAGCCTTGTCTTCTTAAACAAATCCTCAAGCCAGTATTTTGCCGCCAGGAACTGATTATTCGTGAAATAATATTTATCCCCCCTGTTAATTCTATAATTTCTTGCCCGTATTGTACTATAAAAATCATGTGTTTCAAGCGGTTTTAATCTGTGCACATTATGCAGATTTCTTATATAGTTAATTGTTCCCCTTGTGTAATATTCAGCGGAAAAACCTAGGTCATTGCCTATGAGCATTATTGAGCTGACCGTACAGCCGGCAGCAATGGAAACCGCCTGAGTTGTTACAATGCTGCCTGTAGCCACAAAACCCAGATCATTACCGGCTTTTTCCCACAAAGAATTATACATATCATTATGTATCATCCAGTTGTAAAAACTTACCCTGCCCGTCCATTTCCTTAAGTTGGTATTTGACATGCAGCTGAAAGCAAGGAGATGCATTTTACCTGTTTCAATATTGCTGAAATAATCTACAGGAGTTGCTTCACATGATATTACAAAATGCGGTGCGATGCCGTTTTTTGTCAGAGGAAGTAATGCCATATCTGCGGCTATGATAATAATATTATCCCTGAACTGATATTTTTTTAAAACATCAAGTTCATTTTCCAGAGACGGGCCGGATCCCGCAATTATGATATGTTTATCTGTAAATGCAGGAATAACATTTTTCAAACCGCCGCATTCATGAATTATTCCGAGATTTTTATCAAGATTATTCTGAAACGCCCGGAATCTTTCCTCAAGTATCCCTTCATTAAGGTTTTTATATAGTGATGCCGTATCCATTGATGCTATGCCTGGTCTGCCGTTTTAAGAAGTAATATTTTTCAGGATAATTTAGAAGGAAGCAATCCTCTGATAAACAAAATCCGCAACCTCGGAATTGATCTCCCTGCTATATTCAAAAAATTTCCCAAGTATTTTATCTTTAGGAAACTCCCCGTCTGCAACCAGAATTGGTGACATTTTATGATGGTCACGTGTTTCTCCATCGTCAATTCTGTCATGGACAAATCCTTTTTCCTCTTTCCATGTTAAAGCGTGAGGATCTCTATAATTGTCGTAGCATAGCTGAAAGGACTTTATTTTTCCGTCATCATGAAACCATACTGCAAGATCAAAATAATCATCGGAAAACCATTTTATCGGTGTCCCTTATCAAATTTCCTTGCGGTTTTAATTTCATACATCATATATAATAAAATCTCCCCTGTTTTCTGTTAAAGCAGGCAAATAGAACATTAACCGGATTGACTTAATATCATAACAGGGCTGAAATTTCTGCAATATCTTTTTGATTTTGAAATATTATCACACTTCTGTATTTCCAGACAAAAAGAAAACCTGCTGAAAATCGCTTTTTTTGCTGTATTTTTGTTAAAACCGATCTTTTCAGTTGTTGTTTTTCTGAAAGTGAGTTATATTATACTGGTGTCCTTAAAGGATTGAATTTTAAGCTAACCGACAATTCATCCCCTGGAACAAACTCCAGATTTAGCTGAATTTGTAAAAAGGTCTTATATGGAGATTAACTGATCCGAAGTATTAAAAAATGATTCTTATAAGTAAAAAATTAATAAATATCTTTTTTCTATTTACAATTGTAATTACTGTTTCTTGCGCAGATGACTTCAACACTGCAATCAAATCTGAAAATGAAACGACAGAAGACAGCAGTTTACCTTCTATATATTTTGAATCATCAAGCAGCTATACAATAAATGAAAATGAAACTCCTCATCAGATAAATATATTAATTTCAAAAGCATCAGATAAAAAAATATCTGTTGTACTGAAAGATACAGCTAATGGTTCAGCAATCATTGGAACTGATTACACACTGACAGGATGGGATTCCCCTGAAACTGTTATCTTTAGCCCCGGTGAGACTGTTAAATCTGTCAATATTACTCCATTACAGGATTCTGAGATTGAAACAGAAGATGAAACAATAATTCTGGAAATAACTTTACCAGTAAATGGAATTATTAACAGCTCATCACATATCGTAACCATCACAGATGATGACGGCTGGATTAAATTGGGAGAAGTTGCCACGCCAAGAGCTGGAGCAGCCATTGCATTGGAAGGAGACTGGCTTTATATTTACGGAGGAGAAACATATTCAGATGTTGCTATAGACGACTTCTGGAGATATAACCTGTCAAACGGAGACTACGAAATTCTTACATCAAACGGAGAAAGAGCTTATGCTACTCTATTAAACTTAAACGGTGAATTATACCGCTTTGGTGGAAAAGACACAGCGGGAAATGTATATGACAGGGAGAATGTCGGCAATGGTATTTATTTTTATGATACATCCACTAGTACATGGCATTCTTTTGATACTTCAGATACAAACGGTTCATGGCCTGTAGAGAGATCTCATCATATTGCAGTACCAGTCTATGAATCCGGCAGTATTGAAAGTGTTTATTTTAATGGCGGCAAGAATTCCGCAGGTATAAATGTCAGCGGAGAAATGTTCGAGATCGACTTTACCGCGTCTCCAAAATATGACTGGATTGACTACACAATCTCACATTCAAGAAGCGAACATAGTGCTGTTTTTTATAACGACTCAATTTATCTGTTCGGCGGTTATAACAGCGGTACATACTACAATGACTTGTGGGAATTCGATACAACGAACAGTAATTTCTCTGAAATTTCAATAACAGGCATTACAATCATTCCGACAAGAAGCGGCATAAGCATGATTGAACATGACGGCTTATTTTACGTTTTCGGCGGATTTGACGGCACGGACTGCCTTGATGATCTCTGGTACTATTCATCCGGATCATGGACGAAAATATCAACAGCACCTGTAAAGAGAGCTTTCTATTCAGCAGTAGAATATGACGATTCACTAATCATATTTGGTGGATATTCCTTAAATGCTTCTTCACAGAAAGTGTACTCGTCGGAAATATGGAAATATGATCTGGAATAATGATATCTGCCTTTAAAGCAATATCAGCAGTAAACCTTTCAGCAGCAATTCCCCTTTTAATAAAAAATTTATTACCCAATTATTTTTTTATTGCATCTTTCCAAAATAGTTGCACATCCTTTCAACTGCATATATAATTAAATCAAATACCAGCATAAACAGGCAATAAGTTTAAATTTAAATATATAAAAAATCCAGGAGATATTGTGAACCTAGATAAAATTTTTAACGCAAAGACAATGGCTGTAATTGGAGTATCATTAACCAATGACAGCCATCCGGCAAATGTTATTTATAACAAGAACCGTTACCGCTATCCGTTAACGGTATACCCGGTGAATCCGAAAGGAGGGACAATTAAAGGAGAGTATCTATATAAGAATGTTGCAGATATTCCCGATACAATTGATCTCGCGGTAATAGCAGCCAGAGCGGAGTTTGTTCCGGATATTCTGCAAAGCTGCATTGACAAGAAAGTGGGAGGAGCAATTATTGTTTCCGGAGGATTTGCAGAAAGCGATAACGAAGATATTCAGCAGCGTATAGTGGAGATGGCAAAAAAAGCGGACTTTCCTTTTATTGGGCCCAACTGCCTCGGTATTTTCTCACCGGGAAAAATTGATACTTTATTCCTGCCTGCAGAACGCCTGATACAACCGATGCACGGCAACATAGCTTTTATAAGCCAGAGCGGAGGAGTAATGGTTGACCAGATGGTTAAATTCAAAGGTCAGGGAATCGGCGTGTCCACAGGGATCAGCATCGGGAACAAGGCCATGCTGAAAGAAATTGACCTTCTGGAATATCTTGCAAAAGATCCGGATACAAAGGTTATTGTATTTTATATAGAAGGTTTTGGAAAGAATGAAGGCAGGGCATTTGTGGAGGCGGTAAATAAATGCCCCAAACCTGTTATTGTAATCAAAGGCGGCAGAAGCAGTCAGGGATCTCACGCCGCATCGAGCCACACTGCTTCAATGGCAGGCGACCACAGGGTCTTCTCTGAAGTAATGAAGCAGTACGGGATTCTGGAAGCCACAAACGGGCTTGAACTTTCCTCATACTGTGAAGCATTAAGCAGCTACCCGAAAGGAATAAGCGGCAAACTTGGGATTATTACAGTAAGCGGCGGACATGGCGTACTTTCAGTTGATTATGCTTCTGATCTCGGGCTTAATATACCTCCTTTATCCGCAAGCACAAAAGAATTGATAAAGCAGAATTTATCTCCCAGTGTTAAAGCTATCGCGTCTCTTGAAAATCCTGTAGACCTAACAGGAAGTGCGGTAGATGACGACTTTCTGAATGCAGCAAGAGTACTTATTAAATCAAATGAAGTTGACTGCATTCTTCTGCTTATTCTGCCGTATTCACCCGGCGTCAGCATTGAACTCGGGGCAAAGATGTCCAATGTGTGCCTGAGCTCAGGCATGCCTTTGCTGGCTTATGTCCCAAATGAAGAAAGATACCGTATGCTTATTGAAGGATTCGAACTGAACCAGGTTCCTGTTTCAGCTTCCATTGAAGGTACGGTACTGATGGCTAAAGCTTTAATAGGAGAAAAAAATGGCGAAAAATAATATCAATGAAATAGTGAATAAATACAGGAACGCAGGATGGATACCGGAGCCGGAAGCCAAGAATATTTTCAAAATGAAAAACCTTAATGTACCTGATTTCAAATGGGCAAAGACTTCGGATGAAGCAGTAAAATATGCGAGTAAAAAATATCCGGTTGCTGCGAAGGTAGTATCTCCTGATATTCTTCACAAATCCGATGTAGGCGGTGTTGTTGTAGGAATTGACAGCGATGAGCAGATGAAGCAGGTGTTTGATGATTTCAGCAAACTTAAGGGTTTTGACGGTGTTCACATTGAAGAGATGGTTGAAGGAATCGAACTTATTATAGGCGCAAAAATCGACCATCAGTTCGGGCCTGTTGTGCTTATGGGTATAGGCGGCACCAGTGTTGAGATATATCAGGACGTTGCGATGAGAATGGCTCCTTTGCGGGAGAAAGACGTAATATCAATGGTAGACTCTCTTAAGGGACAGAAAATTTTAAAAGGATACCGCGGTTCGGACCCTATTAATATGAGGGAGTTGACAACATTGCTGATCAATTTTTCAAATTTGATCATTGAACTTCAGGATGATATTGAATCTATTGACCTTAACCCTGTTATGTGTTCCGCCAAAGACTGTGTTATTGCGGACGCACGAATAATGCTTAATACAAAATAAAAATTTCAAATAAATAATGTTGACTGCTTATCGGAGCAGAATAGTAATACTGTTTTGTTCCGATCAAGCTTCCGGCATTCGGCTTCAAAGCAGCAAAAGGCCAGACACGGGCAAGGCGGCTTCTGACAGTTTTTCTAGCACTCCTCCCTTTAATTAAAAAATACAGAAAATTTGGTTTAAAAATTATTTTATCAGCCAAATTACGTAGAGAAAGAAATACATTTTTTATGAAAAAATTTATACAATAAGTATATTGAAGAGAAACTCTCCTCTAAGGGAGAGTTTCTAACTCCTTACTGTACTGCCACACCCCGACCGCGAAGATAGGCTTTTAAATCACCTATTTCAATGATGCCAAAATGAAAGATAGAAGCTGCCAGCAAGATAGTGGCCCCAGCCTGAAAAGCCTCATAAAAATGCTCCAGTTTCCCTGCCCCCCCGGAAGCAACCACCTCTGCAGATACCGCCTCTTTGATAGCTTTAATTACGGGTAAATCATAACCATTGCGGGATCCATCCCCGGCCTTACTTGTCGGAAGTATAACCTCTGCCCCGTAACCATCAACCCGTTTAGCCCATTCTACCGCATCCGTTCCGGTAGCTGTCCGTCCACCATCAATATAGACTTCATAGCCAGAGGGCATCGCGGCGTTCTTGTCAACATCAATGGCAACCGTTACCTTATCAACACCAAACTCTCTTATTAATCCCGGGAGAAGCTCTGGCTTGCGAAAACCTGCACTACTAATTGAAATTTTATCCGCCCCGGCATCCAACACTGCCTGAGCAGACTTTAAATCAGAAATACCGCCACCAACGGTAAATGGGACCGTAGTGACTTCTGAAACTTTTTTTACCACCGTAAGCATGGTAGCTCTACCCTCAACCGTTGCAGTAATATCCAGCATGGCAAGTTCGTCAGCACCCTTATTGCAGTAGGCAATGGCGCATTGAACCGGATCACCGGCATCCCGTATATCCACAAAGTGGACTCCTTTGACCACACGCCCATTTTGCATATCGAGGCATGGCATAATCTTTACTGATGTGCTCATGAAAACAACCTCCATTAAATATATTTGACTTGCTGTTACAGGTAAAAATCTGCTTAACTATCGTTACGGCAGCAATTCCCCTCCACCACCTCTCTGCAGATTGACAGGAGTATCGGACATCAGGATTCCCGGAGAGTCAACTCAAATGCCCTGTTTTTTCAAAAATAGTACGCAGTTTATCAAAGCCTCCTTCGAGGATCAGTCTGTGAAAGCGCGTGTTATATCTTAAAAATTCACTATAACTCTGAAAAGCCAGAACTATACCGGTTCGCATTTCTTTGCCTGTAATCATTTTATAGTTTTATAATATTCAAAAAGCATATTCCTTATAAGCCGTGCTATATCTGATAATACTTTCTTGCTGATAAAAAAATGTTTGTATTCACTGCTATTACTGTATTGAATCATGCCCGGGAAAAGCCTTGATCTGATCAAGGCCATAATTTATATGTTTGCGTTGAAACACAGCAAAAATTAAGGAATGCACTCACGATTAATGCTGACTACCATTGTTATAAATGTGAGGTTTGTGCACGTTCATGTCCAACAGGTCAATCTCCATTAGAAATTTTAATTCAGGATAAAATTTCACAAGTATAGCAAAGTGAATTGTTGTGAATTAATTTTTAGACTCTTTCCTGAAAATATAATTTAAATCTCATCAAAACCGGAAAAATATTATCTGATATTCATAAATCTACCGAAATTATATTATAAACAATTCTTTTTAAACTTTGAAAGAATGCGTATTTTTTACAGGTGATTGTGTAATAATATGAAATCAACAACAATGTTCAGAAATACAGATTTCCATGATCTAATTGACAGTCTGATCAGGACAATAGAACTCAGGGATATATATACAGCAGGACATTCAAAACGAGTTTCGGAAATTACCGAGCTTATATGTTCAGAAATGAATATTGCAGGAATGGAACGGGAATATATACACATGGCAGCGCATCTTCATGATATCGGAAAAATGGGAATTGCTGACGGAATTCTGCTGAAACCTGAAAGGCTTACTGATCCGGAATATATTCTACTGCAGCAGCATCCGGTTATCGGTTCCTCTGTCTTTGACAAATTCAAAGAACTAAGGCAAATGTCTTCCATTATAAGACATCATCATGAAAGGTTTGACGGGCTTGGATATCCTTCCGGGCTTAAGGGAAACGAAATACCGCTTGGAGCACAGATTATTTCAATCGCCGATACATTTGACGCAATGACAACAACACGTCCTTACAGGCCAAGTATGAAAGTTGAAGAAGCTGCAAAAGAAATAGTCAGGAACAAAGGAAAACAGTTTAATCCTAAACTTGTTGATATTTTCAGTAAAGTATTCAAAAAGAAAAAGAATATTATAAAAACAATAATCAAAAATTATCATGCAAATGACAGAAGACAGCTTTACAAGCCTTTCTGTTCAATAAAAACCAATGTTCAGAAGAAAGAACTCGTAATGAATATCAGGACTAAATAATTCATTAAACATACTCCGAATGTAATCAGGCCTTTTTGGCGTTCCTGATTCTGCCGCAATATTATCCAAGTTTTCCTTTTTACCTTGATGCCGGTTAAAAATTTTATTAATTTCATCTGCTTCATCATTTGTTACTTATAATTTTCCCTGTTTTTCCCTGATACATGATCTCATTTACGGCAAACCCGGCTTTTTTTAATATTGTATTTAAATTTATCGCTGCTGTATTCTTCATTAATAAGATCGTTATATAAAGCAGCAAGAGATTATCTTTTTAAATCTCCTTCATTGAGGGGGCATATTGGGGAGAAAATGCGGGCGATTTAACGAATTTATCAAAATTTTTAATGCGATTATCAAATACAATTTGGAAAGATGATATTTGTTTTTTATCTTCAACGTCATTTTCCCGTCTTTTTTTATTGACAGATTTTCATTATATCTTTGTATATATAATGGTATAAAATAACAAAGATAAGTATTACCTACGACTATGATGACTCTTTCATGAGCACAGGCACAGTGCAGCTTCTGCGGAGGACAAGGAAATACGGATCAATTTATTTTTTATTTGCCTGTATTGCCGCGGTCTTATCACTGCAGACTGTTCAGGAATGAATTGAAAAGCTGACATATTATCATAAATTTATTTTTACAGGAAAAAATATTATGGACTATTATGAAAAGTTAAAAAAAGAACTCGCTGACATGTTAAAGGATTCTGAAAGCGAGACAATAAAGGTCGTCTCCGCAAGGCCTCTAACTCCCGAAGAAGCGATAGGAAAACCCGACCGGGAGGATTACCCTATTCTGAAAGGCAAGGAAGTAATGATTGAAGCTGATTTTAAAGGCTCCAAAGGTCAGGCGTTTACAGACATGCCCGGCAACTTTGAAGGCACTGTCAAAGATTTTTTAAACATTAATCTCAGCAATAATTTTTCCCGCAGTATTTTTATAGCAGTATTCAATGCTGTAATGCGTTATTTCGGCCATGCTACCCGGACTATTCACTGCAAAGACCAGGATCCCAGGGCCTGCGCTGAAGAGCTGCCGGAATTTATTGAAAAAAATTTCGGTAAAGCAAAAATCGCGTTTATCGGGTTCCAGCCTGCCATGATTGAAAAGCTTTCAAAAACATACGAGCTTCGGGTTGTTGATCTGGACATGGACAATATAGGCAAAAACAAATTCGGGCTGCTCATTGAAAGCCCTGAAAAAACCTCTGAAGTCCTGGAATGGTGCGACATCATACTGGCTACCGGGTCAACATGTGTAAATGGGACAATAACTGATTTTCTGAACAGTAAACCAGCCGTTTTTTACGGCATATCCGCTTCAGGACCAGCAGCCGCGCGAGGATATAAGAGATTCTGTCCTTTAGGCAGATAAAGCATTCGTGTTATATTATTAGAATAATCCATTAATTATTTAGAGGAAAATCATGAAAAAAATGGCAATCATGCTCATTATGACTGCGGCATTGAGCTTCTCAGGAAAGGCCGCATATGCTATAGAAAAATTTCCTATCAACATCGCGGTTGAATTCACTGATCACGCAACGAGCGCGTATGTTGCCGAGCATAAAGGGTGGTTTGAAAAAGAAGGTTTGCGACCGGCATTCTACAGTTATGTGACAGGCATGGCTCTGGCTTCAGCTCTTGGACGCGGAGACATACAGGCTGCTTACATCTGCCTGCTGCCCGCCGTCAATGCTTATGGCAACGCTAAAGTACCGATTAAGATTGTGAGCGGGCTTCACAAGCATGGTTACGGGCTGGCGGTCAATCCTGCCAGGATCAAGACAGTTCAAGATCTGGAAAAATCTGATATTCGCATTAGCAGTAATAGATTTGGAGGTCCGGCTGACGCCATTATTCACAAAACAATTGAGAAATATAAGCTGGACGGCAGCAAAATACTGAACAAGATGCAGCGCATGAACCCGGCTACACAAATACTGGCTATCAGGATGGGAAAAATTGACGCTTTTTTCAACTGTGAACACTGGCCGGCAATGGCGGAGGAAGAGGGATTCACGATGTTATTAATGAGCCGGGATGTGTGGCCGGAAATGCAGGGAAGCGTGCTTGTCGTAAAGGAAGAACTTTTAAGAGATTATCCTGACGTTGTCAGGAAGCTTGTTAAAATAACAGAGGAATCCATAATCTGGATCAGGAAAAATCCCCGAAAAGCGGCAGAAATCACGTCGAAAAATTTGCAGGCAGTAGGAAACAACTCTCCGGCAGACGTGCCTGAAGGACTTGAAAAGCTGATTTTAAAACCTGAAGCCATCATGAGGTCAATGGCAAGGATTGACCACACGGTTAATATAGACAAGTCTGAAATACAAAATACGATAAATTTTGCGGTAAAGACCGGGTATATTAAAAAGAATTTTTCGGCGGACGAAATTCTTGATCTAAGGTTTTTAAGTGAAAAGTAAAACCGTACCGCAATCGATAGTTGGTGTTCTGCCCGTTATTGCATTTCTCGCAATCTGGGAAATGGTCGGCCGTTATAATCTGTTTCCGGGACAGTTCTATTTTCCGCCATTCAGTGCGGTCGCTGAAGAATTTTATCATTTGACTGTCTCCGGCGTTCTTGGAAAAAACCTTGCGAGTAGTATGATCAGGGTAGTCATTGGACTGTTTAGCGGATCAATAGCAGGCATATTTATAGGGATAATCATGGGCTGGAGAAGAATTCTTGACCGCGCGCTAAATCCCATCGTCAGTCTTTTGTATCCGATCCCGGCTCTCGGATGGTTGCCGCTTCTGATGCTGTGGATAGGCATTAATGAAATACTGCCAATCACTATAATATTCATTTGTTCGTTTTTTCCTGTAGTCTATAACACGTCATCAGGCATCAGGAATGTGGACAGAAAATATGTAAAGGCGGCCGAGACGCTTGGCGCTTCGGACATAAGAATCCTTTTTACAGTTATTGTACCGCTCGCGCTGCCAACCATATTCACGGGGCTTAGGCTAGAAGCAGGCATGGCATGGCGCGTTATTCTCGCTGCCGAAATGGTGGCAATACCGACAGGTATCGGCGCCCTGCTCATGAAGGCCGAAAGCGCTGTCAGAGTGGATATAATTCTGGTATGTCTCATTGTTCTTTCAATCATGTGCTTCTTCTTCGAAAGGGCATTCGCAGCCGCAGAAAAATTTTCAACCGGAAGATGGAGCACTCATGCCTGAAATAAAACTCGTAAATGTCAGCAAACATATTTGCAGCGATTTAAGCCTGACAATAAAGGACAAAGAAATCCTTGTAATTGTGGGGAATACAGGAGCAGGAAAAACAACCCTGCTGAACGCGATAGCCGGAGTAACAAATTACACGGGCAGTGTGTATATTGACAATATCTGCGTCGACAGTATATCTCCCGGGAAAAGAGGTGTGGGCTATCTGTTTCAGGGGCTTGCCCTTTTTCCGCATCTTACTGTTGAGGAAAACATTTCTTATGGCCTGCGGGCGTCCGGAACAAAAAAATCCGCAGCTCTTGAGCGGGTTTCCATGCTGATGGAGATGATGCGGATAAATCATCTTGCTGCGCGTTATCCTCACATGCTTTCAGGAGGAGAACAAAAAAGGATAGCACTCGCACGTTCTCTTGCCCCATCACCCCGGATACTACTTCTTGACGAGCCTACATCAAGCCTGGATCACCAGACTGCAAAGTACCTGCGAAGTGAATTGATAGATGTCCTTAAAAAACTTGAAGTAACAACAGTTTATGTGACACATGATCTCAGGGAAGCCGAAGAGATCGCGGACAGGGTTGCTCTTATATCCAATGGCAGACTGGAACAGTTTTCAACTGTTAAAGAATTCTTTTTTAATCCCTGTAATGAATGTGTGTCTGAATTTATGGGCATGCCAAATATTTTGAAATGCAGTCAGTGCAGAGAGCTATACCCCGGCCTTGCGGAATTAACATCCGGCGGTATCAAAATGGTTCTTCCGTATGAAGGAAATAATATTAAAAAAATAGCTATTTCTCCTGATGATATTTACATATCTGATGCTGTACCGCCAGGCCCTGCTTTTAACAGATATAAGGGAATCGTTCAGAAGATTACTCAGCAAAATTCATCTGTAATGGTAAAGGTCGCGGTGGAAGAACATAGTCTGCTTGCGGAACTGCCTGTAAGCGCATTCAGGGAGATTTCAATTGACGAGGGAAAAGAAGTCAATGTTGTTATTAAACTGCGACGATTACGCTATATAGAGTCATGATCTCCAATACTTATTTAAAAGATTCGATTGGTTAAATAACTAAAATCCGGCGTCATTTATAATATATTTCACGATAAGCTCATTATTTGCATAGGTTAGCAGTGCAAACGGAATTTGGCGGGAAAAGGTATGCAAAAAAAAATATTGATTGGATTAAAAAATAAACAAAAGATAATAACAAAAATTATGTTAGAATCGATTATGACAAAAAATGAGATTATTTAAATAAGCTGTATATGTTAAATGGCTTTTTAGAAGCTGGAGAACATGAAATGCGTCCTGGATTAATGCTAACTAAAGGTGAATATAAAATTAAATAAATCTGATTGCGGCGGTAGATATATATGAACAAATACCCAAGAACAGAAAAATATGAATCAAAATGGATTGAAGAAAACT
>JAFGDQ010000074.1 GCA_016932015.1 Spirochaetota bacterium | reverse complement strand
ATATTATATAAAATTTTATGAACAGTACGGTTAACAAATAAAACTTTAAAGGCGAATAAAAAAAGCTGCCAAGCAGTATATTCCTGCTGTAACAGCTTTCGTTTTATTACAATATTTCAGAAAAGGTTAAATTTGTATCATATTAATATGACAAAGATTATTTTTCGCCATTATCGTTCTCAGTTGTATCCGTACCGGATTCTCCGCTGCCTGATGCAGAATCAACGTCTTTTAACAAGCTGAGATTTTTTTCAATTTTCTCCTCATCTCTCAAAGATTCAACAAAATCTCTTAATTTTTTCTGAAGCTTCTGCTGCCCGAGCTGCTGGCGAATATACTGTTCAGCCTGGTCAATCGGAGCTCCTTTGAATCTTGCTTTCTGCGATGCATAAACTTTAGCAACTTCTTCATCTGTAACGGAAATTTCATCTTTAAATTTCTCTTTAACAAAGTACCCTACAACAACAGCTTCCTTCGCCATTTCAACAAGAGCTTCAACTTCTTTATTATCAAGAATTCCTTCTTTAACCGCTTTATTATAAACAAGCCTCTGCCTGATTAAATTCTCCAGAAATTCACCCTTGTTTAGCAGCGGATTATTGCGAAGTTCATTCGGATCTTCCGCTCTTTTATCTATATTTTCATCAGATTCATTATAGATTGATTTATGCTGTGCATAATAAAACTGATCAAATTCATCAGCTGTTATTTTTTCACCGCTTATTTTAGCAACCCATTCCCCGCTTGTTGATGAACCGGAATTACAGGATAATATAAACATTGAACAAGCAGCAAAAAAAGTAACACCAAAAATCATTTTTTTAAACATATTTCCTATCCTTTTGTAAATGTAATTTATGAATGATATATCTTTATTTTAGAAGCTTTTGTATAAAAATACTGAATTTGACAGTATTATTTTGTGGGATATTTATTCATTTTGCTTTCAGATACGCTATCGTTGTTATTTCCAATAGAAATTTGTTGCAACCATTTTTTTAATTCCTCAAGCCTTTTTTCTTCAGATGAGGAATCCGGTTTGAAAATTAGAATATCCTGTTCTTTGAAATCCAGAGACAGTCTTTTATCTTTTTCCATAAGTGTTACTATTAAAGCCGGATCAATTTTTGTATTTTCTGACATTTTAATTTTAATTGTCTTCGAGTCTTCAATTATTTCTTCAATCTCAAGAGAGGAAGCCAGAGCTCTCACTTTTTCAAGCTCAATTAAAATTTTTACCTCATCCGGAGGATATCCGAATCTGTCCACAAGTTCTTTTTCAAGCTCCTCTACCTCTTCGATTACTTCACAGGCTTCAAATCTTTTATAGAATTCTATTTTCTGCTTTTCGTCATAAATATATTCTTCGGGAATATAAAAATTTGTTTTTAAAAAAACCGGAGTGCGGAATATTGATAAAGGTTTTTCCCCTTTCAGCTTTCTTACCGCATCTTCAAGCATCTGGCAGTAAAGGTCAAAACCGACTTCCATAATATTACCGGATTGTTCTTTACCGAGAATGTTTCCGGAGCCCCTGATCTCGAGATCTTTCATTGCTATTTTAAATCCGCTTCCAATACCCGAATACTCTGAAATTACCTGCAGTCTTTTCTGCTGAACTTCAGTTAAAGCAATATGCTTTGGATAGAACAGATAGGCATATGCCTGTGTCCCGGATCTGCCTACCCTTCCCTTCAGCTGATACAATTGCGAAAGTCCGAATGTCTCCGCCCTGTTGATTATTATTGTGTTAACATTTGGCATATCAAGTCCGGACTCAATAATCGATGTAGCAACTAGACAGTCATATCTTCCATTAATGAATTCTATTATAATATCTTCGAGTTCATGCTCTTCCATCTGACCGTGAGCAACGCAGAATGTAGCCTCAGGCAGGAGGTCTCTTAACGCCTCTGCTACAGCTTCAATGGTCTGAACTCTGTTGTGTACAAAGAATACCTGGCCTCCTCTTTCAATCTCATTCAAAATTGCCATTCTTGTAATATCCGGATTCTCCTCAATAACATAAGTTTCAATTGCCTGTCTGTTCTCAGGCGGAGTATTGATTATTGAAAGCTCTCTTATCCCTGCCAAAGCCATATGAAGAGTACGCGGAATTGGTGTTGCGGATAATGTAAGAACATCAATGAGAAGACGAAGTTTCTTTAACTTCTCCTTGTGGCGCACACCGAATCTCTGCTCTTCATCAATAACAAGAAGGCCCAGATTCTTTATGCTTATATCAGAAGCCAGCAAAGCATGAGTTCCGATAATGATATCAATTTCCCCCAGTTTCAGTCTTTCTTTAATCAGTTTAATCTGTGTCCTTGACCTGAACCTGGACATCATTTCAATGTTAATCGGATAGTCAGCAAAACGTTTTCTGAAAGTTGAAAAATGCTGCATAGCAAGTACAGTGGTGGGAACGAGTATTGCAACCTGTTTTCCTGCCATTACTGCTTTAAACGCAGCCCTTATAGCGACTTCTGTCTTGCCATAACCGACATCACCGCATATCAGCCTTTCCATAGGCTGAGGAGCCTCCATATCATCTTTGACATCCTCAATCGCAGTAATCTGGTCCTGAGTCTCCTCATACTCAAACTTGGATTCAAATTCCTCCTGCCAGAGAGTATCCGGAGGAAACTGAAATCCCCTGAGCGCCTGTCTTTTTGAATAAATTTCTATCAAATCCCTGGCAATTTCCTCTACAGATTCCTGTACTTTCTCTTTTATTCTGTTCCACGCGGATTTTTTTCCAAGCGAATCAATTCTGGGTGATCTTCCGTCAAAGCCTACATATCTTTGGACCATTGTAATCTGGTCAAGAGATACATACAGCTTGTCATCATCCGCATAATCAATTATGATAAAATCCCTCTCAACACCGCCTGCAGACATTCTTTCTATCTTTCTAAAAATACCAATACCGTGATTTAGATGAACGACATAATCACCCGGTTTTAATTCAAGAAAAGTTGAAATAGGTTTTGAATACTTTTTCTTGAACTGCTTTTTCTTTCTGTATTTTTTCCCGAAAATATCATGATCAGTTAATACCAGAATTTTTAAGGATTCAATTTCAAATCCGTTACTTAATGGAGTAATTACTATGTTTAAGTCACTGCTGAAATTAAGTGCTTCAAAATTACTGTCAGGATTAAATTCGCTGAACAAATCGAAAAGTCTCCTTACCTGTCCTTCGAACTGTGTGCAGATTATTATTTTCCATCCGTTTTCAATTCTGTTACTGATTTCTTCTCTGACATTTTTAATCTTACCGTGAAATCCCGGAATACCTTTAAGATCAAAACGCAGTGAATCCTGAGAGGTAGTAAAAACCTTAAGCTCAACAGCATTACTCCTGACTATATCAAACGCACCCGGCTTTAATATAACCGCAGGTTCCAGGGATACTGTATTCTTTGATTTTCTGTCGTATAATTCTCTGTAAACAGTAGTTAAAGTATCTCTTTCAGCAGACAATTCAAACGATTCTACAAAAAAGATCCGGCTATCTTTATTAAAGTAGGAAAAAATTGTATCTGTCTTGATAATAAGATGAAAAATATCTTCAATCCCGGATATTTCAGCAATATGGTCATCCGTTTGCAGATATTCAAGAAGTCTTTCAGGAATTTCCTGTTTGCTTTTTCTTACCTCAGATAATTTTTTGAAAAGTTCTTCCCTTTCACTTTTATATAAAATAAGTTCCTTTCTCGGATATATTGTTACTGAATCAAGTTCATTAAGCGATAATTGCGTATCCGCGTCAAACTCTCTGACAGAATCAAGCATATCACCAAAGAAATCCAGCCTGACAGGATTCTGATAAGAAGACAGATAAATATCTATAATGCTGCCTTTTTGAGAAAATTGTCCGAAAGACTCAACCTTGTATTCCCTTGTATAACCATAACTCACAAGAAGTTCCAGAATATCCTCAAATAAATATTCTTCTCCTTTTGATATCTGAATGCCTTTTTTAAGAATGAACTCTTTTTCAGGAACTGCTCTTATTAGTCCTTCTACCGTTGTAACAAAAACTCCGGATGCGCCTTCCAGAATTTTATATATTGCGTTTACTCTTTCTCTTTCAACAGCTTCGGAAGGGGACACAAACTCATACGGAAGAGTCCCCCACGGCGGCAAAGTAAAAATCTGATCAGGCCCGATAAAAGAGCTAAGATCCTGAAAAATTTCCTGCATAGCCTGGAGGTTTTTTGTAATAACCAGTATCTGTCCGGACGCGTGCTGGAAAAAAGAGGATATTATCAGAGGAAAAGCAGCAGCCGTTATTCCTTCAATCGAATGATGAGCATTCTTTTTATTTTTACTGAATAACGGGCCAAGTTCTGATTGTTCAAAAATTGCTGAAAGAGTGTTTAATACCATACTATTCTAAATTATTATTGAATAAAAATTATTTATATGACGGAAAAGTTTATTTCTGGATATTACACAAGCAGGTAAAAAAAATTATTTAATAATAAAGCACGCAGCCAGCAAATGTTTCCGTTAATGAATAATTCACATTTAAGGAAACATCATTACTGATGTCCAATATTTTATTTAATTCATTTTTTACACTGATATATTTATAAGCATAATAGCCTGAAGCACAGATTCCTGCAGCACTGGAAACCAAAGCTATGCTGTAGACAATCTTACTGATAATCCCGAAATCAAGTACCCTTAAAAAAAGATAGCCTATTCCGAATGATCCGACAGCGGAAGTTCCAAAAAATATCGAATTGTATCCGTTAACGAGTCTGTTCTGCTCATTTAATTGAATGTACTTTATCAGTTTATCGGGCGGCAGTTTGTCAATTAGTGATGTTTCTTTAAGATCAACAGTAAATTTGCCATGTACAGGATATTCCATATAACCGAAATATATCGAATTCCGGGATTTGGAATTTAGCATTCTCTCAATCATATATTCATATTTATCCTGTTTCAGAATAAAGGGAATTTTATAAAAATAATAATTTCCGCGGCATATTTCAGGAACAATGATAAGAGGTTCTAAATTTTTATTTTCATTATTTAAAGAATTAATTGTGATCCTGTATCTAACATCCGAATTTTTATCCCTTTGAAAATATTTATCATACCAGATAAAATAAGGACTGTTTGTTCCGACTGTACCTTCCGGATAATAAACCGGAATTAAATCCGATTCCTGAGTCTCAGCTGTTAAAATATTAATTGTTAAAAATAAAAATATAAAGATGTATAAACAACATTTCATTATTTGTCCTTCATTTGATTTTACAGGCTGTAATAATCATGTAATTAATTAAAATTGATTGATATTGTTTTACCTGGATATTTAATTCAACAAAAAATCAAAAACCGGCTTGACTCAAGCTTAAAATATATGAAACTATTATATAATATAATCGTTATATCAGTTGAATATTTTTTTATAATTAGCATGTATTAACTACATTAATACTGATAATATTATCAATTAAAATTTAATCTACAGGTTTAAACAATGGATGATAATACATTAAATAACGAACCGAAAGCATTAATCTTACAGGATGAAATTCTTCCTGATATTTTACCAATAATTCCAATCACTCAAAGACCTATTTTTCCCGGAATGATGATACCGATAATCGTTACCGGTGAAAAAATGATAAATACAATGAATGCTATTCTTGCAACGGAAAGCAAGATAGGCGGAATCGTCCTGACTTTGAATACTGCTGAAAAATCAGCTGCATCAGATGTCTTATACAAAGTCGGCGTCAGCGCCAGAATTATAAAAGTTACGCCTGTTGATAACAACACTTATCAGGTTATGATAACAGCGTTAAAACGTTTCACTCAGCTTCAGATAATTCAGGATGATCCGATTATCAGATGGAAGGTTTCCCATTATTATGAAGATGATAAGATTAAACCGACACAGGAATTAAAAACATATTCAATGGCAATAATATCGTCCATAAAAGATCTTATCAAATCCAATTCCCTGTTTCAGGAGGAAATGAAATTATTTCTGAACAGATTTACAGTGGAAGATCCGGGAAAACTCGCTGATTTTGTTGCTTCAATGACTTCAGCCGAATCCGGAAAAATCCAGGAAGTTCTGGAAACTTTTGATGTTAAAAAAAGAGCGGAAAAAGTTCTCATTCTTCTAAAAGAAGAACTTGAGATGAGTAAAATCCAGTCAAAAATCACCAAACAGATAGAAGAACAGATCTCAAAAAATCAGAAAGAATTTTTTCTGAAAGAGCAGTTAAAACAGATAAAAAAAGAACTCGGATTAAGCAAGGATGAACAGACTTCGGAAATCGAAGTATTTGAAGAGAGGATACAGAAGCTTAAGCTCACAGAGGAAGCCAAAAAAAGAATCGATGAAGAAATGGACAAGATTAAAGTACTCGAACCCCGCTCTCCGGAATATACTGTCAGCAAAAATTATCTTGAATGGCTTACGACATTGCCATGGGGAATTTTTTCTGAAGATAATTATGAAATAGAAAAAGCAAAAAAAATTCTTGATAAAGACCATTACGGCCTCGACGATATAAAAGACAGAATACTTGAATTCATAAGTATCGGAAAAATGAAAGGCAATATTTCAGGTTCAATATTGTGCTTCATAGGCCCTCCGGGTGTTGGAAAAACATCAATAGGCAAATCAGTTGCGGAAGCCTTGAACAGAAAATTTTATAGATTCTCACTCGGGGGAATGAGAGATGAAGCCGAGATCAAGGGACATAGAAGAACATATATAGGCGCTATGCCTGGAAAAATGATTCAAATTATGAAGGTTGCAGAAACATCAAATCCTGTTATAATGCTTGATGAAATTGACAAAATCGGTGCCAGCTTTCAGGGTGATCCTGCATCAGCACTGCTTGAAGTTCTTGATCCGGAACAGAACTCCCAGTTTCTTGATCATTACCTTGATATACGTTATGACCTTTCAAACATTCTGTTTATTGCAACAGCAAACCAGCCGGATACAATTCCCGGGCCTCTTCTTGACAGAATGGAAATTATGAATCTTTCGGGATACATAGCCGAAGAAAAAATCCAGATAGCTAAAAAATTTCTTGTCAAAAAGCAGCTGGCAGAGCACGGGCTGAATAAAGAAATGGTAAAAGTAGATACCAAAGCAATCAGAAAGATAATTGACGGTTACGCCAGAGAGGCCGGTGTCCGAAGCCTGGAAAACAGCATTAGAAAAATTATGCGTAAATGCGCGCGTAAATTTGCTGAAGGATACACCGGAACAGTTACTGTAACGGATAAGAACATAGAGGAATTTCTCGGAAAGCCAAGATTTTCGGATGAATCGCTGTATTCTGAAAAAATTCCCGGCGTGGTACTCGGACTTGCATGGACCAGCATGGGAGGTGCGACTCTTTATATTGAAGCAACCGCGAGTCCGTCAAAAAATAAAGGTTTTAAAGGTACCGGACAGCTCGGAGCGGTAATGAAAGAATCCACGGAAATCGCGTACACATATATAAGTTCAAATGCTGATAAATTTAAAATCGATAAAGATTTTTTTGAAGATCACTTCATTCATTTGCACGTACCTGCGGGAGCAACTCCAAAAGACGGGCCGTCTGCAGGCATTACCATGGCTACTGCACTTTATTCCCTGGCTAAAAACAAGCCGATAAAGAAGCAGATTGCGATGACAGGCGAACTTACCATTACCGGTAAAGTACTCCCAATCGGGGGAGTAAAAGAGAAGACCATTGCAGCAAAAAGAGCAAAGGTAAAAACAATAATTTACCCCTTTGAAAATAAAAAGGATTTCGACGAATTACCCGGTCATATTAAAAAAGGTATTAACGCAAAATTCGTTAATTATTTTGACGAAATACTGGATATTGTCTTTTGAGAATTATTTTTCAGATCTGTTTCAGATTCAGGCTCCTGCTCCTTTACGGGTTCAGGTTTAACAGCCTTGAAATATAATGATTCTCCCTTAACACCTACATTCAGTATTTTCTTTTCATCAATACTTCCTTTAAGCAAAGAAAGCGCCAGTGTATCTTCAACCTCAGTTGTTATGGTGCGCCGTAAAAAACGCGCACCGTATTTTTCATTATATCCTCTCTCAACAAGAAATTTCCTGGCCTTTCCTGAAAATTTCAGTTCTATTTCTCTTTCCTTCAGGTTATTATTCACTTCATTAAGCATTATATCCACTATACGCTCAATATGGCTCTTTTCCAGCCTGTGAAAATAAATAACATCATGAATTCTGTTAAGAAGTTCCGGGCTAAACAGCCTTTTTACTTCTTCAATTGCTTTACTGCTTTCCTCACTCTGCAGATCTTTTATCACATTGTCAAATCCCATCCTGCCGACACTGCTGAAATCTCTGTTTCCAATGTTTGAAGTTAAAATTACTATAGTATCACGAAAACTGACTGAAGAACCGAAACTGTCCGTAAGTTCACCTTCTTCCAGAATCTGCAGCAAAATATTGAATACATCAAAATGTGCTTTTTCAATTTCATCAAAGAGAATTACTGAATACGGTCTGCGTTTAATCTTCTCCGTTAACAGACCGCCTCCTTCAAAACCGATATAGCCGGGAGGTGCTCCTATAAGCCTGGATACAGAATGACGTTCCATATATTCCGACATATCAAGCCTTACAATAGAATCAGGATCATCAAAAAGAAACTCAGACAATACTTTAGCAAGTTCGGTTTTTCCCACTCCTGTAGGTCCTAAAAATATAAACGAACCAATAGGGCCTTTCTTCCCTTTTAGACCGATCCTTGAACGTCTTATCGCTTTACTGACAGCGGATATTGCAGCATCCTGGCCAATAATTTTTTTATGAAGCTCTTCCTCCATCCTTAAAAGTTTGTTTGTCTCAGACTCATTAAGCCTCTCAACGGGGATTCCTGTTGACTGTGCTAATATAAGAGCTATATCATCAGCATCAACCGAAACCTGGTATTCATTTCTTTTCTGTTTCCAGTCATCAACTTTAGTATTAAGCACTTCTTTTTTTGAATTGATCAAATCTCTTACAGCAGCTGCCTGTTCATACTCCTGTCCCATCACCAGATTATTCTTTTTCTCATTAAGCTCTTTTATTTCGTTTTCTATAGTAAGAATATTTTCCGGTTTTCCTGAATTCTCCAGCCTTACTTTAGATCCTGCTTCATCAATTATATCTATAGCCTTATCCGGCAGAAACCTGTCATTTATATAACGGTACGAATATAAAACCGCTTTTTCAATAGCATCATCAGTATATTTCACCTTATGATGAATCTCATATCTTTCCTTCAGACCCTGTAAAATTTTAATGGATTCTTCTACGTTAGGTTCACCAATTAAAACTTTCTGAAAACGCCGTTCAAGTGCGGAATCTTTTTCAATATATTTCTTGTATTCACCTAATGTAGTAGCTCCAATACACTGAAGCTCCCCTCTGGCCAGAGCAGGTTTAAGTATATTCGCCGCATCTATTGCGCCTTCTGCTGCTCCTGCTCCGATAATAGTATGAAGCTCATCAATAAAAATAATAATATTTTCTTCATTTTTTATTTCTTTTATAATACGCTTTATGCGTTCTTCAAATTCTCCCCTGAACTTGGTACCGGCAACAATAGCGGCAATATCAAGAGCCAGAACAATTTTATTCTGAAGAGGCTCGGGAATTTCCTTATGTACAATTCTAAGAGCAAGGCCTTCTACTATTGCTGTTTTGCCCACACCTGCCTCACCGATTAAAACAGGATTATTTTTCGTTTTCCTTGAAACGATTCTTATAACCCTGTCTATCTCCTTATCTCTGCCGATAACAGGATCCAGTAAATTGCTTTCAGCCATAGCAGTTAAATTTCTTGAAAATTCGTCCAGAGTAGGTGTTTTACTCTTTTGCGGAATCTTTGAGTCGTTTATTTCACTGTACGAGCATGTAATTTTAACTACTTCATTCTTGACAGCATTATAATCAATACCGATTCTGTACAAACTCTCAATGCCTGCACAGGTAGCATCTTTAAAAATTGCAAGAAGAAGATGTTCTGTACCTACATAATTAAGCAAAATTTTCTTTGACTCGTTTTTAGCCAGTTCCAGTATTTTATTATACCTGATATTGACCGGGATATTACCCAGAACAATTGTTTTTCCGGACCGTCCTATTGTCTGCTCGATTTTTTTCCTTATCATCTCGAATTTAAGACCGAGATTTTTCAGTATTCTTGCTGCCACGGAATCATCATCCTTCAATAAACCAAGAAAAATGTGTTCAGGTCCGATTGAATCTGAATTTAATCTTTTAGCCTCAAACTGCGCAAAAACTTCCAGAACTTTTTTTGATCTTTTTGTAAAATTATCCATAGACTTTACTCCATTCTAATTGATTCCTTAAATATGAAGCCCTGAAAGCATCCCCATCTTTAGAATCACTAAAATTTTTCTTGGCAATATTCTGCAAATGAGCCCATTGAATATTTCTCATCAGATCATTAACCTTTTGAAGTTCAAGATTACGAATTATTGATAAAATAACACCAAGCCTTATGTCCGATAAATAGTCCATTGCTTCAACATAACCCATTCTTCTGGCATATTTTAACAGTCCATAAGATCTGCAAATTCTATCCTCCAGTCTTTCACTATGTTCAGCAAGATAATTTTCTCTGGTTTCCGATTCAAATTTGATAATTTTACGGGTAATTTTCTCCACTGTTTCTATTATTTTCTCTTCTGAAGTTTCAGTACAGAATTCATTTGACAATGTAAAAATACTGCCGAATGTTTTTATTCCTTCATCTTTTAAACCTGATAAATTCAGCCTGTTTATTTTAGCAATATCCTGTATTTCTTTAATGTTTCTGGTTAAAGCAAGAGCAGGTAAATGCAGCATTATGGATATCTGAAAACTGTTATTATAAAACGGGGAGGATGTTATATAACCGGATTCTTCTGAATAAGCGTATGCTGCAAATTTATTTAACTCATCATCTATCTCATCCGCAGTGCGGTATACATTAACAGGCTGGAATCCTGGTCTCAATACATTTATTGTAAAATGATCATTATCATTTATTGTCAGATAAAAATTTTCATTTAAATCAAAAATTATAAAAGAATCAATCGCTTCAGAAATATCATGGCTAATGAGGTTTTTCTCTTTTAAAAGCATTCTGCTATTATTATCCAGTTTGTTAACGGATACAAATTCAAGTTCGGCAAAACGGGATTCTTTAACAAATCTCCGGCAAACTGATACTAAAAATTCCAAATGGACCTTTGCCTGTCTGAATGGAAAAGGTATATCGTAAATATTTCTCTTTAAGTTTAAATGAGAGGAAAAAACAATATCATTAAACGGGGAAATCTGAGACCAGAAACCCTGATTAATAAACAATTGATCAAGATTAATATTTTTCAATAGTACTTACCCCTTTAATCCTGTCTCTTAATACAGCTGCATCCTCATACCGCTCTTCACTGACAGCAATTCTTAACTGCTCTTCCAGATCAACATCTTTTAAAGGCTCATTCATATTATTCTTTTTATCGGAAAGGTCATCCCGGTAAGCCATAACCTCAACATAATTATGAGGTTTTTTCCCTGAGTACGGTATAGTATTAATACCCGATAATGATTCAATTAATACTTTAAAATATTTATAGCAGCTTGGACATCCGGGTTTCTGGTCCAGGCTGAATTCCATATCTGTCAAACCGCAATTCAGACACATTGTACCGGTTTCATTTTGATTCATTTCCAGGTATTTTTCTTTTATCATTGAAAACATTGTCTTAAGGTACAGACTGTCATTTTGTTGTTTATTTTCGAAAGTAATGTCTCCTGCACATTTATTGCATAAATGAATTTCAGTCTGAACATTATTGGTTATATCAGTAAAATGAAAGACAGCTTCGTAAGTCTTGCATCTTTCACAAAGCATATAGCAACCTCTGTTTTAGAATACCCGGAAATTTACAATGTTATGTATATTTGATTATTCTCTTAAAAAATACCGTAATCTTCCCCGGCTAATTAGTAGTAGTATATTAAGAAAAAATATAAAATGCAAACAATAAATTATCAAATAACAAATTTGTTTTTCTTGTATTTTTTGTATACAAATTTTAAAAATTTTTTCTATTTTATTCCTCTAAAAATGATTTTACATTTTAATTTATATTAT
>JAFGDQ010000073.1 GCA_016932015.1 Spirochaetota bacterium | reverse complement strand
TCACTGTATTTTGTTCTTTTTATCATGTACTTATTCTCCCATAACTGGTTTTATTTGTCACTCCAGTTTTAGGGGGGCAGTCCAGTTTTTTTTAAGGGTTTACACAGCTGCGAAAACCTGTATCTTGATAAAAACAGCATGCGTATTTACGTTACTGATCTGAGCGGAAGAATACATTTATTGAACGGAAAATCACGAGGCACTCTCAGGGTTGTTAAGTCTTTAAAACTAGGTGAGTTTTGTCTTGGAATTGATAGAGGGCCTGACGGGGCACTTTATACAGGTGTCAGCTTATATCCCACGCAGCAGTGGATTGAGCAGGGAGGAAGCATTTACAGGCTCGATATGGAGCTTCTTCATTCTGTCAGGATTACACCTGAATATCCGGCTCTGAACGGACTCGCTTTTGACAAAGGGGGACATTGCTATTTTGCTTCAAGTAATTTCAGTTTTCTTAATCCAAAAGGAAGTATTTACATGATGATGGTTATGTCCGACGGGAAATTCTCAAAACCGGAGGTTGTACTTAATAACATTGGTTTGGCAAATGGAGTACACTATAACTTAAAGCAGAACCGTATATATTTGAGTGATACTCTGGAAACGGTATCAGCATTTTCTCCAGGTGAGCCCCGCGCTGAGATCATTTATCGGAAAACCAAATACATGGAATCAATTGATGATTTATGTACAGACAATAAAGGTTTTCTATGGATGTCTGATCCTTTTGACAGTACCGTTAAACATTACAATCCGGACACAAGGCAGCTTGTACGTTATGACATTAAAGGTGTAGGACAAACTTCTTCATGCGGTATTCGTGTTGAAAATGGTGAAGAGATCCTTTATATTACTGAAATTAAAACCAACCGTGATCCTATGTCTAATGTATATGACGGACGCGGAATACTAATTGTGCCGGTAAAATCACTTATAGCTGCGGAAAAATCAGTAAGACATTCTATGTTAAGGAATTTTTAAATAAATAAATTTATAAAACTTCTGTTATATTGTCTTAATTACTGAAAGGCTGATCTGCTGTTATTTATTATATTCTATTTTTTTAAAATAAATTTAAATTTTTAATAGTATCTGGAGATAATTCGGACGCATAAAGCTGTACTTCGTTTAACTTTGCGCGTCCGAAGATTGAGATCATTACTAGTTATTTGCAAGTAATAACAGCACTTGTTGTACCTCTCTCTCTTGTCCATGTAATATCCATAGTTTTTACTGCCACTTTTCCCTGGTACTTGAAATCAACTTTATCTCCCATAATATCAAGTGTCAGATCAAATGATATTTTATTTCCTTCTATTTTACTATTTTTAATCGGTACAGGTCCTGTCATACTGTCATAAGTTCCGGTCAACTTACTGCCGTCGGCTTTAAGGTTCATCCCAACGGGTAATGTGCCGAAACCTTCTGCTTCAAAAGTTCCTTAAAAACAGTGCCTTTATCGCATTTTTTATGAGAGAAATAACCTGATAAATAATTATAAAAAAGTATATACATTTAACTGTTATTTTTTTTAATTGTAAAATTTAACTTTTAATATTTATATTTAACTGTATTTTTTTAAAAATTTTTAGATAAGAATAATTATGAATAAAAGCGTACAATATACACTTTTCCGGGTAATTCTCTTTCTTGTTCTGAGTATTGTTATCGTTCTTGGGAGTTTTACCGTTTTTTTTATCTATAAATCAAAAATGGATACAACCCGGGAATTAATAAAGCAGCGGAATCTGGCAGTATCATATCATCTGACCGGGTATTTTACTCCTCTCCGCAATATAACCGAATATTTAAGCCGACACAAATTAGTAAAAAATCCTGATAAACTTAATAATAAACAGACACGGGAATTGTTAAACCTTTTCCTTGTAATGGAAAAATCAAATCCGGACATAAATTATATTTATTCAGGATATTTTAACAATTCACTTGTTATTAATAATTATACACCTCCAAAAAATTATTCGCCGGTTTCAAGACCATGGTTTCAGGCAGCATTGAAATCTGCTCCTTACATCTCGCCCGGAATACCCTATACTGAAATACAAACCGGAGAATGGCTTATTTCATTAAGCAAGGTTCTGTATGATGAAAAAAATGAGATAACAGGGGTAATTGCAGTAGATGCTCCAATTGATAATTGTATTTCAGTATTAGATGAACAGATCAAACCTTATTCAAGTTCTCATAGCTTCGTAATAGACCTTTATGGAAATATTCTTATTCATAACAGAAAAGATCTGATTGGACAAACAATATACAGTCTTACTATGCCGGATAATATTGCTTTTGAAGAGTCAGGCGTATTTGAATATACTTTTGAAAACAGCAACAGAATTGCCTATTACAGGACTATAAAAGAATTAGGATGGAAAGTTATTACTACTGTTAAAAAAGATGAAATTCTTAACCCGATTTTCAAACAAATCACATATAGCCTGCTGGCTGTTTTCATTTTTTCAATTGTTATAGGATGGATAATAAGTAAAAGTATTACAAGAAACCTGATAACTCCTTTGAGAGATCTGGAAAAAAGAGTTAAAGAGATTATTGACGGAAGAACGGATTTTGAGGTTTCGCAGTATCCGTATAATGAAATTGGAATAATTGCGGGACATATTCAAAAATTAACCGAAATGGAATTCTTTAAGAAAAATCAGGAATTACTTAAACTGAACTCAGAGCTTGAAATTCTTTCCAGTACTGATTCTCTGACACAGCTTATTAACCGGAGGGCAATGCATGAGAAATTATCAGAGGAATATGAAAGACATAATAGATATAAATCGGTTTTTTCAATAATTATGCTGGATATTGATTATTTTAAAAATATTAATGATGGATATGGACACGCAGTCGGTGACATTGTATTACAAAAATTGGGGGATATATTCCGTACTGTTCTCAGGAAAACGGATATCGCCAGCCGCTGGGGAGGGGAAGAATTTCTCATTCTATGTCCGGAATCAAATCTTGAAGAAACGGGATTTATTGCTGAAAAGCTTAAAGCAAATGTTCAGCAATACCAGTTTCCTGTATCACAAAAAGTCAGCTTTAGCGCAGGCATAGCTGCCTGTATTGAAGATAAAAATATTGAGACCTTGCTGAAAGAGGCTGATATGAAATTATATAAGGCTAAATTGAACGGCCGGGATCAGATAATTGTCAATGTTTAAACTATTCTGTTTACCTTACCCTTTTTCCATAATTATTCGACAGAGAATTTTATAACTGTTTTTTAAAAAACAAATTTAATACTGGTTTTTAAATTATCTGTAAACATATAGGTTTCATCTTTAACAGATAGTGGAATTCATTAATAGTCATTCCTGAATATTAAATTTCCGAGTCTCGCGGGCCAGTTAAGCGGATTGCGCAGTTTTTTCCATGCTGATCGGGTGTCAGCGATGATTTTCTGGTCAGGATTTACTCCTGCATATACTTCAGTATTAAATGCGTTTATTATCAGCTTTATTTCATATTCAAGATGAGGAAATCCGGTTTTGAGTCTGTTTCCATATTCAAGCGGAGTCTCATTCAAGTATTTTGAAGTTCCGCTTCTATGTCCCCATAATAAAAGCATTTGATAAAATTCAGAAGCTTTATTGAAGCCCCTGATTTTTTTAAAAATTAATCCGAATATAAAGATAAAAAAGTACAGCAGTTTGAATAACCACTGAAAACTGCTTTTTGTTTTTTTCTCAACAGGATTAATAATCGATGTTCTGGAAAACATCCATTTGAATAGATAATAAAATAAAAATCCTGTAATAAATATTATAAGTACAGGTATAATAATCTTGAAAAACCATACGATAATAATATCTACAATACCGATGTTGGTTTCAGGTTTAATTTTTAAATCTGTACCTGTCGCGGAAGAGTTTTCCGATGGAATTTGATTTACTCTTGGCGGGCTTAGTATAAAACGGAGAAAATTATTAATTGAAGGAATTACGAAATCAGCTCCCTGTTTCAGAATACCATAACCTGTATCAGCGATTTGTGTAAAAAGAGGCATAAGAAAAAATATAATTGCAATACATAGTAATATTGCAACTGCAATGCCTGCGACAGTACCGGTACCGTGATATCCGGACAGAAAAGCAGCTGATTTCTTTTTAGCTTTTAATATACCGAGTGAAGTCAGTCCGGTAATAAAAAATGGAAATACACAGCTTAAAGCTGCATCATTTATCTGAATACCGCCTTTTACATAAATTAAAAGTTTAAATATAAACAGAAAAAAGAACATAGCTATTCCAAGATCAAATCTTGAGCATATAGAATAATGGTTAATAATCCGTCCGGATGCGGCGGATCCCCCAATCCAGAATAAAATGCACCATAAAACAATAATAAGAAAAACAAGCCATTCAACAGCAGACCTTGCCGCGGTAAAAATAATGATAATTTTGTCTATTCCCTGTAGTTGATCGGAGGAATAATAAGTAATATACAGAGTAACAATTGCCGTTATGCTAAAAGCTAAAGTATGGAAAATTATAAGAATTATTTTCCGGAAACCTTTGCCATTGGTTAAACGCATTAATAAAGCTGAAACCGCAAAAATAATAACTGCACCGGCAAATGGAAAAATTCGGCTTTTCAATGTTGATGTTAAAAACACAGCGACTGCATACATCCAGCAGATTTCCATTACTGAGTTTAAGAGAAACGGCAGTGTTGTTTTTCTTTTAAATATCATCTTGTTCATGCTCCGGAAAGTCCGGTGCCTTAATTACACTAATGTCTTTTCGCAGTTCATTCGCTTTTTCAAAAGAATAAAATACGATAGGCAATCTTCTGTATTTAAAATGATGAATAAGTTCCTGTGCTGAGGTATTTTTCGTACATGAAAAAAACATACAGCTTGTACCTGAAGGTATTGTTATTCCTTTTTTTAAAATATTTACGATAGAACCTGCAGTCTCGAATTTAAGTCTGGCCATTGCTTCCAGAATTAAAGACAGCTGCGAGGTTCCTGCAGATACGGGTATAAACTGATTGTCACTGTCATGCATAATGCAATTGCTTAAAAATCCGACAGCACAGCCCTGCCTGCTTATTGTGACAGCTGCGGAAGCTGCAGTTTCTATTATACTTTCAAATGCTTCTTCAGACTGAGTCTGTACAAATTCTTCAGCATCAAGAATAATAAGAACTTTCTCCTGATGAGAAGACTCGAAGATTTTTTCCTGAAGACGAAAATGACGCGCGCTTGCTTTCCAGTGTATACGCTTTGCAGGACGGCCGTAATGATAATCTGAAGTTCCGAGTATATAAACCGGATCATCAACCGGGCTTTTGCCTCCGGGAGCACCGAAGAAATCACGCCTTGGAAGTGAAAACTGTTTTAGATCCGAAATTTTTGGAAACACTATTATCTGCTGAGTCAGTGCGGGCCCCGTATCCTTTTTAAAAAATCCGAATAAATCGCCGGATTTGGTTCTGACAGGGCCAATTGCATGTACTCCGCGTTTATTCGCGATTAGTTTCCAGTTAAAAACAGCCCGTTGATGCCATAACAGAATATCCTCAAATTCAGGTACGTTCTCTGATAAAAATTCTGACATAAATTTATTATTCCCGAAAAACGCTTCAACAGCAACCGGCAGGAATTTTTTGTTTTCAATGACAATACCCAGAGACACATTATCACCGCAGAAATATTTTGTCCTGTCAAGATATGACGAAACTTTTATTTTTCTATGGCTATACCTTGTCCATAATCTGAATATAAAGGAAATACCGAAAATTATCAGACACAGAACTGCAAGACCGTATTCCCTGTTAAGGAGGGCAGTGAAAAGAAAAATTCCCACCAGTATAAGTATTACCGATGTTGTGAAAATGCTTGTTACCCGGCGGTCCTGTATTGCTTCCATGTCCCGATTTTTTTACGCGGAGGGAACAGGAATTTCAGAAATTATCTCTTCAAGCAATGATTCCTGTGTCAGTCCGCGAAGTTCTTCTTCCTCTCTCAGAATAAGCCTGTGAGCAAGCACCGGTATCGCAAGGTATTTTATATCGTCCGGAAGCACATAATCGCGTTCTCTCAATACTGCAAGTGCCTGTCCGGCTCTCATGAGCCCTAAGGAACCGCGCGGGCTTGCACCGAGTCTGAGTGCTTTGCTTTGGCGTGTTGCTTCAACAATATTAACGATATATTTTTTTACAGGATAAGAAATGTGTATACTCTTTCTTGCCTGCTGAATTCTTGAAATATCAGCCGGTGCAGATACTGGAGACAGCTTTTCAAGCGGATCTTCCTCCTGAAACCGGTCGAGAATACTTAATTCTTCTGCGTGTTCCGGATATCCTAACCGTATACGGAGCAGAAATCTGTCAAGCTGTGCTTCAGGAAGAGGAAAAGTGCCTTCAAGTTCTATCGGGTTCTGGGTAGCGAGTACGAAAAACGGCTGAGGCAGCGGATATGTCTGTCCGTCTATGGTTACCTGACGTTCCTCCATACTTTCAAGCAGGCTTGACTGTGTTCTGGGTATTGTTCTGTTTATTTCGTCTGCAAGCAGAACATTGGTAATTACCGGCCCTGGCTGAAAAATAAATTCTCCCGAGTTCTGATTATAAATATTAAAACCTGTTATATCTGCAGGCAGAAGGTCAGGTGTAAACTGTACTCTTTTAAAAGAAGCTCCTATACTTCTGGCCAGCGACTTTGCAAGAAGCGTTTTTCCGAGTCCCGGAATATCCTCAATCAGAATATGTCCGTCTGCCAGGAGACCTGTCATGAGCAGTTCAATTGATTTGATTTTGCCCACTATTACCCCGGAGATATTTTCAATAATGCGATTGATCAGGCTGAAGTTCATTGAGGCACCTGTTGAATTTGTTGTCCGTATGTCATCAGGAAAGCGACAGGAAGTCAATCTGATTTTGGAAAGAATAAATAAATCAAATTAATTTTTTTAAAATCAGCTTTTTCGTTTAAAAAGTTCCGCATAGCAAAAAAATATGAAACATGTGAATTGTAAAACTATAATGTAACATTATAGTTATAAGTTTCTACTTTATAATTATATTATAAGAATTTAATATTTTGAAGTAAAAGAGTTTAATTTTAAAATACAGGATGCCTCGGCTTCTTTATGTAAAGGTCAATAATTATCAGTGGTTTTGTCTTAGCCTGTCCAGCCGGTTTTGATAATTACGAAGCCGTCTTTCATAAGTACGTCTGCGCGGACTATCAGGTTCGAGCTTTTCCATACGTTCTGTAAGAAAACGTATTCTGCGCTCGTAACTTTGTATACGACGCTCGGTATTACTAAATTTTGATTTAGTTCTTACTGCACTTCTTCTGCTGTATTCAGGCAATACATAAATTTCAGACACTTTGAATCTGTCTTTTTTTTCAAGATATGAGTAGATTACCGTATAATTCATGCCTCTAAGCAGACTCTTAAGAGCTTCTGGCAGAGGAACTTTTGTTAATCTTGTTGTAACCTTTTTGTTAATGTATTTCGGATAAGAAACGCTGATTCCGGTAATATCTGAAATTTCCGACAGAATATTTTTAATATCAGCATCCTGAGCTGTAATACTCAGTATACGGTTTTTCAGAGTCATACTGAAATTGTATGATTCCTGTGATGAAACCGTGCCTGAAAGACTAAAAATACATACTGTTGTAAAAAGAAAAATGTGTGTAGTCCTGTTAAGAACAGTATGGCGGACAAAATTCATCAAACTGTAAACTCCTGTTATATTAAATCAATTATATCTTTATCCCGATTATTACAGAAAAGGCTTAATATAAAGCTCTCCAGGTGATTTTAGAAAGTCAAATATATTTTTCTCTATATGTCTAAAGTAAGAGTTAAATCTTTATCAGACAATTGAAATAACAAAAATCTTAAAAAAGTCTGATATTTTAATTAAAACGGGAAACAGCGGCAAGACAGAGATTAATCAATTCCTTTATAACTTAAAATAAAAAAATAAAAAAAATTTGGTCTCTTAGTAATATGTTTGACCTACTTCTTCTTCCTGAGGTTCATTGTCTTTCAGCTTGTTGAATCCAATTATTAAACCTAGGATA
>JAFGDQ010000072.1 GCA_016932015.1 Spirochaetota bacterium | reverse complement strand
GAATGGGTAAATTATGGCAAAGAAATTATTATGAACATATTGTACGTAATGATGATGAATTAAACCGGATACGTGAATACATCATAATGACCTTGCTCCAGAATCGCAGACATCAGGAATTCCCCATGTAAATCCAATATCATGCAGCGTCCCCGAATTTTAGTGGTGCGATATATCCATTTACTGAACGCCGTCTCTTCCTGTTGTAAAACAATTCAATATACTCAAAAACTGCTCGCCTTGCTTCTTCGCGGGTTTTAAATCTTCTACCATAGATCCATTCAGTCTTCAGCTTTCCCCAGAATGATTCCATCGGAGCATTATCCCAGCAATTACCTTTCCGGCTCATACTGCAAACGAATTTTCTTCTTGTAATCATTTTCTGATATTCTTTGCTACAATACTGACTTCCTCTATCTGAATGCAAAATGAGACCTTCTTCCGGCCTTCTTCTCCTGCAGGCTTCATTAAGAGCATTGATTACAATATCTTTTTTCATACGTTTATCCATTGACCATCCAACTATCGCTCCGTCAAAAAGATCTAAAATACCTGCAAGATATAGCCAGCCTTCATCTGTCCATAGATATGTTATATCTGAAACCCATTTCTGATTCAGCCTTTCTGCTTTAAATTCACGGTTTAGTATATTCTCAGCTACCGGTAGATTATGCTTGCTATCGGTCGTTGCTTTATATTTCTTTTTGACTTTCGACCTTATACCTTTTTTTCTCATGAGACGGGCTACTTGTCCTCTGCTTACGATTATTCCTGTCTCCCGCAATTCTGCTGTAATATTCGGTGATCCGTATATCTCATGATTTGCTCTATGTATTATTCGTATTTGCTCCAATACATATTTATGCCGCTTTGATCTTTCGCTTTCTGGTCGATTCAAAAAAGCATAATAGCCGCTCCTGCTTACCCCTAATGTTCGGCACATCTTTGTCACCTTAAAATGCGAGCTGCTTTGTTGTATCATTTGATACCTCATTTCTGGCTTTTCGCAAAGAAGGCCGCGGCTTTTTTTAGGAATTCGTTCTCCTCTTTTAAATCTCTATTTTCCTTTAATAGCCTTTTTAACTCTGCTGCAGATTCCGGCTGATAGCTGCCACCGATTCCGGAAATAACCTGCCGGGTATTCCGGAAAATACCTGCCACCCATTCCGGGTTTTACCTGCCACTTAGCAAATAAAAAGTCATTAACAATTCCTCAAAAATAATAATTTTTTCCTATGGAAAATACATAGGAGAAAGGAATGGCAAAGAGGAAGACGTCAATGAAAAAAATAAGGGAAATTGTAAGGCTTTCAGAGGAAGCCGGTTTAAGCAACCGCAAGATAGAACAGGTAATTGGACTATCGAGACCGGTGATAGCACAATATATAAACGATCTCAAAAAAGCAAATCTCAAATACACCGACATAAAGGATATGCCGGATGATACACTGCTTGAAATAATAAGCGGAGACAAAAAAGAAAACAAAGAGAAATACAGAAAGCTTGCATCAAAATTTGAATACTATAGCAAGGAATTAAAACGTACCGGTGTAACCCTACAGCTTTTATGGGAAGAATACAAAACAGAAGAACCTGAAGGATACAGTTACTCGCAGTTCTGTTATCATTACCAGGTATGGAAAGAAGCCTCGGAAATAAGCATGCGAATAGAGCATAAGGCCGGGGATAAGATGTATGTAGACTTTACCGGTAAAAAGTTAAATATAATTGACCGTTGTACAGGAGAAGTAATACCGGTTGAGATTTTCGTAGCAGTGCTGGGAGCCAGCCAGTTAGCATATGTTGAAGCAACAGAGAATCAGAAAAAAGAAAATTTCATACAAGCAAATGAAAACGCATTCCGGTATTTCGGAGGTGTAACTCTCGCAGTTGTTCCTGACTGCCTGAAGTCTGCCGTAACAAAAACAGATAAATACGAGCCTGATATAAACCCTGAATACCTGGATTTCGCAAGGCACTACAATACAACAATTCTCCCGGCAAGGCCTAATCGCCCGAAGGATAAACCTCTTGTGGAGAATGCTGTGAAAATTGTCTATTCATGGATATTCGCAAGGATACGCAACGAAGAATTCTTTTCTCTTCCCGATTTAAACAAAAGAATCCGTGAGCTTTTAGAAGAGTACAATAACAAACCAATGCAGCGGCCTAAGATCTCACGAAGTAACCTTTTTAACGAGATTGAAAAAGATGCCCTGAAACCTCTTCCGAATCAGCTATACGAGATCAGGCATTACAAACGTCTTAAGGTTCAATTTAATTATCACGTGTACTTAAGCGAAGACAAACACTACTACAGCGTCCCATACCGTGCCAGAGGAAAGTATATTGATCTCTTTTTTACCGCAAAAACCGTGGAAATATACGAAAATAACACTCGTATAGCGATTCATACAAGGAACAGAAAAGTAAACGGATATACTACCCTTAAAGAACATATGCCACCTAATCACCAGTGGATGGCAGACTGGAGCAGTGATCGTTTTATAAAATGGGCAGCTAATCTTGGTTTGCCTGTAAAGGATGTGATTGAAACAGTACTGCTATCAAAGGAGCACCCGGAACAGGCATATAAAACATGTCTCGGTATTTTAAACCTCGCAAAAAAATATTCCGCAGAAAGACTCGTAAAAGCATGCGAGAGAGCATTGCGTTACGAATGCTGTTCATACAAGGCAATAGAAAACATTTTAAAAAACAATATGGAGGTATTAAATGATGATGAGCCGGATCTCTTCGAGAGACTCCCCGATCATGAAAACATCAGGGGAATAAACTATTACAACTAAAACAACCAGGAGGATAAATGAATAACACAGCTACAATTGAAAAAATGCAGTCTATGAAACTTCACGGGATGGTCAGAGCCTTCCGTGAAACACATGAAGTCGGGATGAAGAATGATATCACACCTGATGAGATGCTTGCTTTCCTTATTGATGCAGAATGGGATGAAAGGTACAATCGAAAGCTTACAAGGCGGCTTGCAGCTGCACGCTTCCGTTACCGTGCGAGCATAGAGGAAGTTAGTGTCTCCTCTGCAAGAAACCTCGACAAGAATAAGCTTATGCGCTTTGCAACTTCAGAGTGGATCAGGAAAGCCGAGAATATCATAATCACAGGTGCAACCGGCGTAGGGAAGAGTTTCATCGTAAGTGCCATAGGTCAGCATGCCTGTCTTAATGAATACAATGTTTTATACTTTAACTGTATTAAATTATTCTCAAATCTGAAAGTAAGGAAGGCGGACGGAACTTATGCAAAGGAAATAAAGAAAATCAAATCTCAGGATCTTATCATCCTGGATGATTTCGGGCTTTCTCCTTTTGACAAAGATTCCCGTTTAATGCTTCTTGAAATTATCGAAGACAGGGTCGGGATATCTTCAACTATTGTTTCAACTCAACTTCCTGTTAAACAGTGGTTCGATGTGATCGGGGATCAGACTATTGCTGATGCTTTCATCGACAGGCTGATACATAGCTCGCATAAAATAAATCTGAAGGGTGAGTCTATGAGGAAAAATAATTCTGGAAATTTCCTGCCACTTGATTAGTAATTGTTACTGGAATTGCTAATGACTTAAAGGTGGCAGGTAAAACCCGGAATGGGTGGCAGGATTCGCCGGAATACGCACTGCATCTGATGCACTTAAATGACCTGTTCCTGGGAAGGATTCCTCTTTCTTATTCCGATATTGCCTTACCCAGTCTCTTACTGTTGTATAATGTACTCCTAATTCTTCGGACATCTGTCTTATCGTTGTCTCTTTGTTTAAGATACGGAGCACGACTTGTTCTTTTGTTTCTTTACCGTATTTCATAAAACTCCCCTTAGTATTTTATTTTCCTATGGGGCGTTCCTTCTGTCTACTTTTTTAAAGCAAGGTCAATTCCGGATAAAATTTATTTGTTATTTGAAATATTTATTGCCTAAATATTATAAATAATTTTATCTATTATTTATTTAATAGATAAT
>JAFGDQ010000071.1 GCA_016932015.1 Spirochaetota bacterium | reverse complement strand
TATTGCTTTTTGTTGGATAATTATTATTCTTATTGGATTAAGTCAATTAATTTGTATAGTAGGGTTAATTTTTAGAGATTCCCTTAAACTAATCCCGTATGCAGTACTCGGACAGTTTGATCCGGCTAATCTGCTGACATCTCTTATTCTTATGCCTCTTGCTCCGATAGGTGTGAAGCTGGGTTATATTATTTTGAATAAAATCAGGCAGGAAGTTATATACCGCTACCTTTATATAGTTCTTTTCCTGTCAGGTCTAAAATTAATCTATGATTCTGTTTTTTAACCGGAAATGGCATTTGCTCATAGATTGATAACAGCTGAATAGTTACCAATATTGAATAAATTATTTTTCTCCGCTTCTTTAAAAAGAATTTGACCTCGTATGTTTTTTAAATTACTCTATATTTCATATAATTTTACCGGAGAAAAATTATGAAAAAGATATTTAAATGGATCGGAATAGTCATTGGTGTACTTGTTGTATTACTGGTCGCAGCAAGTGTGGTGATAATGATTGTGGTTGATGAAGAGATGATAGCTGCCGGCATGGAGAAAGCGTTGCACAGGCATGTTACTCTTAAGGATATTGACATTGGAGTATTCGCGATTGCCTCCGGTATAGAAGTCAAAGAAGTAAAAATATCGAATTACAAAACGGAAAAACAGCTTACCTCTTTAAAGGGAAAGCCGGTAGCAGCAAAGGACCTTTTTGTAGGATTACAGGCATTCAATTTTAAAATACAATTCCTGCCTCTTCTTTCAGGAAGGTTTATTCTGAATGAGCTTGTACTTTATGAACCGGTTATCAATGTAATCAAATATAAAAGCGGAAAGTTTAATTTTTCTGATTTAATAACCCCGTCCACAGACAAAAGTCAGGGAAAAAAAGAAGTTAAAAAAGTAAAGGAACCCGCTGCTAAATCAGAACCGCTTACCGCGGATAATATCCCCATAGAAATAACAATAGGAAAGGTTGGAATTGAAAAAGGACAGCTTAAGTATTCTGATCAGGGGCCTGGCCAGACTTTTCAGGCATATGATCTTACAGTTCTTGTACATTCAATTAATATTGATCCTGATGATCTGCAGAACAGGGATTCCATCGGGATGGATATCAAAATGGGTATAAAGACAATCGGAAAAATGAAATCCGGAAGCGTCAAATCTTTCGATATAGGATTTGACATTGACGGGAAGATTATCCCGTTTGACAAAAAGACAAGAGTCCTGAATCCGGAAGTAAGTTTGAAGATGGGGCTTCCTTACGGCATAATGACAGGGCTTCAGATATTTGAAAAAATGAAATCGGCAGAACAGCTTACCAGATACTGCGGCAAATTTTCGTTTTTAAAAGATACGATTTCCTGGAAAGATGCCTATGTTAACGTATGGTATAAAAACAATGTAGTAAAACTAAAAGACGGGAAAATTCCAACAAAAGACTATCTTCTGACATACGAAGGTATGGTTAATATAAAATCAAAAGCTGTTAACCTTGATATGGAAATGCTTCTGGAGGAAAAGCATGGAGCATCTGTAAAATCCGGTATTAAAAAGAATGTTGAAAAAGCTAATGTGGGAAACCTTAAAAAATATGTCAAACCTGACAAGGTTACAGAAGTGGCAATGAAAAAGCTGACCAATGAAGAGGGCAGAGTAGACCTTCAGTATAAAGTAACCGGATCGATGAGTAAACCCAGGCCTGTATTAATAAAACCTAAACTTCCTTCGATTACGGAACTGATTAAGGATTCTGTAGGGGATGTCAAGGATGCGGCAAAGGATAAAGCAAAAGACACTGTTAAGGATGCAGTTAAATCAGGATCCGTTGATGATGCAAAGGATTCGTTAAAAGATAAGTTAAAGTTTTAATTTTTTTAGCCTTTAGAGTTATATCAGGCACTTATATATAAAATTAAAAAAGTTAAACTTATTCCTGGTTTCTGTATTTTTTTATTAAAAAAATAGCTGAAATAATAATTAGAATTCCTGCAATCCCAAGCAGAATATAATAAAAATATTCATTCTCTGCATTATCAGCCGGTATTTCTTCCGGTATTGCCTGAATTTTATTATCAGTTTTAATTGATGTATTATTATTTTTCTCAGCGGGTTTTTTTTCAGGCTGAGTTTGTTTTATTCTTTTCTTTCTGCGATTAACCGGCTTTTGCTGTTTCTGCTTTTCAAAAAGCATGTTATGGTATTCGGACAGAATTTGTTTTTCCACACGGGTCATTAATTTCAGAGGTTCATAGTCTTTAAAGCGGACACTTTGTTTATTTTTAATTTTATCTATAACCCAATCTCTGTAATCCTTTTTAAGTTTAATAACTTTTTTCTGATAATTAATATCTTTCCCGATCCAGTCGTTAACATAGTCTTTCTTCGTGCTTTTATAAACACCTCTTTTAAATTCCTTCTTCTGCTCTTTTTTTATTTCTTCATATTGCTGAAGTTTATATTCTTCTTTTGTGCTTTTTTCTTCTGCAGCTCTCAATGAAAAGGATAAGCAGAATATACCTGAGACAATAAATATTTTATTTAAAAAATGTTTCATGATTGTTTACTGACTTTTTAATTTAGTCAGGTTCATCCGGGAAATGAATTCATAAGTAATTTAAAAACAAACAATAAAAATACTTTAAGTCTTAAAAATTTTGATTTTACTATTTAACTGGGTGGTCATATCAGATATTTCCTTTGCCGATGCCGCCAGTTCCTCTCCGGATGATGAATTTGTTAAAACTAATTCACCAATTTCCTGAATTGATTTGTTTATTTTATCTGAAGAATCGCTGTACATTGTAAAAGCATTATTTGTTTCTGAAATAACCTTTTGAATTTTTTGTGCTTCCTTATTTACGTTGTCATTATGATCGAGCTGTACCTGCATAATGTTTTCAATTTCTTTAACGGTTGATGTTACATCAGTAATATTATTGATGACATATTGTGTTATTTCTATGATGCTGTTTATTCCTGAAACACCTTTTATTACGTCATTATGATTTGTCTTTATAAGATTGTCTATGTTTTTAACGCTCATGCTTGTCTGCTCAGCAAGTTTGGAAATCTCATCAGCAACGACTGCAAATCCCCGGCCTGCTTCGCCGGCCCTGGCCGATTCAATTGCAGCATTCAGTGAAAGCAGATTGATCTTATCCGCGATATCGTTAATTATATTCATTATGGAAGTCATTTCTTCAGAACTTTTCTCAATTTCCTGTATTGTCCTGCTCGTAGATTGAAGCGTTGATTCGCTTTCCGAAACTCTGTTTGATATAGCAGATGACAGGGTCAATCGCCTTCGAATAATTTTTCTGTACATGTATGAATCTCACGGATAGTACGAACCAGTGTTATTTTTCCGATAGAATAGGAAAACAGCCCGACGATTATTCCGCTGAAAAAACACATAATAGTGAATGCGGTATCAAGAGCAGGAGATTTAAATGCAACAAAGACAGGAGCAATAACCCTGAAGGCTGATGCAACTAAAATACCGAAACCGATTGAATAGATCTTATAATTACGAATAATGCTTTTTTTTGTCATAAGGCTCCATGTAATCAGGTAAATCAGTAATGGGCGAATAAAAAAATAACAAAATGTGATTTTAGTTAAGAAATTTTACGATCTGTGCGAAATCTCGTAAAGTCAACATTTTTTTACCAAGAGAACACTGTTCCATAAAACAAGATTCTGTATTTTTAATCTCTTTTAGTTTAGTTCTCCGCGGCTTGCCGCGGAAAGGATTTTTAGTTTTTGATATCCCGCTGCTTGCGGCAGGGTTGTTCATTATTAAATTTTTATAAATGACTGAAGTAGTTGTGAATTAACCGGCCAAAATACCGGCCGGTTGTTTTATAATTGAATCATACTGGAGTATAAGCATAGATATGTTTCACTAATCATCATATTCAACCGGAGCATCCGGTAACCCGCATGAACCGTCTTTACACATATATCCGGTGTCTGCACGCCATTTATCTATTGAGAAGCTATTAATATAACCGAAATCGCATGCTTTAAATACCGGGCTTGTTTCTCCACCGGTTACAATAATATTAATTTTTTCAGGATCATGATATGGTCTTATAAGCGCATCACCGGATAGTTTTATCCATGATGCATACGGCTCTTCCCCTTTATCAGCCAGTGGGCGTGTAAGGAAATCGACATAATCCGTTTTCCAGAAGCGGTCAGCTGTCATTTCAGTTGTTTCGGAAATAATTCTGCTGAAATCTTCTTTAGTGCGGAATCCATTATTTTCTTTTAGACTCATTGCAACTAAAGGATCCAGAATAAGCGTAGCGGAAGCATTATAAGCTGAAAATGACTGAAGCAAAATGGCTGCCTCCTCTGCATATGATCGGAAAGATGCGGCCCCCATGCTGTGGCTGAAAGTCCATCCGCGGAATATGCTCACTACGCTTTCTTCTCGTTTAAATCCTTTTTGAACATGAAAAGGTTCCCAAACGCTTCTTTCTTCATTTTCCGCTATACAAAGATTGTTGTATGCGATACCGTTTCCCTGAGATGACCATAATGTATTTTTCAGTTTGTGCCCGCCGGTTACAGCACCTAATAATGACCAGGAGCGGCCTATGGCGGAATTTGCAATATTAACAGGGCTGAAAGCTGCTAATCCTGAGTTCATACCGATTTCGTTTCTTATCGGGCCGTTTACTAACAGCATTGCGGCAAAAGGAGTGGTCGAGCCGAGAATGGCTCGTTCACCGCTTGAAGCAACGGCTAAAATTACAGGAAAATGCTCAGGTCTTGCACCTGCCATTACCGCGACTACTGCAACATTCATAACCGTCAGCTGTGTCGGATTTAGAAAATTCGGTTCTGCGACAATATCTTCAGGAAAGGCACTTGTTTCGATTAGCATTTTCTGTACGCGCTCCTGAGTCGGAAGTATTACCGGAAGCCCGTCAGTCCAGCCTTTTTCATAAAAAAGACGCTGAAGATTATCTTCGGTATCAGGTTTCAGAATACCCTGCGGTATAGCTGCCTGATATTTCTCTGCTGTTTTGTTCTTTTCCGGAATTCTGGTCAGAGCGTCGATGATTTCATCAAATACGATTTTACCTGTATCAGGGCTTTTGCCTTTGACATAGGAAAGAAGCAGATCATCACTTGCGCCGACTACAGGGTCAGGTGTATATATAAAAGGTGTATCACCGCCAAATCCGGCGTTGGCGGCTGCTTTAAAAGCCACAGTTGATAGAGGCGCAGTCGGCACGCCCATGCTTTCAAGTTCTCTGCATCCGGAGGCAACGCCCCCGACACATCCGGGTCAGCCTGCCACCCCTAGTATGGCGGCATCTCCTTTTTCTTTGATTTCATTCCACAGTTCCGGGGCATTTCCCATAAATGGAATGCCCGGTTTTCTTTTGCGGACAGTTTTTACTGAAGGCATGACTTCCTTAAAATATTCCTGCAGTTTTATCATAAATCTGGCGCTTCCGCCAAATCCGGTATCTACCAGGTAAATAGTTTTATTATCCAGCGAATCGGGACGGTCTGCCATATTATAATTACTATGATCCATGAATGCGGTCTCCGGCATGCCTCCTTCCCGGAAAATTTCAGGATTGATAACATTACTTATAATATTGTCTGACATGATTTCCTCCTTAGGTATGTCATAATGTTTTCAAAATTTTATTTAGTGTATGGACAAACCATACAATCTACCGGCCGGGTATTATAAGGCGGTAATTAATGGTTTATTACTATATTACAGTAAGTGGAATACTAAGTCAATATGAGAAAAATAATCCTGCCGTTTACAGAATATTTTTAGCAGACATAAAGATGTGTACCCGGTTGCAGAAAAATGTTTAATACTGATTAAATATACGGGCCATCTTTTCGTGATACCAGACTATTGAAGGGAAGAAATCAAAAAATCCGTTATGTCCGCCATACGGTTGAATAATAATTTCCAGCTTGCCGTTCGATTTTAACTCATAAAAGTCATCAACAGGAATAATAGGGTCGTCTATTGAAGTAATAATTGTGGTTGGCGTTTTTAAATTTTTGAATGTATTTCCGGTAAGTGTGTATTTTGAAAAATATTCCTCATTGCTGCTGAATTCAGAATGTTCAGTTATAACTTTTTCAGTCATTTCCCATATGCTTTTCAGGTCCAAAACGGCAGTGAAATCATAAAGGTCAGGGAAGAGATTCTGTTTCTTTTCCATGGACCTTTTCCATTTTTTCAGGAAGTAATATCTGATTATACCTGTTTTATCAGTCGCTTTAGTTGAGGCAGCCGGGTCAATAACAGGGCTTACTGCAACCACGTGTTTCAGGTTTTTTATCTTTGTTCCTCTTAAAGCGATCCTGAGCGCGAAGTTGCCTCCGAGTGAGTACCCTGCAATGAAGAAAGGGAGATTTTTTTTAAAGCTTGCCACTTCGCATACAGCGGTAAATGTTTCATCTATAAGTGTGGACTTGAAGATGCCTTCGTTCAGATGATGGCTGTCACCGTGATCTCTTAAATTTAATCTGAAGATATTATATCCCTTGTTGAATAGGTATTTGGCTGCACTTTTAATATATGAAGAGTCGGAACTTCCCTCCCATCCGTGAATCAGAAGTACTGTACCGGCCGGATTCCCGTCAGGCTGTCCTGAGTAATAGCACAGCAGTTTTTCACCATTACAACCGTTTACAATTATTTTCTCTGCGGTTTTGAAAACCGGATGACTGTCATTCTTTTTTAATTTAAGGCTGCCGTATACGGTCTGGAATAGCGGGGATCTTGCAAAAAATTTGGGTATAAATTTTTCATTCATTGGATCAAATTGTAAATAAAATTAAAGTGTAATAGATATAGCATATAAAATTTTTCAATAGCAGTTTTTTTTGTAAAGTTAATTTTGGATTATTATGCTAAAATTAATCAGCTGTGTAAGTCAGATTTATTTTTCCGGCAGAACCCCCAAGCATCTCCTGAATCTGCCGGTGGGAATATTCAATAGAGTTAAGAAATTATTCTGTTTTTTTTAATACCTTCTTAACGAGTATGCATTAAGGAAAATATCTTATTTCCTTAATGCTTCCGCAGGCATGAGTTTTTTCGCGTATCTTGCGGGTAGCATAGCCGCAAGTGACGGTACAATAATAGAAATTCCCAGAGCAATAAGAAGTTCTAATATTCCTATCTGAGGCTTTAGTATATATTCAAAAGGCATATCAAGATTCTCTATCTGAGTGGTAAAATCAATCCCGTTATGGGCCACTAAAAGTATCAGGAAGAATCCTGCTACAGCACCTGATATTCCTCCTGCTGTTCCAAGAATTGCTCCTTCGAAGGTGAAGTTAAGAAACAGTTCCCTGTCACTCATCCCCATTGCTTTCATGGTTCCGATTTCCCTGATTCGTTCGAATATTGCCATCATCATTGTATTAATGATTACAAAGGACGCTAGAAAAAGAATTAATGTGAGTATGAAACTGTAGAAGGATTTCATTGTAGATAATAGATTATAAAACTCACCAATCTGTTCTTTGTAGGTTTGTGCATTTAAACCTTGAGGCAGAAATGCTGAAATCATGCTTTTCAGATCATCGGTCAGTGAAACATCATCAGCAAAGACCAGAAGTTCTGTGGTTCCGTTATGAATCTTCAGTAATTTTTTTGCATTATCAAGACTTATAAAGAACATCTTTTTATCATACGCCATCCTTAATTTAAAAATACCCTGAACTTTCAGTTTAATACCGTTAAGTCCGCCTTCGGATGTCTTTGTCGCGATAAGCAGGTCCTGTCCATGGCTGATACTGAGTTTCTCCGCAAGTCCTTCTCCGATATATATCCCTGTGTCGGATATTTCTCCCTGTACAAGTTTATTCGCAAGGTCAAACTCATTGTTTTTTAAATTTATGCCCATGCCTATGGACTCGGTGGTATTCTCCCTGTTGCCCAATAAAAGGCCGAACCTGATCCTTTCCCGGACCCTGCTGACACCATCGAGTTTTGCTATATCTTTAACGAGATTGTCTGAGTCGTTTATCAGTTCATCAACAGGAAGAAACTTCTCCCGTTTTATATATTCCTCTGTTGAAATGCGCACATGTCCGGTCATGTATTTTGTGAAGTTATTTATATACACGCCTATAAGTCCGTTTATCCAGCCCTGAGAGAATCCGACTACAATAGCAGCCAGAAAAATAGTCAGCACAGTGAAAAAGGATCTTTTTTTATTTCTTAAAACATTTCGTAATGCGAATTTGAAAATCATAATAACCTCCGGAGCAGATTATTTGAACTGCAAATAATCGCAGTTCAATTTTATTGGACAGTTCTAAGGCATTCAGCCGGATTCATCTTCATAACTTTTTTAGCAGGATAATAGCTTGATAGAACACTGGCGAATACAACTATGAGTAATGAGCTTATATATGCAGAGATAACCCACGATGATTTAATAACTCCCATAACATTGAATCCCATTCCTCCTTCACCTACCATTGCTGTGTAATCAATTCCAGAATAAATAAAATAAAGATTGGTAATGGTTCCGATTATCAGGCCGCAGATGCTCCCAAAGAAGCCAATCAGAAATCCTTCGATCATAAATACATTTCTGATTTCATTGTGCTCCATGCCGAGAGCCATGAGTGTACCTATTTCCCGTCTTTTCTCATAAACCGACATCAGCAGCGTATTTATAATTCCAACAAGTGCTATTACCACAATAAAGAGTAAAAAATATCTGCCTCCTGCCCTTTTAGTGGACATGAGGGCTGTAAAGTCAGTTGATAGTTCTTTCCAGCTCTGGACCCGGAAACCGGAAAAATCCGATTCAAGCTGTTTGGTATATCGTTCAGGCTCCTGATAATCTTTTACCCTGAAAGTTATTTCTGTTGCTCCTTCCACGCCCATGTGCTCCCTTGCCTCATCAAGGTTAATGAAGACTGTAAGATTGTTTACTTTCGGATCAGCAGACTGTACAAGTCCTGTTATTAAAAGCTCTATTGAAGTGAACATACCTTTACTCGAGCGGAATGTAATGTATATGATGTCACCAGCATCAACTTTCATATCATCCGCAAGAGTCTTTCCTAAAAGAGCACCTCCCTTTTCAAGACTGCCTTTAATAATATACTTTTTCAAACTGAATACTTTGCTGTCATTTTCTGGATCGACTCCGACTGTTATTACAGGAGTAGAGTCAATTCCGTTGTCAATTTCAGAGAGAAAATTAATTCGTGAAGTATAACCTGTTACAAAATCAAGATTCTTCAGCTTTTCTTCTATCTGGTCTGTATTTTTAAGAGAATAGTCAGTATCATAAGGATGGTCTTCATCAAAATTTTCGTTTCTGATTTTAAAGTGGCCCGTCTCAAAATCTATGAAGTTCTGAAAAGAAGCTTTGTCAAAACCGGCCAGCATGCTTTCCATAATGAGATAAACCATTACACCGAAAGAAAGCATCAGAAAAGTGAGTATTGTTCTTCTTCTGGCTTTCATTATATTTTTAAGAGCAAGTTTGAATAGGTATTTCATGACCTTCTCCTTTATTTCTTAATTCTTCCGTCATGCATTTCAATAAGGCGGTCGGCCTGTTCCATGATGAAGTGGTCATGTGTTGAGAAAAGAAAGGTGATCCCTTCTTTTTTATTCAGCTCTTTCATTAAAGCAACAATGGTCTGGCCTGTCTTTGAGTCAAGGTTGGCTGTAGGCTCATCTGCCAGGACAACTTTCGGTTTTTTTACAAGAGCTCTTGCTATGGACACTCTTTGCTGCTGGCCGCCTGAAAGTTCAAGCGGCATGCGTTTGTCCAGACCCTGCAGGCCGACTTTATTTAGCATCTCATGAACTTTCCCATGAATTTCATTATCTGATAATTTTTTCAGTAATTTCAGCGGCAGCTCTACATTCTCATAAACAGTAAGAACAGGAATCAGGTTGTAAGTCTGGAAAATAAATCCGTAATTTTGCCTCCGGAACCGTGCGAGTTCTCTCTGCGTTTTATCTGTCAGATTTTCTCCCATCATAAGTATATCCCCGCTGTCCACTCTGTCTATGCAGCCTATGCTGTTAAGAAGAGTTGTCTTCCCGGATCCTGAAGGGCCGGCAATTGCTGTGAATTCCCTGTCTTTTATCGACAGATTAATATCGTACAAGGCCTGAAAGTCTACTTTACCTGAATGATAGGTCTTGTTCAGATTTTTTATTTCCAGTAACATTGTGAGCCTCCTGTTTTTGCGTGCAGCAAAATTGTGAAGCGTCTTAGAATTTTGCTTCCACTCTTAAAAGTGAACTTAAAAATCCTGCAGTATCTATTGAAAATTCCATATTCTTCTTTCCTGTAAAGAAGTACACTGCCGCTGTTATACTTAACCCGTCCGCAAGTAAGTATTCAACTGACGGATAAATGACAGAACTGTTGTCTATTAAATTGCTAAAACTGCCTGCCTGGAAATTAAGGAATTCATCGTATATAATTTTAATGCTGCTGAAGATGTAGTATTTAGCGAAGAAATATCCATCTGCAGAGTAGATGTAATCCTCAATTTTTTTTGCCCCGTTCTGATTGTAATAAAAAATCGAGCTGATAATAAGATGCGCATCAAAGAAACTGTAATCAAACCCCAAGTTGGCTTCTCTGTGCGGCTTATCAATTTCGTCATTATAGTGAAAAGCATATGCAGCCTGAACTCCAAGTATGACGTCTCCCTTTAAATAAATTCCTGCAATATTTGAATTTTCCCTTAGCCTGTTACCGACAATACCGGCATCAAAGTTAAGCGCATTTGTCCAGATACTCGCTCCTCCTGCATAACAGCGTTCCTCAGTGCTGCTTGCATTTGCTTCATTTTCATAGGTGCCTGAATACAGTTTGATTCCTGAAAGATCGCCAACAGGCAGAATAAATTCAACAGCAAGCAAACCTTCCTTGTCATTGCTTAGATCTGAAAGAATAACATTCTTTTGTATCTCAAAAGGATTAAAGATGCCGGAATTTCCAAAATTTATGTAGGTTTTACCAAGAGTAAAATCTCCTATTGAAGGGTTGTATCGTATAAAGCTGCGCATGATTTTTGCTTCATACTCATCTTTATAATCCCTTGTGTCTGCATAGTACAGGTACAGTCTGCCGTCACCGTAGAATTTCCAGCCGTCTCCCCTGTATCTGAGTATCAGTTTGTTTTCAAGAATATCGTCAAATCTTCTGCTGTCTTTATGTTCGTCTTCAAACCATGTATAGGCTGCGTCGTTTCTTATTGCTCCGGATATCAAAACCTGCGAAAAGGCATTGATCTGAAATCCGAAAATAAAAACTATTATGATTATATGTTTAATGCTCATGTTTATTTTTTCAGCGAACGCCTTGTAAAAGTATTTTCCGGAACATTTATATCATAGATTATTTCCTTAAATACCAGGGTTGTTTTTGAGTTTCGTCTTCTCTTGTCCTGAATTTCAATTTTCCACGGTACATAGCGGCTTCCCACTTTCCTTATGTCAGACAATAGCATATTCTTAAGCAGCCTTCCGCCCTTTGCGTACATTTCTATTTTTAAAGGAATGTATTTCTCTTTGTCAATGAACAGTATCTGTTTCTGATAAGACGCGTCCTCTACTTTTGCATTTGCTTCAATCACATAGCAGTCTCTTCCGTCGAAATTTTCGGATTTTATAAACTTTGATTCGTATTTCGTTTTCATCTCTTCTGTCTCAAGAAGGTCTTCGTAGGAAATATCGCTTCCCATTAAGCCCTGTTTAAGCATATGCCCGGATATTTTCATAATATCGTCCGCATCAGGGAAGTATATCCAGAGTTCATCATTAAGTTTAAGATATTTTACACCCAGGTCCTCCCTGTTCGTAAATTCCATGAAAGCTTTATCTCCGTCCTTCTGTCCGTATCCGAAGAATTCTTTCGCGAGCTCTCTGTTCCCTTTTTTTATTGTCATTTCTATTTTGTATTTCTGGGTGATGAATAGCTGATTCTGATCTACTTTATTTATGATTTCGTCTGCTGTTTCAGCAGAAGCAATGAGCGGAATCAGCAGGAAGAACAAGAGGAATGATTTTTTCATAGCGGCTTCTCCATTTAATTAGAAGGTGTTTTGAAAACTCCGTGAAACAATACATCAATAAGCGTTTCAATGCGATGTCCCATATCAGGGAAAACTTTTTTCAGATTGTCGTCATTTCCCATAATAGATAAGTGCCCCAGCAAATACTGATAAAATTCGGGAGTTATATCTTCTCTGATTGCTCCTTCAGCTTTCCCTGTATTGAATATCTCAATTATTTTTTTTACGGCATTCGAATTCATTTCAGCTATATAAGGCTGCAGTTCTGGAATTCTTAAAAATTCTTCAAAGAAAAGATCTCCGTATTTCCTGATTCCTTCGATTTTGTGTTTAATATTCTGTCTGACTTTTTCTTCATAGGGAATGTCCTGTGCCATAATATTATCCACAAATTTGAATCCTTCATCCATCATGCCTGTAACTATCTGTTTCACTAATTCAAGCTTGTTGGCAAAGAATTTATAGAAAGTCATCTTGCTGACGCCGGCCTCCTCACATATTTCTTCTACTGTAATGCGTTTTATCCCATGTCTTATGAAAAGCTTTGTTCCTGTTTCAATTATTTGCCGGTATTTGATACTTTTAATGTTATTTTGTTTTTTATTCATTTTTGATAAAATTATACTTATTTTGTTTAATTATAGGATATAAGTATAATATAATGAATATCGTAAATATGTCAATTTTTTTGTACTTTTAAAGTATTGCGATTATGAATTGCTGAAGTTTTATATAATAAAAATAAGTTCATTATAATATATTTAGCAGGCTTTTTTAAAGATTTTTTATGTCGACGGCGGAGGCTAAAAGGGAAATAATTATTTTTTAACAAAGCAGATAATATTTTGAGATATAATATCTGACATGATCTGAGCCGGATTCGAGGAAAGATCAAGGATCTTTATGATTTTTCCATAATGGCTGTCTTCGGGAAAAAGAACCGGAAATTGATTAGGCAGTTTATTAAGATAGTTAACGTTGAAAACAACATTATTTTCTTCGGGGAATAATGCTAAATAAAAGATTTCAGTCTCAACAAGATCAAGAAAGAAATGACTGCCAAAAGAAAGTTCCGGCATTATATTTTCGCTCATTTGAGCGATTTCTACAAGAATTTTGATATTATTTATTTCCGCAAATCTGACTGGCACTCCAAGAGAAGGGGTCGTTGTTCCCCAGCGTCCCGGTCCGAGAAGCATTGTTTGTGTGTCTTTACGGTCTGTAATTTTGCGGTTTATTTTTCCTACAAGCCGGGCAATATTATGTTTTTCTGGTATGGTCAGCAGATTGTATTCTGCAGGGTCAATAAATATAATCTGCTTTACGAGAAGAGAAACACTTCCTCCAAGAAAATTATGCTGTGATTTAATAATCGTCTTTTTTTCGGGAATGTTTTCCGGAATTTCTATGTTCCCGGCAAGTCCTGCAATTTGATGCGGCCTGCATTGAAGCAGATTTATCATGTATTTATCGTCGTCTAACGCAAAATTAACCGTAAATTCAATATCAACAGGATAATTATACGTTGCTTCCAGTTTTTTCATTATCAGTTTCATGTCCCTTGTGAATGGAAGATCTTTCAGGAGGCGTTTAAAATTAATAATCCAGGGCTCATTCCCCTCTATGCCGATTTCTTTCATTTTTTGAATTGCTTCAAAATCCTTTTCAGCTATATTTTCCACATTTATGCCGGGGTCTTCCGCTATCAGTTCTGCGAAAGAAACTGTCTTAAGAGTATTTTCTTCAATATCAAGAACATCAACATCATGCTGGGAAAATCTTGCGGCATCGTCCCGTCCTGCTATAGGGAGAGCTAGCGGGGAATCAATGGCCACAATTCTCGGGTAATCACCCTCAACGCGCCCGACAGCACGGGTGCCTAATCCGAATACTATTCGAAGCATACCTGATTCCGGTTTAATGTCCGGTTGCCATACGTATGCGTTATAGGATAGGCCAACACCGCCTATGTCCGGGAAAAAGTATTTTTTATGCTGTGCGCCTGAAACGCGCATAACCAGAAGAGCCATCTGCTCATCCATCTGATCAAGGCCGCGCTGCAGTCTGTATGATAATGCGTCTTCATTCATAGTACTGGCATATATCTTTTGTACAGTTGTAACAAAATTAATGTATCTCTGTTGGGGCGTTCCGGCATTGACACAGAAAAAACTGTCGTATTTGCCGGCGAAAGCGTTGCCGTACGCGTCTTCCAGAAGACTGCTTGAGCGAATAATGATCGGAGACTGTCCGAAATAATCGATCAGCAGCTGAAACTGTTCCCTGATCTGTTCAGGAAAATCTCCTTCAAGTATTTTTCCCTGTAACTCGGATGCTGCGCTGAAATAATGTTCGGGTGATTTTTGTTTCATAAAGAGTTCCCAGCACCCGTTTTGCACTATATAAGTATAAAACACGTCAGAACCTATATAATATGAATCGTGCGGTTCCAGAATATCGTCCCAGTTATTTTCGCTGTCATTCTGAAGAATCATGCGGGATATCAACAGGCCGGCGGATTTTCCGCCAATATAACCGGATCCAATAAGTCTGCTTTTCAGGTTTAATAAAAATTCGAGCGAAAAATTTTCTTTTGCAAGTTTCAATATTCTTTCGTCTCTTCCAATCATTACTTTGCAAAGTTGGTCTATCATTTTTTCTTTATCTTCCCGGGATGAAGGGCCCTGTAATACGTTTTCAGCATTGAGAAACAGGTGATCCCATGAATCAAGCTGTCTGCGCGTGCTCTCGGAATAGCGTTTTTGTATATAGTTTACGAAATAAGCCGCCTCATTACTGCTCGTAATCGGGATGAAAAGATCATCATGATGCAGATGCGGGAAGAACATGGTCGGTGAATATCTTTCGTCCACTTTAAGAGGGTGAACATAAAATTTATTATCCATATTATAAATGTCGATCATTACCTGTGTTGTTCTGCGTATACGGGCAATGGTTTTATGATCATGGCAGTTACGGAAGATGGCGAAATACGCTATAGTATTTAATTTATATAGATATGGGCAGGTTATCACAAAGAAGTTGCCTATCATAAGATCAGTAGCCCATGCTGAGAGAAGGGAAGAGAGACAGTCAAAAACATAAAAAGCCTCTTCACCCTCTTCAGTGATTATAGTATAAATTTTTTTTGAAAAGGATTCGAATCCTGTATAAGCATTAAGATTATATATTTTAGCATAATTATTACCTTCTATAAGAGCTTCATGATCGGCAAAACGGAAATAAATTAATTTTCTGTTATCTTTGATTGCCTGATTTATAAAGGGAATTACAAAATGTTTATAGTCTTCGACAGTGTCAACCTGCCACACGACATTATCACCCAGCCAGAGAGTGTTCAGTATTTTGTCAAGACCTTCCATCCCGCTGCTAACGTTTATAATGCATTTCATTTTATGAACCCCGGTTAAAATATAATTCAGCCTGATTATTTACTGTAAATATATTTGTTTATTCATCAACTATTTTATTTGTGTGAGATTTCGGAAGATTTTTATGCGTGTTTATATGAATTATTGTTTTTGTATTATATAGCAGTAAAATACAACTGAAAGGCCGTAATCTTATCTGTTTTATGTGTAAGGGCGGAAAGAGCGACAAAAGTTATGCCGAAAAAAATTAACACAATTGTAACATTTCAAACCAGTGCTATTGTATAAAGTCTTGACACCTGTATTGATATAAATTTGTATTTTCATTCATGTTTACAGAAAATATTTGTACAGGGAATTTTTTGTTTTTTATTAAAATTCAGCATATAAAAATCGCATTTTAGCGAAAAATATATACCATTATTATAAAATAAGGGGAAAATACAAAAATGCCGTTGATCAAAGAAATAATCGAAAAGGTTAAAAAACGCGATCCGGAACAAAAAGAGTTCCATCAGGCAGTTGAAGAGGTTCTTGCTTCTCTCAGGCCTACAATTGATAAACATCCTGAGTTTGTGAAAGCAAATATATATGAAAGGATAGTTGAGCCTGACAGGGTAATAATGTTTCGTGTTCCCTGGCTGGATGACAAAGGTGAGGTCAGGGTAAACAGAGGATTCAGAGTCCAGTTTAACAATGCGATCGGTCCGTATAAGGGCGGTCTCAGATTCCATCCATCCGTAAATCTTGGAATTATTAAGTTCCTCGGTTTTGAACAGATATTTAAAAATTCTCTTACTACTCTTCCAATGGGAGGAGGTAAAGGCGGTTCTGATTTTGATCCTAAAGGCAAATCAGACATGGAAGTTATGAAATTTACCCAGTCATTTATGCGTGAATTGTACAGGCATATCGGACCGGACAGGGATGTTCCCGCGGGTGATATTGGTGTAGGCGGACGCGAGATCGGTTTCATGTACGGTTATTATAAAAAAATTGTAAATGAACACACCGGAGTATTGACAGGGAAAGCCCTTGAATACGGCGGAAGTCTTATAAGGCCTGAAGCCACAGGTTATGGGGCCGTATATTTTGCGGCTGAGATGCTTTCAACACGCGGAAAAGATTTTAAAGGCAAGGTATGTGCGGTAAGCGGTTCAGGAAACGTAGCACAGTACACTACTGAAAAGGTGAATGCACTGGGAGGCAAGGTCATTACATTGAGCGACTCTGACGGTACTATCGTCGATGAGAAGGGTATTGACGCAGATAAGCTGAAATTTATAATGGAATTAAAGAACATCAGAAGGGGCCGCGTAAAAGAATATGCCGATAAGTTTAAGGCGAAGTATTTCAGCGGTCAAAGCGTATGGGACGTTCTTCGTGAGCAGGGTATAAAAGTGGATGTCGCTTTTCCGTGTGCTACTGAAAATGAAGTTAACGCGATAAATGCGGAAAACATGATAAAAAGCGGATGCTTTTGTGTATCAGAAGGGGCAAATATGCCTTCATCTCCTGATGCAATTAAAATTTATCAGGAAAATAATGTTCTCTACGGTCCGGGTAAAGCAGCTAATGCCGGCGGTGTGGCAACATCCGGTCTTGAAATGTCCCAGAACAGCATGCGGCTTTCATGGAGCAGGGAGGAGGTTGATTCAAGACTCCTGGAAATAATGAAGAATATACATAAATCCTGTCTGGATGCTTCTGAAGTATACGGCAAAAAAGGCGATTATGTAACAGGTGCAAACATCGCAGGATTCGTAAAAGTTGCAAAGGCTATGCTCGCAGGCGGCATCGTTTAAATACGACCTTTCCACTTAACAGCTAAATATTTCCGGATCTGTTTTTAGTGTTAAAAAGACGCCGGAATAGCCTGGAATTTTACGCTAAAGCAGTAAAACAATCATCAGGTTAGGAATTTATTACATTATCCTGCTGCCCCGTTGATTATAACTCACCAGGGCAGCGCAAATTTTACTTGAAAATCGGTTTGTTTTAAGAGATAATTTTTTGTTCGCTTCAGGCAGGTTGACTGAATTTTATATAAAGCCTGTCAAAATTAAGGGATTAAAAGGTAAATGGTGTATCACTCGCATAAAGGACTTTATAACAGTTCATATGAACATGATTCCTGCGGAATTGGTTTTGTTGCTCATATTAAAGGAAAAAAATCTAACGACATAGTAAATCGCGGTCTTGAGGTTCTTGAAAGGATGGAACATCGAGGCGCAGAGGGAGCTGATAATAAGACCGGAGATGGTTCCGGAATTTTGATCCAAATACCTCATGATTTTTACAAACAGGAGATTCCCGGCATTCCGGAGCAGGGAAGTTACGGCACAGGCCTTGTTTTTCTTCCTAAAGATCATAATGAGTCTGAAAAATGCTTATCCATTTTATCGGAAATAATTGAAGAAGAAGGACAGAAATTACTGTCCGTAAGAGATATTAACGTTGATAATTCCGTGATAGGAGATATAGCAAAACGTTCCGAACCCTTAATCAAACAGATTTTTATATCCGGGCAATCCGGACTTGAAAATGAAGATCTTGAACGAAAATTATACATAATCCGCAAAATTTTGGAAAAGAGGATCAGGGAGTCAAAATTCAGGAATTCCGAAATGTTTTATCTTCCTTCTCTTTCATCAAGGACTATTGTTTATAAAGGCATGCTCATGCCGGATCAGTTGAAGCCTTATTTCGCGGATCTCCGGGATGAAAGGTGTACTAGCGCGGTTGCGCTTGTTCATTCAAGATTCAGTACAAATACTTTTCCTTCATGGGATCTTGCACAGCCCTTCAGAATGCTCGCGCATAATGGTGAAATAAACACTATTAAAGGCAACAGATTCTGGATGCGCAGCCGCGAGGCATTTTTAAAGTCGGATTTATTCGGAAACGATATAAATAAAATTCTGCCTGTAATAGAGCCGGACAAGAGCGATTCCGCATCTTTCGACAACGTACTTGAAATGCTCGTTGCGGCAGGTCGTTCCCTGCCTCATTCTGTTATGATGCTTATTCCCGAATCATGGAATGACAAAAATCCGATTCCTGATGATTTGAAATGTTTTTATGAATACCATGCGGCTTTTATGGAACCCTGGGACGGTCCTGCTTCTATGGTTTTTTGCGACGGAAGATATGTCGGGGGAACTCTTGACCGTAACGGTCTCAGGCCTTCCAGATATTATATTACAAAGAATGATCTGATAGTAATGGGATCAGAGGTGGGAGTACAGAGTTTTGATCCTGAAGAAATTGTGTATAAGGGCAGGCTTTTCCCGGGTAAGCTTCTGGTCGTTGATACCAAAGAAGGAAGAATAATTCCGGACAATGATATAAAAGATGAAATTTCCCATGGAAAGCCTTACAGGGAATGGATTGAACAAAACAGGATAAATCTTTCCGACATTCCGGACGCAGAAGATTCTCCTGAAGTAATTAAAGAAGACAAACTGCATGAATTGCATCTTCTTCACGGCTACACGAAGGAGGACATTGAAACCATAATAGCCGGTATGGCAATGAATGCTCAGGAACCTACGGGGTCTATGGGAACGGATACTCCTCTTGCCGTATTTTCGGACAAATCACAGCCTTTGTTCAATTATTTTAAACAGATTTTCGCGCAGGTGACAAATCCGGCTATTGATTCTATCCGTGAAGAACTGGTAATGACATTGACCAGCTTTATAGGCGGACAAACTAATATTTTAACAGAGACGCCTGAGCACTGCAGAGTAATAAAATACGCGAACCCGATATTTACCGATAGGGATATTTTAAAATTAAAGAATATTGAAAAAAGCCGGTATGGAATGAATTTTAAAACGGCGGTTGTTGATACATTATTTCCGGCAGCAGAAACTGCTTCTGCTCTTGAGAAGGCACTGGAAGATATTTGCCGCATTGTTGAGAAAAAAATTGATGAAGGATACAATCTGATAGTTTTATCTGACAGGGCTTCGGACAATTTTTACGCACCGATTCCTTCACTACTTGCCTGCGCAGGTGTTCATCATCATTTAATGAGGGTTCATAAAAGAACAGGGAAAGGGCTGATAATCGAAACAGCTGAACCGAGAGAGGTTATGCATTTTGCTTTACTTTTCGGGTACGGCGCGGATGCGGTAAATCCTTATGGTGCTTTTGCGACCATCAAAGATATTACTGAAAAAGACAGCCTGCTCAGGGGACTTGATGATGAACAGGCTGAGAATAATTATATAAAAGCAATTAATAAGGGTCTCTTAAAAATACTTTCTAAAATGGGGACATCAACTCTCAGGAGTTATCGCGGAGCGCAGATTTTTGAGGCGGTTGGTCTTGGGGAAAGTGTAATCAAAAAATATTTTACAGGTACAGAATCCAGAATTGGAGGCATTGGAACAGAGGAAATTGAGAAGGAGACTCTTCTCCGGCATGAACTTGCCTGCGTGAAAAAACCGGAACATATCGAGTCTCAGGGTATTTATCGTTACAGAAAACATGGAGAGAAGCATGCCTGGAATCCTGAGACTATTCATCTTCTTCAATGGGCCGTGCGTACATCAGATTATAATAAATATAAGGAATTTTCGAAAATTGTTGATGAAAATAACCGCAGGCCTCATGTCATCAGGGGACTTTTTGATTTGAAAAAAAATTCCGTTCCCGTTTGTGATGTTGATCCGCTTCCGAATATACTGAAAAGGCTAACGACAGGAGCAATGTCTTTTGGTTCCTTGTCTATTGAGGCCCATGAGGCGATTGCTGCCGCGATGAACATGCTTGGAGGAAGAAGCAATTCGGGAGAGGGTGGGGAGGATCCCGAAAGATTTGTAAGGCGTCAGGATGGCATGCTTTACAGGAGTGCCATTAAACAGGTAGCTTCAGGAAGATTCGGTGTGACCAGCAATTATCTCGCGAACGCGAATGAAATACAGATTAAGATAGCTCAGGGTGCCAAGCCCGGTGAAGGCGGGCAGCTTCCGGGCCATAAGATCGACAGTATAATAGCAAAGACCCGTTATTCGACTTCAGGCGTAACGCTTATTTCCCCTCCTCCGCATCATGACATATATTCTATTGAGGACCTTGCTCAGCTGATTTTCGATCTGAAAAATGCCAATCCCGAGGCAAGAATAAGCGTAAAACTGGTTTCGGAATCAGGTGTGGGTACTATAGCTGCGGGTGTTGCAAAAGCCCATGCGGATAATATTCTTATTAGCGGTTACGACGGCGGAACAGGCGCAAGTCCGTTAAGTTCAATAAAGCATGCCGGTCTTCCCTGGGAGCTCGGACTGTCCGAAACCCATCAGACTCTGTTGCTGAACGACCTCAGGGGGCGTGTCCGCTTGCAGACTGACGGACAGTTGAAGACCGGAAGGGATATTGTACTGGCTGCACTTCTGGGAGCTGAAGAATTCGGTTTCGGTACCGGTATTCTTATTTCTCTGGGATGCGTCATGATGAGGAAATGCCATTCCAATACCTGCCCTGTGGGTGTCGCCACTCAGGATCCTGAATTACGTAAGAGATTCGCCGGCAAACCTGAATATGTTATTAATTATCTTACTTTTATGGCGCGGGAAGTAAGGGAAATAATGGCGGAAATTGGGATCTGTAAATTCGACGATCTTATTGGAAGGACAGATTTAATAGAAACCAGAAAAATTGATGCATGGAAGGCCGGGAAAGTCGATCTTTCCCGGATTCTTTACAGACCTGAGAAAATTGAAAAGAAAGCCTTGTATTGTATTCAGCCGCAGAGGCATAAGATCGATGATATTTTAGACAGAGTTCTAATAGAAAAAGCCGGGCCTGTTATCAATGAGCGCAGAGCTTCTCATGTCAGGATTGAGTTGCCGGTCAGTAATACAGACAGGGCTACAGGTGCCATGCTTTCGTACGAGATTTCCAGAAAATACGGAGATGCCGGACTTCCTGATGATAGTATCAGCTGTATTTTCAGGGGAAGCTGCGGGCAAAGCTTCGGCGCGTTCCTTGCAAAAGGAGTTACATTTCGGCTTGAGGGAGATGCTAACGATTATTTCGGGAAAGGGCTTTCGGGAGGAAGGCTGATAGCTTTACCGCCCGAAGGTTCAACTTTCAAACCGGAAGAGAATATTATAGTGGGAAATACTGTCCTGTACGGAGCTACCGGCGGGGAAGCCTTTATACGCGGAATAGCGGGAGAAAGGTTTTGCGTCAGGAATAGCGGAGCTTATGCTGTTGTCGAAGGAACCGGCGATCATTGCGCTGAGTATATGACAGGCGGAAGAATAATTGTTCTCGGCAGGGTAGGCAGAAATTTTGCAGCCGGCATGAGCGGCGGTATTGCTTATGTCCTTGATTATGGAGATTTCGACTATTTTTGCAATAAAGGTATGGTTGAATTATCACCGGTACGGGAGTATGACGACCAGGATTTTATTATAGAATGGCTGAGAAAACATATAAAATATACTGACAGCTCCCTTGCAAAGGATATACTGAAAAACTGGTATGATTATCTGCCGAGATTCATCAGGGTAATGCCGCTTGAGTATAAACGCGCAGTGAATGAAATGAAGATACAGCGTATTGATGAGAAGCTGAAGAAGATAAGAGAAGAGGAGCAGTTGGAGGAAGTATACTGATATGGGTGATCCCAGAGGATTTCTGAATGTTAAGAGAAAGGAAGCCGGCTACAGGCCTGTTGAAGAAAGGGTACAGGATTACAGGGAAGTAGAGGTACAGCTTCCTGAAGAAGAACGAAAACTCCAGGCTTCCAGATGTATGGACTGCGGTGTCCCTTTCTGCCACTGGAGCTGCCCGGTATCAAATATAATGCCAGACTGGCAGGATAAGATTTACAGGGGAGAATGGAAAGCCGCCTATGAAATCCTTCAGGGAACGAATAATTTTCCGGAATTTACAGGCAGAGTATGCCCTGCATTATGTGAAGCATCATGCGTACTAGCCATAAATGATGAAGCTGTAACAATAAGGAATAATGAGCTTTTTGTTATTGAAAAAGCTTTCGAACTGAGGCTTGTCAGGCCTGTCCAGCCGGAAAAGAGGACAGGGAAAAAAGTGGCGGTTATCGGAGGCGGGCCTGCAGGCCTTGCATGCGCCGATAATTTAAATAAAGCAGGGCATTCTGTAGTGATATTTGAAGCTGAGGACAGTGTGGGCGGATATATGAGATTCGGAATCCCGGATTTTAAACTGGAAAAATCCATTATTGACAGGCGGATCAATTTATTAAAGGAAGAAGGGATAGAAATAAAAACAGGTATAAAAGTAGGGGAGAGTATCTCTGCATCTGAACTTATGAGGGAATATGACGCGATATGCCTGGCTATCGGAGCAAGAGAACCGCGTGATATAAACGTGTCCGGCCGTGAATTAAAAGGCATATATTTTGCCATGCAGTATCTTTCACAGCAGAACAGAATAGTCAGAGGAGACAAAATACCGGAAGAAGAGCTTATCAGGGCATATAACAAAAAAGTAGTGGTTATCGGAGGCGGAGATACCGGTTCCGATTGCGTAGGCAGCGCTAACAGACAGGGGGCTGCCTATGTTACGCAGATTGAGCTTTTGCCCAGGCCTCCTGAGAACAGGACAGAGAATGATCCCTGGCCTTTATGGGCAAAGATAATCAAAACATCCAGCTCTCACGAAGAGGGATGCGAAAGAATGTGGAGTATAAAAACCAGAAATTTTTCCGGCAGAAACGGAAAGGTCGAAAAAATACGCGCTGTAAAACTTGAATGGTACAATGAAGACGGCAGATATGAGATGAAAGAAATACCGGGTTCTGAATTTGAACTGGAAGCGGATATCGTATTGCTGGCAATGGGGTTTGTACATGTTGAACACAGTCTGCTGAAAGAATTCGGAATTGAGGCCGATGCTCGAGGGAATATCAATGTCAATGATGACTATATGACCAATATTGATAAGGTTTTTGCCGCGGGTGATTCTGTTCGCGGTGCATCCCTTGTTGTCTGGGCTATAAGTCAGGGAAGAGAAGCAGCAATGGGAATTAACAGGTACCTTTCAGCATAGTAATTTTAATCTTTATACAGATGCATTTTGCCGTTTCTGATTATCCTGTCGAGAATACGGTAAAGATCGTTTATGTTAAAGGGTTTTTTTATATAGTCATAAGAGCCTTGTTTTAAAACCTCATCTTTGTGTAAACTGGTTTTTCCGCTCATAAAAACAACAGGTGTATTTCTGTTTATTTTTTTTAATTCGTTAAATACCTGTTGCCCGTCCATATCAGGCATCACCATATCAAGAAAAACAACATCCGGATTAAATCTGGAAAATGAGCTGATTGCTTTTTTCCCGTTGTCTTCTATAAGGATATTTTTAAAACCTGCTTTATCAAAGACAAGAGTCAGCAGTCTTACTATTTCTTCTTCATCATCAATAAGAAGAATGCGCAGATTCCTGATCCTGTCCAGATCTATATCTTCGCTGACATTCATTTGTTCGGTATTATTGATTTCCATCTGCCTGGCAGCCGGAAATCTGATGGTAAAAGTTGTACCTTTGCCTTTCTCACTTGATACGGAAATTGTACCTGCGTGCTGCTGGATTATTCCTTTGGTAACTGAAAGCCCCAGTCCTGAACCTGTTATATTATACCGGTCTTTTGCATATGCGCCTTTTGTGGAAAAAAACGGGTCAAATATTTTTTCACGTATTTCCTCATCAATACCTGTACCGGTATCTGAAAAATCAATTTGCAGACATTCATCAGCATCTTTAACGGATATATGAATTGTGCCTTTACCTTTGGGTTTGATGGCATGCATGGCGTTTATCAGAAGATTCGTGAAAACCTGTTCTATCTGTCCCTGGTCAAAAAAAGCTCTAAATTCATTTGTATAGTCCTTTTCCACTTCTATATTTTGAAGCTTAAGCTGTCTGTACTGCATGCCAACTGCGCTGTCTATAACTTCGCGTATATCCTGCTGCTTGGCTTCAGGTAAATTTGGTGTAGCAAAGGAAGTCATGTTTTCAACAAGACTGCTTCCCCGAATTGATGCTTTTTCAATTTCAATCAGCGATTGCATTACATCTTCAGGGACTTTTTCAACCATTGAAAGCTGCGCGTGTCCGAGTATGATAGAAAGTATATTATTAAACTCATGGGCAATTCCGTGAGTGAGGCTTCCAAGTGACTCCTGTTTCTGCATCTGAATAAACTGTATCTCAATTTTTTTTCTGGCTTCTTCAGCCTGTTTCATTGCCGAAATATCAGAAACAACCATCAGTATACTGTCTTTTTTCCCGATAATTGCTCTTCTTAAAGTAATGTCTGCCCAGAATTCCTCTTCGCCTTTAGAACGGGTCATCCACTCAAAGCGTACGCTGTTGTTTTCAAGCCCTATGGATTTCATAACGACTTCCATATTTCTGGTAACTTTGTCGTCAAAAATTTCCTCAACATGTTTGTTGATAATTTCAGGCTCGTCCAGGCCAAACATTTTCAAAAAAGCTTTATTGGCTGACTCGATTTCAAAAGATGTGTTGAGTGTAAGTATTCCGTCAGGAACATTTGTAACTATATTTTCAAAATGTTCTTTTAAAAGAATGTGCTCTTTTTTCAATTTATAATTTTGTATGGCGTTTGTTAACGGAGTGAGCAAATCTGAAATATTATCAAGCGGTTTTATCAGATAGCTGTAGGCATTCAGCTCAACAGCTTTTTTAGCTGTTTCAAGATTAGCATAACCTGTTAGCAGTATTACCGGAAGGTCTTCGTCTAACTTTTTAATTCTTGAAAGAAATTCAAGACCGTCCATTCCTGTGAGCATTATATCAGAAACAATTACCTGAAATTTTTCACTGTTAATCTCTACCAGTGCCTGCTCAGCTGATTCAACAGCCGTAACATTATAATTATTCCTGGCAAGACGGCCTGACAGGGATTTTCTGAAATCAATGTCGTCTTCAACTAAAAGCAGGCTTATTTTTTCATCTTTTTTGATTGTCAAATTATCCTCTGCCATTAAAAAGCTCTAAGATGAACCTGGATATTTATAATTTAAGGTACGGAACATTTCCTTATCGCTCAAAGATGTTAAGTAATAAGAGCGATATATTAAAAGACTGATAACCTGTCAGTTATACGGTAAAGAAACAGCGAAAGTAGTTCCTTCTCCGGTTAAACTTTTAATCTTTATATCTCCGTTAAATCTTTTAACAATATTATAGCTGATTACCAGTCCAAGTTCATTTCTTCCTGTACGGTCTTTATCTTTTTGATTAGGATCAAATATTTGATCTATAATATATGCAGGTATTATATCACCATTATCCCGGATGTCTACTCGTATTTCATTTTTATTAAAGAATGTTTTTATTTCTATTTCGCCTTCTTCTTTAATTGCATTATATGAATTAATAATTAAATTGGTAAATATCTGGTTAATCTGCAAAGGATCAGAATGAATAGTCGGCAAATCAGGGTCAAAAAAGTTATTAATTTTAATATTAAAATTTGAGAATGTCTGTTGAATGTTGCTGGTAATTTTATCAATAACTTCATTTATATCCATTTCAATAATTTGAAGGTCATCATCCATTCTTGAGAAAGATAACAGGTCGTTGATAAGTGTTTTGCTTATTTGTGTGGCTTTTTCCGCTTTTTCTAAAATATCATTTCTTTTGTCACCGTGAGGGATATCCTCGAGCATTTCCTGGATATAATTACGCACAGCTCCCATTGGGTTATTTATTTCATGTGCAACTCCGGCTGCAAGTCTCGCAACACCGCGCATTCTTTCAGCAATTAACAGCTTCCTCTCTGTATTTCTTATCTGTTCATAAGTTGCTTCTAATTTTTTATTGGTTTCTTTTATTTCCTCCGTTCTCTGGTCAATCTTAATTTGAAGCTCTTCATTTATTTGCTGAGTATTCTGAAGAGAGCTTATTATCGCATGATTCTGTTCGTCAAGTATATCTGAATTGTCTTTTATTGTTCTTTTATAATCCAGAACATGGCCTCCTAGGAAGAAGGCTATTGGTATTAATATAATCGTAAAATAAACGAGAATTGATGAATTAATTATTTTGTAGTTAATTAAAAAGTATAATATACTTATAATAAAAATTGTAATAAGTAATGAAAAAATTTTGTTTTTTCTGTCTCGATTTTTTTTCCATATAATTTCAAAGACACATGAGTCCGCGCCTTCAGCAGTACATTGTAATTCTTTTACTTCTGCATAGGGAAGATCGCAAAGAGTTGGAATTGAGGCAAACTGTCCGCGCATGTTTTCACAGTTAAGTTTGTTTTGCCTGACGTTATTCTCATATTTAAGTTTTAAAATTATTTTATTTTTACTTTTTTCGATAATTTTATATTTACAAAATTTACAAAATCTTGGGCTTATAAAAACAATGGTTTTGTATATATAGGCAGGTGACATAATTAATGTCAGTACAGCCTTCCAGATACCCCATGAATTAATATATTTCGGCGTATTTAGCCCGTATTTGTAAGGAGTCTCTTTGTCTCCCGTATATTTAACTAATTGTTCCAGTAAGTTAAAATAGTAATCATAGCTTACCCAGTTATATTCATTGTCAAAATATTTAACCGGCAAACCTGTTCTTTCCATAAACTTTGCCAGCTCATCTTTGCCATAATCAGCTTCAAAAGTTTTCAATATATGACTGATTGCTCTTACGTTTAATTCAATCTTAATGTCTTTCGGATTTAATTCCTGGCGTTTCAAGTTTGTATCGTTTTATTTTATAGTTTTATTTAATAATAATACTATAGAGCATAAGTATAATTATTTCTTTCATTAATGATTATTATCATTTACAGGGAAAAAAATTATAAAAGTAGTCCCCGTGCCCGGAGTGCTTTCTACATTAATTTTCCCGCCGTTTTTTTTAATGATATTGTAGGTTAAAGTCAGTCCCATACCTTTTCTTCTTGTCGTTGTTTTTGTGGAAAAGAATGGATCAAAAATTTTATTCAGAACTCCCGCAGGAATTCCGCATCCGGTATCTGTTATTTGTATTTCTATGCCGGTTTTATCTGAATTAGTTTTTACGGATATTTCAGAATTTTTTTTATCCGGAACATGATTTATCGCGTCAGCAGCATTATTTAACAGTATCATTAAAATTTGCTGTAATTGTCCTGGATCAATTTTTATGCCCGGGAGACCGTTAACAAGATTTTTTGTCAGCTTAATATCTGTTCCTTCTGTTTCAGCAGAAAATTCGTCCATGACTTTTTCTATCAGGCTATTAATATCCGTTTCACCGGAATATTTTGAAACCCCGTTGTCCGAGAAAGTTAATAAGTCATTCACGATCTTATCGCATCTGTCCGTTGCCCTGCGTGCACTTAACAACAGGTCGGTGGTAATTTCGTCATTTTCAAAATTGCTTAGTTCATCAATACTGTTTTTTATTTCAGTAATGGGAACCTTTAACTTACTGGAAATTTCAACTGCAACCTTTCCAATGTTACTCATTTTTTGTGTTCTGATCAATTCAGACTCATTCTCTTTTAAATCATGAAGCTTCTTTTTTAATTCGCTATTAGTCTGTAATAGTTCATCTGTTCTTTTTTTAACGCGTTCCTGCAGAAGAGAGTTGAATTGTTCAATGTCTATCAGATTCTCTGTGAGAGTATTGTTCTGTTTTTCTTTATTTTTAGAGTTTTCTTTAAGGATTTTTTTATTATTTATTATATGTTGTATGAAAAAAAATATTATGGGAATTAATATTATCAATATCCATGGAATAAAAGCATATAAGTTTTTATGTCTTATCAATATCTGATATATAAATAGAGAAAAAACTATCCCTGTAAGAAATAAATATATTCCGGTTTTTTTTGCAGGTGGATTCTGCCAGGTAATTTCATATATGCAAGAATCAGCTCCTTCAGCTGCGCATTGTAATTCTTTAATCTTTGCAGGGGGAAGGCTCCATATTGTAGGGATTGCAGCAAATTGTCCTTGAATCCCCAAACAATTATTTTTGTTTTGTATAAGTCCTTCCCTTAATGTCCCTTTAATTATTGCCTTATTTCTTTTTAATTCTATTAATTTTACGGTTGATATTTTAGACCATCTTGGAGATAGGGATACAATCATTTTGTATGCATATGCACATGAAGTAAAACTCTTTAATATTGTTTGTATCATACCCCAGTTTGTTTTTTTGGCTGCTTCTAATCCAAATTTATATGTTATATTAGGATCTCCTGAATAGTTAACTAAAGCATTTAGTACATTGCAATAGTAATCAAAGGAAACCCAGTTGTTCTCATCTTCAAAATATTCTAAAGGCATACCTGTTTCTTCAATGAATTTTTGCAATTCCTTTGCGCCAAACAAATCGTGAAAACAAGAGAGAAAGGTCTTAATGCTTCTAACACTTAGCTCAATTTTAGTGTTATTTGGATGAATTCTCATATTTTTTTGATTGATAATTAATTGTTATGATGAAGAATATGCTTTTTCTCTATGAGAATCAATATTAATCTTGTTTAAGTCTCTATATATCTTTGTTTTAGGTAATTTTTTTTTGGGATTCATTAAACCAAAGATATTTGTTATTATTGGATTTAAAACTGGATTAATGTGCTTTATATACATATATGCATTTATCAATTCAGCACCTATTTCTAATTTTGATGTGTATGATGTCATCCCTAAGTCAATTTCTTTTTTACCTTCAGCAATTGCCAATTTTATTGCACTATAAAATGAATTGTTATAGATATACAATCTGTTATTATACTTATAATCCAAGCCTAAAAACATACAATGTAAAACATCGGTGTCTAAACTTACTAGACCGAATGCAACAATTTTATTTTTATGTTTGAGTAAAATCATTTTAGATTTCTCTTCTAAGTAATTAGATATGTTTATAAAAAAGTCATTTGTCAAAATTTCTCTTCTGTATTCTTTTGCCTTTTCATAAGTATTAAACCAAAGAGAAAGTAATTCATCTGATAGTGAAGCAAAATCGTCTATTATTTCAATACTCAGTCCTCTTTTAGCTGCAATATTCATTCTTCTTATAATAGTTGATCTATATTTACTACGTAAGTTAGCAAGATATTCTTCAAATGATTTCCATGGGACTTTTAATATAGTATTTGGAAGATTATTAACTCTTTTATATTTTTTAACTGTAAGATAATCAAAGAAGTTGATATCTTCATCATAAAAATCTCGTATTAATAATATTCCTCTTTTCGCTTTCCTTGCCATTTTTTCAATTTCGTTAATAATCAATGAAAACGCCTGCTTTCTATCTATATTCTCAGTGATTGAAATAGTATTTCCTAATGCGATAGGAGTACCACATTCTGTTAATTTTAGGATTAGAAAATTTTTCCAGTATTTACGAATTTTATTAATCATTTTTTTTATTAGCCCTTCTACAAAAACGTCTAATTCCATGTTGATATAATAGGCACATGTATGAGCTACTATTTTATCGTTTTCATAAACAACAGGATAAAAGTATTTGCAATCATTTATATTTGATTTTTCAACTGCTTCCAGAAATTTGTGTGTACAAATGATATGATTTGTTTTTACGATTTTATCCCATTCACTCCTGTTAATCTCTGTAATGCTATTATATACTTTTATTACCATAATCATTTCCTTGCAGCATTAGATTTTAATAAAAATAAATTATTTATAAACTTTGTAAGATATCAGAAGCGCAGCAAAATCCTGATTCCATTGCACATCCGGCATGAGATCCAACAGGTAAAACAGTTGTACCAACATTAAAAAGCCCTTTTATTGGCAATTTCCATGAGTGTTTTTTATAAGTTAAAGTATCAAGAACTGGTGCAATGCTACTTGAAAATCCAAAGAGTTGCTCATATTCATCAGGCAGTATTAATTTACTGGAAATAACTGCATCAGCAAATCCGGGATATTTCTTATCAATTTCAGTTATTCCTGCTTGGATTAGTTTATTTGATTCCGCATTGAATTTTAAAGATTTGGGCCATGGTATAGGAATATGGACTGGTAAAGTATCTAAATGGTCACCATTTAATAATTGAGCTTTAAGGTCAGATAAAATGAGATTGCAAATTGGCAACTCGTTAATTTGTCCGGAGTTCAATTCATCTATAACTTCACATATGGGCCTTGTAAGAATCGTAATACTTGTCTCTGAAGAATAAGCTGGTTTGGCTATTATATCAGGAGCATTAGAAGATTTAAGAGTTAATATTAATAATGCTAATGGGAAAGCACTTGTTGACCCTGAAAGAATGTTATTAAGTTTGATAGTATCAGAACCATTACGATTTAACATCGATTGAGTTTGAGATAATTCAGCATTACTTATTATCGAATACTTTGCAGTGAACCATTGATTATCAACTTTAACTCCATGTGGTTTTTTGTTTTCAATACAAATTTCAGTAACATTTTTTTTTGTTAATACTTCTCCTCCTTTAGCTTTAATATAGTTTGCTAATGCATTCGGGATGGCCTGTGCTCCTTGTAATGGATAAATTGGCTTATGATAACCATAGTAAGTACCTAAAAAATGTTTAAGTGCAGTCGCAGGCAACCAACAAGGATGGGCACCTACAAACATTGCTTCAAGATAAAGGAATTCTTTTATCTCAGGAGCTTTTACTATTTTATTGATAAAGTCAAAGTATGATATTTTTGAAGTTGAAGGCTTTAGCATTGAGAACGAAATTCGGGAAACAAGATTGATAAATGAGAAGAAATTAATTCCGAATTTATTTATTTCTTTAATTGAGGAAATATCTAATGGAAAATTTAGGTTTCCCCCTTTCCCATATAGCTTAAATGGTACAGGGATCCATTCCAATTTAATACCTAAATTTTTTAAAGTATGAACAATTCGACTGCCAAAGGTATTAGCTCCAATGACATATCGATGATTATCTATTGTTCGAACTCCACACTTCCCCCCTATTTCTGAATTTTTTTCAAGTACAATTACTTTATAATTGGCTTGCGATAAAAATGCTGCGGCACATAATCCGGCTAAACCAGAACCGATAATAATAAAATCTGCGGAATAACTACTTTTATGCATTTGACTATTGCAAGTATGTCTTTTTAAGAAGGGATTAAATTCATATTAGTTTCTGATTTTACTGCATTAAATTCATAACATACCTTTTCAAGAATATCACACGCTTCATCAATGTCATTTTGAGAATGTGTTGCCATTGGACTTATCCTGAACTTGGCATGTCCTTTGGGAACAGCAGGAAATGGTACAGGATTAATATACAAGCCCAATTCATGAATTCTTTTGCTCATTTTTCTAAGTGTTAGTTCTTCACCTACGACTAAACCAAGAATCGCAGATTCTGTAGGAGTTACATTGAGACCATTTGATGAAAGACGATCATATATATATTTTACATTTTTATGTAACTTTTCTCTTCTGTCCGGTTCATCTTCAATTATTTCTAATGCTGTAATAAGACTAGAACATATTGCTGGCGGGAGAGCTGTAGAAAAGAAAAAAGACCTGCCATGTAGTCTTACATATTCGACCACTTCTTTTGTAGAAGCAAGAAAACCACCTATTCCTCCTAATGCTTTACTTAAGGTACCTGTTACTATATCTATTTGTCCTTCCATTTCATAATAGTCAGCGGTGCCTTTTCCATTTTTTCCAATAACACCTGTAGCATGTGCATCGTCCACCATTATTCTAGCATTATACATATCAGCAAGTTTTTTAATTTCTGGAAGCAGGCATATGTCACCATGCATACTATATACACCATCTACAATTATGAGTTTTCCTCTATATTTTTTTTGAGATAGTTTTAATTTTTTTTCAAGTTTCTCAATATTTTGATGGTGAAAAACTTGAATATTCGTACCTGAAAGCTTGCAGCCATCAATAATACTGGCATGAGCTAACTTGTCAATAATTGCTACATCTTCTGAACGGAGCAAAGCATTTATGGTTCCAATATTTGCCGTATAACCACTTGGGAAAATAACAGCATCTTCACATCCTTTCAAGGCTGCCAATTTTTTTTCTAATTTTTGAGTAAGATTATATGTTCCTGCAAATAAGGGAACAGAACCAGGACCAGCACCATATTTTTCAGTTGCCTTAATTCCTGCCTCAATAACTTTTGGATGATTGGTTAACCCTAAATAATTATTGGAACCCATCATTATCATTTCTTTTATTTTATTTGTCCAAGGGTCCTTGATTAAAACACGATTGTCACATGCTGTGATTAGTGGCCTTTGATGTGTATAATAGCCTTTTTCTTTATAATCATAAATATACCAGTATTTAGATAGGGCTTTATCAAAAATGTCATCACTTTCTAAATCATTAAAATCAGCGAGTGTATAGTAGTCGGAGTTAAGACGTCCGGTATTCTTTACTTCCAGGTAAGCTAAAGCACTTTTTTTATTCATCTGTGGTATCCCTATTGGGTAAATTGTGAAAAGAACTTCAGACAAAGATGATAATTAAGTTTTATTTCATCCTGTAAATAAAAGATGTCAAATATTTTTTTTGTAATTAGTAAAATTTAAATATACGGTTTAAACAAAATTTAATGCTGAGAATGAAAAAAGCGGGGATATCTCGTTATACGAAATATGAAGATTTATTTGAAGGATGTGGATTGCTGTTTAAACAACTCTGTTTAAAATATTGAAAATCTGATTTATTTCGAAAGGTTTTTGTATGATGTCAAATACTCCATTCCTCAGATAGTGATCCTTTTCTATGTCAAGTTTGCCGCTCATAAAAACAACAGGAGTACTGGAATCTATTGATTTTATTTGCTCAAATACCTGTTCGCCACTCATTTTGGGCATTATTAAATCCAGAAACACTACATCAGGCTTGTATTTTTTAAAAATTGAAACAGCTTTTTCACCTCTGTTTTCAACTTTAAAATTTTCAAATCCGGCTTTAACAAATAGATGATGAAAAAGGTCAGTCATTTCATGCTCGTCATCCACAAGAAGAATCTTCATTTCTCTGATTTTTTCTATTTCCGAATATTTTTGTCTGAATGATTTATCTGATTCTATGGATATATCGGTTTTTTTATCTGCAGCTAAAGGTAATTTTATGACAAAAGTTGTTCCTCTGTTTTTAGTACTTTTTGCGGTTATACTCCCGTTATGCTGTTTTATTATTGAATGGACTATAGATAGTCCAAGCCCTGTCCCTGAAACACCGTGTGAATCTCTTGCCCAGGCTCCCTTGGTTGTATAAAAAGGATCAAATATTTTTTCTTTACTGTCTTTATCCATGCCGATCCCGGTGTCGGAAAAGTGTACTTCAATTTTGTTGCCTGATTCCTTTGTCATAATAACAATTTTGCCTTCTCCTTTCGGCTTTACAGCGTGTATCGAATTTATCAGAAGATTCAGGAAAACCTGTTCCATCTGACCGTGATCAAGGGAAACTTTTGCGTTTGTCAGATATTTTCTTTCAATCTTAATATTTGCGAAATGCAATTGCCTTTTTTGCAGCTCAATAACGTCATCAATTACGCTCGAAATATTTTCAACGGTAAAATTAGGCTCTTTGGGCCTGGCAAATGTAGCTAGCTTAATGACAATGCCGCTTCCTCTTTTAGTTGTTTTTTCAATTTCCTTTAAAGACTGTCTAATTTCGTCAAGAGAGTCCTCTTCAAGAGATAACTGTGTATGGCCAAGGATCACGGAAAGAAGATTGTTGAATTCATGAGCAATACCGGCCGCGAGCTGTCCTACAGCAGAAAGGCGCGCGGATCTGTAAAGCTGTTTCTGAAGCTCTTTGCGTTCTTTTTCAAGCTCAATGCTGTATATTGCGAAAGCAATATCTCCGGCAACTTCTTTAAGCAGAGAGATCTCATCTTCTTCATTAATAAAATTTTCAGTAACTCCTACGTTCATGATTCCGAATATTTTTTCATTGTATTCAAGGCGGATAATCATTCTTCCGGAAGCTGTGCTGTATTCTTCTATCTTGCAGTTTTTGCAGAAACTGTTGTTTCCATAAATAAGAACAGGGTTGTCATTATTTAGTGATTTTTTGATGCATGGGAAAAATGAAATATCTTTTTTCTTTTCCAGTAATTCAGATATTTTACTCCCTGTTTCCTGTTTCGCCACAGTTATTGAATCTCTGGAATTATTCAGAAGGGCAATCCAGACATTTGTGTGGCCTCTTGATTTAATAAGTAATGAACAAATTTTCTGGATAAGCCTTTCAGGATTTTTTTCGTGTGTAATAAGCTGGTTTACCTCTCTAATTGCATACAGCAGCTCGTTAAGGTGTTCAATTTTTTCTTCAGCCAGCTTTCTTGATGTTATGTCCCTTGATGAAAAGACTATTCCCAGGTAGCTTCCATCCTGTGAGATTATATTATGTCCGTATGCTTCGATCCATAAATAATGTCCGTTTTTATGCCGGTGTCTGTATGTGAAAAACATTGTATTTTTTTCCAGTCGGTTATTGCTGAGATGTGAAAACAGGTATCTGTCATCCGGGTGAACATAATTTAGAGAATTTTTAGTTTCGATAAGTTCCTGCTGGGTAAATCCAAGAATTGTTGTATGTGAAGGGCTGAGAAATGTTATGTCACCGTTCCGGTCAACCATTGATACCATATCAAGCATATTGTCTGCAACAAGTCTGTATCTCTCCTGGCTTTTCCTTTCATTTTCTTCCGCTTGTTTCTGCAAAGTTATGTCATTTGATGTTATAATAACGCCTTCTTCAAAGGGCGACATTTTAACCGAAAGGACTTTATCTTTATAAGGGAGTTCCGGAAATTCCTTCATTTTTTCGGAAGAAATACATTCAAGCATTTCCCGGTACATATCAACAATATGTTTGGCGGCATAATCCTTATACATAACATCACCTATTTTCGGGATCCTGTCGCCTGATATCTGTTTCGCATTGTTAAAGGCAATAATTTTTCCTTCCTTGTCAACAACTACTGTCTGAATAGGAATATGCTGAAATAATGCCGAATATAATGCAGAACTTTTTCTTAAAGCTTCCTCAGTAATTTTTCTTCCTGATATATCCTTAAGAAATCCTGTTGTGGAAATTAAATTGTTGTCTTTATCAAAAATTCCGCTGATGCTGGTCGAAATCCAGATGATTGTTCCATCGCTTCTTTTTACCTGTGTTTCGTATGCCTCAATAGCTCCATGTGTTTGAATTTGTTTTATAACATCTGTCATTTCATCCGGATTGATTGAAAGGAGGCTGATATTATATTGTAAGAGCTGACTTTCTGAATTATAGCCGAGAATTTTAAGCATTGCGGGGTTTACATACTGAAATTCTCCGTTTGATGAGCAGCGGAATACACCTATCGGTAATTCCTCCTGCAGGGTCCGGTATTTTTTTTCAGATTCTATTAAAGCAGTTTCAATATACTTGCGTTCAGTAACATCGCGAAAAATAGTCAGGATAGCCGGTTTATCCATATATTGTATTAATTTCCCGGATATCTCGAGATCTCTGATTTCGCTGTTTCTTGTTATGATTTTAAGAGATGCATTGTCATCTGCTTCTTTGCCGCATAAAATTTTATTTATGATATCTTTGGACTTTTGGCTGGATTCAAATGTGAGGACTTCATCTATTGATTTATACAGTAATTCATCGGGTTTAAAACCGGTAAATTCAGCACCCGGGGAATTGATATATTTAAATAAACCTTCCTGAATAATGGCAACACCTTCTGTTGAATTTTCAACAAGCATGGCGTATTTTTCTTCTGATTCCTTTACTGCTCGTTCAGCAGATTCCTTTTCTTTTATATTATTCCATTCTCTGAGAGCACGTTCAATATATCTTTTAATTCCCGCAAAATTATCCTGTGATTTAATTAAATAATCAAGAGCACCGGCTTTTATTGCTTCTACAGCCTGTGTTTCATTGCCGAAAGCAGTCATTAGTATTACGGGAAGTTTTTTTCCGCTGTTTTCACTTATGAATTCTATCCCACTGCCGTCTGATAAATTAATATCGGATATGATGAGGTCATATTCATTATTGTTAAGTAATTCATGCGCTTGTTTTAGTGAAAATGCTTTGGCCAGGGAAAAATTATTTATATCCGTTTTAAGTGCTCTTTCAATAAGAGTTATATGTTCTTCCTGATCTTCAACAATTAATATACGAATGGGGCCGTTCATTAAACAAAAACCTCCACAATACCTTCATATCCGGGGTGTTCCTGCATTTAAGAAATAATAACTTTTTTATCAATAAACTTAGTGATCTCGCCAATTATACGGGCATCTTCACCTGATTCTTTAAGTGAATTTACCGCCGCATCCGCAGCTTCCTTTCCTGTAATCATAATAAATCCTGTGCCCATATTAAAGGTGGTAAACATTTCGGTATCCTCAATCTCACCCTGTTCCTGAATTATCCGGAATACAGGATTCAAATTAAGGCTTTTCCTGTCAATTCCGGCAGATGTATTCTGGGGGAGTATTCTCGGAATGTTCTCATAAAATCCGCCGCCTGTAACGTGAATCATTCCCTTAATATTGATGTTTTTATCCATGCATGAGTTAACTGAGGAGCAGTAAATTCTGGTGGGAGTCAGCAGAACTTCACCAAGGGGTTTATCAAGACCCGGCAAAACGGAATTCAAATCAAATTTCTTTATTTCAAGCAGCAGTTTTCTTACAAGAGAATAACCGTTAGAATGAATGCCGGAGGAGGACAGGCCTATAATAACATCACCCTTTGTTATGGTGCTGCCGTTAATAATTTTTTCTTTATCCACAACGCCTAATGCAAAACCCGCAATATCGTAATCAGATTGAGCCATTATATCCGGATGCTCAGCTGTTTCACCGCCTATCAGGCTGCATCCTGCAGCTTTACAACCATCGGCAAGCCCCTTGACTACGTCAACAAGAACATTTTCATCAATTTTTCCGCAGGCAATATAATCCAGGAAGAAAAGCGGCCTTGCTCCTGAGGTGAGTATGTCATTAACGCACATTGCAACAGCATCAATTCCAATAGTGTCATGCTTATTCATTAATTGCGCGATTTTTAATTTGGTACCGACGCCGTCAGTACCTGAAACAAGGATCGGAGATTTCATTTCCGGAAAAGATCCGGAATACAGAGCTCCGAATCCGCCGATATCTGTGATAACATTTTTACTGAATGTTGATTTAACTATAGGTGCTATTTTACGTACAAAGCTGTTACCGCTTTCAATGTTGACACCGGAATCTTTATAGGTTATTGCCATTTTAGTCCTTCCGTAGGTTAATAAACATATTTTTTAACAATGTGTTCGTTAAAGGAATTTATAATCAAGAATGAAAAATAAAGAGAAAATCGCATTCTGTGCGCAATTATATTAAATAAAGTCACAGCTTTTTACAGATTCAGACAGTGATTTTAATTTAACAAACTTTGCGGTTTAATATCGAAGTATGTAATAATCGATTTCTTATGAAAGAATTGTTATCTCATATATCATGAGTATTAAATTTGCAACGAATTTTTTAAATAATTTCTTGATTTTTGACCTTTAATAAAACGATATAAAGGCGAATATAAATGCTGTGAGTTTGCGGAGTTTTGAATATTTTCAGTATTTTTATTCATTACGAATTATCTAATTTTTAGTATACTTGATAAACATTATAAAGGCGGTACTATGGCATTATCCGGGAAAGAAACAGATCAGCTGATCAACAAGCTCAGGGAAAAATATAAAGAATCTACGATAGAGTACAAAACTCGTCTTTTCAATATTAATGCATTTGAGGACAGACTTCAAATGGCTTTGAGAAGAAGAATGAGTCTTGAGGGATTTATTCTTGCTGAAATAGCCAATTATGAAAAAATCAAAGGAGATCTTGATAAAGAAAGAAACAGAACTGATGAGGAAGAGAATTCTTTTTCAAGAAAAGTGGAGAACATAATAGAAGAAAATACCGCACGAATGAGAAAATATAACCCTGTAAAATTCCATCCTCTTGCAGGCATTGAGATTTCTCACTTCTACGGAGCTGTGTCTGAGTTTGTACTGTACTATTTTTCAATTCTATGGACTATTATTGATGTTTATGAATACAAAGACAAGCTCCATAAACTGGATGACAGGATGGCGGATTTTGCGCTGCAAAGAGGTAAAAGGCATCCAAGAAGAGTAGAGGATCATATACTTGTTCTTAACAGAAAGGACAGTAAGGAAATAGATATTGAAAAAAGCAAAAATGAATATTTAAAAGAAACGGCTTTTTTGCTGCATGAAATTTCTGACTTTATGGATGACTTGATTGAGATTCGGAATAAGGACTGGGACAATCCTTTGAGATTTAACAAGCTTTATGTTGAAGGTGATACAAAGCGGAAAATCCTTAATATTTTTTCGGGGATGACTCCGTACGGTGCAATACTCAAGGTCAGGGAACGCGCTCAGGAAATAATAAATGATTTCAGACTTGAATCATTTAAAAAGAAACAGTTTCGCGAAGGCCTTTATACAAAACCTTATCAGGAGAAATAACATCTTCCCTTTGTCATAAAAAACGCACCCCGGGAAAAGGCGCGTTTTATAAAAATAATTTCCGATTTACGGATGTCTTTAGTCGTCACTGCCGCCGAGTAAACCTGCTCTGACAAGGAAGTAAAGCAGTGTCATGATTGCCGAAGCTGCTGCAGCTACATAGGTCATGGCGGCAGCTGACAAAACTTTATTTACACCTTCAAGCTCGCCTGAACTCACAATTCCGTGTGAATACAGAATTTCCTTTGCCCTTGTTGAAGCATTGAACTCTACCGGTAATGTAATAAGCTGAAAAAATACAACAAGGCTGAAAAGAAGAATTCCGAATTTAACAAGTCCGAGGGATCCGAAAACAAAACCGACAATAATGATTATCCATGAAAAATTAGATCCGATTGAAGCCGTCGGTGCTACTGCATTGCGAAGCATTAGGGGTTTATATGCTTTTGAATGCTGTATCGCATGCCCTGTCTCATGTGCCGCTACGCCGATTGAAGCAATTGAACTGGAATTGTATACCTGAGGGGAAAGACGCACGACTTTTTTTGACGGGTCGTAATGATCTGAAAGGAAACCCCTTGTTTCAACAACATCAACATTCCCAAGTCCGTTTGACTGAAGTATACGCCTGGCTACTTCCGCTCCTGTCAGTCCGGCACCTGTTGTATATTTTGAATATTTTTTAAATGCGCTTTTAACTTTAAATGATGCGTATAAAGAAAGAAGCAAAACCGGAGCCATCATCATCCAGTATAAAGGGTCAATTCCGAATAGCATTTTTTCCTCCGCTTAACAATTTGTACACATAAAATGATCATTCCGGATCATTATGCAATGTTAATATTTTATATTTTGATAATACAATGTATTAAAAATTTATTATTCCGTCAACTTTTTCAAATAAGGTTAATTTGTTGAAGGAGTGTAATATTTACCTGAAAAACAGGGGTTTAGTGCCGTTTTTTTGAAATTATAAGAGGATTGTAAATCATAAAATATTATTATTTAGATTTGACAAGATGTTTAAATATCATTATTCTATAAAATGGGAAGATAAAAATGAAGTATTTTTAAATACATTCTTTATTGTTCTCAGGATTGGAAAATGATTCTGCTCATGCTAAGAGTTGCGGTTTCCAGTATTAAAAAAATTACGGTTTTTTAAATTATAAAATTATGATCAGATTAGTTAATAATAAGGGTTTACTATTCATTCTGTCAGCCCTGCTTTTAATAAATTGTGCAACTGCAGACACAGGTATAAAACCGGATAACCCGGGATACATAGAGCCGGAAAGGGATATTTATAACAGCTGGTCATTATACAGTAAAGGCCTTGGTTATATGTCTGCCGGTGATTATAATTCGGCTATTAAATACCTTATGGATGCTGCTACTTTCAGACAGGAACTGCACAGAGTATATTATCATATTGCTGAATCACATTATTTGCTGAAAAATTATGAAACAGCAGTTAGTTTTTCTGAGCTGGCAATTAAGGAAGATAATCTGTATTCAAAACCTTATCTCCTGCTGAACAGAATATACCTGGATCTTAATAATACAAAGAAAGCGGTTGATATCCTTGAAAAACTTATAGATATACATCCGGAAATTCTGAACGTTCATTATACTCTGGGTCTGCTGAACTATAAACTCAGGAATTATGATAAAGCAATTGTTTCGTTTAGAAATATACTGGAAATATCCAATGTTGTTCCTGTTGAAGATTATTACAAGGAAAAGGCCTATTATTATATAGCAAGGATTTATTATCATAAGAACCTTATTGACCGTGCTGTTGAGCATCTTAAGCTGGCAATTGAGATCAATCCTGATAACAGCGTGGTTCTGTACCTGTTGTCGAATATGCTTATAGAAACCTATAAATTCAGTGAGGCCAAGCAGTATTCACTGCAATATATAAACATGTTCGGCATGAATCACGTGATATATGCGAACCTGGGCAGAATTTTTTATATTGAAGACAAGCCTCAGGCGGACAGGTTTTTAAGAGAGGCAATGTATTCCGAAGGAATATACAAGGACCTTTCCAATGCTTTATATCTCGAGCTCCTTCATAAGGACAGTGAAGCGGAACCGCTGCTGCGCGGCATTGTATCCAGTAATCCCTTACTGCTGTCTCCCCATATTGCGCTTGCCAGGTTGTCTTTAAGAAAGAATGATAAAAAGACAGCCTCAAGCGAATTATTTACGGCAGGTATAATGTCCTATAAAGCAGGCCAGTATGAAGTTGCCAGATCGCTGTTTACAAAAGTCATTTCAATAAATGATGATATTCCGGAGGCCTACTTTTATCTGGGAAAAATATATGAAGATAATCAGAAAAAAAATCTCGCAATCATCTATTATAAAAAAACGAATAAATTAAAACCTAACTCTGAAATTCAGATTCATATCGGATATCTTTACAGCCTGCTGAATAATTTTGAAGATGCCACAGAATATATTGATATGGCAATCCTGGAGGATCCTGAAAATTCAAAACCGTATTTTTTTAAAGGACTCGCTTTTTCACGTAATAATAATTACATAGAAGCGGAAAAACTGATTAAAAAAGCAATAGAGCTTAAGAGCAGCGATGATACGTATTATTTTTATCTTGCAACAGTGCAGGAAAAGCAGAATAAAATTGATGATACTATTAAATCTTTACGAAAAGCTATAGAATATAATCCTGAAAATGCCATGGTATACAATTACCTTGGCTATTTATTCGCGGATTATAATATTAATCTGGATGAGTCAGTCACTCTGATACAGAAAGCGTTGTCCCTTTCTCCATCCAATGGTGCTTACCTTGATTCACTCGGATGGGCATATTATAAAAAGGGAGATCTGAAACTTGCACTTAAAAAGTTATTGCTGGCTGAAAAACAGCTGGATAAGGAGGAATCTCCGGACCCTGTTGTATATGACCATATAGGGGATGTTTATAATAAAATAGGGGAGAAGGGTAAAGCTCTAAAGTACTGGGAAAAATCCAATAAGCTTAAAAATGACAGTAAAATTCAGGAAAAAATAAACGAATCATTCGAAAAATAGACTGGATAAAATTTTAACCGTTGATAATAATACCTTTAAAATAACAGCCTTTCCTGCTTTCTTTGTATAACATCTTGATTTAGAAATAACAAATTCAGAATTAATTAAGCCTATGAGTTTTAAATATTATAATATTAAAGCAAAATACATAAGAATATTAAAGATATTCACAATATTATTGCTGTTTACCGGACTGAGTACCTGCTCAAAAACACTTGAAGGTACTAAAAAAGATTATACAGCTGCGGATAAGGAAGAAACAAATGCTTTATTATTATTAATTGAAAAGATTAATAATAAAAATCCGGATTCATTTGATTCCAGATTTATAATTGAGGGGCATTCAGGCAAACAGAATTTTAAAACAAGCGGAAAAGTACAGTTCAACCATACTCCGAGAAAAATGCGGGTCATTTTTCATGATGCTGTTTTCAAAACACCTATTGTTGAGCTGATACAGGATAATGATATTCTTAAATTTTATTATCCTATTGATAAAAGAATAATTATCGATAATATTAATAAACTGAATATAAAATTTTATTTAAATTATGATCTTAATTTTAATTTCTCCTTTATTTATGATATTCTGACACATAGAATTCCTGTAATTGATAATTATTCAGTAAAAAAAGGATTACAGGGAGAAGAAAGGCAACCGGGTAAGGACGGTCTGATTATTCTTGAGAATGATTCCTTTTATGAGACTTTATCTTTTTCGAATGAAATACCTGATAAGATATTATGCCTGAATAAAAAGACCAGAGAGAGGATTGAAGTGTATTTAAATGATCCTTCTTACATTGAAGGAATTTTATCATACAGGAATATACGGTTAGTATCTCCGGAGTCAAATGTAAAAATAAATATTTATTTCAGTTCTAAACGGATCAATGTTCCTGTTGATCAGAAGAAAATAACAAATATCAAACTGCCGAAGGATGTTAAAGTTCTTTATAAAAATTGATTATTATGACTGGCTGCGGTTATCTGATTATTTAAATAATTTAAAATAACCGGTAAAAGAAATATAAAGGGCCGCATGACGAAAAAATTTGACAGAAAAAAAAACAACAAAGCCAGAAAAAAAGCGATAGGCTATCTTGTTAATGATGAAAGAGAAATAATCCGCGGAAAGGAAAAGGCGAGAAAGCTGCGGGATTCTGCGTGGTGGAGGAAAAAATGCGCTCCCGGAATATGCAGCTATTGCGGCAAAAAAGTTCCGCCGGATGAATTAACTATGGATCATGTAATTCCGCTTTCAAGAGGAGGGGTTTCGGAGAGGTTCAATCTTGTTCCTGCTTGTAAGGAATGTAATAATAAGAAAAAATATTTACTTCCTGTCGAGTGGGAAGAATACATAAACGGCATTATTGAAAAAGATAATATGGCGGGGGGCAAATGAGTCAGAATGAAAACGCCAGGGAACTGGTAAAGGCTGGTCAGCTTCTTTTTATACAGGGGCATGTGCCGGAGTATATGTATTATGTTCATGGCGGCGCTATAGAGATCCTTTCAGCTTCTTCTGAATTTGACGGCCTTGATCCCGCAATAATAACTTCAAAAAGTAAAAGAATAGGCATTATTAAAGGCGATACTTTTATCTCCGGTTTAAGCATCGGTTTTAATGATCCCAGTACAAAAACTGTGCGTATCATCAGTGATTCACATGTATCAAAGTACCCGGTAAACAACACAGGTATTTCTGAAATAATCAGGGGGAATGTTTCACAGGGAATAATAATCCTGACACACATGTTTAAAAGGCTTGAGCTGGCCATCTCTGATGACACAAAATATACTAATTTTTATAACACACTGTGTAAAATAAATGATAATTTTTCATTAATATATAAATCACTTTCTGCTTCAGGCCTGTCCGACAAGCTGAACAGTAAATCAGAAAGTCTTTATAATTTATTCAAAGCCAACAGCGGAACTCTTGACGATGTTTTTGAGGCAAAATTTCTTATTTCAGACAACAGTAAATTTCTCAGAAAAAAATATGCTTTCCCGGGACTCCCGATACAGTCTTTGATCGAACCCAGACAGTGCACACTTGTTAAGAAATTTTTAAAACTGGATAAAGCTGTGTTCGGCAAAGTAATTAAAGAGGATATAACGATCCTGCAGAATATGATCGAGATGATATCTGACAACCTGCTGAAAGTTCTGGACAGGATTTATGCAATACATAATGAAATTGACTCGGAACTGGAAACATTGTTCGGTTCATCAGGATGGTCTTCTTATCTTACAGATGCCGGCGGATTTGACGCGTGGCAGGCGTCAGGAAAGCTTGCACCTGAATTTGTTAATAATTTTCTAAGCCTGATAAAAAAACTGCACAGTTATTATCTTGATATTTCCGGAAATAAGCTTATTGATAAGTTTCCTGGACCCAAAAAAATCCATGGTTATTATGTATCCGGTAAAAGCGGCGGTGCCGCAGTAGCGGATGAAAACGTGACAGATATGCCCGGAACTTCCTTGTCAAGAGCTGTGTCTGCCGATCTCGGGCCTTTGAAGAATTCCCTTCAGCAGATTTTTGAATTTGCTCTTATTGATAAGGAGTTCCAGAGAAATTTTTCAAAACTGCTTAATGATTTTAAAAATATAAGTAATCCTTTCAGCACAGAACAGGACGGCAGAAAGATCAGACGAGCCATTACAAAAGGTTACTGGGACCTTTTTAAACAGGTATTTATAAGAAAACAGAAGGAATCAGTTACTCCCGTTCCGGTAAATTTAATGATGAAATTCGGTTATCTTGATGAGTCCATGCTTGAAGACGATCAGATTAAGGAACTGAACAGTATTGTTTCACTGAACGATGAAACAGGTAATATTCCGGTTTTGTATGAAGAGGAATTTTTGAGCAGGATATATAAAGGCAAGGAGAATCCCAGCATTACGGAAATGGGGCTGTCTTATGAAATGCACAAAAGGGAAGAAGAAAAAAGAAAAGGCAGAAGAAAGGCAAATGAAGCAGGAGAGGCGTCTTCAGCAGAGATTGATATGACGATGTATGAAATTGACCACAGGCTTGCGCAAACAGTGGCTGTATGTTCGGGATCAACATCAACTGCTTTTCCAATCCTTACGTCCATGGTTATGAAAAGTCTTCCCAGTAAAATATTTATGAGCAAAAAGAAGGTTGAGTCCACTGTAAGGGAGCTTATGGAAATTGATTATTCCGTTTTTTACAGGGAAACCACGCTCAAGCTTGATAATGCGAGAGAACTGATACAGGAGGAAGTTATTCCTGTTTTTATTATAATTCCGGGATTCGGTACAAAGACTATGCTCTGGCAGGAACTTGACGGAAAGAACAGGAGAACAAGAGGCAGGATAGTAATCCCGGCTTTTTGTCTCGGTGACCTTACAAAAAGTCTTGCCCATACATTCGCTTGTTTCCGATGGGAGCTCAACAGAACAATTAAGGGCGGCTTGTGGGCTGATCCGGTAGAAGGCGGGGTGACCGGTGCCTACTTTGATTATATAAATTTTTACAAAAAGAATTCAAAACTTTCAGCTGAAACAAAGGAAAAAATTACTGAAAGGTTTAAAAGTTTAAGAACCAACAGAGACAGATTCGCGGATGATTATACTATGTGGCTGATGTTTGAGAAAGACGGTGTTATGAGATTGAACAGCGTAGTCAGGGAGATGTTTTACCGCAGTATTCCATTTAAGAAGGAAATACGCGAAAAACTTGAAGGAATGCCGGCTTTTTCTGAAACAGCGACCAGATATAAAAATATTCAGGCAAAGTCAATAGAGGGATATGAAAGGCGGTTTAAAAAATACATGAATAATGACGGCTCATATCCTGAAAAAATTCAGGAATTTATGGCTTTTCTGAACTCCTGAGTTCTTTACTGAATATATATCCGGTGAAGATTATTCTAAAAATTTTAACGCTTTATTGCCTATATCCTTTCTGTAAAATACACCATCAAATTTTATTTTTTCAATTTCATTATAGACTTTGTTTTTAGCTTCAATCAGGCTGTTTCCCATCGCAGTAATGTTAAGTACACGGCCTCCGTTTGTAAATGTTTTCCCGCCCTTCAATTCTGTTCCTGCGTGAAAGGCTATTATTTCATCGCTCAATGAATCAAGGCCTGTTATCTCTTTTCCTTTTTCGTATGGACCGGGATATCCTCCTGACGACATAACAACTGTAATGGCAGACTTCCCTGAAAAAGTTATATCACCTGCATTTAAATTTCCGTTTATTGATTTTTCAATAATGTCTCCGAGTCTTCCATTAAGCAGAGGGAGTATTACCTGAACCTCGGGGTCTCCGAACCTTGCGTTAAATTCAAGAACCTTGATCTGATCTCCCTTCAGCATGAGTCCTGCGTATAAAACGCCTTTAAAAATTATTCCCTCTTCGCGCATGGCTCTGATTGTGGGGGTAAGTATTTCCGCCTGTACGCGTTTCATGCTTTCGCTGTTCATAACGGGAGCCGGGGCGTAGGCTCCCATTCCTCCGGTGTTAGGGCCTTTGTCGCCGTCAAAAATTCTTTTGTGATCCTGCGCTGCAGTTAAAGGCACAACAGTCTCTCCATCTGATATTCCCAGAACTGAAGCTTCTTCACCTTCCAGAAAGTCTTCAACAAAAACTTTTGCGTTTTCTGTTACATTATCCTTGATAAAATCCAGTGCTTCTTTTTTTGATTCCGGAATTCCGACACCTTTACCTGCCGCTAGGCCGTCAAGTTTGATTACTATCGGGAATTCCTGTCTGGAATTTATAAAATCCATCAGATCATTTTTATTGCTGAATTCATTATAACCGGCTGTTGGTATGTTATATTTATTCATTATCGTTTTCGCGAACAGTTTGCTTCCTTCAAGCATTGCAGCTTTTTGTACGGGCCCGAAAGCCGGAATTTTTTCATTTTTTAAATGGTCAACAATGCCGGCTACAAGCGGAGCTTCCGGGCCTACAACTACAATATCGATGTTCTTGTCTGTACAGAATCCGGAAATAGATTTGAAATCTTCCTGCTTAATATTAACACGGTATTTGTCCGGAACTCCTCCGTTGCCCGGTGCTACAAAAACTTCATCTGCACTTTTATCGTGCAGCAGTCTCCAGTAAAGCGCGTGCTCCCTGCCGCCTGAACCAATAATAAGATATTTCATAATGCCGCTCCGAATGAATTAGAATTATTGTATAATTTTTTTTCTGTCTATTTTTTCAAGTATATTTGAATAATTTTTATATTTTTTTAACAGGACGTAACGGCAAACAGGGTGAGTATAAATAATCGTCTCTGTATCTAAAATGATCATTAAAGCTGATGAAATTTAAAATAATGATTTTAAACTGCGGGAATATATAATCTCAAGCTACGTTTGATATTCTGAAAATATATACTTTTTTTCCGATTTTGATTTCATCCCAGTCGTAAAGAAGTTTGGGCCTGAGAAGTTTATTCTCGTTAAGAAATGTTCCTTTACCTGAAGCCAGATCGAACAGGTAAAACGAATTTTTTATAAATTTTATCTTTGCATGTTCTCCGGCTGCTGATCTGTCATCTATAATAATATCATTGCCGCTGTTTCTGCCGATGACAATTTCATCGTACAGTATCGGTATTTTTCTGCCTGCGTCAGGGCTGTCTCTTTCAACCAGCCATGCTTTCATGTCTGATATTTCTTTTCTTTTTTCTTCCTGGATTATTGTTGTTTCAGAAGATTCAGCGCAGACTTCTTCGGTACCTTTAATTTCATCAGCTTTGGCTGAGGGTTTGCCTGCAACTTTTCGATACCTGTACTCTTCCGGTTCGCATTCTTTAACTTTTGTCTTTACTGCTTTGCTTACACGTTTTAACGTCACAATAAAAATAATGAGCATAATAATTAAAAAGATAAGAAGCAGCATTAGCAGCAGTTCATTATCATATGTGAAATTAATAAATGGAATCTGTTTTTTTATCTTTATTTCTTTACTGTCTCTATCTTTTATATTATCGTACTTAAGACGTGCTTCAATTGTATGCGCCTTATCGTCAGGCTCTATCATTGATTTATATTCGGCAACATACTGGTTTTTAATTGCAGTCAGAATAATATCATATATATCCGAAATATTTTTTTTATTCGAATTGTATAATACTCCCCCTGTCAGTTTCGATATTCTTGAAAGAGATTTTTCGTTGCCCTTCGGATTCCAGGCAATACAGAAAACCGGAATACGGGCATCACGTGCTGAGTGGATCACATCATCAATAGTAATGCTGCTGCCTTCATCTTTCCCGTCTGTAAATACGATTACAGCTTTCTGTGTTGAATCGATTTTACTAAGTATGTCAACCGAATCATAAAGAGCATTATACAGAAGGGTATTTGAGCCGTGTCTGTTTATTTTATTAATATTTTTAACTAAATCTATGCGATTGCTTGTAAAATTGTTTAAAAGTACTACTTTGTCATTGAATCTGTAAAGGGAAATCAGATCTCTGGATGCGGACCGCCCCAGAAATTCATTAGCGGATTTTTTAATTTTATCCAGTAATTCCGCGCTTATACTTTTACTGGAATCTATTGTAATTACTATATGAAGCGGGGCATCTGTTTCACTAATATTTTTTATTCTTACGTAATTTACAAGGAAATTGTCCTCATACAGGGAAATGTTTCCCTCATCAAGGCCCCTTTTGATGTTTTTGCCTGGGTCCTTAACTGTCACAATTACTTTTACTTTCGGGAAATTATCTGTGTTTATTTCGTCAATTTTCAGAAAAGGCTCTGCTTCCAAAAGTGTATTGGACGAGGAAAAGAGGAGAATAATCAATGTTATGAATAATCTGATTGAAACCGGAAGTGAATATCTCATAATAATTTATTTCAATTTCTTAATAGTCTTATTTCCTGAAATGTAAAGCGTCTATTAATAACGCATATTACAACATTATGATTATCGGCCTGAAATCGCCTATTATATACGACTTTTCCAGGGAAAAAGTTTTGACTTTTATTTAATATCTTCTTATCGTTATATTATAAAGAGATTGCTTCATTTACCGGAGATAACAGCTGTTTAAAATATCAACAGAGACGCTTTTCTTTATTGTAAGTATTTTTTTAACAGGGGTAATTGATATGGAAAAAAGGACTAATACAAGAATATTGTTTAATGTGACTGCTTTAGTAAAATATAAAGAAAAAGAAATAAAATGCAGTGTTGAAAATTTAAGCCTTAACGGGATACTGGTGAAAACTGATGAGAACATACCTGTCGGGGAAGAAGTAAATATCAATATACTGATGGAGGGAAGCACTTCACATTTAACTATCAACCTGGAAGGAATTGTTAAAAGGTCAGATGATTCTGAAATGGCGGCAGCATTTAAGTCAATGGACCTTGATTCTTTTATTCATCTTAAAAATATTATTGTTTATAATGAAGGGGATGAAGAAAAGATTATGAAAGAATTTTTCGATACTGTTAAAACTTCAACTTAAAACTGATTTTATTTATTTGGAATTACAGGAATAATAAATCGTATCAAGAAAGATAGTATCAATAAAATCATCAATTTTACACTTGTTGTTTTCTTTTACTTCCAGAAATTTTAATCCTATATAATATTCATCTGAATTGGGTTTTTTGTCATTCCATGCAACCTGTGCATGTGCTTCTGCCGTCTCATTGATAAGATTGATATTTATTGCCAGATTTGTTCCGCAGGGGAGTTCTTTGTCGGAAAGAATTTGAATGCCTCCTTCACTCAGGTCTCTGATTGCAGTGTAGAAAATATTGTTCCTTTCAGGAAGCTGAGTGCATTTGCATGTAAATGCAGTGCAGATTCTTGGTTCAATTCTTTTCTCTTTCATCTTTATTTCATATCCTTATCTTGTAATGAAACCCCATTTCTACAATTATTATATATATAATATATTTTCAGTTTGAAGTCAAATTATTCTTTGATATATTTATTGTTTTATAATAAAATATAATACAAAATCAGATTTATTTTTTCATCCG
>JAFGDQ010000070.1 GCA_016932015.1 Spirochaetota bacterium | reverse complement strand
CAATAAATAAAAATTTTTAATATTCAATTTTCTTCTGCAGTTATTACAAGTAAACTTTTATAATTTTATCTATCAAACCTTCCGGTTTAAAGATGAATCCTCTGTATTATTAAAAAAGATGATTTTTTTTAAAAAAAGATAAAAAAAATAAAAATCAGACCTTTTATACTAAAAATTATCCATATTTTAAAATAAACACATATAATTACTTATAGTTTTTGCTATTGGCCCTTAACTGTTCCACCGCAGGTGACGAAAAGTCGTATAAGGAGTAATCCATTCATGAAAAAGGAATGCTCCTTTACTTAAAGGTTCTTTGAAAATACTGGGGTTAAATTTTGTACCATCTGTTATTCTCTGTGTGTGACCAATGTTATTTGTATTCCAGGTTTGTATTTGCCCATAAACAAGCCTGGAACAGGTGCCGAATCATTTCGGCTGCTTAAGTGCCGTTATGTTGGTAAATCGATCAATCCTTAACTTATGCCCTTAAAGGATTGATTGGCAAGGAAGCCTGTAAATAACAAAGGAGTGTAAAATGATAATTAACCATAACATGAGTGCAATTAATGCCAACAGGGCATTGAAATTCACACACTGGGAAGTAAACAAAAGCATGGAAAAGCTTGCTTCCGGTGAACGAATCAACAAAGCAGGTGATGATGCTTCAGGATTAGCTGTGTCTGAAAAGATGAGAACCCAGATTCAGGGTCTCAGACAGGCTGAAAGGAATACAGAGGACGGAATGTCCTTTGTACAGACCGCAGAGGGATATTTGAATCAATCCGCGCAGATTATTCAAAGGATGCGTGTCCTGTCCATTCAGGCTGCAAACGGGATTTATTCTCCCGAAGACAGACAGATAATTCAGGTGGAAGTATCAGCTCTTGTTGATGAAGTTGACCGTATTGCTTCTCAGGCTGAGTTTAACAGATTTAAAGTTCTGACTGGTGAATTTTCCAGAATTAACGCCAAAGCCAGCATGTGGTTCCATCTCGGTGCTAATATGAATCAGCGCGAGCGGGTTTATATAGGCACAATGACTGCTCAGGCATTCAAATTCAGAGATGTTGCCGGACGAATTGCTGTATCCCTTTCAACTCCTGACGGTGCCAACAGGACCATCGGAGTTCTGGACGCGAGTCTTCAAAGGCTTGCGAAACAGAGAGCAGACCTTGGAGCCTATTACAACAGGCTCGACATGACTGCTAAGGGTCTTATGACAGCATACGAAAATGTTCAGGCTGCAGAATCCCGTGTAAGGGATGCTGATATGGCGGAAACCATGGTGGATTTTACCAGGAATTCAGTTCTTGTACAAACTGGAACTGCCATGCTAGCCCAGGCAAATTTGCAGCCCCAGTCAGTTTTAAGATTGTTGGGATAGAGCAATCTTAATCCTGAAATTTTGGTTCTTTGAAAACTATATCCGGTTCTCACTCTTCTTCCGTTCGCTATGGCTCTGCCTGCGATCACTGGCTGTTCCGGCAGTCGGTGATGCCGGAGGGCATCACTGGCTGCCGGAGCAGGTTCCGGTGCCGGTGTTGTTCGGATTATGGGCAGTTCGGGCGGCACTAAAAAGGAGTTAACCTTCAGGCCTGTATCGGGCGGGCCAGGATCCATTGGATTAAGGATCCCTAAAAATCCGCAGCTGTTTTATAAAAATTATAATATTCGGCTGCGCCTAAAACTTCAGGGAGGGAGAGTTTAAAATGAGAATCAATCATAATATGAGTGCCATTTTCGCCAGTCGGCAGCTTAAGTTTATCGAAAGTAACCTGGGTAAGTCAATTGAGAAGCTGGCATCCGGAGAAAGGATAAATACTGCGGGAGATGATGCTTCGGGACTGGCCGTGTCTGAAAAGATGCGGATCCAGATTAACGGCTTGTTCCAGGCTGAAAAGAATGCCCAGAACGGGCTTTCTTTTATTCAGGTCGCCGAAGGGTCTCTTCATCAGTTAAATGATATTCTTCAGAGAATCCGTATGCTGTCGGTTCAGGCTGCAAACGGAATCTACTCGGATGCTGACAGACAGCAGCTGCAGGTAGAAGTTTCACAGTTGATTGATGAGGTTGACAGAATTTCAACTTCAGCTGAATTCAACAGAATGAAAATACTAACCGGGCGCTATTCGAGAGGTAGTAAAATCGGAAGTATGTTCTTTCATGTGGGACCAAACCAGGATCAGCGAATCAAAGCCTATATTGGAACAATGAGCGCCAGGTCGCTTAACCTCATTGAGGAAAACAGCAACAAGCGTTCGATCTCTACTGTAGGTAATGCAAATGCCATGATTGGTTATATTGATTTAGCTCTTAATAAGCTAAATCGACAAAGGGCAGATCTTGGCGCGTATTACAACAGAATGGAGAATACAATTATGGCGCTTACCAGGAACTACGAGAACATGGTTGCCGCGGATTCCCGTATAAGGGACACGGATATGGCAACAGAATTGATTGAATTTACAAAGAACCAGATTCTGATGAAGAGTAGTACTTCGATGTTGGCTCAGGCTAATTTAATGCCTAAAACAGTCCTGGATCTACTCGGTTAAGAATCTTTAAGTTAGTCAATTTTGCAGCGGAGTTGATCATTCTCCTCTCCGCTGTTTGGAGAGGAGAATATTTTTAAATCACAGGAGGCTATTTAAAAGGTGGTATTGATGCTAATGTGTTAGATTTCCGGCCACCTACATGGAGGTAAAAAAATGGATGTTAACAACATAATTTCCAGTAAAATTGATAGCATTGCTCAGTCTAAGATAGCACGGGTTAAAAAAACTGATAATGTTACCTCAGAACAACTAAACTCAGGGAATAGTATCAGGCTGACAAAAGACAATATTGACAATTTGGTGGATACTCTGAACTCAGCTGCAAAATCAGTAAATGAGCGTGTTAGTTTCAGTTTTCACGAAAAAACCAATAGAGTTATAATGAAATTTACGAACAATGAAACCAATGAAGTTATAAGGGAGATTCCTCCCAAAGAGATGATCAGATTGCTGGAACATATGCATGACTTGATTGGCATGTTTGTTGATGAGTCGAGATAAGTAATTATTATTTAACTTTTTGGAAATGAAAGAATAAATCTTTTTTTAACGGCAGAAAAAAGGTTTTTGCCAGTAGGGACAGGTATCGGTAAATATACGAAAATATTCATTCCATTGCAAATATTCGCTATTATCTTAATAAAACAGCCTGCGAAATAAATCGCAGGCTGTTTTATTATTCGGAAGGGGAAAAATTGGATATATTTTTAAAAGCAGCAATTTTATTAAGTAGAAAGTCAGTCAACTCGGATAGTTAATTCTTTAATTTCCTAAAATTATTTTATAATAACATTAAACAATTTTGCCGATAATATATTGAAATAGTCTTTTTAAATAATTATATTAAATGGAATTAATATTTAATTCAAAAAAATAATAAAAGGATTGGTACAGTTATGCCGGTAACAATGGGAGGGCTTGCCTCCGGTCTCGATACTGATGGTATTATTGAGAAACTTGTACAGGTTGAAGCACAGCCTATAAAGCAGTGGTCGGAAGACAGGGAAAAATCCAATAGAAGAAAGGATGCCCTGGAAGTCCTGAAACAGCGTTTAGGTGATTTAAACGAAGCTGCTAAAAAGCTGTACGGATTCAGGGCATCATATGATGATAAAAAGGCTATTTCATCAAATCCTGCGATACTCGAAGCCACTGCAAATAAAGCAGCTGAAAAGGGAATTCAGAAGTTAAAAGTCAAAGAACTCGCATCTACCCATAAAATATCAACAGATAAAATAAAAAGAGATGAAGAGCTTCCCTCAGGAAAGTTTACAATAAAAGTCAATAATGAATCTCGCACCATTAAATTCAGAGGCGGGACTCTGGCCTCATTACGCGATGTTATTACTGAGGAAGCTTCAGAAATTGTTGATTCTGTGTATGTAAAAACTGATTCTGATAATTATATTCTTTCCATTGAATCGAAAATACCGGGCAGGAAAGGTGAAATTCTTTTAAGCGGCAATAAAGACTTTCTCAAAAAAACAGGACTGGTAAAGGGTGAGGTTGGTGAAAAAAAAGAAACAGTTTCCATTATATTCGACAGGAAGTTTTTCACTGCATATGCAGGAGACACAAAAATAGAAGAGGATGGAACTCTTGATGTTTCCAGTGACGGCAATTCATTAAATATAAACGGGACTTTATGGAGAGAATATATTCTTCCTGTATCAGCTGAGATAAAAAAAGATACAGTTCTGGAAGTTGAAGTGAACTATGTTGAAGAAAAAGTAAAAGAGCAGGAAGCAATTCCATATAGAGTTGAAATAGGGCCTGAAGAAGAGTTAACTATTAAAGGTATTAAATTACAAGGCTACAATGTACCGAGAATAAGGCCGCCTGAAGAACAGGACGATAAGAAGCCTGTTACCAATGTTGCCGGCATTGGTGTTGTCAGTATTGAGAATGGAAGAAGAGTTGAAAAAATTTATGACAGAGAGAAGGATGTTAAAGGCAGGCAGGTACTTCCAATAGGTGCTGATTTTGACGGTAAAAAGATATCAAATATTATTTTTTATTGTAACAAAGGAAACGTAAAATTCACAAGGGCCGGCATAATAACACCTGTTAAAGGTACCGGTGTACTTGAGCCCAAGAATATTGTTAAAAACGCATCAGACGCAAAACTTGAACTAGATGGCGTTGAAGTTGTTCGGGACAGGAATAACAATATCAATGATGTTATAAAAGGAGTTAATTTAACGTTAAAGCGCAGTTCCGAGGAACCTGTAACTGTTAAAATTGAACCTGATATTGAGAAAGCTGTTGATCAGTTAAATGTTTTTGTAAAATCCTATAACAATTATATCGATTATAATATCAAACTTACCAAAACCGCATCGGTTTCAAAACCCGGAGATTTTAAAAAAGCTAAATTTGATTCCGGACTTTTTGTTGGTGATATGACTTTAATGAGACTCGAGAATTCATTAAAAAGGGCAATAGGTGAGTCCTATCCTTCAATGGCCAAGGCACCGATTAAAATAATTTCCCAGACCGGCATTTCCACAGGTGAAATAAATTCAAGCTGGGAAGCTATTAAAGAGGGAAAACTTATTGTTGATGATATGAAATTATCTGAGACTATCGAGGAGAACCCTGAAGGGATCAGTGAATTTTTCGGTTCTGATACAGATGGTGATAACCGTATCGATAACGGTATGGCTTACAGGATTGAGAGAATCCTGAATCCTTTTTTAATGTCAGGACGGAATATTATTGTATCAAAAATAAACCTGGAGAAGGATCAGATCAAGAGTGTTGATGACAGAATAGACAGGCATAAGGAACATTTGAAAAAATATGAAGATAAACTGAGAGCAAAATTCGCCGCAATGGAGAAATCCGTATCCGAATCGAAGAGCCAGGGTAACTGGCTGCAAATGAACCTTGGCGGATCAGGTTCAGACAGTAAGAAGAAATAAATTAAGAAAAATTATTATAAATCCGAAAAAATGATTAAGATATGTATTTATGGTTGCTCCTTTTATATCATGGATATTTAAATAAATACATGGGTAAGTTTTTTAAAATAAATGCAGGTTTAAAAATATGGAAATTCAGATAAATGATTATCCAGTCGATTTCGAATTAACGGAAGAGCAGACAATATCAGATGTAATAAATTCAATTTCTGAATGGACTCAGGAAAGGGATTTAATATTTACAGAAGCCGGAATAAATGATCATAACTATACTATAGATAATCTGCCGAATATTGCTCTTGATGAAATTAAAACATTAAATTGTCATGTTCAGTCAAAATCTAATCTTATCATATCATCCATAAACGCCGGTATTGAATACTGCAATAAAGTACAGGAATTTTTAGAAAAATCACTAATATCTGAAGCCTCAGTTTTACCGGAAGTTGACAATATAAAATCAGGAATTGACTGGTTGATGGAAGTCCTTGGCAAGGTTCAGCAGCTGCTTGGTATTGATTTTAATGAGATTCTATTCACGGATAATTCTGTGCAGTATTATATCGACAGGATTACTACTTTTGGAAATGGTCTTAATCTGTTAAACGGCAAGAACAGTTTAAATGAATTTTTTGAAAAGGAGAAAAGTATTTTCGCGGATCTGGCCGGAATTTTTAAAATGCTGCTGATGAGTGAAGATATCAAACTTCTTGTTATACAGAGTATTGATTCTCCGGATGTCTTAGTAAGGTCTCTTTATGAAATTAAGAGTGAGATACCCAGCCAGGTTAAAAATCTTGAAAATATTTCCATATCTTATCAGACAGGCAAGGATGATATCGCAGCTGAAAAGTTAAATGATTTTATTGATTTTGTTTTTCAGTTCAGCAGAACTTCCTATCAGATTGTGCCGGTTTTCGGTATTGATCCTGATGAAATAAAAATTGATGACCTGTCTTTTAATGAAAAGAACAATGAGCTTCAGGACCTTTTAAAAGAAATAATAGAAGTTATGGAAAATGATGATATTATAAGCCTCTCCGATATTCTTGAATATGAAATGAAGCCTTCCTTTGAAAAATTAGATGAATATATTGATTCTGTAATTAAATTTCTGGAAAAAAGAAAATAAAATATGCTTGCACGCATATTATCCGCGATTTTAATATTCTTTTAATGCTCCTATCTATCCGGATTGTTAGCCGGAAAATTTTTAAAAGACGTTTCCGATGTTAATGTTCCGCATTTTCAGGGACTTCTATATCAATATGTGAAGTATTCATAGAATTGGAAATGCGGATATGTTTTTTATCAGCTTATCCTTATGAGTAGTGAGTTCTATAATATTATAAATATAACAATTATATATGACAAAAAGCGAAAATAAAAAATTATGGGGCGGAAGATTTTCAGAAGCCAGCTCCGGAATTACAGAAAGAATATCGGAATCAATTTCCTATGAGTCAAGGCTGTATAAACAGGATATCAAAGGCTCAATGACCCATGCAAGGATGCTGAAAAAAATCGGCATTCTCACACAGGGAGAACTTGACGATATAATTAAAGGGCTGTCTCAAATTCAGCTGGAAATTGAGAGCGGTGATTTTCAGTTCAGGGTATCCCTTGAAGATATACATATGAATATTGAATCAGCACTGACCGACAGAATAGGCGAAGCCGGGAAGAAACTTCATACTGCAAGATCAAGAAATGATCAGATCGCCCTTGATTTAAGATTATATTTAAGGGAGGAATCCGGCATCACAAAGTCGATGCTTACGGAACTTGTTCTGCTGATAGCTGAAATAGCCTCAAAACATACAGATATTGTAATGCCAGGGTACACACATTTACAGATTGCCCAGCCTGTAAGGTTCAGCCATCATATTCTGGTTTACGCATGGCAGTTATTGCGTGATATTGAAAGGCTTTCAGGCGTTATAAAGGCATGTAATATCATGCCTCTTGGAGTCGGCTCTTTATCAGGTGTTAATTATAAAAACGACAGGCAGTTTTTGAAAGACGAGCTCGGCTTTGAAAAGATAACCGAGAATTCCATGGACACTGTAAGCAACAGGGATTTTGTACTGGATTTTTTATACTTTGCATCTGTTCTTGGCATGCATTTTTCAAGACTATGTGAAGAGCTGGTTCTCTGGTCAACTTCCGAGTTTAATTTTATTAAACTGGCTGATAAAGTGACTACAGGATCTTCAATTATGCCGCAGAAAAGGAATCCTGATGTTGCTGAGTTGATAAGAGGCAAAACAGGAAGGCTTTACGGTAATTTATTTTCATTATTAACTTCTCTTAAGGGATTGCCTTTAACTTACAACAGGGATTTGCAGGAGGATAAGGAGCCTCTTTTTGATTCAATAGATACTGTAAAATTATCAATTGAAGGAATACATGAAATGCTTTCTTCAATGAAGATAAACAGGGAAAGGATGACTGCTCAGATATACAGTAATTTTTCCACAGCAACCGACCTCGCCGACTATCTTGTGAAGAAAGGAGTCCCGTTCAGGGAGTCCCATGAAATAATAGGAAGTGTTGTGCAGTATTGTGAAAAGGACAATGCTGACTTCTTCAAACTTCCGCTTGAAAAGCTTAAGGAATTTTCAGACAAATTTTCTGAAGATATAATCGAAATACTCAATCCGGAAAAATCAACAGAGAGAAAGGAATCTGAAGGCGGGACATCCACCGGGGAGGTCGTAAAGCAGATAGATTCAATCAAAAAACTGATCAAGGAGCTGTAGTTTGATTAATTTTATGAATGGATGTGACGTATTTTCTCCTTTGGCAGTAGTACTCAGGCTGGTGTTTGCGGTACTGGCAGGGTTTCTGATAGGCCTGGAAAGAGAGATGCATAATCAGCCTGCCGGTTTGAGAACTCATATGGTGCTTTCTCTCGGAGCAGCTACTGTTATGATATTATCTATTTATGTTCCGGTCGAATATATGGGTAAAGTAGCAAACGCGGATCCGGGCAGGATGGCGGCGCAGGTAATAAGCGGCATCGGTTTTCTTGGAGCCGGTGCCATTATGAGATTCGGCTTCAATGTAAAGGGACTTACAACCGCTGCGTCCATCTGGACAGTTTCCGGTATAGGCCTTGTGTTTGGAGCCGGTTTTTATTTTCTAGGCGCCGTCTCAACAGCGGTATTATTTGTAATTCTTAATCTTTTTGATAAAATTGAAGACAAGCTTGTAGCACAGAGAAATATTAGATTTTTAAAAATAGCATATGAATCAAAGCACTTATCTTCATCAAAAATTACAGAGATAATTCATAATTTTGATATTGAGATTAAGCATTCATCGTATATTGAAAACATAGAATCAGGAATCAGTGAAATGGAGATAAGCTGCAAAATAGGCGAAAAAATGGATATTAATGATTTATTTGAGAGTCTGAAACTGCTTGGCTATATTAAAATACTTAGAATTGATTAATTTTTTCTTCCATGCTTTTTCTTCTGTAAATTTTCATCCTGTTTATTTCTTTAATAAAGATATAATTTTTGAGCACAAATTTTTCAAATAACGGAGTGAGCTTGTAGTGGAAAGTGGAAAGGCCGTTTGCTGAAGTATCAATAAAAAGTACCGGTTCTTTCTCCTGAACAACATCAATAAATCCCTGCTCCAATTTTTCCGCCTCTTTTATTGATTTGTCTTTTCCCTCATTATACAGATTTGTTATTCTGTAAATTGTTGTCTTGGGCCACAAATGCCTGATGCCCATCCTTCTCTCAGAGAAATAATACAGATAGGGGCCGTCTCCCCATACAAAGATTCGATCTCCGGGATTTGTCGTTTCTTTAATATAAGAGCATACTTCTCTGTAAGAAGCCTCAGGAAGAAGATAATCGTTGAATGTCCCGATCAGTACTGCCCTTGTCCAGTACAGTAATTTTCCTTCATTATAAAAAGCCTGCGGGAAATAATGTTTAATTATAATATCCTTTGTATTCCAGAGCAGGAAAAAAATAGCTGGAATCATAAGAAGGATCGGTAATCTTTTTTTAATTTTTGAAACAATGCATGTATCCGGCTTCTGAAGGGATACTGCACTTACGATACAAAGCCCCGGATATGCAGCAAGGAAGTAATGAAAATAGAGACGCGAACCGCCAAGAAATATCATCAGGTAAGTAAGAATAAATAATACGAGAGCTGCTCCTGTTTCAATTGAGTTGTTTTTAAACCGGTTTTTTATAAATTTGAAGGTAAAAATGGTTGCGGGTATCCAGGCAGCGAAATGCCAGAGAATAAGCATACCCTGTCTGTGAATATATTTTGCAATAAAGGTTAAAGGATTAAAATCTTTTACAAAAGCATATGAAATTTTTCCTGAAATATATGAAAAAAGTGAATTTGCGAACTTATTGAAAAAATAATAATCAAGTATGGATACTGCTGCCATAATGACAGGAATAATCAGAATTAAATAAAAGTATTTTGAATTTATTTTTTTATGATACGGCAGATATATTATAAAGAAGCAGGCAATGAATATGAAAAGAATTATACCATGAAATTTTACATTTGCTGCCGCTATACCTGATATGATGATAAGAATGCTGATAATTAGTTTCAGTAAAATATTTTTATTTCTGTCTGAAATTAATAAGATCAGGAAATAAAGTCCTGCTGCTACCAGAAGATTGTAGACTATCTCTCCATTTGTAGCAAGAAAATGCCTGTTAAAAGATGACGTGAATATCCCGTAAAACAGTGAAGCTATTGCGCCTGTTTTAAAGTTGTAAATTTTTATCCCTGATAAATATATAAAGAAAGAAGTAAAAAAAACAATAAATACTGTAAATACATGCACGAGAATCCATCCGTTTTCAGGAAGGATGGAGTAGGCAGCTTTGAATAAGATATGATAAAGAGGCAATTTGCTTTCTTTAAAATCAATACCAGGAGTATCGCCAGCCATGTATTCATGCGTCTGGATTATTGCGGAAAGTTCATCAACATCATAATAATCGTTAAAAAAAGTGGGAAGACGCAATATAAAAATTACCAGGAAGATCATGAGCAGAAAGAGATGCCTTTTATTTTCAAGTTTTGAAAAATTTATATTCATGGTTATTTTTCTGTCTGGAGAGATATAAATTCAGCAGTTTTCAGGTCAAATTCTGTTGTTATTTTGATATTGTTGTATGTTCCTTCTATTGATTTAACATCATATCCGGCGTCCATTACGAGTTGTACATCGTCCGTTGCATTCATTATTCCTTTTGATATGGCCAGCTCATGAGCTTTTTTAATTATTCTGTATTTAAAAGTCTGAGGTGTCTGGGTATAATACAGGCCGTATCTTGAGGGAATAGATTGAACGGAATTATTTTTAATTACAGCTATTGTGTCAACAGCGTTTACATATGTACCTGAAGCGCCATGGCTTTTTGCGCTCTTTATGCAGTTATTTATTGTTTCCGGAGCAACAAAAGGCCTTGCAGCATCATGAAATATGAGAATATCGTCATCTGAGAAATTCCGGCATTTTATTGCATTGTATGATGATCTCTGCCTTGTTTCTCCGCCCGGTATTACATCAAGAACCTTATAAATATTGTATTTTTTAATCAACTTTTTCATATATTCTATATAATCCCCGGCAATAACCAGTATTATGCCGTTAATATCAGAACCTGAAAATTTTTCAAGTGTGCGGATTATTACCGGTTTCCCGGCAACTAAAAGGAATTGTTTAGGCAGATTATTCTTTATTCTTGTCCCGAGCCCGCCTGCCAGTATTATTGCATAGATATTCTGCATTTTTGATTATAATAATTATTTGCCGGATTTCAGATGATTTTTATAGACAAAATTGTAAAAAATATACTATTTGTCGCAGTAATTCCATTCTTGTTATGAATTAAGATTAATTCAAGCAAATTAAAAAATCACTTTACTATATTTAAAAAGTCTATAGCTCTTAAACTTTAGGGTAGAAAACAGGAATTTATTATATTTAAAGGAAACAGTTTATGAAAGGAATAATACTGGCCGGCGGATACGGAACAAGGTTATATCCGATAACACAGGTTGTATGTAAACAGCTTCTGCCGGTTTATGATAAACCCATGATATATTATCCATTGTCTGTTTTGATGCTGGCAGGGATAAGAGAAGTTCTCATTATTTCCACTCCGTCTGATTTGCCGAAAATTAAAAATCTTCTGGGCGATGGAAGCAGCCTTGGGATGTTTTTCCATTATAAAGTACAGGAAGAGCCCAGAGGGCTTGCGGATGCTTTTATTGTAGGTGAAGAATTTATCGGGAATGACAGTGTATGTCTTATTCTCGGGGATAATATTTTTTACGGTCACGGGCTGTATGAGCTTCTGAAGGAAGCCGTTTCCTGTGAGAGCGGCGCTACTGTTTTCGGCTATTATGTAAGCGACCCTGAAAGATACGGTGTAGTTGATTTTGACGAAAACGGCAATGTGCTTTCTCTTGAGGAAAAACCGGTAAAGCCGAAATCGAATTATGCTGTTGTAGGACTTTATTTTTATGATAACCAGGTTGTCGAATACGCAAAGGCTTTGAAGCCCTCCCCGAGAGGCGAGATAGAGATTACGGACTTGAATGCCGTTTATCTTGAAAAACGGAATCTCAGAGTCAAGCTTATGGGACGTGGTTTTGCCTGGCTTGATACGGGAACTCATTCATCCATGATTGATGCCGCTTTATATGTTAAAACTATTGAAGACAGGCAGGGATTAAAAATATCAAGCATTGAGGAAATCGCCTACAAGATGGGCTATATTGATGAGGCTCAACTGAGAAAAATCGCGGAGCCTCTTCTTAAATCCGGGTATGGTGAATATTTGATAAATATACTGGAGATGAAAAAGTAAATGCCGTTTAAATTTACAAATCTTGATCTTGAAGGACTGGTTCTGGTTGAACCAATGGTATTTCCCGATGACAGAGGATTCTTTATGGAGTCCTATAAAAAATCGGATTTTGCGGGCCATGGGATCGGCTTTGATTTTGTACAGGACAATCATTCTCTTTCCGGTAAGGACGTGGTTAGAGGGCTGCATTATCAGCATAGTCCTAAATCCCAGGGCAAGCTTGTAAGGGTTGTAAGAGGCGCTGCATGGGATGTGGCTGTCGATATTAGAAAGAACTCTCCCAATTTTTTAAAATGGATGTCAATTGAGCTGTCGGAAGATAATAAAAAAATGTTTTATATTCCGCCGGGATTCGCGCATGGATTTCTCGCACTGACACATGAAGTACATCTGCTTTATAAGTGTACAGAAGGATATGATTCAAGCCTTGATGCCGGAATCAGGTGGAATGACCCGGATATTGGAGTGGAGTGGCCTGTAAAAAATCCGATCGTATCTGAAAAAGATAAAGTGCTTCCTTTTATTAAAGACGCAAAATTATTTGAATGAGAAATGTAATATGATCTGGCTTATCGGAAATAAAGGGATGCTGGGTTCTGATATGGAGCTTATGTTGAAAGGCAGCGGGTGTGATTATATTGTGAGCGACGCAGAAGTTGATATAACTGATTATGATCAGCTTAGCGGTTTTACCGCGGGCCGAAAAATTTCGTGGATAATTAACTGTTCTGCATATGCAGCTGTAGATAAAGCTGAAGATGAACCTGAACTGGCATACAAAATAAATGATAACGGCGTTTTAAATATCGCAAAAATCGCAAGAGAAAAAGATTCTGTCCTGATTCATTTTTCAACTGATTATGTTTTCAGCGGAGATAAAAACGGCATATATAATGAGGATGATAAAGCCTGTCCGGCCGGTATTTACGGCAAAAGCAAACTTCAGGGTGAGAAACAGGTCATGGATACTCTGGAAAAATATTTCATATTCCGTATATCCTGGCTGTATGGAGAGTTCGGCAATAATTTTGTTTATACAATGCTGCGCCTTTTCTCGGAACGCGAAGAAGTGCGCGTTGTAAATGATCAGACAGGCAGCCCTACATATACATCAGATGTTGTTGATCTGGTTTTATTTGTAATTAATAATGGCGCGGATAATTTCGGAATTTATCATTTTACGAACGACGGTGTTACAACCTGGTATGACTTTGCTTTAAAAATTTACAGGCTTTCAAAAGAACTTGGCCTGCTTAATAAAGATGTTAATATACTGCCTATTAAGACAAAGGAATATCCCACAAAAGCAAAGAGGCCGGTTAATTCCTGTCTTGAAAAGGAAAAAATCAAACATAATCTCGGAATAGTCCTTCAGCCCTGGGAGAAATCATTACGTAAATTTTTAAGCAGCAAGGTTAAAAAATAAAATGCTGAAAGAAAAGACGGCATTGTTCTGAAAATATTATTTCATATAAATATAACTATATAACAGGGATTCTGGCAATATGAGAAAATTAACTAATATTTTAGTAACAGGCGGAGCAGGCTTTATAGGATCTAATTTTATACATTATTTATTTAAAGATACGGATTTTGACGGCAGGATTATCAATATGGACAGCCTTACATATGCCGGTAATCCTGAGAATTTAACTGAAATTGATGAAAACTTCGGAGGATCGAGATTTTTTTTTGAAAAAGCCGATATACGTGATTATGATGCAGCGGAGGCAGTTTTCAAAAAATATGACGTAGATACTGTTATTCATTTCGCCGCGGAATCTCATGTTGACAGGTCTATATTCGGGCCCAAGGATTTTATTGATACAAATATAAGCGGAACTTTCTCTCTTCTGGAGATTGCGCGTTCTTTCTGGGAAAACCGGGATAATGTGCTGTTTCATCATATAAGTACGGATGAGGTATTCGGTTCATTGGGAGATACAGGCTTTTTTTATGAGAATACTCCATATGATCCCCGCAGCCCGTATTCCGCGTCAAAAGCATCGTCTGATCATCTTGTAAGAGCGTATAATCATACTTACGGCCTGCCTGTAACTCTTTCCAACTGCTCCAATAATTACGGGCCTTATCAGTTTCCTGAAAAACTCATCCCTGTAATGATAATGAATATCAAAGAAGAAAAACCATTGCCTGTATACGGAGACGGAAAGAATATCAGGGACTGGCTTTATGTTAATGACCATAACAGCGCTGTATGGGCAATAGTAAATTCCGGTAAAACCGGTGAAACATACAACATAGGCGGGGAAAATGAATGGGAAAACATAAAACTGGTAAATGTTTTATGTGAAAAAATGGCTGTTTTTCTTAATAAGGATAAAGAATATTATAAAAAATTGATAACCTATGTAAAAGACAGGCCTGGCCATGACAGAAGATATGCTATCAACTGTGATAAAATAAAAAAGGAACTTGGCTGGAAGCAGAGTGTTGATTTTAATGCCGGCCTTGAAAGAACTGTTCAGTGGTATCTTCAAAATCAGGATTGGATTGATCATGTGCGAAGCGGAGACTATAGAAACTGGATTGAAAAAAATTATTCAGGGAGATAATTTCCTGAAATTCTGGAAAAGAATAATTTTTAAGATTATTTTCCCAAAATTAGGAAAATTATATTGACATTCTTCAATCCTGTTAAAGAATTACCTTTGTGTTTAAATAAACCGGTCGTAACAGATTTACAACTAACGGTCACTGACTTACAATTTACTTCCTTAACCATCGCTTAAATTAGGCTTACAAAGTTAATTAATATTGAATCAAATATTTTTTTAATATATACAGTAATGTCTGATTGTTTATGGCGCAATTCATTTTGAAAAGTTTAATAATTCAGCAATCTGCCAAATTGCCGGGCAGGTTGTCCAGACCTTAACGAACAGAAGTACCATATTTACCGAAATTGCATGTTTACACCGAAGGCGGAGCCGCGGTGGTATAGCACAGGAATGCTCTGTGATATATGACAATATTATAGTGAAATCATGAATTTCCCTGTTTATTGTCGAATTGCGTTAATTAATCTGATACATCTTATCTTAAGATGGGAGGTAAGTTATGAGGAAAGTTTTACAAATTCTGTTTGTCACTGTATTAGTATTATGCTTTGGTTTAATAAGTTCTTTCGATTTATCAGCTGAGCCTGCACCAAAAGATACTCTGGTTGTTGGTACTGCAAGTTTCGGCTTTGAGTCAACTGATCCTATCGTCTGGGAATCTTTATGGAGTTTTGCGACACATGACAACCTGATTGGAACCAGCGATACTGGAAAACCCATCCCGGCAATAGCGACCAAATGGTGGCTGGGCAAAGACGGGAAAACATGGACCTTTAAAATTCGCAAAGGAGTTAAGTTCCATAATGGTGATTCGCTGACTGCAGAGGACGTTGCATATTCTATTGAACATTTTGCCACCCCGAAATCCATGAACCCCTGGTCCCATTTCCTGCGCTTTGCTATGGATTCAGTAAAAGCTACAGATAAGTATACTGTTGTGTTTAAGGCTAATAAAGTTCAGCCTCCGCTTTATGTTCCGTTCCGCTGGACAAGGATCATACCCAAGAACTATATTGAAAAAAACGGTATTGACTATTATCGTAAAAATCCTGTTGGAACCGGGCCTTTTAAATGGGTCGAATTCGTATCAAGGCAAAAAGTGGTGCTCGAAAGATTTGATCAGTACTGGGGCAAGAAAGCTTATTTTAAAAAAGTTGTGGAGCTGATGATACCTGAAGAGTCTACCCGAATTGCTATGCTGAAGAGAGGAGAGGTGGACATTCTCGGCGGACTGACATATGATAATATTGTTGCTCTTCAGAAGCAGGGATATGAAACACGCGATGTAGGTATTCCTACTGTTGCAACAATCAGTTTTGTCGGGACATGGCTGAGTAAAGGTCCTACTTCCGACTTAAAAGTTCGTAAAGCTTTATCTTACGCGATAAACCGTGATGAAATATGTAAAACATTCTACAAAGGCCTCGCCAAACCAGGCGGGCGCTGGTGTATAGAAGACCATGCATATGGATGGAGCAAAAAATGGAAAGCTGATCCGTTTGATCCTGAAAAAGCAAAGGCTCTCTTAAAAGAGGCGGGATATCCGGATAAATTCAGTACTCCGGAAGTCGTGATAAATGTTGCAAATACTTCTCCGCCGACAATTGAACTTATGCAGATAATAGCAGGATACTGGGAAGCTATTGGTGTTAAAGCAAAGGTAAATATTACAGATGCGGGTCCATGGAACGGCATGTTCTTTGTCAGGGTTTCAAAACCTACGGACCCGGCTGTGGGCGGTGCTTTCCCATGGGTATTCCCCGGTGTTTTCAATAATGTTTATCATGCAGGCAATATGTTTACTTCAAGAGGCATACACGGCACAGCAAACTACCCTGATCTTGATAAAGCATATGATGCTTTTATGGTAGAACGTAACCCGAGAAAAGCTGAAAGAATGTGGACTAAATTTATGGAACTTGGAGAGTCCAAATATATAAATCTTGGAATTGTAATAGCGGGCAGCAAAGCTGTTGTAAGCAAAAAGGTTGGCAAATTCGAGAAAAAAGCCAGTCAGATGATGATTTATGATATGCTGTCAACTATAAGGCCGGCTCAATAAAGATATATTTCAGTTTTATTGTTATTAATAACCGGAATTCCCCGAGCATTAAGTCCGGGGAATTCCGGAAAATATTAAAAAATATTAAAAGTTATCTTGACTGTATTTTATTTTTTCAGATTTAACAAAAAATCACATGTTTTTCGTATAAGGTAATTATTAATAATTTTTAAGTTAGTAGGAAATAAAAATCAGAGATATGGGGTTGTTTGTTTACAGGGGGGTATCTCACTTTTCGGCTGCTAATGTTCTAATGAGTGTCATGTCCTGCCTATTTTTTAGAATCATCAAAAATATTAGATTCATCAATGAACTATTAAGGAAAAACTAATGATTCGTTTTATTTTAGTTAGATTTCTTCAGACAGTTTTAGCTCTGTTAGGCGTAATTACGCTGGTTTTTCTGCTTGTCCGCCTTTCAGGAGATCCTGCACTGATGATGATGACCAGTGGAAGCATGGAGGAGGATCTGGTAAGAATAAGGCAGCAACTGGGTCTTGATAAGCCGCAGATTGTACAGTACGGTATATACTTAAAAGGCCTGGTAACGGGAAATTTGGGCGAATCCTTCAGGAATAACCGTCCTGTAGCCGAGCTGATATCAGAGGCTTTGCCGAATTCATTAAGGCTGGCTGTTTCTTCATTTATTGCAAGCATGATAATAGCATTGCTTCTGGGAGTTCTTGCCGCTACCAAGCGGGATACTATTTTTGATAACGGCGTAAAGATGCTGGCAGTACTGGGGCAGGCAATGCCGGATTTCTGGGTGGGAATCATGGTAATTTTGATTTTTTCGGTTCACTGGCAGATCTTTCCCGCATCAGGCACAGATAGTCCCAAACACTATGTTCTTCCTGTAGCTGTTCTGACTTTTTATATATTGCCTGGAATAATGCGTATTATACGTTCCAGCATGCTTGATGTGCTGGACAGTGAATATATAAAACTTGCAAGAATTAAAGGTGTTCCCGAGAAGCTGGTAATATGGAAACATGCTTTAAGAAATGCTTTAATAGCACCGCTGACAACCGCGGGATTGATTCTTGCAGGATTAATAGCAGGGGTGGTTGTAATAGAATATGTTTTTACTATGCCGGGCCTGGGAAGCCTGAGCCTGGAAGGCATGGCCTTGCGCGATTTTCCTGTTGTTCAGGGAGTTGTACTGGTTCTTTCATCAGCAGTTCTTGTGATAAATTTTTTAGTAGAAGTCTTATACGCTGTAATTGATCCGCAGATCAGATATCAGTATACATAAAAGAAGGCATTTATAAATGGAATATTTAAGAGACATAAATGAAGCTAAAATTGAGAAAAGAATGGAGCTGCGGCGAAAATTTTCGCGGCTGATGCTGATAATTCCGGTTGTTATATTAGCACTGCTGATTTTGTCAGCCATATTCGCGCCGCTGTTGGCTCCATATTCACCGACTGAGATAGCAATGACAGAGAGGCTTCAGCCGCCGTCTTTTCTGAAGGGAGGCAGCCCTAAACATTTTCTGGGTACGGATTCTCTTGGCAGGGACGTTTTTAGCCGTATAATTTACGGTGCCAGAATATCTCTCAGCTTTTCATTGATTGTAATATTTATTACAGGCACAGTCGGAACAATACTGGGAATAATCTCCGGATATTTCGGGGGACGTCTGGACAGTTTTATAATGCGATTTACTGATGTTGCTTTATCTATTCCTGCAATCCTGATAGCAATTATTCTTGCAGTCGGCCTTGGCCCTTCGTTCAAGACAATTGTAATTGCTTCTTCAATTCTGGGATGGTCCGGTTATGCAAGGGTTATCCGCGGTGAAGCAATGAGATTACGCGAAGTGGATTTTGTGGCGCAGGCCCGTATAATTGGCAGTTCCAGGATGAGGATTATGATTAAACATATTTTCCCGAATGTTATCAATCCTCTTATAATTATTGCAACAATGATGGTTGGATTGATGATTATTATTGAAGCAACATTAAGCTATCTGGGAGCGGGAATACCGCCTCCAAATCCATCCTGGGGAGCAATGGTTAATGACGGCAGAAATTATCTGGAAACAGCCTGGTGGATTTCATTCTTTCCCGGCTTTTGCATAGGACTTGTTGTTTTATCCTGTAATTATCTGGGAGACTGGATAAGAGATAAGCTGGATCCCAGACTTAGGCGGTTATAATGAGTAAAATAGTACTTGAAGTAGAAGGTTTACGAACATCGTTTTTTACAAGAAAGGGTATTGTAAAAGCTGTAGACGGAGTAAGTTTCTTTGTACGTGAGAAGGAAACTCTTGGAATCGTAGGAGAATCGGGGTGCGGTAAAACCGTAACAGGTATGTCAATTATGCGTCTGCTCCCGGAGCCGGGCGGAAAGATTGTAGGCGGAAGAATTACTCTGAACGGAACCAGCTTGCTGGAACTGAGTAAAAGGGAAATGAGAAATATTCGCGGCTGTATGGTTTCCATGATACTGCAGGACCCTATGACTTCTCTTAATCCGGTTTATACGATCGGTGATCAGATTGCTGAATCTGTTCGCATGCATCAGAATCTGGCAGATGAAAAGATGATTACCAATGAAGTTGTTTCTTCACTCCGGCTTCTTCAGATTCCTTCACCGGAAACGCTTTTGAAAAATTATCCTTTTCAGCTGAGCGGCGGAATGAGGCAGAGAGTGGTTGGTGCTATAGCAATGTGCTGCAAACCTTCACTTTTGATTGCCGATGAGCCTACTACTGCGCTGGACGCTACTATTCAGGCGCAGTATATTGCTCTGTTTAAGGACATTCAGGCAAAAACAGATGTCGCAATTATTTTTATCACTCATGATTTCGGCGTTATTGCGGATATGTGTCACAGGGTTGCGGTAATGTATGCCGGAAAGATCGTTGAAAGCGCTTCTACTTCGGAGATTTTTAAGAAGCCGCAGCATCCTTATACGCGTGCATTAATTAATTCAGTGCCCAGGCTTGACAGAAAGGATGACAGGCTTTATTCAATAGAAGGGCAGCCGCCTTCATTAATGCATTTGCCTCCGGGATGCAGGTTTTGCGAACGCTGTTCCGATTCACTTGAAATTTGCAGTAAAGAAGAACCGCCGGAAAAAAATATTGGAAACAATCATACAGTTTCTTGTTGGAGAGTACAATAGATCATGGCAGATATTTTATTGGAAGGCCGTAATTTAACCATGCTTTATCCTGTCAGGAGAGGACTTTTTCAGGGCCTGATCGGGATGGTCAGGGCTGTTGACAATGTGTCTTTTTCCATTGAACGCGGAAAAACACTCAGCCTGGTAGGAGAGTCGGGAGCCGGAAAAACCACAACCGCAAAATCGGTTCTTTTGCTTGAAAGGGCAACTTCAGGTTCAGTTTATTTTGAAGGAAAGGATATTTATCAATATAACAAAGACCAGTTAAAGAGAGAATACAGGCCAAGGGTTCAGGCTGTACAGCAGAATCCATGGAGTTCAATGAATCCCAGAATGCGTGTAAAAGATATTGTTGCCGAGCCTTTGGTTGTAAATGCTAAACAGTCAAAAAAAGAAAATTATGACAGGGTCGTTGAACTGCTGGACCAGGTGGGCCTTAAAGCCGAGCATGCTGAGCACTTCCCGCACGAATTCAGCGGCGGTCAAAGACAGAGGATCGCGGTTGCCCGGGCACTGGCGCTGAATCCAAGTCTGGTAGTTCTGGATGAGCCTGTATCTGCTCTTGATGTTTCGATCAGGGCGCAGATAATGAATCTGCTTAAAGATCTGCAGGAAGCGCATAATTTAAGCTATCTTGTTATTGCTCATAATCTGGCTACTGTCAGATATATGAGTCACGGCGTGGCTATAATGTATCTCGGGCAGATTGTGGAATACGGGGACACCGAAGACCTGTTTGAGAATCCGCTGCATCCGTATACAAATGCATTAATTTCCGCTTCGGACCTGAAACTGCCTGAGGACAGGGATCAGAATGAGAAGGAGATCATCCTGAGCGGTGAGATGCCTTCCCCTTTAAATCCGCCGACCGGGTGCAGGTTTCATACACGCTGTCCTGAAGCAAGGCCGGAATGTTCAAAGATTGAACCGGAAATGGTCACTGTTGGAAAACATCAGGTTAAGTGCCATAAATTTGTTTAGTTTTCCGAATACAGATTTTAAGTAATAAATTAACATTCTCAACTGTATACCTTCTGTATCTGATATAGTATTTAATTATTCATGCCTATTGTGTGATTAAATATTATTATCACATTCCAGGCTAATCATTATATTAAAAGGTTTAGAATTGTAATGGTTCTTCCGTTAAAACGGATATAATGCATTACGATATTTTTATTGAAAAAAAATAGTAATGAATTAACTGTTACACATATTCTTGGATATGATTTATTAACCTTAATATAAATCGATTATTTTTCATCACGGAGACAACATTGAGAAAAAAAGTAATTATTTCATGTTTATGCGTACTCTTATCTTTTATTCCTGCTTCTGATATTTTTTCCGGAAATACGATATCTGAGCAAGAGTCAAAGGATATCATTGAGAAAATTAGAAATATTTCAGTAAAATTTTATAAAGAGAATAAAGGCATTGAATATCTTCGTGAAGAGCTTGTGAGAGAATATGATACTGATAATGATAAGCTTTTAAGTACATCCAGGCTGCTTGTTGTACGCAAAGATTATTTTTATGAACCTCAGGAATATATTGTTAAGAAATATGAAAAAGACGGAAAAGAGATGGATGCTTCTGAATATAAGGAAAAGCCGCCTCTTCCTTCATATCCTGTTTTTGATGAAGAAGGTATTGATCGATATAACACAGTAATTGAAGGTTATGAAACTGTTGCAGGGAAAAAATGTTATAAAATTAAAGTTACACCGAAAGAGGCTGATTCCCGTTATCAGACCGGTTACTACTATTACACTGTAAAAGATTTATCTTTTTATATGATTCAAATTTCATTGGGAGAAATGCCTTTTCCTTTAAAAAGTTTCTCTTTTATGGGTATTATGAATCATGAAAGCGGGTTTTTAGGGGAATACACTATGGCTATGAGAATCAAGATTCCGATTGTCGTGGACAGGAAAATCACTTCTGAGGGGAAGACGATTGAAGCAAATCTGATTAAAAAATAGATTTTTTTGTACTTTTTAAAATCAGTACTATTAAATAATTTTAAAAGCAGTTCGTCTAAATGCCGGTTAACCGGTTTCTTTTATATAATAATAAATTACCTTTTTTTCCGGCAAGCTTAATCAGTTTAACTTTCCTGAAGCAATATACTACCTTTCTGGCTAAGTAAACGCTGATTTTTAATTCAGCAGAAATGTCTTTTGTAGAGAACGGCTTAGGAAGATTTTCAGGAAGAATCTTCTGGTAATCATTCTTTTTAAGAAATTTTTTTTTATCTATAATTTTTACAAGCTTTCTGTCCTTAATGCTTACTCCTTTTCTTCTCCAGCTTCCCTTTCCGTCATCTTGCCTGATTTCCTCTTCTTCTGTTATTACGATTTCAAGAGAGAAATTCGGATCAAATATAATATCCGTAAGATAAATTAATTCATTAAAGATTTGCAGAAAGCTGCCCTTTGCCGGAGACTTCCTTCTTGAAAGAATATCTCCGTTTTCATCAATTTTAACTATCCATTTGATTTGAGGAATGTTATGCACAAGCCTGACTTTGTGACTTTCCAGCAGTTTTTTCAATTTCGGTTTTATCTTTAAGAAATTTTTTGTCTGAATTTCTACGAGTCCGGATTTCTTGACAATATCAATATAGTAACCTTCAACTTCCTTTTCTGTCTTATCGTTTTTGCCGGTGTATTCGGATTTCAGCTGTTCATGAATACTGAACTCGTTCAATGTGCCTATTTTACTGATTTTATTTTCCTCTGAGTAATGTTTCTATTTTTTTAATATCTGTTTATTGTTCAGTATATCTGATGCTGCAATAAGATTTACATATAATTTTTCTTTTACATGACAAGCAATATTATATTTTTAATTGACCTGTTTTAAAATGTGCAGATATTTTTATAAGCAATTATCAGCTTAATACTTTATAAAATTTTATTGCTTTTTTCATGTCATACTGATGTTATCCTGATTAAAAAATTAAAGGGAAATGATAAATGAAAATATCGGAATATAAGAATTTAACGGAATTTCTAAATATTGTTTTTGATTTTATAAGAAAGGACCATGACAAACCTTCACATGAAACGATTAGAAGCTATGATGATATGCTGAATCTCATCCTGGATTCCGAATATGTGGGCTTCACATGCCGAAGAGATATTGATGAATACAGTGTGGATTTCAGATTAAATCAGACGATGGGAAAGCCTAAAGTCTTTATCTTTATAATAGGGGGCACAGGAGGTTTCAGCGAAAATTCATTGGAGATTGATTTGCAGGATACGGGAAACAGTTATTTTATTTTTAAATGGAATGCGCAGAAAGTGCCGCCGTTCCTAATGGATTTTGCTGATAATGAAGACAGGCTGCAGATAACTCATTCTGACGGGAGTACTGAAAACAAGTTTATTGAAATCGGCAAATATATGGCTTTTGATAAATTCAGGCTGTATCTTAATCAGTAACCGCATTACAACGAGAGACGGAAAGTTACAGTTTAGCTTATAAATTTGATGACTCAGTAGCAGCCACTCTGCCTCAGGAAGCAGCGCCGGCAGGTTTCCGGAACACGGAATAAATAGAAGACCGCAGTCTTACGGCCTTATATAAACCTGGTATTCATAAGTTAAAGCCTGTTCATTCCCTGCCTTTAAATCAAACGTCCATGTAAGGATATGCTGAGGATTAACTTTTTTCAGGCCTTTCGCAGTAGTAACATCTTTTGCTTCGATTTCTGTTTTAAGCACTTCGCCTGAAACTTTTTTTATAACTTCCAGTGAGACTTCTCTGGCCAGGCGGTTTTTCAGTTTCAGTTCTCCGCGAAGATTTACAAGGTCATATGTATAGCCGTAAAATGTTGCTGCATTTCTCTCGCGTTTTATTTCAAATTCATCCTGCTCAGCAAGAATATTCATTGCGCGGTTGATGCGAATTGTGGTCTCGGCACCTGGAGCTGTGTAATAGCAGATGTCCTGTCCGCTGAAATTGCCGCTGCTGACAAATTCAGCAGGGGCAGTCGTAAGCGGTAATTTCCCTGTGTTTTTAAGACGGCATGAGTGCCAGACCTCTTCCTCTGCTTTACCGTTGTCTCTGTTTTGTCTTTGCTGATAACGGTTATCGTCGCTCAGCATATCATCAATTTTCCATGTGTATATATGACTGTAAGGCATTCTGGCAGAGAAGAGCGGAATGTAAGCTGTCTCCCCGCGCTTCAGACTGAAATCCTTAACAGGATAAAGGAAGAGATCTTCTGCAACCGTTCCTTTTGGCGCAGTTGAATATGATGGCCCTGAGAACTCAGCTTCTTCAGCATAGCTGTCGTTCATCATCACAGCCTGGTTCATCATTACTGCGGATCGTCGCGGTCCGGTACTTCCCGAAGATAATGAGTTCAGGAAGTCTGAGAGAGACTGAGTCATTGCAGCAGGGCTGTGAATTGCTTCGAATTTGATATTAGGAAAGCCCGTCACTAGTTCAAGCTTAACATTTTCCAGATCCGTGACTTCGTTTATAACCAGTGCTTTTGCAGTTAAAAGAGCTGTTTTTTTATCTGAAAGATCAATATAATAACTGGGGCACCAGGTGATGCCATGCGCCAGATAACTGATATGAATTTTTGCATTATTAACCGGTTCTTTAAGTTCAATACGAATACCCGGTTTGTATTGTGTTTTTATAATATAATTACTAATTTCTTTATCATGGAAATCAGCCTGTGCAATAGTATCTGTATTCAATGCGGCAATGCCTTTGCCGGTATCTATGAGTATTATTCCTGAAGAAGAAGAGTAATTGTCCGGTCTGCCTTGTAGAGAAGGAACAGTATTGTCCATTATATAAGGACTCGGCTTCCCGGAATTTTTTTCCGGCTTAAATGAGTCAAGTATAACACCTTCAATAATTTTTCCGTCAGGACTTGTTTTAATTATTACGCGTTTACCGGCATTTGCTGCGAGAAGCTGTCCTATGCCGGAAGCCGGTTGTTTCATTTCAATTTCTTCAGGAGCTGTGACTAATTGCGACAATTTTAAATTTTTCGGATAAGATACCCAGAAAGTCCCATATGAAGGGACAGGCAGCTGCCCGATATTAATTATTTTTCTGTTCTTTGGAAGATCAGCTGAAGAAGTGAAATATCCTAACCCATTTTTAAATAAAACAATGCGGTCGATTTTTACTGACGCTATTTCAGGGATTTTTGTTTTTTTATTTCCGGCATTAATATTAAAAGCACTGAAAAAAGATATGAGAATTATCATACATACTATTGATCTTGTCTTTTTCATATTTAAAATAACCTTCCTGTTTTTTGTTAAATTGTTCAGGATGAAAATAATTTTATAGTGCAGGGGATTCATACATTCATTTTAATAAAACAGAGTATAATCAGAGAATTATATTAAAGTCAATTTAATTTCCGGTATTAACATAGTATTACGGGCAATCCTGTTTTGAGAAAAATTACTTGTAAAATTCTGTATATGAGTTATTTACCCGGGAAAAAAGATTTTATCCTTTTATTAATTTTTTCTGCACAAATTATTTCTGTCGAATGCACAGGGCTTTCTGAAAATCCGGAGTTTATCTTGTTAATACGGATTTTGACGGCGTTATTCAATGGGAAAAGAATATTGAGGATACGTCCTTTCAGGATTTGGTAAGTTTTGATAAAGGTATGATCCTGCTGACAGTAAAAAAAATCAGGTACAATGTTATTTCCCGGTTTTTATTTAATCTTTTCAACCTTTACAAATACTACGAAAACAATACAAAATTTAATTGATTTCCCGGATATGTCATTCAGTTACTCAAAGTCTTTCCTTTCCTGTATACCAAAGGGAGCATAAAACGGCACAGGAGTTTCTTCCAGCCGGATATTTGGTATGTTCCGGATGCGGGTTTATGACCGCAATTGCGGCACTCTGACTGGTACCATGAAAATGACGCTCCGCAGTCCGGGCATGACCATCGCTTTTTCTGCCCTGCGATCCAGTGATCAACACCTTCGCATTTAATCAACTCAAGGCTGGCTGAAGCTTCGCCAATATGCGGGAGGGATTTGGCCATTGAATTCCACTTACTGTATATTTTACATGGATAATCGACACAGTCGATGCAGTGCTCAACACCTTTCTCCTGTGCGCAGGGGCGGAGGATGCACATTCTGTAACCAGGATATACTGTATCGGATTTGCATCCGCCGCAAACCATCTTTTCTCTAGGTATCCTTTCAAGACAGGCAGAAAAATCGTCAGGGTGGCCGGTTTCACCATACATTGCTATCGAGCACGCGCCGCAATAGATTCCGCAATACGTATCGGGATTGAAATTATTCATTCTTTATTCTCCTGAAATGACTTATTTGGTTTCAATATCAGTTATTCAATTTCTGAAAATATTTCTTCACCGTTATCGGTTAAGATTTTTTTACAGAATATTCTTTAATAATATCGGCTTAAATTGCTTTTGCAAAATTAATATTCAGGACGAAAATACCAAAAAACAATTAATCAAAAATGCCATATCTTCGGAATCAGGTAGCACGCGGCCACCATATATAGTATATTTAAAGGGAGCCCGACTTTAATAAAATCCGCGAAACGATAACCTCCCACACTATAGACATAGGTATTGGTCTGATAGCCTATGGGGGTTGAAAAACTGGCTGATGATGCTACGCAGATCGCGATAATAAAAGGCCGTGGATCAACTCCGATTGTGTGTGCCAGTGTAATACCGATTGGCAGCATAATCACCACAGTGGCATTATTGGATAAGACTTCAGTTAATAAAAAAGTGCAAAAATAGATAACAACTAATGATGCTATGGGCTGATTTTCAGGTGCGATAAATGAATGAATCCGACCGGTGATCGCTTCAACAATTAAATTAGATGTACCTGTAACCTGCAGCAGCATGCCCAGTGTCAGCATCCCGTAAATTAAAACCAGCAGGCTCCAGTCAACAGACTGATATCCCTCTTTAGGCTGCAGACAGCCTGTTATAAAAATTACAGCTACTCCAATGATTGCAGCTGCAGCTATGGGAATCAGGTTGAATGCGGTTGAAATTACGATTCCGGATAATGTTAAAAGAACTATGGGGGCTTTTTTTCTCATCTTCCGGGTTGGCAAGGGTGGTCTGTCCAGAAGTACCAGATCCTCATCTCCATGCATGTTCTCAATAGCCTGTTCCGAGCCCATCAGCAGTAAAGTATCACCCAGTTCAAGTTTAAGAGTATTCAGCCGGTCGCGTACGTTTCGACCCCGTCTGTGAATTGCCAGAACTACCATCTGATAGCGGAACATGAAATTTATATTTTTGATTGTCCTGCCCGTAAATGCCGAATTGGGTGCCAGAATAGCTTCAACTATACCGCCCGCATGTTCAGTAATAGTCGACAATCCTTCTTTCGAGCCGGTAGTAAAATTAAGTCCGTCAATGGAATGGGCTTTGGCAAATTCAGATGGAGGAGCCGATAAAACCAGCCTGTCACCCTGAGCCAGAACAGCCGTATTCACCTCATCTACCGGTACACCTTTGCGCATAATTGCTATGATGTTAAATTTATGCTTTTTATATAATTCCGATTCCAGTATGTTAACTCCGATTAAAGGTGATCCTTTTTCGACAAAAACTTCTGTCATAAATTCCCTGCGTTCCTGTTCTGTTAATATTGACGATAAAGATTCCCGATCCGGCAGCAAATGTCTGCCGATTACAACAAGATAGACAGCTCCGCATAAAAGCAAAGGTAAACCAACCCGGGTTAATTCAAACATGCCTATTTCGGGGTAGCCCATCTTTTGCACTAGCCCGCTGGCAAGGATATTGGTACTTGTTCCGAGTAAAGTACAGGTACCGCCGAAAATAGAGGCATATGACAGCGGAATTAAAAGTTTTGAAGGCCTAATGGACATTGCACGGGCCTGGCTCAATAATATTGGGAGCAGCATTACAACTACAGGCGTGTTATTGATAAAAGCTGAAGCAAAACCGACTGTAAAGACCAGTAAAATAATTATTTGAGTATATCCGGGATTTTTAAAGCGTCCGAGAAATATTGAGATCTGTTCTATTATGCCGCTTTTGTTTAAAGCCGCACTAATAATGAACATGGAAGCGATTGTCAGGGGTGCCGGATTGGAAATGACTTTGGTAAAATCAGCAAAGGAGGGTAATCTTGACCCTGAAAATATTGACATAAATAACAATGTTACAGCAATTGCCGACAAAGCGGTTATATCACTTGAATATTTTTCAATAACCAGACTTACAAAAGTTAATACTATAAGGCTTATTGCAAAAAATATTTCCCAGGTCATAATGCTGATTTAATAGAAATTTTCTCCATATAAAATATTCTTTCCGGAAACGAATAACCATAGGGGAAAGCCGACATATTCCCCGGCATTCAAGTCCGGGAGTATGCATTTGATTATCTTTTGTCCCGTAATTAAGACAGATATTATGAAAGAAAAAAATACGAATTCATTCTGGCTTTTTATTATCTCTGTTTTCATGTAAGGCAATATTTTATGTCTCTTAAAACAAAAAAGTAAAGAAAGAATGATCTTTAAGATAACTTTTTACTTTTGACGTAAACATCAGTTCAGCGGCCGGCGGCGCAGACATTTAAAAACAGAAGTCCAAAGGCAATTCTCAATCTGAACCGGATAACGATTGTTAAAATTTTAGGTACTTGGCGCTGCGTTAAATCTAATCCTGCTTTTTCCGCCTGGAGATCAGATACTTTAAAGCTCCGGAAGCCCAAAGCACCCAGAGAATTAATACAGGTTGAAAGAATAGCCTGATAAATCTTTTCTGGTCAGTGTCCAGACCAAAAGCATCAATGCCATTTGTATATTGAGAGATATTTCCAGGAAAAATTGCTACGTAAAAAAGTGCCAGCAGCAGACCTGCTTTAACTTTATGTTTCCAGAGAAAAATTATGGCAAGTCCCAGTAATATTTCAACAATGCCTGAGGAAATCACTATAAAATCCATAAAAGCGGGATCAGTCGGCAACCAGTGAGGTACTTGTGCCTGAAATTCCTGACGCTGAAAAGTCAGATGGCCAATACCGGCAAAAACCATTATTATCCCCAGCAGAACTCTGAATAATTTTTGAATAATATTTGTTTTTATGTTTTCCATAAGTACTACCTTCTTAGTCTGCAGGGAAAGGCAGACTTTATATGAAAGTTAAAGATTTACATACAGTAAGAAAGATAAACCGGCCAGATGGAAAGTCAAACCGATTTTAGAGAATAATTTAAAAAGTACATCTCTACATGTCAGAGCATCATTCTGACCTGAGTCAAAGGCTTCCTGACCTGTGTAAGAATGACGAAGGACAAAAATCTGCCAAAAAAAATATGTTTTTTCAATCTTCGCATAAAATATCAAAACAATAAAAATTTCTTTTATTACTTTATGTTTATACAGCAGATCGAATCATATATAAGCGATTCTGCTTCTTAAAAAAATATATTACACAGAGAGAACAATGTATCATCCACGATTCAAAGGCAGTCATTACGAAATAGGTTTAAAGTTCGGCAGCAGGCTGAAGAAGTACCGTATTAACGTTGATAAAATAATAAAGCTTGATAACTTTCAAACTGACTTCGGCATAAAGTCTGAAAAGGTACTGGCAAAAGTATTTCCCGAAGTGTGCGATGAAATCCGGGGACTTACTGATGGCCTGAATTATCCGTATGAAAAATTTGCATCATGGCTGCTGTGCATGTCATGCTGCTATGATCCGAAAGGGTGTACTGCTTTCAGCTTTAAGCATAATAACAAAATCTATTACGGAAGAAACAACGACCTTCCGCCGTTCCTTAAAAAGGAAAGCATAAGTCCCGTATATAATCTGAATGGAAACTTTTCATTCATAGGGACTACATCATCCATGATCAATCTCGAAGAGGGCCTGAATGAGAAAGGGCTGATTGCGTCCATGACATTCGTGTTTCCGGATAAGATAGTACCCGGAATCAATACTGTGTTTATGGTGCGTTATTTTCTTGAAAAGTGCGATTCAGTGAAGGCAGCAGTACAAGCTTTGCAGAGTCTGCCGGTAGCATCTGCAGGCAATATTCTTCTTGCAGATAAAAGCGGGGAAATGCTGGTCGCGGAGTTTTCACCTGATAAAATAAATATCAGGAAACCGGCAAAGGGAGAAAATTTTGTAATTACTGTTAATCATTTTACTTCTAATGAAATGAAAAAGCATTATAATAAAAACATGCCTGAATTTTTAAAGAATCAGAAATTTAAAGCTGAGTATGATTACCTGCAAAAGATAGATAACTATTCAGCAACAGAGAGATATGAAACAGCATACAATGCTTTAAAGAATACAAAGATTGCTGATGCTGTTGAGCATACAAAAAATATTCTAAGCGGCAGGTACGGATTCATGTGCCGGTATGACAGGGAGCTTGACTTTGATACAATATGGGCCAGTGTTTTTGACCTGTCGGGTAACATGGTTTACAGGGCGGAGGGCAATCCTGCAAAAGTGAAATTCAGTGAGGATATCCGGTACAGGCAGAAGATACTGAACCATGATTGAAGGATTACACAGAATTTATGGCGCGCAATCATGGTTTAGACATTTTGTATGGAATTTTAAATTATATTCATTAATGAAAATTATATATGAACTATATAAAACGCGTACAGAACGCCATTGACTACATAGAAAATAATCTTAGCGAAACGCTGGATCTGAATGATATAGCCGGGGTCGCAGGCTGTTCGTTATTTCATTTTCACCGCATATTTCAGGCAACGTCAGGATATACTCTTAAGGAGTATATCCGCAAGAGAAGACTGGCTGAGGCTGCACAGGAGTTGAGAAGCAATAAAAGGGGCATATTGGATCTGGCTCTTGATTATGGCTATGAATCTCAGGAGGCGTTCACACGCGCTTTTCAGAAAGAAACGGGAAGGACGCCCGGTGAATTCAGAAAGACACGGTCTTCTTTTCGTTCGTTTACTTCGCTGGATATAAATTTATTAAAAAATAAAGGAGATACAAATATGATTGAAGCAAAGATTGTAGAGAAAGAAAGTTTTCTGGTTATCGGCCCTGCTATTCGGGCAACATCTGAACAGGAGGAGAACTTTAAAAAGATTCCCGTTTTCTGGACTGAATGTCTTAAGAATAAGGTTCTGGAAACAATTCCAAATACAATAAAGAACAATGCCTGTTACGGCATATGTCTTGATCCAAAAAGTAATGAATTTACCTATATGATTGCTGCTCAGGTCAGTACTCTGGAAGAAATACCTGATAATATGATAGGGCGTGAAATTCCAGGCGGAAAGTACGCGGTGTTTACTGCTAAGGGGCCAGCTACACAGGCTGTTCAGGATTTAACCCGCTATATTTACGGAGAGTGGATATCCGGTTCAGGGTATTCTCTGGCAGAGAGGCCTGATTTTGAATTGTATGACGAGCGCAGTAATTACGGGGATGACAGCGAAGTAGATATTTATATACCTGTAAAGTAATAACAAATTAAATCAATAAATATTTAAGTTGTTTTAATTCGTTTCAATACGTATTGAAAATATTTTATAACCATATTCGTAAACTAATAGCATCAATCACCGGTTAAAGTTTTACGCGTTTACTACTGCTTTTTTCGCAAGCCCGAATATATAAATGATCAAAGCGCATGCTGTGAAAACCAGTGCCCCGAGAAACATTTCCGTATATCCGAAAGCTGCAATGATCATTCCGAATATGATGGAGCCTATTCCTATGCCGATATCAATTGCCGAAAAATATGCTGCCGAGGCAGCCCCCTTACGGGATGGTGAACATCTCTGAATTATTATCGCATTCAGTACAGGGCTTACTGTCCCAAGAGCAATACCCAGAGGAAAAGCTATTGCCATAAGCAGATAAAAAGAATGAATAAATGGTATTGATATCTGGCAGAGTCCAAGTAAAATCATTGCCGGAATCAGAACAATATTCGGTCCGTATTTGTCTCCTGCTTTTCCCATCGTAAGCCTTGATATAAACATTCCTACCGCAAGCAGTGTGAAGAAAAATCCGACATTTCCCAGATTGAATTCATGCGCGTACAGCGCAATAAACGATATAATACTGCTCTGTCCGAGATAAATAAACAGGACTACAATTGAAGGCAGAAACATGGAAGATTCAAACCCGAGATATGTTTTCGGTAGGGCCTGTTCATCATGATCAGTTTTTGAAATATTATTCGCAGCCAATTCAGTATTGCTGCTGTTACTGATATTCATGGCTGTTTTTTTGCGTTTTCTTTCATAAGAAATAGTGGCATCCAGAAACATGCTTACAATGGAGATAACACCGGCAAAGATAAAAAGAAAAGTGAAATTCTCAACGCTTCCGTCGCCGATAATGGAAAGCGCTATGCCGGGGCCGACTGCGAAACCGACAGTGCCGTATATGCCGAAATATCCCATTCCCTCCATAAGACGGGATTTGGGAATAATGTCAGCTGCTACAGCTCCGGCGGCAGTTCCATGTATGCCGAAACCCGCGCCGTTCAGTATGCGGAATAATATAAGCAGGATAATAGAAGTAGCGAAGTTATATAAAAAGCATGACAGACTTACCAGTATTGCTCCGATTATAAGAAACCTGACCCTGCCCAGTTTGTCAACCAGCACTCCTGATAAAGGGCGCAGCGCAAGAGCAGACAAAGTATATGCTCCTGTAATAAATCCCACATATGCTGTTGTGTTGCTGAGTTTCTGGGCATAAATCGGAAGTGTTGTAAGAAAAAAATGAGTGGTAAAGCTGATGCCGCAGGCTGCAATCATAATAGTTATGTAGTCTTTAGTCCACAGCTTATCCCGTTTATTGTCATCTGCCATATCTTTGTTGTCCATTCATTATTCTATCCGGAGAGCAGTTATTCTGTATGCCGGTCTGCATTCACGGAATTACTGTTACAACTCGTTTTCTTTTTGCAATAATACAAGTAATTTTTTAAAAAGATTTTCACAGCTTATATAATTACATATGGATAAAAAAGAAACTGGTTGAAAAAATAGAAGTAAGACTAAAAATGTTTGAAAATTTATTTATTTTTTTTCCCCGTTCCTCTTATAAGGGGAACGGGGAAGCAGCATGCGAATCATGGCGAGGGGATAGGGGTTAAAATAGCACAGAATAATTTAGCATGAGAAAGCCTTGTAAGAATGCAAAATGTATACAAAGCACAGAATAATAATTTCAGATTCACGCTGCATGGATATGATTCAGGATGAATCGGTTGATCTGGTCGTTACTTCGCCTCCTTATCCTATGATAAAGATGTGGGATGAGCTTTTTTCTTCATTAAATGAGGAAATACAGCTGGCTCTTGAGAAAGAGGAGGGGAATTCCGCGTTTGAGCTGATACATATGGAACTCGATAAAGTATGGCACGAACTGTATCGTGTAATGAAGCGGGGCTCCTTTGCGTGCATAAATATCGGCGATGCTGTAAGATCAATTGGAAACGGATTCAGGCTTTATCCTAATCATTCGCGGATAATCAGTTCATTCAGGCATATAGAGTTTGACTGCCTGCCGCTTATACTATGGAGAAAACAGACGAATGCACCAAACAAATTCATGGGCTCGGGAATGCTTCCTGCAGGAGCTTATATTACGCTGGAGCATGAATATATCCTGATTTTCAGAAAAGGCGGAAAGAGGGAGTTCAGGTCTGCTGCTGAAAAAGCGAACAGAATGAGAAGCGGGTTTTTCCGGGAAGAGAGAAATAACTGGTTTTCCGATGTATGGACTTTTAAAGGCACTTTACAGGCACTCAATTATTCCGGCCTGAGAAAAAGAAGTGCTGCGTTCCCACTGGAACTATGTCGCCGGCTTGTGAATATGTATTCTCTGTATGAGGATACTGTGCTGGATCCTTTTGCGGGTACAGGCACGACCAGTCTTGCGTGCATTGCCTGCGGCCGCAGCAGCATCGGCCTTGAGCTTGATGATGCGTTCAAAGCGCTGTTCGCGGAACAGGCGGAAGCTTTTCAAAGTCAGGCGAATTCAATATTGTCCGGCAGAATTTCAGGACATATTGATTTTCTGAAATCGTACAAGGAATCCGGACACACAGCAAAATACCTGAACAATCCTCACGGGTTTAAAGTTGTTACACGCCAGGAAACAGGGATAGAATTGTTCAGGATTGATGATATTTCAGTACAGAAAGATATGTCGGTAATTGCCGGTTATTCATCAGCAGGAAAGTCATTATCTGCCGGATAGCGCAATAAACACAATTAAATTGAATACGGGAATAATTATTATTAATAAAAAAATGCGCTGTTGTATAAGGATAGCGCATTCAGGTTAAATAGTTTTATAATATCAGTATTTCTTTATAATGCTTTAAGCGCGTTATCAACACCCTGAAAGCCGAAGAATGCGAGTGCCATTAGTCCTGCTGTTACAAGGCCGATAGCTGTTCCCTGCAGCGGCCTCGGGATATCGGAAATTTCAAATCTTTCTCTCAGCCCTGCCAGAAGGATCAGTGCAATCGCGAAACCTATAGCTGATGACGCAGAAAATATCAGCATTTCAATAAATGAATGTCCTCTTCTGATGTTGAGAATCGCGACTCCGAGAACCGCGCAGTTTGTTGTAATAAGAGGCAGAAAGATTCCGAGAGACTGATACAGCGGGGGTACTGTTTTTTTCAGGAAAAGTTCAACAAGCTGTACCAGTGTTGCTATTACAAGAATAAATACAATTGTCTGCAAATACACAAGGTCAAGAGGCACAAGCGCGTATATCTGAACTACCCATGTAATTATTGACGCAAGGATCAGTACAAAAATAACTGCCATGCCCATGCCGATTGCGGTGTCCATTTTCTTGGAAGTACCCAGAAAAGGGCAGTTGCCGAGATACTCGGCGAGAACTATGTTCTTAACAAGAATTGCGCTGATGATTAAAATTAAAATATCCATTTAGTCCCCCAGTACGTTCATTATTCCGAGTATAAGGCCCAGGCAGATAAATGCTCCGGGAGCTTCAACCATAAAAGTGAACGGTTCAAATGATGACCACATTACCGGAATCCCGAAAAGGCTGCCGGTTCCGAGAATTTCTCTTAATGCGCCGAGTACTGTAAGGGATATGGTAAAACCAAGACCCATTCCAAGGCCGTCCGCAGCTGAGTGTATGACAGCGTTCTTGGAAGCAAACGCTTCGGCTCTTCCGAGTATTATGCAGTTAACAACAATAAGCGGAATGAAAATTCCGAGTCTTTCATATAATCCGTATGTATAAGCCTGCATTACGTTCTCAACAATAACAACAAAAGTTGCAATAATGACGATATAGCTCGCGAGCCTTACTTTTTTGGGAATAACGTTTCTAAGGCTCGCGATTATAATATTGGACATAAGGAGAACAAAAGTCGCGGCAGCACCCATGCCTAAGCCGTTCATGGCTGATTTTGTAACTGCCAGAGTAGGGCACAGTCCCAGAACAAGCCTGAATGGCGGAATCTCCTTCCATAATCCTTTTGTAAAATCTTTTGCCAGTGTTGCCATGATTCCTCCTATTTAATCCCGTTCTTCACTTCTTTCGAGACGGCAACAGCATTGCGGACTGCCGTGCATACGCCTCTGGATGATATTGTCGCCCCGGAAATTGCGTCAATTACTCCCCCGTCAGCCTTAACCTTAAATTCGCTTGTCAGCGGTTTATCTTTGAAACCCATGGAAAATGAATCCTCTGTTACACGTGAACCGAGGCCGGGTGTTTCCTTATGAGTTGTGATCCCGATTCCTGTCAGTTCGTTTTTTTCAAGGCTGAATCCGGTTATAACCCCGATATCCCCGCCGAAACCTCCGGCAGAAGTTTCAAATGCGAACGCCCATGGAGTGTTTTCTTTTTTCCCGATAAAAACTACCATTTCCTTGCCGTCTATTTTTATAGTCCTGCGGTCCTTTATCAGATCATTTTCCGATCCCTGCAGTACTTTGCTTACAGCCGGGCCTTTTACATTAAGAAGAACCTGTTCTTCAATTTTATCTTTTGTCTGTTCTCTGACAAAGGCAAGAAGGAGTCCGCAGACAGCGCAAATCAATGTAAGGACTACAAGCATTTTAAATATATCTTTCATGATTCCACCTTTATTACATTTACGTTATTCCCCGGGATTTTGGGATGAATCTTATCAAGTAACGGATTTAAAATATTCATTATGAGTATTGCAAACGGAACCGCATCAGGATAAATGCTCCATGCGCGGAATAATACTGTGAATATACCGCAACCCAGTCCGAAAAGAGCCATTGCCGTTTTATTTACCGGAGAGCTGGCACAATCCGTTGCAAGGAAAACAGCTCCGAATAATACGCTGCCAGTAAGAATATGGAATACCGGGTCGGCATAAGTTTCGGGATTAACTATCCGGAACAGCAAAGCAGTAAAAAATACTCCGAGAATAAAGAATGAAGGGATTCTCCATGAAATTTTTCCGCGTAAAATTAAAAAAAGGCCTGCAATAATAATCAGAAATCCAGCTGTAGTTCCAAGTCCTCCGATCTGATTCCCGAGAAAAAGGCTGAGTTTGCCTGACCACATACCCTGTACGTCAATATTAAAAATACCCAGGCCTTCTGCTCCTGCTTTCTTGAGTACTGTCAGGGGAAAGTCCACAGGGAAACTTTTATCATAGTTAACCATTGCAGTGCCTAAATCCATTTGACTTTTCCAGGATATTGACACCGCTGCCCAGGCAATAAGAACCGGATTAAAAGGATGAGCGCCGTTGCCTCCGAAAATATGCTTCCCTATCAGCATGGCAATGAAGGTCCCTGTTATTACCAGCCACCATGGGGCGCTCGCAGGCAGAAGCATCGCGAAAATAATTCCCGATATCATTGCTGTGCCGTCATATATTGTTACCTTGCGCCTGAAAAGCTTTTGTATGAGCAGCTCCCACAGCATTGCACTGGAAGCCGATAATGCAATAACGCGTACTGCATGCCATCCGTAGCCGTAAACCGCGAATATTATAAGCGGCAGCAGTGCTATTAAATAAGTCTTCATTAAACCGGCTATGCTTGCACCAATATGCAAATGCGGTGCAGGCGACATTATTAAATTACGGTTATTTATCATTGCTGATTTCCTTTTTTGATGCTTCTATTATTGATAATTGTTTTTTGGCAAACTGCAAATACTGAACAATCGGCTTATGGGATGTGCATACATACGCGCACATGCCGCATTCAATGCAGTCAGCAATATTCAGTTCTTTACACCGGTCAAAAATACTGAATTCAGAATACCTCGTAAGCATGTTAACCTGTAAATTCTGCGGGCATACTTTTACGCATTCACCGCAGTTTAGGCATGGCTGCGGAGTCAGATCAACAACATCCTTTTTCCCCTGAACCATTATTCCTGACGCGTTTTTCTGCACCGGGAAGTCACCGTCAAAAACAGTGCGTCCTCTCATTGCGCCGCCGAGAATGATTTTATATCCCGAATCTACTTCAAAATTTTCTTTATTTAAAATTTCAGAAACCGGTGCCCCAATTCGAACAAGTATATTTTTGAGCGGTTTATTCCCTTCGCCTATCAGTGTTACTATTCTTTCAAATACCGGAAGTCCGGTTTTTAATGTCTGAAGCATATTTATTAAAAGATCAGCCCTGATGATTCCAATGTTCCCTTCAAGATTCAGGGCTCGTGGTAAAATTTCGTTCATACCTGACGGATACACGGGCTTTATACTTCTGATTTCACCTTTATATATTTCACGGATTTTGTTCTCAAATCCTGTCTGAACAACTACGATGACTTCGCTGTTTGCGAGTTTTCCGGCAAGATTAACAGCTTCTGTAAAAAGGTCTTTTTTTTCAAGAATTGTAGCCTGTATATTGGATGTGAGGACGTCTTCTTCCGTACAGTTAATTATAAATCTGTCGAATCTTTCCGATTTAAAATAATTCACCGGATAACCGGCAGATTCAAGCAAGGTTAAAATTTCTTCACGGCTTTTAGCAGGGTTTTCATCTGACGGGACAAAAACCGTTTCCCATTCATCGTCACCAGTACGTTCAATCTGAACCGCGTGATAATTGATTCCGTTTAACCATTCAATCCTGCTTATTTTTTTAACTTCTCCGGTTATCGTTGAGAAAATATATCTGTTTTCCGTATAGCCTATTTTCCGGCCGGTTTTTACTTTTTCTCCGATCGAGACAGAGACCCCGGAATCTGCACTGATTTTAACCAGCAGGACGACTCTTCCCCTTTCCGATAAATTTTTCTTTTCAAGTTCTATAGGGGTACTGTAAAGTATTCGTGGATTTCTAATCCCGAGAATGGACTTATTCATGTTTTTCACGACGCTTACCTTGTTTATTTTCTGTTTTTTAAAAACAATACTTATTTTAATGAACAGAACCTTCGTTAATAAACAAACGCAGGTACTGCAGATTGCTATCAGGAAAAATTAACTGTATGTTTGTTGCGCTGCTTTGAAATTTTATTTTTATATACAGTAAGATAAATATTTTTTAATTCCGAATTTTTAACGGTGGCAGAAACCGCAATCGCCGGGTTCCATTCCATTTTCCTCATGGCAGTCTATACAGTTTGCGCCAATACACTGTTTATGTAAAGGCCTGTCTTCGCAGACTGAATCGGCATCACCGCCCGCAATATGACAATTTCTGCAGCGCCAGGCTTCAGCGTCTGTTTCATCGTTCACCGCGTTATGATGACAGCTAGTACAGTCATCAGCATATTCTTCTATATGGGTTTTGTGAGTAAATACAACGGACCCGCCTTTTGTTTCAAAGTGGACCCGTATAGGGTTAGCTTCATCTTCCATAAGGTATCCGATAGTGCCTGTAACTGCCAGTAATATAATTATGATTACTGGAAACTTTGTTTTATATTTTGAGATCATAGTATAATTCCGTATTCATATTAATTTAATATTGAATGCAATTTTATAAAATAAGATTTTAATAAACGCTATAAATTAAAAGGCTGCAATATTTGGTAATTAAAATATCCCGCATGTTTCCGGAATAATCTGTCAATAATATGCGGGAAATATTATTTTTAAGTTTAAATCCGGAGAATACTTTTTTAATATCTGAATTATATGATGTTTTATTTAAGTGATATTATTTTAGCAATGATTTTGAAAGAAGCACATTCTTAACCTGTTTTGACTTTTAACCGGATTCACATTAATGTCAAGAATAATTCTGCAACATGATTGACACGGATAAATGTATATGAAATTTTATTGTTTCGATTTTTTAAAATCTATTATAAAAATCAATTGATAAATTTAAAAAATAGTGCATTGGTTAATTAAAAATATTCGTTACTGCTTAGCTATCTGGAATTGTTATGTAAAAACCTCTCCGCAAGAAGGAATAATTATCAATATGTCCTTCTTGCTCTGCTATGGCTGAATAGTTACAAATATCCATTAAATAAATACTTCCGGAATTTTTTATGCAGACAGTACATACGATTGAAGAAGTAAGGAAAATAATAAAAGAGCAGAAAAAAGCAGGCAAAAGTATCGGTTTTATCCCAACTATGGGATATCTGCATCAGGGACATTTGAGTCTTGTTGGTATTTCAAAAAAATACTCCGATTTTCAGGTTATGAGTATTTTTGTGAATAAAATTCAGTTTAATGATTCAAAGGATTATGCTGAATATCCCAGAGAGACTCAGAGAGATCTGAAGCTTGCTGAATCTGCGGGCGTTGATCTTGTCTTTATGCCTGATGATAATGAAATGTACAGCAGCAGGCTTACGTATGTTGATGTATTTCAACTGACAGATCATTTATGCGGCGCGCACAGGGAAGGGCATTTCAGGGGAGTTTTTACTGTTGTAAGCAAATTATTCAATATTGTCCTTCCGGATGTCGCAGTGTTCGGCCAGAAAGATATTCAGCAGGCTGTCAGTATTGAGAAAATGGTTTTTGACCTCAACTTTCCCGTTCAAATTATAATTGCTCCCATAGTTCGCGAGGAATCCGGACTTGCCATGAGTTCAAGAAATAAACATTTGAGTGAGCAGCAGAGAAAAGATGCTCTTTCAATTCATAAAAGCCTCCGGAAAGCTGAAGAAATGCTCTCATCCGGAGAATATAATGCCGGGAAAATAATTAATGAGATTACAAAAGTGCTGTCCGAAGGAAATCCGGATAAAATTGATTATATTTCCGTTACTTCCTATTCGGATCTGAAGCCGGTGGAAAATATCAATGATAAGTCGGTTATAGCAATTGCCGCATACTTCGGTTCAACAAGACTGATTGATAATATGATTGTTAATAAAGATGATAAAGGTTTGAAATGCGTTTACTGAGATACCCGGTTATTTTACTGCTTTTAATTGTGATGTCCCTGATTTCATGCAAATCAGGGGGGGCTCTGTCTCCTGAAGAGGCTTATTTTTCTTTAAGGGATGCTTTTATAAAATCCGATGCAGGAAAAGTTGAAAAATTGCTTTCAGAAAGAAGCATCCTGAAGATCGGGAAAATTATTGATATGATATCCTCCATGCCGGATTCCCAGCTTGAGGCTCTGGGCAGAAGTTTTAGCACAGATGCCGCTTCTTTAAAGAATCTTACTGTAAAAAATTATCTGGCATTACAGATGTCTCTTAGTAAAAAAATAAGTGAAGATATTTTTAAAGAGATAATAAAAAATGATATTGTGGGAATTGATCAGTATGACTCGACGGCGAATGTCAGAATGGAGAATGGTATGGAACTGATATTTGTAAAAGAAGGGCCGTACTGGAAATTTGACATGGAGGAATTATCCTCAGAAAATTGATATTCCCATATCCATCATAATGTCATCCCTTATCTCCGTAGCCTGTATATTCTCAGGATAAATTTTCAGCAGGTCAAGGCATGCAATATAAGCCATAAACAGGTCGCCCTGTTCATAATACAGATTAATCAGATTGAAATGTGTTTCCAGAATGCTTGGGTCGTTTTCAAGAGATTTGCAGTAATTGAAAATTGAATTTCCCATGTCGCCTTCTTCCCAGTAAAGGCCGGCAATATTCGCAAGTGTTATCGCATCATCAGGATAAAGTTCAATGGCTTTTTCAAGGACTATTCTTGAAGTTTTGAGCCTTCCCAGCTCGCAAAGAGATACTCCGATTCCGTTCAGACAGTCCGGGTCGCTTCCCCATAATCTGATTGCCATACTGAATATCTGGAATGATTTCTTATAATCTCCTAATTCCATATATTCATAACCGATGTCGATTAAATTGTCTTTATTTTTTTTGAATTCATACAACTCCTCCATTGTAAGTATTCTGGCGAGCCGGTTGAAATATCTTTTTTTATCCTTCATTATAAGGGCAATCCATCTTTCCTGAAAAATCCTGTTATTTTAGATGCTATACAGAATTTCATTATACAAATTTATTATTGACATGCAGTTTTTCAGTCAATATATATGTGCGCCAAACAGAATTATTCATAATTCAATTACTTCAGTATACGATTAAATAGTATGTTAATTATAAAATTTGTCAATAATTTATAATAAAAAATTAGGATGCTGAAATAGTTCATCTGCCAGATTAAAAGCAGGTCAATAATAAACAGTATTGAAAATGAATAAATTTATAAATACACCAATATTCTATATCAAGAGTATTCAGGAGACATAAAATGAAAAAAACAATGATGTTGCTGATTGTATTTTCAATTACCGGAATTTACGGATGTAAGGGTGATGGAGATATTCTGGCAACCTATAAGAATGAAAAAATAACAAGAGGGGATTTCTATACATGGCTTGAGTCCAGAAAGATTAAAAAGGAATCAATTATTAATAGTAAGACCAGGCAGAAGGACAGACTGGAGAAAATGGCCCTTGAGCTGATTACTGTTCAGAAAGCGAAAGAGGAAGGGTTTGATAAAAAACCGGATTTTCAGCCTGCAAAAAACCGGATCTCCGAAGGCATTCTTATGAAGACTCTATACAACAGAGAGATAAGAGATAAGGCTGCCTTTAAGGAACCTGCCGCTAAAGTGAGACAGATCCTGCTAAGAGTTAAAAATTTTGATGCTGATCCGCAGCAGAAGAATAAGAGAATCAAACTAAGTGAGGAGCAGCTTGCTCAGAGATATAATGAGACAATAGCCAGAGCAAAAGATATAATTCAAAAACTCGATAAAGGCGAGAGTTTTGAGGAGCTTGCAAAACAATATTCTGAAGACTCATCCAAAAAGAAGGGCGGGGATATAGGATTTGTTGTCCCGAATATGCTTCCTCAGGATCTGTCGGATGTTGTTTTTACATTAAAAGAAGGCGAATATACCAGAGAGCCTGTTAAAATTCCAGGAGGTGTTTATATTGTCAAGGTTGAGGAAACAGATGAAGTGACTGAGAAAAATATTGACGATATAATTGAAAATAAAAGTCAGGCATCGAGAGTAAAGAACGGCATGATGAGGAGTGTTGCCAGGGAATTTGTGGACAATCTTATGAAAGCGGATGATGTAAAACTTTATGAAGAAAAAGTGCTCAGTAAAAATGAAAAGGATATTATTTTCACTATAGGCAATAATAATTATACTGTTGCTGATCTGAATAAAAAACTGGAATCTGGGACGCCGCGTTCAAAAAACGGGAAAACAAACAGAAAAATTAAAGATACAGATAAATTAAGAATGGCAAAAAGTTTTTATCAGCTTGAAGTGCTTAAACGTGAGGCTTTAAATAAGGGAATTGACAAGGATCCTGAATATATTGAGGAAGTTCAGTCCAGAATTGACCCAATGCTTGCAAGTGAATATGCAAAAAGTGTTCTTGAAAAGGATATTACTGTTTCAGACAGAGAAATGCTGGATGAATACAGCAAGAATAAAGACAAAAGATATTTTCAAATGATAAAAAAAGGCAAAGAAAGAGTTAAGAAAATAAAGCCTTTTAAAGAAGTTAAAGAAGGAATTGAGCGGAGTATAGTTAACAGGAAGAAATCTGAAATGAAGAAAAACTGGGAAAGCAGAATTTTAGCTCAATATGAGTTCAAAATAAATGAATCGGAGCTGGAAGGAGAAAAAAAGTAAAATAGCCTTCCCGTATTATATAGCATTGAAACTCTCTGAGGGTTGTATCGGGGAGTTTTTTATGTTTTTATTTTTATTCCTGTTATGAAGATTCTCATTGTTTGCCGGTGATTCTTTTTTAAGGAGGTTTTAATTTACCAGATTTGAGTATTGTGCCGGGTTGTCATTTGATTTTTGTCCGGTAATCTCGCCGTCAATTGAAAGTGCGATCATGGCGTCAATTTCCAGTCCAAGTTCTTTCGCGGAGTCTATATAAAATTGTATCACACTTTTTAATCTTCTGATTGCTTCGTTTTTATCTGATCCGTAACAGTTTATATCCAGTTCCGGGCATCTGGCAACAAATTCTTTTTCTGATTTTATAAGCTCCGCGGATAATTTCATAGCACCTTTCCTGACAAAAATAATCTTAAATATTATAATTTATACTTTAGATATATTTTCGGCTGTCTTTCAGGAGTGCTTTACATTATATTATTTTTCTTAAGCTGTCTTTTATAAAAAGTAATTCAAACAGTATTGTGATGCGGACTAAAGATAACGTTTAACAAGTCTTCTGCTGTTAAATTTCAGCCAGGGAGGCCATTCTTTTGATTATACTGATGTCTTTACTGCTTTTTTTCTTGTGAATAAAATCAGCCATTTCCGGGAACGGCTCAATAGCCTTGGGGAAAATTCCTTTAAGAAATGATATCAGCACACCGTAATTTGTCATTGCCACTCCTTCCTTTTCGGGAATTTCCTGCCTTCTTAACATTTCTATTCTGTTAAGAGTGCATGCGCCGCAATGAACTACAAGCTTATAATCGTTTAAGTTATCCGGATATTCATAACCGGGAACGGATTTTATATCAAGTCCTCCGCCCACGAAATTGTTAAGCCATCTGGGGATTTTAATTCTGCCTATATCGTCTTCAAGCGGGTGATGAGTACAGCTTTCAGCGATGAGAATTTTATCTCCGGGTTTAAGAGCCTTTATGACCGAGAGCCCTTCAATCATTTGTTTCAGATTTCCTTTCTGCCTGATAGAGAGAATTGAAAAACTTGTAAGAGGAATATCTCCGGGCAGATCGGCATTTACCTGCGGAAAGACCTGTGAATCTGTTACTGCAAGCGCGGGCTTTTCTTTTAACGAAGAAAGAGCTGTCAGGAGTTCCCTCTCCTTGCACATCATGGGTATGGCGTCGGCATCAAGTATGTCTCTTAATGCTTTGATCTGCGGCATTATCAATCTTCCTTTCGGAGCTCCAAGGTCAACAGGAGTTACAAGCAGTACAATATCCATAGGTTTTATAAGATCGCTCAGAAACGGGGGTTCCCAGTCGGAAGGAGCTTTTTCCAGTATTCTTTTTTTCAGCTCCGCAATACCTTTTTCAAGCCTGGCAGATACGCGTACAAAGGCTTTTTCCTTTATCCATTCTTCCGCCTCCTCTGACATTTCCAGATCAGTTTTGTTAAGGGTGATAATATAGGGAATATTGCGTTTATCAAAAAGAGCCAGCAGGTCGTTTTCATAGCTGAAGTCTTGCGAGGTTAAATCCGCGACAAGAATGGCAAAATCAGTTCTTCCAAGAATTTTTTCCGAAGCTTTTATACGTTCGCTTCCAAGCTCATCTTTTGTATCGTCAATTCCTGCCGTATCAATCATGACAACAGGCCCGATACTGGAGAGCTCCATTGCCTTGAATACAGGGTCGGTAGTTGTTCCCGGAGTTTTTGATACAATTGAAACTGTCTGTCCTGTCAGAGCGTTAATGAGAGAGGATTTCCCCGCGTTTCGTCTGCCGAAAAAAGCTATGTGCAGCCTGTCTCCTCTTATTGTTTTATCCTGCATATTATTCTTCCTCTTCAGTTTTCGTCAAGTACCGGTAAGCCCGGAGACGCCATAATTTCCGGAGAAAGAAGCTTGTTCAGCTTTTCTTCGCTGACCAGGTTAAGACTTCTCAATTCATCAATGAATGTGGTACCTTTTATTTTTGATTGTTTTATGATTTCAGCGATTTTTTCATGTCCAATGCTGGGTGCAAGAAGCGTTGCTACTGCATAGGAATTTTCAATGTTTTTTATAAGAACATTTTTATTTGCCTTAATATTTAATACTACATTCGGTAATTTGCCGCATAAACCGGTAAACAGTTCAATGCTTGTCAGGACATTGTGAACAATGAAAGGCATGAACTGTACAAGTTCAAGATTGCTTTCAGATACGGCAATCGCTACCGCATTGTCCGCGGATATTATATGAATTGCTATCTGCTCTGCAGCTTCAAGCATAACGGGATTTACTTTCCCGGGCATTATTGAACTTCCGGCCTGTAATGCGGGCAGCTCAATTTCATTAAATCCTGCTGAAGGCCCGCTTGAGAGAAGCCTTAAATCAAAACATATTTTTTTAATCTGCACTGCGCCGGTTTTGAGTATGCCCATTATTTCCACAATCTGGTCGGCATTCTGCGTGGCGTCTATAAGATTTCTTGCAATGGAAACAGGTTCTTTTATTTCCTGCCTCAGTATTTCAATAATGCCTGAAGCATAGGTCCTGTCCGCATTTATTCCCGTGCCTATTGCCGTACCGCCAAGATTGACGTCTCTTATCCAGTCTATTGCCTTGTTGACTCTCCATCTGAATCTTGCTAGGGAATCGGCATATGCTCCGAATTCCTGCCCGAGGGAGATAGGCATAGCGTCCTGAAGTTCTGTTCTTCCTGTTTTCAGCATTCCTTTGAATTCCTCCTCTTTTTTTAAAAAGGCGGAAAGTAGCTCTCTCACGGATTCATGGAATCTTTTAAGTGCTTTGAGTATGGATATTCTCACTGCAGTGGCATACACATCATTTGTAGACTGGCTCAGGTTTACATGGTTCAGCGGGTTGATGAAATCATAGTCTCCGAAATTTTTCCCGGCATTTTTTAATGAAATGTTTGCAATTAGTTCGTTGGCAGCCATATTTGTGGAAGTTCCTGCTCCTCCCTGATAAGGGTGAATAGGGGGAATATGTTTTTCAATATCTTCCAGTATTTCTTCGCAGGCTGCTACAATCAGGTTCCTGATTTCGTCAGAGATCAGTCCGGCTCTGCAGTTGGCTTCAGCCGCGCACTTTTTAATTATAATAACATTTTCAAACAATTCCGGTCTTATATGTTCAGCTGAAAAATTAAAATTATTCATTGCCCTGTAGGTATGTATCCCAAAGGGAAAATCAGCTTCAAGATCAACAGTTCCGATTAAATCCGTTTCCTTCCTGGTTCCGGTACTCATCAATGAACTCCGTGTTTCTTTTTGAAATGAACAGAATTGCCCGGGTCTCCGGCCGCGAGTCTCATGCCGCATTTTATTGCGATTTTTTTTATGCTGTCTGTCAATGAAATATTTTCATCCCGGAAAAGCGGTTTATTGTCATACAGCATATATTCTTTTCTTGTCAGAGGGGGAGAGAACTGAGGCATTATAACGTTTCCGCCGGCTAACAGCCCCAGCTCCCATCCTTCCTGTGTAAGTGTTTCCAGGGCTGTTGTTACTGCTATATTTATATCCGGCATGACATGCCTTAATACGGTTATCATTTTCAGACCGAGATCAATAGATTTTTCCTTATCATAGGGCAATCCTGCAAGCGGTGAACCGGAAGATGGAATATACGGGCCCATTCCGCACATATCAATATCAATCCTTTTGAAAAAGAGTATATCTTCAGCGAGATTTTCCATTGTCTGATAAGGAGAACCTATCATTACTCCTGTTCCCACCTGATACTGGAGATCTTGCAGGTCATGCAGGCATCTGACGCGGTTGTCGAAACTCATTTCTCCCGGATGGAGTTTCCCGTAATGCTCCCTGCTGGATGTCTCAATGCGCAGAAGATAGCGTTCCGCGCCTGCTTTACGGAAAATTCTGTATGTTTCCCGGGTCTGTTCTCCGACTGAGAGAGTGATTACCATGGCAGGATATTTTGTTTTGATCGTTTCAAGTATTTCCGCAAGATTTCTGATAAATGACGCATCCGATCTTTCTCCTGACTGAAGCACAATGGAATTTATGCCGTTAGCGACAATTTCATCCACACATGTTATGATATCGTCTGAAAGGTATTCGTAGCGGTTTATGCTTCTGTTTGATTTGCGTATTCCGCAGTAGAGACAGTCATTTCTGCAAATGTTGGAAAATTCAATAAGTCCGCGGAGATAGACGCAATCGGATACCGCTTTATTCCGCAGCTTTACCGCTTTTCTGAATAGTTTTTCTTTATCCCTGCCCTCAAGTGAAAGCATCTTAATAATGTCTGTTCTGGAAAAAGATGACATTTAAACCTTCCAATAATAATTATCCTACCTATTTAACAGCTCATTTGTGAAAAATAAAGTAAAAAGTCAGTCAATTTGAGTTATTTAAAAAAGATTCCGATAGCAATTTTATTTTCTGTTTCAGAGGTTTGGAACGATAAATAATATATCTCTGAAACAGAAAAAAAAAGCGAACTTCGAATTATCCGATAGTTCGCCTTTTTATCTGTAAATATCAGATATTTAAAGCATTTTATTCAATCTATGCAAACGGCTCCATTTCTACCGGTTTAGACAGTTTGAGAAAGCTGTTTAATTCCGATTCGTTTACCTGTGTTCCGTTGACTTTGATGTAAATTCCTTCGCCCGGATGAGATTCGCTTTGATGAAACGGTTTAATTATCATACCGTCGGTCAGTCTCAGCTCCTCAAGCTTTTGATACAGTGAAATGCAGAAATCTCTTGAACCAAGCTCTTTGCATTTGTCGCAAGTACAGACTTCAATACTCTGGGTTTTAAATACAGAATCAACCATCTTGCGTCTTGCGACAATCTTGGTTTTTCTGGATGTATAATGTGTATGAAGAAGCTTATGAGCTTTTTCAGAATTAGCTTCTCCATAGTAATCTTTGTAGAGTTTGATTATGTCCGGATTTTCCTGGGATTTTCTGTATTCGGATGTTTTATCTATATTAACAAGTACTTCCTGCCGTTTTTCAAGGCTGTCTATTTTTTCCGGAACAGGATGGCCCGCACCGCTGATGCACCCGCCGGGGCATGTCATGACTTCAATCAGGTCATATCCTACGTCTGTTCCTTCCTTTATTCTGTCTATTACCTTTTCAGCGTTATGAAGGCCGCTTATAACTGCAACGCGAACGATCTGGCCGTTTATATCAACTTTGGCTTCCTTTATTCCGTCGAATCCCCTGATTTCTTCAAATTCAAGAGGTTCCGGTCTTATTTCTCCGGTCAGTTTCTCTGCTGCCATACGGAGAGCTGCTTCAGCAACACCTCCGGATGCGCCGAAAAGAATACCGGCTCCTGTAACGTTTTTGTATGGGGCATCGAATTCCGATGGTTTTACTTCATTGATATTAACATATGCAATATCAACCATTTCAATAAGTTCGCTTGTAGTAAGGACGCAATCCACATCCCTGATTCCTTCGGGAGCAAATTCTTCGCGTGCTGCTTCGGATTTTTTCGCGAGGCACGGAACAATTGAAACTACCACGAGATCTTCTTTGGGGATTCCGGACCATTCTGCAAAGTGATTTTTAACAGTAGCACCCATCATCTGCTGCGGAGATTTACAGGAAGAGAGATGAGGGATCAGTTCCGGATAACGGCGCTCAATAAAGTTAACCCAGCCCGGACAGCATGATGTAAACTGTGGCAGGACTCCCTTTTCTTCGACTCTTTTCAGGAATTCTGATGTTTCTTCAACAATAGTAAGGTCTGCTGCGAAAGTAAAGTCGAAGACTTTTGAAAATCCGAGATGTTTTAAAAGACCCGCAATGAAAGGCGAAGCTTCATTGAACGGAAGGCCGTAATGCGATGAGATAACGCTTCTTACAGCTGGAGCAACAAAACCGACAACGGTTTTCTTCGGATCGCGGATTGCACCGAATACTTTCCATCTTTCTCTTCTGTAATCAAGCGCTCCGCACGGGCAGGCGTTTACGCAATGGCCGCAGCTCACGCAATCTGTTTCGTTTAACGGTTTTCCTGTTCTTGTGCCTACAAGCATTTTTCCGTTCCTCAAATAATAGGAGAGTACGTCAGGACCTGTAATTTCAGCACAGGCTGCTATGCATCTGCCGCATGAAATACATTTATTATGATTACGTACAATAAAAGGATGGTCGTCCGCCTGCGGGAAGAAAGGACGTATATGTACAGGCTCTTTAAATTCAATATTATGAGCAGTAGCTTCTTTTTTCAAATCGCAGTCATATCTTGCACTGCATCCGCAGCGCAGGCAGCGGCTTGCTTCCTTTTTTGCTGCTTCCTCTGAAAGGCCTGTTTCAACTTCACGGAAATCAGCAATTCTTTCTTCTGCGGAAAGTGCAGGCATCTTGGCTCTGGGGATTTTGGGCATTTCTTCAAATTCCCAGCGCGGCAGGTCTTCCAGTGTTCCTCTGCTGCAGTTGTATTCCGCTTTTTCTTCTTTTACGTAACCCATAGTAAGATAACTGTGAATAGCTTCAGCAGCTCGGCGTCCGGCTCCTACGGCCTGAACAACTGTTGCAGGTCCTGTAACGCAGTCTCCTCCTGAGAAGATTTTATCAATTGAAGTCTGCATAGTTTCGCCTTTGATTTCAATATCGCCCCATTTGTTAAGTTTGACGGGGAGGTCATTATACAGGAACTGGGTATTTGTACTCTGGCCTATCGCCCCGATAATTGTGTCAGCTTCCATTGTAAATTCACTGCCTTCGATCGGCTCAGGACGGCGGCGGCCTGAACGGTCAAGTTCGCCGAGTTTCATTTTTATGCAGTGCAGCTGTTTCTTTCCGTCTTCTGAAGTAATCTTGACCTGTGCTGTCAGAATGACCATTTCAATTCCTTCGTGAATGGCTTCTTCTACTTCATAAGGCTCCGCAGGCATTTCATCAACTGTACGGCGATACACGATTTTTACGTCTTTAGCGCCTTTGCGAATAGCGGTACGTGCACAGTCTATGGCTGTATTTCCACCGCCGAGAACAATCACTTTTTCACCAAGCTGCATTTCTTTGCCTGTGGCTACATCTTCAAGGAAGTTGATGCCAAGCTGTACGCCTTCAAGGTGTTCGCCTTCTATCTGAAGCGGTGTAGCGCGCCATGAACCTATTGCAAGATACACTGCATCGAAATCATTATGTAAATCTTCGAGTCTGATATTAACTCCAAGAGCTTTTTCACATATTATCTTTACTCCTAATTTTTTAATGACACCGATTTCCCTGTCCAGATCCGCTTTCGGAAGACGGTATTCCGGAATTCCGTAGCGCATCATTCCGCCCGGATCTGAATGCCTTTCAAAAACCGTTACGTCATGTCCTTTTATCGCGCTGTAATATGCTGCGGAAAGTCCTGACGGGCCCGCGCCTATAACTGCGATTTTTTTACCTGTAGGTGCTTCTTTATACGGAAGAAAGGCCGCTTCTCTGCTCATATCCCAGTCGGCAACAAAACGTTTTAAATGGTTAATTGCAACCGGTTCATCAACAAGGTTGCGTCTGCACTGAGCTTCACAGGGATGAGGACAGACCCTGCCGCAGGCGATCGGAAACGGATTTTTATTTTTTATAATACGAAGGGCCGCACCAAAATCGCCCGCTTCAACCTGCATAACATATGACTGAACATCAATGTGAGCCGGACATGTCATCACGCATGGAGCCGTACAGTCCGCATTGTGGTCGCTAAGTAACTGCTCAAGACGAATTTTGCGGTATGCCTCAAGGCGCGGGCTTGTAGTGATAATTTTCATGCCCTCCTTTATGGGGGTCTGGCAGCTTTTAACGCTTCTTCCGTCGTCTTCGAGCTCCACTTCACAAAGACCGCAGTTGCCGTTCGCGCGTTCAAGGCGGATGTCGTAGCATAAATGCGGTATGTGTATACCTTCCTGAATTAAAGCCTGCAGTATTGTGAGACCATCGAAAACCTCAATCTCGCGGCCATTAACCGTAACTTTAATCCGTCTGCTAAATAATTGAGAGCTATTCATTATTTTTGTTCCTAAGAATAAAATTTTAAAATTAAATTATATTGGATAAATATTAAATATATAATTCCCTGTTTTATTGTTTCCGGTTTCTATGAATGTTAAAAAAGGTATGCATAATCCTGTCTTGATGAGTTCGAAGATATAATTCTTCCCTGTAAGAGTATTGTAGTGATAGAGGACCTGATAATGTTGTGATACTTATTTCGAAGAACCAGCATAGATATAGAAAGTACACAAACTTTTATTATTTTAAATGCTTTATTAAAGCAATAAACCATTGATGTACAAGCATGGATTTTCAGTCAATTAAATATTAATTATTTTTCAGAATTTCTGTAAAATAAACAGAATATTTTACGTGAAAGTTGTTGACCTTATATTATATATATGATCTAATCGTAAGTGTAGCACAGATGTTAATTAACTGCAAATAATATTTTTAGTAAAAGTAAGCACTTCAGCCCGGCGACTGTAAAAAAATAATTATCTTTTCAGATTGTTTTGTTTTTGTTGAAATCTGTCTGCTATTTTATAGAATAATTGACATGTTTCGCCGGTTTTAATTTAAAATAAATAATATAAAAAGAATTTTTAATAACTATTATCCTTATATATGTGTATATGCAATTCAGATAATTATTTTTATTCTAACTTATCCCGCATTTTTATCTAAAAATTAAAAGAGGTTTATAATGGACATACAACTTAAGGAACTTATTGAAAAGATCAGGAAGGAAGGTGTAGGTGAAGCTGAAGAAAAAGCCGGCCGTATTATTGAGGATGCAAAGACCAGCGCTTCGGAAATAATAGAAAAAGCCAGAAAAGAGGCTTCAGAAATAATCGCGAAAGCAAAAGATGAACAGGCGCAGATGGAGAATACAGGTAAAGATGCACTTAAACAGGCCGGGCGCGATCTGATTCTGACTATAAAAGGAAAGCTGACTTCCATATTTGACTCTCTTGTAAAAAAAGAAGTAAGCGGGGCGCTTAAGGATGATGTGATTTCAGAGCTTATTCCTGTAATAATAAAGGAATGGTCTGTTAAAAATAAGGGAATTGATGTCCTGCTTTCCAGGGAGGACGGTAAAAAGCTTGAGAAGAGCCTTCTGAATAAATTGTCAGACGAATTAAAAAGTGGGGTTGAAATAAAAGTTCATCAGGGTATAAAATCAGGTTTCAGAATTTCAGAAAAGGACGGTGAGTCATATTATGATTTTACCGATGAAGGAGTTGCTGAAAGCCTTGTACAGTATCTTAACCCCGTACTGGCGGATATAATCACCAAAGCAGTTTCGGAGAAGTAGAATGTCACAATACTATTTTGCCGTAGCATCTCTCCCGCATTTGACCTATGATTTGGAGAAACTTCCTGAAATTGATAATTTTCTGCAGATATGCGGCGAAAACCTGAAGACAAAAGATTTTAAAATAATCAAATCCGCTGTCCTGGATGCCCTCGATAAGAAAAAAATAAAAAACAAAACACTTAATAACTGGCTGGTCTGGGAGAAAAATCTCAGAAACAGTCTCGTGCGTCTTAGAGCCGGAAAAAAGAATGAATCACCCGATGAGTATTTAAGAAATAACCCTGAACTGTTCATTGATGATAAATTCATACATGACGCTTTTGAAGATGATTCGCCGCTCAATGCTGAGGACATTCTTAACAGAGAAAGATGGAGTTTTCTTGATGCGCTTGAGAAAGGGCATTATTTTGACGAAGTAAAACTGTTCGTCTATTATTTGAAGCTGCAGCTGCTCTGGCGGAAAAAAAGAATAAATAAAGAAGAGGGATCCCGGAAATTTAATGAGATCGTTGAAACTTTTTCATCGGAGTTGAATCCGGAAAAATAATAAATCAGGAATGTTATGGATTGTCGCTGAAGCGATATTTTGATCAAGATTGGAGAGGAATGATATGGCAACTACCGGAAAAGTTGTTGGTGTTAATGGTAACCTTGTATCTGTAGAATTTGAAGGCGATGTTTTGCTGAACGAGGTTGCGTATGTTGTTTTACAGGAGAAGCGTTTAAAATCTGAGGTTATCCGGATTAAAGGTAAAATAGCCGATATGCAGGTTTTTGAGATAATCAAAGGCGTCGGTATTGGTGATAAGGTGGAATTCACTGGAAATATGCTTTCGGTTGCACTTGGCCCGGGCCTTCTGAGGCAGATATTCGACGGACTGCAGAATCCGCTTCCGCAGCTCGCGGAAAAATGCGGATTTTTTCTTGATAGGGGGGTTTATCTTGATTCGATTTCCAGTGAGAAAAAATGGGAACTTACTCCCAGGGCAAAAACAGGCGATACAGTAAGGCGGGGTGATACTCTTGGAACCGTTCCCGAAGGTATTTTCGAGCACAAGGTAATGGTTCCTTTTAATTTATACAGTACCTATAAAGTAAAATCGATAGCTGATAAAGGCGAATATACTGTAAAGCAGCAGATTGCCGAGCTTGAAGACGAGGACGGGAATGTCATTCCAGTTTCAATGGTTTTTGAATGGCCGGTTAAGAAAGCTGTTGATGTTTATAAAGAAAGATTGAAGCCGGTCGACCCCATGGTGTCGCAGATCAGAATCATTGATACTTTGTTTCCTGTCGCACTCGGCGGCACCTACTGTATTCCGGGCCCTTTCGGAGCCGGTAAAACGGTTCTTCAGCAGCTGACAAGCCGTTATGCGGATGTGGATATAGTAATAATCGCGGCCTGCGGTGAGCGCGCAGGTGAAGTTGTTGAAACTTTGAGGGAATTCCCGGAATTAACTGACCCGAAAACCGGAAAATCCCTGATGGAAAGAACAGTTATTATTTGTAATACAAGCTCAATGCCTGTTGCTGCACGTGAAGCTTCTGTTTATACTGCTGTTACAATTGCTGAATATTACAGGCAGATGGGCCTTAATGTACTGCTGCTTGCCGATTCTACATCAAGATGGGCACAGGCTATGAGAGAGATGTCAGGCCGTCTTGAAGAGATTCCGGGAGAAGAGGCTTTTCCTGCTTATCTTGAATCAGTAATTGCTACTTTTTATGAAAGGGCCGGAATCGTCGAGAATATGGACGGAAGCATCGGTTCGGTCACGATTGGAGGTACGGTAAGTCCTGCAGGCGGTAACTTCGAGGAACCGGTGACACAGGCGACACTTAAGGTTGTCGGCGCTTTTCACGGGCTTTCAAGGGAGCGTTCCGATGCGAGAAGGTATCCTGCGATTCATCCTCTGGACAGCTGGAGCAAATATGCGGGAAGTGTTAACGCCGATAAAGCGGACTTTGCCAGAAACGCTCTTTTCAGAGGCGATGAGGTTTCACAAATGATGAAGGTTGTCGGTGAAGAAGGTACAAGCAATGAGGATTTCATTCAGTATCTTAAAGGTGAATTCCTTGACTCTGTTTATCTTCAGCAGAATGCTTTTGATAAAGTTGACGCGTCTACTTCAAAAGAAAGACAGAAATATGTATTTGATAAACTGCTTCTGATAATAATGTCAAATCTGGCTCTTTCAGATAAAGATGAAGCGCGTTCATTCTTTAACCAGTTAAGGCAGAAATTTCTAGACTGGAACGGAAGTGCAATGGATACTGAAGAGTTTAGGAAAACAGAAGCCGAATTAATGGATATGGTAACAAATAAGAGCTCTGAACCTATGAGCGATCTTATTGAAAGATTCGAAAAGAAATTTGCGGAATAATTTTTTTCAATAATCAGGGGAAAAAGATGCGAAAGATATACAACAGGATAGAAGAGATAAAAGGAAATGTTATAACTGTTCGTGCCGGGGGAATTAAATACGGAGAACTCGCGGAAATAACATCAGCACACGGCAAGTCCCTGGCGGAAGTAATTCTTCTTGATGGAGATAAGGTATCACTACAGGTTTTTTCCGGAGGCAGGGGAATATCAACAGGTGACGAAGTACGCTTCCTTTCCAGATCAATGATGGTTTCCTTTTCCGATAATTTAATGGGCCGTATTTTTGACGGCAGTGGTAATCCCCGCGATAACGGACCGGCACTTGAAGAGAATCTTATTGAAATAGGCGGTCCTTCGGTTAACCCGGCAATGAGAATTATTCCGAGGAACATGATCAGGACTGGTATTCCGATGATCGACCTTTTCAATTCTCTTGTAGAATCACAGAAGCTGCCTATTTTTTCAACTTCAGGAGAACCGTATAACGAGCTGCTTGCGCGAATCGCAATGCAGGCCGAAGTTGACCTGATCATTTTAGGCGGATGCGGACTTAAGTATGACGATTATCTTTTCTTTAAGGAAAAACTGGAAGAGGGCGGCTCTTTAAGCAGGTCGATCTTTTTCGTCCATACTGCGTCAGACCCTGTTGTTGAATGCCTTATGGTTCCAGACATTTCACTCGCTGTTGCCGAGAAATTCGCACTTAATGGGAAAAAGGTCCTGGTGCTTATCAGTGATATGACCAACTTCGCGGACGCTATGAAAGAAATCGCAATTACAATGGAGCAGGTTCCTTCAAACAGGGGATATCCGGGCGACCTTTACAGCCAGCTGGCATCACGTTATGAAAAGGCTGTTGACTTTGAAGGACAGGGCTCAATTACAATCCTGGCTGTAACAACAATGCCGGGTGATGACGTAACACATCCTGTTCCTGACAATACAGGTTATATTACAGAAGGCCAGTTCTATCTAAGCAACGGCAGGATTGAACCTTTCGGTTCGCTTTCGAGATTAAAACAGCTGGTAAACGATGATACAAGAGACGACCATCGTTCTTTAATGGATGGTATGATTAAGTTGTATGCCTCCTATAAAGAAACTCTTGAAAAGAAATCAATGGGATTCCGTATGTCAGACTGGGACGACAAACTATTGAAATACGGAGATCTTTTTGAAAACGAGCTGATGGACCTTTCAGTGAATATTCCGCTGGAAAAAGCTCTGGATAAAGGCTGGGAGATTCTGGCTGACTGTTTTACACCTGAAGAGACAGGCATGAGAACAGGCCTTACGGATAAATACTGGCCGAAACAATAACAGGCTGCATAGAGGATTGATCTGTGATGTTTTATGCGCCCTTTGATAAAGGCTCAGGGCACACTGAAAAATCCGTAGGTATAATGCTCCTGACTCTGTTGATGGGAGATCGCTTTCAATTCCGGTTTGGGAATAAAAGGTTATATTTAAGAGAATATAATTATGGCTAAAATAAAGCTTACAAAAAATGAACTTAAAAGACAGAAGGATGACCTGAAGCGTTTCAACAGGTATCTTCCGACATTGCTTTTAAAGAAACAGCAGTTGCAGTTTGAGATTCAGACAATTGAAGCAAAATATAAAGAGAGATTGTCTGAAAAGCATTTTATTGAAAAGTCAATTTTTAAATGGGTGCATGTTTTCGGTGAAGATCCGGGAGTAAAGGATCTGGTAAAATTAAAAGAAGTTATTACAGACTCCGGAAATGTTGCAGGAATTGACATCCCGATATTCAGGGATGCGACTTTTGAAGATATCTCCTATGATCTTTTTATAATGCCTTTATGGGTTGACAGAGCTGTTGATGAGTTGAAACGCATCTGCCTCATTATTGCCGAGCTCCAGATACTTACAAGGCAGATGGATCTTTTAAAAGAGGAATTGAGAATAACTTCACAGCGTGTTAATTTATTTGAAAAGGTAAAGATTCCTGAAGCAAAGCAGAATATAAGAGTAATTCAAATTTATATGGGTGATCAGCAGACAGCTGCTGTTGTACGCGGAAAGATTGCCAAGAACAAACTGGTTCAGGTGTAATTATGATTGTAAAGATGAAAAAAACATCGCTTGTTGTACTGGATTCGGATGTTGAAGAATCCATGGAAAGGCTTAGAGATGCGGGCATTATGCATCTTGACCTGACCGGCGATGAAAATGAAAGGATTTCAGCATTGCTGGAAAAGAAATCCATACTGGAAAAGGCAGTATCAGTTCTGCCGGAGTCAGAGAAGTCGGATAAAAAACTCAGCGGGAATGACCTGGAACATAATCTGGAACTTGCGCATAAAATTCAGGATTTAATAACAAGGCAGTCCGCATGTAAGGATGAAATTTCACAGCTTGATCGTGATATAAATAAAATTCTGCCCTGGGGTGATTTCAGTTTCAGCGAAATAGATACATTAAAGGAAAAAGGCCTGACCATAAAGCTTCTTGAACTGAATGATGATCAGTTCAATAATCTTCCTGATAATCTTGATACATTTGTAATCAACAGAACCAAAGTTCTGATAAGAACAGCCGTTGTACTTACAAAAAAAATTGAAGCTGATAATATTCCTTATGATGAAGTACTGCTGCCTGCGCAGTCTCTTACCGAACTTCAGCAGCAGTTGAAAAATAAAACCGCGGAAAGAGAATCCATTAAGAAAGAACTTGAAAAGCTGAAAATTTATAAAAAGGATTTTGAGCACGCTATAGAAGAGATTGATACATATCTTGAATTCGAGTATGCCGTAAATACCATGACAAGTGAAGGCAAGGTCTCATATTTAACAGGCTTTATTCCCGAGAGGGAAACCGGTAAAATTAAGAGCCTTGCTTCGAAAAACGGATGGGGACTTATGATTACGGATCCGGCAGAGGATGACAATATTCCTACACTTGTCGAAAATCCAAAATGGGTAAAGGCAATATCCCCTGTATTTAATCTGCTTGGGACAATTCCCGGATATAAGGAATTTGATATCAGCATCTGGTTTCTGGTTTTTTTCAGCTTTTTCTGGGCAATGATAATAGGCGATGCCGGCTACGGCCTGCTGTTCCTTATCTTTACCATAATAGGAAGGCTGAAATTCAGAAAGGCGTCTTTTGAACCGTTTCTGCTTCTTTCAATTACGAGTATTGCAACTATAATTTGGGGTGCGATAACAGGAACCTGGTTCGGTGTCGAGTCATTTGCTCAGCATAAGGCTTTGTCCTGGATGGTAATTCCGGCCATCTCGAGTTTTGCTCCGGCTGACGCAGGAGCTGACAAGGTTATTATGAATCTATGTTTTATTATTGGCACTGTTCATCTCAGTGTGGCGCACCTGCTGAATTTTATCCGTCTGCTGCCTTCACTGAAAGCGGTTGCGGAAATCGGCAGGCTTTCTTTTATCTGGTCATTATTCATGCTGATCCGTAATCTCGTATTAAAGATTGAGATGCCTTCTTTTGCCATCTGGATGCTTGCAGGGGGGCTTGCGCTTGTAATTCTTTTTTGTGAACAGAATGGTAATTTCATTAAAGGCATAAAAGACGGTTTCTCAAGCCTTATCCTGATTGCAATAAACAGTGTAAGTTTTTTTTCTGATGTTGTTTCATATGTAAGGCTGTTTGCGGTAGGCCTTGCAACAGTTGAGGTGGCCAAGAGTTTTAATGCGATGGCTGCTTCTCTCGGTTCCGGAGTTGCTGCCGTAATCGGCTCGGCACTGATACTGTTTTTCGGCCATGGGCTGAATATAATACTCGGATGCATGTCGCTGATTGTCCACGGTGTAAGGCTGAATATGCTGGAGTTTTCCGGCCACCTGAGCATGGAATGGTCGGGCTTTGCTTTTAAACCGTTTAAAAAGCGCCAAATTGCGGAAGAGTAAATGTGGTGCATGACTTTATTTGTGTGAAAAATAATAGACGTTTGCATCTATAAATAGTCATACATCTCATTGAATTTTAAAAATACTAAAAAGCGGCTTTGCCGCCGGCGGCCAAACCGCTTAAAAGCGGCTATGCTGCAGATCTTGATAAATAATAAAGTGAAAATCAAAAGGAGAAAAAAATGAATCTTGAATTTCTCGGTTATGTTGCTGCAATTACATTCTCAGCGTGCGGATCGGCATTGGGTACTGGTGCAGCGGGTATGGCTGCTATAGGAGCGTGGAAAAAGTGCTTTGTTCAAAACAGGCCGGCCCCGTTTCTCCTGGTGGCTTTTGTCGGTGCACCATTGTCGCAGACCATATACGGTATGATCCTTATGAATGCAATATTAAGCGCAGCTAATACAGATCCGTCAGCCAAACTGTTTGCCGGAGTTTTCGGGGGTATTGCTATAGGGATGTCAGCCTTTTTTCAGGGCAGAGCGGGTGCCAATGGTTCAGATGCGCTGGCTGAAACCGGCAAAGGTTTTGGTAACTATATAATGGTTGTCGGTGTTATTGAAACAGTTGCTCTGTTTGTTATGGTTTTCTTGCTGGGAACTTTAAAATAAGTACATGAAAATATAATTTGTACGCAAAAGGGCGGGGTTATTCCAGCCCGGCCCTTTTGAATATATAATCAATATTTTTAAGGTATTTATTCAGATTAAAAATACGTTCCATTTCCTCTTTTCCCAGTAATCCGCTTATCTTCGGATTTTTTTCCGCAAGCTCCTTCAGCGTTCCTTCCTCTCCCCATACACGCATTGCCGTTTCCTGTACAAGCAGATAAGCATCTTCTCTTGTCATTCCTTTTTCTATAAGGCTTAAGAGAAGCGACTGTGAATAGAACAGTCCGCCGGTTTTAATAATATCTCTCATCATATTTTCAGGATAAACATGCAGGTTGCCGATTATAAATGTCATTTTATCCAGCAGATAATCGAGGGTAATGGTAGAGTCCGGGAGTATTACTCTTTCGGCAGATGAATGCGAAATATCCCTTTCATGCCAGAGTGTGATATTGTCCAGAGCAACATTCATATTAGCTTTTATGATTCTTGAAAGCCCTGAAATTCTTTCTGAAAGAATGGGATTTCTTTTATGAGGCATTGCAGATGAACCTTTCTGCCCTTTCCGGAATGGCTCTTCAGCTTCTCTGACTTCTGTTCTCTGCAGATGTCGAATTTCAGTAGCCAGTTTGTCAAGGCTTGCAGCTGTTATGGCAATCGCTGACATATACTCCGCATGCCTGTCTCTCTGCAGAATCTGTGTAGATATAGGCGCAGGGTTGAGTCCGAGTTTTTCGCATACAGCCTTTTCAATATCAGGAGAAATATTGCTGAAGCTACCGACTGCTCCTGACAGTTTTCCATAGGAAATATTTTCAATTGCTTTCTGCAGTCTTTCTCTGTTCCGTTCGAATTCCTTGAAGTAAAGAGCGATTTTCAGCCCGAAAGTTGTAGGTTCGGCATGCACTCCGTGCGACCTTCCCATGCACGGTGTGTTTTTGTATTTTAAAGCCTGTGCTTTTAAAACAGCCAGCAGGCCGTCAATATCCTTGAGTAAAATATTTCCCGCCTGTTTCATCTGTATTGATTGAGCAGTATCAACGATATCGCTTGAGGTAAGCCCGTAATGAATATATCTGCCTGAAGAGCCGACAAATTCCGAAACTGAGGTCAGAAAAGCAATCACATCGTGATGAACTTCATTTTCAATTACTTCAATTCTTTCAAGGTCAAAGTCAGCTTTATCCTTTATGATCTTCAGATCCTCTTCAGGTATTATTCCTGATTCAGCCTGTGCTTCACAGGCTGCGATTTCAATTTCAAGCCATATTCTGAACTTGTTCTTTAATGTCCATATGCTCGCTATTTCTGGTCTGGAATATCTTTCAATCATAATCTTTCTTTTCCTGTTTTAGAATTCAGTTTTTGTGTAAAATTATAAATAAATTATGGATTTATTTTTGGCGAAAAAGTTTAGTCTCCTAAAAATATATATTTTAAATCAAGCGTTTTTCACAAAAAAATAATCATTTTGTTATTTGTATTTTGCGGATAATTCGGAAATAAGCAGGTCTTTAGGCTTTATTTTAATATGGTAATAGTCTTCTATAAAAAGAGTCATGGAAAAAAGAAGGTTTAACACTGAGGCGGATGAATATAATGAATAATCAATCAGAGAATATTTTTTTTTCAGTGATTCGATTATATAATTTTTAATTGAGCTGCCGAATGAAATTGTTTTGTTTTTTATGCTGTTTATGCAGCCAATACATACCGGTTGAAAATCATTAGTATCGATGAAAAAACCTTTGTAATTTTCTTTTGCGCATATTTTGCATCTGTTGAAATCAGGAAGAATGCCCTGCATCCTTAATAAATGCAGTAAAAAAAATACTGATAAATGTTCAGGGTACTTAACAGCAGGAATATTGTCTATACCGGCTGCAGTGAGTTCAAATATTGATTTATTACAGTCATTATACCCTGTTGTTTTTTCTACGAGGGAGACCAAAAAATACAGCAGGTAAATTTTTTTCAGATCGTCCTTTATGTTAAGCATATGTTTTATGATATTATGCTCATTGACAATGTAGGACTTTTTATCCTCATGAAAATAATATACGAAGCTTGCAACAGTCCCGGGTTCGGAAATAACCAGAGACCTTTTTTTACTTTTCCTGAGGCCTTTAAAAACAAAATCTCTCTTCCCGAATTCCTTTGTAAGTATTGTGCAGAAGTAATCGGCTTCATTTGCGGATCGTGAAGACAGTACAATCCCCGTGGATTTCTGTATTTCCATTATTTCGTTCCGGCAGGAGGCATTGTGATTGTGATCCTGTTTATTTTTGTTCCTTTGATATCATTTACAGTGAAATAAAAATTATCATATACGGTTTTCTCATCTTTTTTGGGGACCTCCCCGAACAGGTCATAAACAAAACCGCCAATGGTGTCAAATTCATCTGTAGGAAGATTGATGTTAAGCAATTCATTCAAGTCGGAAATAGGGAGCCTGGAATCAATTTCATAAGTGTTTTTATTAATTTTTAAAATATCCGGAACCTCTTCATCGAATTCATCTTCAATGTCTCCGACGATTTCCTCCAGTATATCTTCCAGTGTTATTATTCCGGCAAATCCACCGTACTCATCGACTGCTATTGCTATATGAAGTTTTTTCTTTTTGAATTCAACAAGCAAATCATCGAGAGGCATGGTCTCAGGAATAAATAAAGGCTTTCTTGCTATTCTGCTTATTGGTATTGTTTTTGTTTTTTCAGGAATGAATTTGAGAAGGTCCTTAACATATAAAATACCCGTAATATTATCAATTGAATCCTGATAAACCGGAATTCGCGAGAAACCTTCACTGTCTATTGTTTTCAGAAGATTGTCAATTGCTATTTTTGAGGGGATGGCAATTACATCCACTCTGGGAATCATTATATCTCTTACATTTTTCTTCGAAAGCTGAATTACTCCTTTTATCATTTTCTGTTTGGATGTTTCCAGGTTTAAAAAAAGCTGGCTTTCAAAGAAATCTTCAATTTTTATTCCCTGACTGTTTTTGGTCAGGTGCCTGAATTTTAAGAGGAGTCTTTCCCGGAGCGAGGTATTATTATTTGATTCTGAACTGTCTGTTGACATCTGTTGGGGTTAAATTCCTTGTTTGCATAAAATAATTCTCACAGTAAGCAATACACATCTGTGAATGAAGATAATACGGTGAAATTATTTTAAAAGTCAATATTTTTTTAAACAGGAAATCTGCGGCTAACCGTTCCAGATTGTAAATTTTTTAATCGTTGTAAGAATGAGATTGGCAGCCTGTATTGCATCCGATTTATTTACATTACAATCGTTATACATGGAATCTGCCAGAAATCTTTTGATTGCAACATAAACATCCTCAGTCGGGTAAAACAGATACGTAAAATCGTTGCCTTTCGCATTCTGCACTGTAAAATAGGAATGTAGCTTTACAGGTTCTTTGGGGATCATCAGTTTTTCCTGCTTGTTTCCTGTTATAATATCCATTTCATAAAATCTGTACGGGATTGATTTTCCTGCATCCCTGAAAGCAGGCTCTACAGATTTACCAGTATAGATGGGCGGCTCAACCAGGAGATGTGTCCTGTCTCCGTCAGTTTTGAAATTAAAAACATCACCGGCCTGATATATATCTTTTAATGTCGCGAAAGCGGTGATCTCATAAATTGCATATACACTATCCGGATCAAAACTGGATGATACAATAAATCCGCCGTTTGAAGGTATTGCCTCTTTCTGATATGCTTTTAATAAAGTAGTCGCCTTTGCCATAAACCGTTACCTTTTAATCAATTAATGTTTTTAAATATGTAAAATTACATATTATTATACAAAATTTTCTTCAAAATGCAATAAAAATTTTATTTATTGATATATAGAATAATTTATAATCAGTTTATATGTGGATTAAAGAAATAACGATTTGTAAAATATAATATTTTATCGAGAGTCAGATAAATATGAATAATATTGCAGTTTTTGCGCATAGAGGAGCATCAGGAGATTATCCTGAAAATACAATGCCGGCATTCAGAAAAGCTGCTGAAATGAATGTTGATTACATTGAAACAGATATCCACTTTACAAAAGATAATAAATTCGTTGTAATACATGATGATACAATTGACAGAATAACCGAAGGAAGCGGATACGTTTCCGATTATACTCTTGAAGATCTGAAGAAGTTTGACGCGGCATATAATTTTACTGTTGATGAGGGTCATAGTTTTCCGTTTCGGGGCAGGGAAATAAAGCTGCTGTCGTTAGAGGAAATGCTGCAGTCTTTTCCTCAGCAGAAGTTTAATATAGATTTGAAAGACAGGAATGTTAATCAGGTTAAATATTTTACAGGGATATTAAACAGATGCCGGGCTTTTGACAGAGTTATTGTTGCTTCAGGATATTACAGCAACTTACGTGCCGTAAGAAAATTGTGCCCCGGCATTAGTACATCCTTTTCAGTAAAAGAAATACTGATTTTGCTGATTCTGCATTTTAGCGGTTTTCTGTTTTTAAAAACAAACTTTAAAGGAAACGCTGTACAGGTACCTGAAAGATGGAAAATATTCAGGATTGTGACTCCTAAATTTATAGAGAGACTTCATAAAAAAAATCTGAAAATACATGTATGGACTGTTAATGATAAAGATGATATTAGAAGGCTTATTGATCTTAAAGTGGATGGAATCATGTCTGATAATCCGGCACTATTAATGGAAGTACTGGGAAAATAAATTACAGCCCGGATTTTCCTTTGGATTTATTAATATCTTTAAGATATTAATGATGGAATAAAAGGGCTGCACGCGGAGTGCAGCCTTGTATGTTTTTATTTCATTTCATTTACATAATTATATGCCTCAAGAGCAGCTGTTGCTCCGTCCGCTGCTGCCATAACAATCTGCCTTTTGGAATCTTCTCTCATGTCGCCTGCAGCAAATAATCCCGGTACGGATGTCTGCATTTCTTTGTTTACAATTACTTCAGATCTTTCATTCAGAATTTCCTCAGGAAGAAAGCCCGTGTTCGGGCTGTAGCCTATAAAAATGAACAGCCCGTCGAGTTTAAGTTCTTTTTCTTCTGAAGTCTTAACATTTTTTAAAGTGAGGGATGTTACATTTTCCGATCCGTTTATCGATTTTACCACAGAATTATAAATCGGTTCAATTTTATCATTTGAAAGAACCCTGTCCTGAAGAATTTTTGCGCCCCTGAATTCTTCACGCCTGTGGATCAGGTAAACCTTGCTCGCGAATTTAGTCAGGAATAAAGCCTCTTCCAGAGCTGTATCTCCACCTCCATTAACAGCAGTGACTTTATCCTTGAAAAATGCTCCGTCGCATGTTGCGCAATATGATACTCCTTTTCCTGTTAATTCTGTCTCACCTGGTATTTTTAGCTGATTATGTGTCGCACCGCAGGCAAGTATTATTGCTTTAGCTTTATGAATATGATTGTCTGTCAGTTCCACATTAAAAAGATTTTCTTCCGTATTTTTTATTATAGATTTAACGTCCCCGTTTATTATCTCAACACCGAGCCTTCTGACCTGGCCTTCCATTGCAGACATAAGTTCCCAGCCCTGTACGGGCTCCACAAAACCGGGATAATTCTCTACTTCATAGGTGTTTATAACCTGCCCTCCGGGTGAATACCTTTCAATGAGCAGTACGTCTAGTCCTGCCCTTATTCCGTAAATTGCGGCTGTAAGCCCGGCCGGGCCGGCGCCTATTATTATCAATTCTTTCATGATTTTTAGCCTGTTCTGTCTTATTAAAATTAACATCAGTAAAATATTTACACATTGTTGATGTTTGTCTTCTTCTTACAATATTTTAGGATTTATGTCAATTTTAATTCCTTGACACCGGTTTTCCTGGGCATAATCTAAACTGCATTACAATATCTCATCTGTCTGTTCCGAACATTTTATCCTGTTTTATTTTGATTGACAATAAGGTAAATTTTAATTTATTTTTAATTATTTTTAATGGTATAATGTTTTGAGGCATATTTGAGATTAACCGGTGTTATGCCTGAGGGAAACTATGAAAAGATATCAGAATATAATTGTGCTTTTAAATTTAGATGAAAGCGATACACTGACATTAAAGTATGCCTCGCTGATTTCCAATCTTACTCAGTCAAAAAAATTTTTTTTTGTATATTTAACGGAATCACTTGGATTTCCCGGAAGTATTTTAAAGGAATATCCTGAAGTGGAGTTAAAGGCCGAGAAAGATGCATATAAAAAGCTTAAAAAGATTGTGGGCAGGGAATTCCGCGGATGCTCCTCTTCTGAGCTTGAGTATGCGGTACTTTCCTGCAGTTACAGCACAGACTATGAAGTTGTAGAAGGAAAAACCCTGCATGAGCTTCTTAGAATGAATATAGAGAAGGATGCTGATCTCGTAATTTTTTCTTATGATCAGCATAATGAATACAGTCTTAATCTTGCGAAAAAAATTGCCCGGAAATCTTCATGCTCTGTTTTTGCAATACCGGGCCAGGGCACCGGCGATTATAAAGATATTCTTGTGCCTGTGGACTTCTCGGATCATTCAAGAGATACTGTAGAAGTTGCCGGTATTTTTGCCAGAACAAACGGGATAAAAAAAATACGTACAGTAAATATTTATAAAGTCCCGCAGGGCTTTTATAAAACCGGAAAAAGCTATGAACAGTTTGCTGATATAATGAAAACTCATGCCGCAAAGAATTATGATGAGTTTATTGCAAAAGCGGATATTCCCGGAATTGAAGTTGAGGAAATGTATTCTTTAAATGATAATATTGTGGAAGGTATTATAGAAGTGATAAAGGACAAGGGTATTGACCTTGTGATTCTCGGTTCGCGCGGCAGGGGGACTGTCGCATCGATATTGCTGGGAAGTGTCCCCGAAAAATTGATACAGGAAACCATAATACCTATACTGATTGTTAAGAAAAAAGACGAAGGTATAGGGTTTCTGAAAGCTTTCCTGGAAATATAATAATGAGAATCGCATTCAGGACGAGTATGTCTGTTTATTCTTCTAACTTTAATAGATATTTTATATGAATGAACTGCTACTGGCAACTTTCGCGAACAAACTCTATCGAGAAAATCTGACCTTAAAAGATTTTAATCTAAGTGAAATAGATCAGCCACTTCCTGACCAGCTGCCGGGCAGTATTAAAAAATTTAAAGGGATTGCAATCATTGAAGTAATTGAAGATTCTCTTGATAGGCTTGATGATTTAATCGTTAGCCTTAATAAAAATTCCGTGAGAATTATTGCACTTGCCGTGAGGATGAATGAGCGTTTCAGGAATTTTTTCCTGAAACATGGTATAGCTGAAGTCCTTGATTCAAAAAACGCTGACAGCGTAATTAACTATATTGATATTACGAATACGAATATAAATAAAAAATACGGCAAAATTCTTATACTGGAAGACAACGTTAGAAGTGTTAATATACTGACCACAATTATCAGCAGGTTCAATTACAATCCGGTTATTGTAAAAACTGTTGATGATTTTTTTGAAAAAGTAAATGAAACAAATATTCAGCTAGCCTTTGTAAGTTTAGGGACAGCTGATTTTGATATTACATTTTTTCTGAGAAAAGCGCTGTCTTTTGAAATAAACAGAAAAATGCCAGTTATTCCCTATAAGGATATGCTGCAGGGAGTGTTTATACATGAGATGATCTCCGGGCTGAATAAAATCGCGAAAGTTTTTCTTTCCTCCGAAGAGGTTTATTCCTTTCTGATTGATCTGTTGTTCAGGAAAGAGTTGTCACCCGGGCTAAATCTGCTTAATGAGACACTTGATTTTAAGAATATAAACAGGTTTGTTAGCGACACCCTGAGCAGAATTTATAATGTAATGGGAATAGATGTTTTTAAAATGAATAAGATTATTACTAAAGAAAAAATAGATATAATTAATGGAAGAATAGAATCCCTAAAGGGCTTGATATTAAAGACAGACGGGCTGAAGTGGCTTATTAAAGACGAAGTTAAAGTATAAATACTGCAGGTTTTTATGCTGTATTGCGTAATCAGCTTTAAAAGTATTATTTATGAACGGTTGTTTTAAATTTGTTGTTTAAAAATATTAATACACTTCGTTTTATGAAATAGTTTCAAACTTGACAGCATTATTGCGTTGTGCTATTATTCAACTTAGAAATCTGTACAGATTATGTAAATTGACTTTTTTATCTATATTTGGAATTACATTCGGGAGCGATACGGATAAATGACAAAACGTGAATCTGATCATAAAATCGGAAAGTTTTTTGTTGAAAACGGTGTAATTACTGAAGAACAGCGGCAGTCAGCTCTGGAACTTCAGAGAGATAATCCGGACAGGCTCATCGGCGAGATACTTGTTACTCAGGGAATTCTCTCAAAGGAAGATCTTGTAATGGCTGTTCAGATGTATATGGTTATGTATGATCTCTTACCTGACCATGTGGATGAGTGGCTTGATCAGGAAGAGGTTGATCTGTTATTGGAAAAAATTGAGAAGAAAAAATAACAGCAGGTTTATCCGCAATTATTTAAAATAATCGCCGTCATCTATTCTGTATCCATTAATAAAAGATCCCGCATGCATTATTTTTTTCCCTTCAGGCTGAAGCTCCAGTATTTCAAGTATCCCTTTTCCTGTTCCTGCAATCAGTCTCTTTTGTTGAACCGCAATATTACCCGGCGCAAGATCTGAACTTTCAAGGTTTTCATTGATACCGGTTTTATATATTTTTATTTTTTTTTCTCTGAATGTCGACCATGCAACAGGTTTGGGATTCAGCCCCCGAACAAGATTGTGAATTTTCAGGGCATCATTATTCCAGTCGATATGTGCTGTATTCTGATCAATTTTTCCACAGTAGGTTGCCTGTGAATCATCCTGTTTAAGAGGGGTAATCCCGTTATTCGGTAATTTCCCCAGTACGTCTAATAACAGATTTGCGCCAAGAGGGAGGACTGTGTTATACAGGTCCTCACAGGTCATTTCCTGATTTAATGTTATTTTCGTCTGCCCGAGAATATCCCCTGTGTCCATGCCTTCATTTATGTACTGAATAGTAATGCCTGTTTCCTCTTCACCGTTGATAAGAGCCCATTGCATCGGTGCAGCTCCTCTGTATTTCGGAAGAAGAGAAGGGTGAACATTTACGGTTTTATAACGCGGGATATTAAATATTTCTGATGGAATCAATTTCCCGTATGCGACTACCACATAAATATCTGCGCTGAAAGTTGAGATTTCCTTAACAAATTCCTTATCAGAAAGTTTTTCAGGCTGAAGTACGGGTATATTGTTTTTAACTGCGAGTACTTTTACTTCACCGGGAGACGGAGTCTTATGCCTGCCTTTCGGCTTGTCTTCAGCTGTTACTGCAAAGATAATATCATGAAATTCAGAAAGCCTTTCCAGGTAATACGCTGAAATCTCAGGTGTTCCGAAAAATCCTGCCTTCATTAGTCTTTATTTAATTTCTTGATTTTTTTTAATTCTTTTCTGTATTCTCTTCTGATATGATCTTCAAGATGATCAATGAAAACAACACCGTTTATGTGATCGATCTCGTGCTGAAGCACTCTGGCATACAGGCCGTCAGCTCCAAAACTGATTTCCTTCCCGTCGGGTGTTATTCCCTTCACTGCCACTTTTGACGGCCTGATAATATCTTCCGAAATTCCTGGAAAAGAAAGACAGCCTTCCTCATATGGCTCGGTTTCTTCCGACTTTGAAATAATCTCCGGATTGATTAAAGCGATACGCTGTCCGCCGAAATTTTCAATATCTATAGTAATTATCTTTTTACCGGCATTTGCCTGCGGTCCTGCAAGCCCTATGCCTCTTTCTTTATACATTATATTAAACATTGTATCAATTAAGTCGATTATATTCTGGTCAATATTTTTTACATCATCAGCAACATTTTTAAGTATATCGCTGCCGTAATAAACAAGTTTATAACTCATTTTTGACTCCATGAATAATAACATTAAAAAAATTTTTACTTTGACCTTATAACGGTTTTCTATTATTTGTCACTAATAATTATAAAAATACATAAAAGCATATCCAATTGTTTGCCTGTTAAAAATAATATTTTTACAAAGATTATTTTTTGGAAACATTTATTGCATAAATTTTACTTTAACTAATAAAGGATCAAGTTAAAAAATAAAAAAATAAAAATTATTATGAGAAAGATATTCTTATTATTACTCTGCTGTTTATTTTTTAATGTTATTTCAGAGAAATTTGCTGATTCTCAGGAATTAATTAAAAAAAATACTGAAAACGGTGATTCACGGCAGAAAATAACTGCAGTTTTAAATTTACTTAAGGAAATTTTAGAAAGTAATGACTGGTATGTTAATATTGAAAGCGGAAAATTAATTGCCTTTTGCTTTCGGAATAATTGTACTGAGCTTACAGTAGGCATTGATCATAATTCCGGTAAAAACATACATAATTATACAGTAACAGTAGTTACAGACAGGCTATATGAAAAAGTTATAACTATCAAAGATGAATTTGCTGATGATTCAATGTATGTAAGGAATAAAATTATTCCTTATGTTTTACAGAAAATCAATGCTTCCTGTTGCAGCAGTTCAAATAATAAAAAGATCTACTTTGGAAGTATTTCCGCGGGTTATAACAGGACTCATGATAACTGCAGGTTTTATCCGGAATACAGCGAGGGCAGCTTTTATATGTCAGGAAGTCTGGCATATGACCCCGCGGCTAATGTTACAGCACGCAGCATTACACTGAAGCCTGCCGACTATTTCTTCTCCAGTTTTTCTTTTACCATTGATTCAACCATAAGGGAAAATTCATTTAATGTTAATCTGCTGATTTACGGTAAAAATAAGTTTGAATCGGCTCAAAATCAAACCAGAAGAACACTGTACGGTTTTTTTAACGGGTTCGAATATTTCAGACCCGGATTTAATGATCCTGTATTAAAATGGAACAGACAGATTTATAAAAAGCAGCCTCATGTTCAATTCGGTTTATATCGTGCCATTCAGGGTACAATAATTAACACAAGTCAGTCAGAGACAGGTGTTTTCACAAATTATCTGTCGCTTGCTGTAGGACCGGGAATCAATTCTTCATTAACTGCGACTGGCATAACAGAAGAAGAAGAGGATGAACTCAGTCATATATTTAAATCAATTAAATACAGGAAACAGAATTATTATTACAGCGCCGCGGCAGCAGCGAATGCCGGATTTATTGCAGACAGAATTCATAATTTCCGGTTTGGGGCGGATTATAATTTTTATTTCTTTATTCCTGTTGAAGGCGAAAAAGCATATGATTTAATGAATATTCTGAAAATATCAGCCGGCTATTATTTAACACAGAATACTCTTTTTGCTGTTAACTATGAGTTCTGGCATATTGACAGTATGCTTAAGGATGACAGGGTAAATCATTCCTGGAACCGCCTGATCATTGAGTTAAAATATTTGCTATAATATTTAAATAAATATTCAGAAAAAATTGTTGAAATGGACTGCGGCGGATATTTCACGCTATGTCAGGGTTTATTTTCGATTATAATTATTAAAATCAGGTTCAGTATATGTTGTTTAAAAAGTTAACAATCGTATTATTGATATTGTTTTCAGGTTTTCAAAGTAAGTTATATTCTGAAGAGAATATGGAAAAAATAACTAAAATTAATATCAATGATATTAGTATTAATTTTCCGATTTTGAAGAAACTATATGAGTCAGGATTTTTCAGTAATGATAAATACAGTATTAATTTTCCGGGAAGCAGTAATGAAAGTGAAAGTCCGGACGGAATTTTTCTGGAAAGCGAAATAAGAAATTATAATAACAAGGATCATGTTTTTTTTAAACTCATTCCCGGAACCGGCAATCACAATTTTATGTTCACATGGAATATTCCGAAAAAGGACGCGGAAGATGACCTGCTTAACGGTTCTTTTAATGATATACTCAAACTGTCCATACATGCCCGGGAGAAGGATATTAATGAAATTGTCTTTAATAATCTGGCATCAGGAGATATTCAGTCCGCTGAGCCTGTTTACGATGATCCGGAAAATGGTGAAGTAACCGGATATAATATCAAAATCAAATCAAGACCTTCTCAAACACACAAATTCTTCAGGACGCTTGGTGAGCTGTTTATTGTAAACAGTTTCGGTGTAATCAATTACTGGATTAATAAAGATGAGAACATGGAGGACTGGGAATATAAACTTACATGGGAGGGCGTCAGAAGAAAAATTACCGACGGCTGGTCATTGGATACAAATGCCTTCAGAACAAACACTATTTATCATATTTATGCTGGAAATATTTATTTTCAGACTGGAAGAAGCAATGAATACGGTTTTCTGGCTTCCTGTGCCTGGGCATTTACCGGCAGTTTAATCTGGGAATATATCGGCGAGTTCCGCGAACAGGTGTCTACAAATGATATGATATTTACAACTATGGGCGGAGCACTTGTAGGAGAAAGTTTAAGGCAGACAAGTATTTTTATTGAACAGAATGTGGATAATAAAATTATACGATATCTTTTTATGACATTGATAGACCCTATGAGAATTATAAACCGTACAATTGACAAATGTTTTTATGATGACATTGATGTGAATATTATATTTGTAAATCCCGCAATTTCAATGATTCAGCAATCTGATAATCAGCAGTATTTTACCGGTTTAACTGTAAACTGGTAATTAGATCATTCTCCTTTCCCCTGAGCTTATTGCTTTTTATCTATTCAGCTTTTGCAGCTTTGACTGATGAAGAGGAAGTCATTTTAGTTATGACAGGATTTTCATTATTCCATTTAAATTTATGAGACAGCCTGAATGACCTGCTGTAATAATCATAAAAAGACTGTTTGCTGTGATTGCGTGAACGTATGAGCAGCTGGTCTGAATCTTTTTTAAGGTAAAAGAGAAATGATTCCACATCTTTAAGCTTATTGGCTCTTATTGTGGATACATTAATAAAGAGCGTGTTATTCAGATTGTCAGCAATCCTCATACTCCCTTTCAGAGAGTGAAGAAGGTGCATATGCCCGCATAACCATAGATCGACTTTATAATTTTTAAGTACTTTTGCAAATCTTTCCGAATTTCTGATGTTTCTGCTTGGTATAACTGTTCCCATGAGCCAGCTTTGTTTTAGAGACGCATGTGTCATTGTAATAATTATTTTATCCTGATTGCTTATTACCATTTCTTCCCACCAGTTGAATGCTGTGTCAGATATTTCTGTTTCAGCTCTTAAATTTTCATCGGACAAGCACAGTATAAGAAGGTTGCCTGTCTGTACTGAATAATGAAGCGGTAGATTTATATATTTCTGATAGTTTTTAAAATCCTTCTGATCATGATTCCCCGCGATTTCATACCAGTATTTGATTGATGTTTTCTTTTTCATTGAATTATACCAGTCAAAAATATTTGCTGATTCGGACCAGTGAATAATATCCCCTGCGACAAGGGCCAGATTAACATATGTAAAATTATTATTAATATCCGATATCGCTGTATCATAATAGATTTTTTCTGATTCATTGCGCGGCTGAATATCCGAGTGCGCCCAGATGACAAAATAATCACTTTGGCTTGCGGTACCATCTGCTATAATATTCTGAGTCGTGCCTGAAGAACATGCGGTAATAAAAAGTACAATTGAAAAAAACAGCAGAAATGAGAATTTATTACATATTTTAATAGTAATTATATATTTGATTGACATATAATAAGCCTGTATACTAGATTTAAAACTTTATTAAATAAAAACTGATATTTTAAGATAACAACAAAATAAATATATAGCAAGTTTCATCAAGTACATTTAGAATTTAACTCGAAAATTGATATCACATTAAAGTTTTATATCTCTTATGCTGTATTTTTTTGATATAAGCTTTATTCAAAAAAATATTTTTTATTCAGGAGCAGAAAATTGAAGCTCAAAGGTTCTCAAATATTAATAGAATCTCTGGTAAAAGAGGGAGTTGAGTGCATGTTCGGATATCCCGGAGGTGTGGTTATTCCGATTTTTCATTATCTTTATGAAGCTCCCTTTAAGTTCATCCTGACACGACATGAGCAGGGAGCTGTTCATGCAGCAGACGGATATGCAAGGGCTTCGGGAAAACCCGGTGTTGTAATTGCCACATCAGGCCCGGGAGGTACGAATCTTATAACCGGTATTGCCAATGCGAATATGGACTCAATACCGCTTGTCGTATTTACAGGACAGGTATCGCGCAACATGATAGGCAACGATGCTTTTCAGGAAGCTGATATAACCGGTATAACAAGGCCTATTACAAAGCATAATTATCTGGTTCAGGATATTAAAGATCTGGCAAGGATTATAAAAGAGGCCTTCTATATAGCAACAACAGGAAGGCCAGGCCCGGTTCTGATAGATATACCTGTTGATATTTCAAACAGCGAATATAAGTTCCAATATCCTGATAAAGTCGATATTCGCGGGTACAAACCTGTCTATGAAGGGCATCCGAATCAGATAAAAAAAGCATGTTCACTGATTGAATCGGCAAAAAAGCCTGTCGCTTATGTGGGGGGAGGAGTAATTCTTTCCGATGCATCAAAGGAATTAAGAACATTTATTAAAAAGACGGGAATTCCCGTTACAACCACTCTTCTGGGAATGGGATCATTTCCTGAAACAGATCCGCTTTCACTGCATATGCTTGGAATGCATGGTACATACTATGCGAATCATGCCGTTAATGAATCCGACCTGCTGATTGCAATCGGTGCCAGGTTTGATGACCGGGTAACAGGAGATATTTCCAGCTTTATTCCGGAAGCTAAAGTAATTCATATTGACATTGACCCTGCTTCTGTAAGTAAAAATGTTGAGGTTGATGTACCGATTGTCGGAGACTGCAAAACCGTACTCAGGGAAATAAATAAAATAGTTAAAGCGCCGTCTATTTCAAAATGGATAGAGCACATAAATAAAATGAAAGAGGAATTTCCTCTGACATATGACAAGAAGAGCAAAGGCATAAAACCTCAGTTTGTTGTTGAAGAGATATACAGACTTACCGAAGGTAAGGCTGTTATATGTACTGAAGTAGGCCAGAACCAGATGTGGGCAGCTCAGTTTTTTGATTACACTGAGCCGAGAACTTTTATTTCCTCAGGCGGCCTTGGCACAATGGGGTTCGGTTTCCCGGCTGCGATTGGCGCTCAGCTGGCCAGGCCGGACAGGAGAGTTGTAGATATAGCCGGAGACGGTTCCATACAGATGAATGTACAGGAGCTGATCGTTGCAGTTGAGCATAAACTGCCGGTTATAATTGCAATTCTGAATAACGGGTATCTGGGAATGGTAAGGCAGTGGCAGCAGCTTTTCTGGTCCAAAAGATATTCGCATACATCAATGGCATTCAGCCCGAATTTTCAGAAACTGGCCGAAGCATATGGTGCCGTAGGACTGACAGTTGATAAAAAGGAAGATGTCGAAAAAGCCATAGAAAAAGCTTTGTCAGTAAAAGACAGGCCTATAGTTATAGATTTTCATGTTGATAAAGAGGAAAACGTTTATCCAATGGTTCCGTCAGGAAAATCAGTTAAAGATATTATTATAAGGGAACTCGCATGAGGCATGTAATATCAGTTCAGGTGGAAAATAAATCCGGAGTTCTGGCAAGAGTGGCAGGGCTGTTCTCTGCCAGAGGTTATAATATTGATTCACTTACAGTCGGTACGACTGAAAGACAGGATGTATCGGTTATGACTATTGTTGTTAAGGGTGATGACAAAATTATTGAACAGGTTAAAAAACAGCTCAATAAACTTATTGATGTTATTAAAATAAGCGATCATTTAATTTCCAATTCAATTCAGAGAGAGCTTGCAATTTTAAAGGTAAGTGTATCGCCGTCCAAGAGACTGGAGGTTTTTCAGCTTGCCCAGATGTTTAAAGCTGAAATTGCGGATATGTCTCAGAAAAATATGACTCTATCAATTGATTCCGATCCGGAAAGTCTTGACAAATTTATTGAGCTATTGAGACCCTATGGCATTAAAGAGCTGATAAGAAGCGGCAGAGTTTCTTTATTAAGAGGGTAATTTTTTCAGATACTGTAAGCACTGACTCAATATCTGTAAGAGCCGGATTGATGTAAAAATTGAAGTAGCAGGACATATACTTTATAATTAAATATTAATATTTTAAGGAGAAATAATATGGCAAAAATGTATTATGACAAGGATGCCAATATAGGCATAATCAAAAAAAAGATTATTGCAATTATTGGTTACGGAAGTCAGGGACATGCCCAGGCACAGAATTTAAGAGACAGCGGACTTAATGTAATTGTTTCCGAATTAAAGGGGACTGATAATTTTAAACTTGCGCAGAAGCATAAATTTAAACCTGTTACAGCCGCAGAAGCTGCAGAGAAAGCTGATATAATTCAGATTCTGCTTCCTGACCATGTACAGGCAAAAGTTTATAAAAGCGATGTAGAGCCGCATCTGACAGCAGGAAAAACCCTTGTTTTCTCACATGGTTTCAATATTCATTTCGGCCAGATCGTTCCACCGAAAAATGTTGATGTAATAATGGTGGCACCTAAGGGGCCTGGCCATCTTGTTAGAGCTGAATATGAGAAAAAAGCAGGTGTTCCTTCTCTTATCGCAATTTTTAATGACGCTTCAGGCAGGGCAAAGGATACCGCACTTGCTTATGCCAAAGGAATCGGGGCTACAAGAGCCGGCGTTATTGAAACAACATTTCTTGAAGAGACAGAGACCGACCTTTTCGGAGAGCAGGCGGTTCTATGCGGAGGCGTTTCAGAGCTTGTTAAAGCTGGATTCGAAACACTTGTTGAAGCCGGGTATCAGCCTGAGATTGCTTATTTTGAATGCCTGCACGAGCTCAAACTGATAGTTGACCTGTTTTATCAGGGCGGTATCAACTACATGAGATATTCTGTTTCAGATACTGCTGAATACGGAGATTATATTGCAGGCAAAGAAGTCATTAATAAAAAGTCACGTAAGGCAATGAAGAAACTTCTCGCAAATATTCAGAACGGAACTTTCGCTAAAAAATGGATTGATGAGAATGAAAAAGGAAGGCCCGAGTTCAATAAGGTGAGAGATGAACAAAAAAACCACCAGATTGAAAAAGTCGGCGCTGAACTGAGAAAGATGATGAAATGGATTGATGCGAAATAAGTTCAGCTTTTTAAAAGCTTTTCAATCTGTATTATTTGTAAAAACCGGCAAAGTCTGCCGGTTTTTTTGCAACCTTTTACGTTTTTTACTGTCTTAATTAGTTGAATACCGGAAATAAATATTATTTTGATTAAATCTTCATTTTATCCGGCTGTGTTATCTGTAATCAATACTAATAATTGAAGAGCCTCCTGTGATTGATGCTGCTGAATGAATATCAGGTATATGGTTCAATATATTAAAATATTAAACAATTCAAGGAATGAATAATGAGAAAAAAAATACTGATGGTTTATCCGGAAATTCCTACAACATTCTGGAGCTTTAAATACGCTTTGCCTTTTATCAAGTGCAAGTCTTCAATGCCTCCTCTGGGACTTTTAACCGTGGCTGCTTTGCTACCGGAAGGCTATGATGTAAAGCTTATAGACATGAACGTTAAAAAACTTACGAAGGAAGATATAGACGACAGCGATCTTGTATTTATTTCCGCGATGATCATACAGAAGGACTCTTTTGTAAAAGCTGTTAAAATGTGTAAAGATTCAGGAAAACCGGTTGTAGCCGGAGGCCCGTATCCCACGTCGTCAATGGACGAGATAAAAGATGTTGATTACCTTGTGTTGAATGAAGCTGAAATTACGCTTCCTGAATTTATTAAGGATTATGAATCAGGAAATCCGGACAGGATTTATACCAGTGAGATAAAACCTGACATTACAAAAACACCTTTGCCGAGATACGATCTTGTGGAGAATGTTAATGATTATACATATCTTGCGCTGCAGTTTTCGCGGGGATGCCCGTTCAACTGCGAGTTCTGTGATATAATTGAAATGTTCGGAAGAAAACACCGTTCAAAGAATATAGACCAGTTTATAAATGAAATTCAATGTGTTTATGATACAGGGTACAGAGGTTCCTTGTTTATTGTTGATGATAATTTTATAGGGAATAAGAACAGCGTTAAGAAGCTTTTAAGAGGCATAAAGGAATGGCAGGAGCAGCATAATTTTCCGTTCAGCCTTTTTACTGAGGCAAGTATAAATCTGGCGCATGATGATGAGATTATGGACCTGATGGTTCAGTCCGGTTTCAGCTGCGTCTTCATAGGTATTGAAACTCCTGATACTGAAACATTGTCAGCTACACATAAGTCACAGAATCTTAGGGAGGACATTCATGTGAGTGTCGGGAGGATTCAGTCACACGGGCTTGAGGTTATGGGCGGTTTTATCGTAGGGTTTGATACTGATCCGGAGGATATTTTTCAGAAGCAGATTGATTTTATAACACAGGCTGGAATATCGACAGCTATGATTGGAATGCTGCAGGCATTGCCTAAAACTCAATTGTACAGAAGACTGAAGGAAGAGGGCAGGCTTACCGGTATGGCCAGCGGAAATAATACTCATGACCTGCAGCTGAATTTTCTTCCTAAAAGGCCTGCAGATGAATTATTTGCCGGGTACAAAAGAATAATATCCGAGATATATAAACCTGTAACATATTTCAATACTACATATACTCTTTTAAAGCGGCTTCCATCAAAGCGAGTTGGAGATCGAAAAGTTGGAAAAAATGAAATTAAAATATTGGCCAAGTCTCTTGTGAGACAGACATTTTCGAAATATTCTTTCTTTTATGTTAAGTTCCTTCTGAGAGTTCTGATTCGCAAACCGGTATTATTTCCGCTTGCAATAAATTATGCGATAAGAGGGCATCATTTTTTCAGGATGACTGATGAGATTATAAAAGCAGAGGAATTTTCAGCTCTACTGGATATATATATAGAAAGGCTGAATAATAAGCTAAAACAAATAAATTTTGACAATAACTTTGAGAAAGTTTATTCCATTATAGAAGAATACCGGATTTTCTTTAAGAGGCAGGCACTGAAAAAATACAGGCAGATGAATTATAATCTGCATAATCTACTTGAAGAAAAATTAGAGTTGATTGATCATTATTGTGATTCTATCATATTCAAATATAAAGAAAAAGTAAATCTGCTGAATACTGAGTAATATATACGGAGGTTGCAATGCCTGTTGAGTCACCTTCAGCTGCAGCACAAATTATTGTAACAATTATCCCGATAGTCGGTATAATAATGGGTGCGCTTGTATTATTTTCCTATATTTATTATAACTATAAACAAAAACTTGTAATGATTGAGAAAGGGACTTTCAGAAAACTGAATTTTGACCTGGATGCCTTCAGCTTGTTTACAGGTCTTTTGCTTTTTATTTTCGGTTTTTTTCTTACAATATTTTTTCTGGTTAAGGAAGGATTCGGATACAGTCTGTTAAGCGGAATAATTCCGCTCGCGTGCGGTTTGAGCCTGCTGATCTATTATATAATACGCATGATTCTGAATAAAAAAGCCAATGCTGAATGAGCGGGATTCGGATGAACAGATTGTCCGTGTTGTTTTAGACGGGCAAAATGAAAAGTTTAAATTTATAGTAAAGCGTTACCAGACCTATATTTACAATATCGGGATGAGATTCTTCGGGAATGAAGATGACTCACTTGATTTTACACAGGACGTGCTGCTTAAAGCATATACTGAGCTTAAGTCATTTTCCGGAAAAGCTTCATTTCGTGCCTGGATAATAAAGATCGCTTACAATTACGGGATTAATAAAATAAAAGCTGCAAAACATGATAAGGCAGAGATTGATGATAATATATCAGGAGGAATCGGGCCTGAGAAGAGCCATTTTAAAAATGAGGTTTCGGATCTTCTTAAAAGGTCAATTGATGCTTTGCCTTATAAGTACAGTATATGTCTTGATCTTTATTTTTTTATGGGATTTAAATATGATGAAATTAATAATATTACCGGATTTCCTGTAAATACTATAAAATCGAATGTTCGCCGTGCGAAGCAGATTCTTCGCGAAAAATTGCGCGGCAGCATGGCGGAGGATTATCATGAAATGTAAAAATGCTATTCAGTCTTTTCTGGATTCAGAAGACAGCTGCTATATTCCTTTTCCCGCAAGACTGCATATGGTATTCTGCAAGTCATGCAGAAATGAAATTAATACAATGAGGAATATTTTTAATAACGCCAAATATCAACCCACGCCGGAAATTCCTGTAGATATGGCAGGAATCATAATGGATAAAATTTCAGATTCAAATATAGCCTTTGAAAAGCATATATCATTTTACAGGTGGCTGTTTGCAGGGCTTGTAATTTCGGCAAGTATGTTTCTTATACCATATAGTGATTCTTTTGCCTGGCTGAAACAGCATTTCGGCAGCGGGCTTGAAATCCCTGTAAATATTGTTCTGGGACTTGTTGTCACTTCCTATGCCGCTTCATTTATCGGAACGCATATTGATGAAGCGAAGAAGATCATTAAGATAATAAGCGATAAGATTCATTAATCTTTTCAGTAATTAAAACTTAAAAAAAAATTAATGTGCTTCATCCCAGTTCTTACCGAATGAAATATCAACAGTAGCAGGGACTTTGAGTTTTATTGCGCCTTCCATCTCTGTCCTGATTAAATCAATTATTTTGTCTTTCTCTTCTGAGGGCGTTTCAAATACTAATTCGTCGTGTACCTGCAGAATCATTTTTGAATTCATTGAATTTTTGTCCAGATGTTTCTGAATGTTCACCATCGCGATTTTTATCATATCTGCAGCAGTACCCTGTATGGGAGTGTTAATAGCAATCCTCTCCGCGCCTTCTCTTCTGAAGCTGACTTTGGAGTCCAGGTCGGAAATGAAGCGTTTTCTTCCCAGCAGAGTTTTTACATAACCGTTTTCTTTCGCGAAAGCAATTATACTGTCAATATAGTTTCTGAAGCCGGGGTATGTTTCAAAATATTTTTTTATAAAGTCTGCTGCCTGGTGAATATCGATTTCGGCCTGCTGTGAAAGCCCGAAAGGGGAAACTCCGTAAATCGTAGCAAAGTTAATGATTTTTGCCTGCCTCCTCATATCAGCTGTTACATCGTCGATGGATACATTGAATACTGACGAAGCAGTCAGGTTGTGAATGTCAGTTCCTTCTTTAAACGCATTTATCATATTGGTATCTTCTGAAAAATGAGCGGCAAGTCGCAGCTCTATTTGTGAATAATCTGCGGAAATCAGCAGTTGTCCTTTTTCCGGGACAAAGGCGCTTCTGATCTTTTTTCCGAATTCATCCCGTATCGGTATATTCTGAAGATTCGGATTTGAAGATGACAGTCGGCCTGTCGCAGCGACTGTCTGGTTATATGAAGTATGAATTCTTCCTGTTTTTGGAGAAATGATCTGGGGCAGTTTTTCAATATAGGTATTTTTTAATTTGCTTAACGTCCTGTATGAAATCAGGTGCTCAATTATCTCGTGACTTCCTTTAAGTGTTTCCAGAACCCGGATGTCGGTTGAAAATCCGGTTTTTGTTTTCCTGACTGTCTTCAGGCCAAGCTTTTCGAATAATATGGATGAAAGTTCACGTGTTGAGTTAATGTTGAATTTCTGACCTGCCAGTTTGTAGATATTATTTTCAACATGGTCCAGCAGTTCCTGGTTTTCTTTATTCAGTTCTCTGAAACGAGACGTGCTTATTTTTACGCCGTTCCACTCCATAAGCGCAAGTACGCTTACAAGCGGCATCTCTATATTATAGAACAGGCTGTCCATTTCCTGTTCTTTAAGTATTAGCTTGAATAATTTATATAGGCGGAAAGTAATATCCGCATCTTCAACTGCGTATTCAGCAAGGTCTTCAACAGGAATGTCAGTTATAGGCAAAGCTTTCTTTCCCTTTCCTACAAGGTCTTCATAATGTATTGTTTTGTAGTTAAGATAGCTTTCCGCAAGGTCATCCATATTGTATCTGCTTTCAGGGTTTATCAGGTAGGCTGCCAGCATGGTGTCAAAATAAATTCCCTTCATTTCTATACCGGCATTTTTTAATGTAAGAATATCGTATTTTATATTCTGTCCTATTTTTTTAATGCTTTCGTCTTCAAGTACCGGTTTAAGCATACTGAGGAATAGAGGGCCGGTTTCCATGTTCTCATCAAAAAGATTATTACTGTATATCGGTACATACCAGCCTTCCTTCTCTTTCATGGAAATTGATATTCCGACAATTTCAGCTTCAATCGGATTCAGCGATGTAGTTTCAGTATCAACTGAAATTTCCCTGTTCTTTTGAATCAGTTTTATAAGTTCCTTTAAATCTTTTCCGGTTTTTATGATAATATAGTTTTTATTTTCTTCTTTCTTTTCAGGCTTTATCTCCTCGTTCCCGAAAATATCCTGTATAATAGCATTCATTTCAAGACCTGTAAAATATGTTTTAATTTTATTACTCTTAAAATCCGGAATAACGGCATTTTCAAAGGAGATATCAACAGGAACATTTGTACGAATTGTAACAAGGTCCTTAGAGATATATGCCATTTCTTTTTTTTCTGATAATGAGTTACGGAGTTTCTGTCCGTTTACTTCCTCAATATGATTATAAATATTATCAAGTGTGTTATATGTACTGATGAGTTTTTGAGCTGTCTTTTCTCCGACGCCCTGCACTCCGGGAATATTGTCCGAGGAATCACCCATGAGAGCCATGTAATCGATTACCTGTTCCGGAGTAATGCCGAGTTTATTAAATACTGCGTCTGTATCATAAAGTTCAAAGTCGGTTATGCCTTTTTTATTCGCGTAAATCTTTACATTATCGTTAACAAGCTGATACGCGTCCTTGTCTCCGGTCACAAGCATTATCTCGAGTGTGTCAGACCCGTATTTTGCTGCTATTGTACCGAGAATGTCGTCAGCTTCATAATTTTCATGCTCCAGTTTCTGTATGCCCAGAACTGAAAGCATGTTTTTGATTTCCTCAATCTGAGGCCTGAGATCATCCGGCATTTTCTGGCGTTTTGCTTTATATTCTGGATACAGGTCAAACCTGAAGGATTTCCCGGGCGGGTCAAATGCCACTACAAGGTAATCAGGGTTCTGGTCATTAATTAGTTTCAGCAGCATTCTTGCAAATCCGAATATTGCTGAAGTATTCTGTCCTTTGGAATTTTTTAAAGGATTATTAATAAACGCATAATATGCTCTGTAGCAAAGTGCATGACCGTCTATAACAAATAGTTTATTTTTCACAGTATTTCTCCGGTGTTATCATTGTTTAAGATTGATAAAAATTTTTAATTTCGGAACATTTCATGTGTACGGATATCCGGTCTGCAGATCAGTATTCCGGTTTGCCGGACGTTTGTCAGGGAACCATATCCTGTAAAATCTGATAGTTAATGTCAGCTGTTGAAATTATTGTTATCGAAAAATTAGTTGTAAGTAATGGTGATATTCCAATATTGAGAAAATTTTTTCAAGCTTAAAAGCCTTTTGCGGTGAAACTTAATTATACTAAAGGGTTTTACTATTGAAACAGTACAGGTATTTATTTTTAAAAGAATTCATTGCTCATGGATTTTATAAATAGAGGTTGAACAGAAGGTCCTATTTTAATGAAGTGTCGGTTTTTTGTCTTTTATGAAATTATTTGATTCGTTCAGATTATCAGCGGGTGCTGCTGTTTTATCCGAAGTGTTTTTATTGCAGGTGCTGACCGGATTTGCATTTGAAATACTTTTGATTCTCATTGCCGGCCGGACATGGCTTTCTGTTTTTTTTGTAAATGAAGAATGGCCGGCATTACAAGCATTAAAAAGATTTTTTATCCTGTAATAGAGCTCATCAATGTCCTTTTCTGGATTTAAAATATCCATATTCCCGGGTATTTTTTCTATTGTATCATTGAGAATATGATTAATTTCTCTGAGAGCAGAAACTGTGTTTTTTGAAAGGATTTTGAGTCCGGAAGAAATCCTGGCAAATCCGTTTTCGTTATCTCCGGCTTTTGCGGATTCTACTGCGGCATTTAATGAAAGGGTATTTGTCTGAAGGGCCAGATCCTCAATCATCTGTATAACATTATGAATTTTTTTATTGATTACCATAATGTCATTTAATCTGCCCGTATAAGCTTTATATTGTTTTAAATTATTATATTGTTTTAATGACATTTCCGTTATAATTTCAGAAGATTTATTTTTGTAATTATTCCCGAGATAATCTGGTGTATTTTTATCAGATAATTCATTTTTTTCAGTTGATTTGCCTGTATTGTTCAGGCTTTTGCTTATTAATCTTGATGATTTGGTTTTTCGAATTGCAATTTGGTCAGGAAAAGAAATCAGTTTATTTAAAGGAATAAGTATGGAATTTAATGCAAAGCTTATAAATGACAGCGGCAGAATAACAGCTGTACTTACCAGCTTTACAGTAAACAGCAGAAAAGTCTTCAGTATCATTAAAACAGCAAGAAATACATTCTGCAGTTGTGGCAATGATTTTGAATCAGATTCCATTGATCTTATACCTTAAATAATTTCAGATGAAAATATTATAACAACGATCAAATAAATATCAAGTTATTTTATATATGATTGAAACATTTGTATGGTTAAAAAATTCTTGATTTATATAGTGAATAAATAATTGTTGTTACAAAATAATGGAAAAAAACAAATCTGTTATATATTTATTAATGAATACAAGTTTTTTTAAGGAACATCAGTTGAAGAAAATACAAGATATAGTTAAGACGTTAACTGAAAAAGAAAAAGAAATGCATAGAGAACTCATTGAAGAGTGCCTGGAAAGAGAAGCTTCATGTCTGGAGCTTGAAAAATCCCTGCAGGATAATATTGAGAAGCTGTCTGCTATTACTGTTAAAATGCTAATGGACATTGATGAATTTTATAAGATATCTCTTGAATTAAAAGAATCCTGTCAGAATGCTAAAGATGATATGCTGAAGGATTCCATAGCCTTAATTCCCGATGAAAAATTTTATCGCGCATAGTGTGGTAATTTAACGTACATTGCGTTTTTATCCTGGTATAATTGTTTTTATTATCCATTAAATTTGTTTTAGTGCCTGTCTTTTTATATGGATATTCAGGAGTAACCCATTCTTTCAAAATTTTTTCACTGTAGCAGGCATTTCTCTTGGCAACAGCGTGTAACCGCTTTACTAATCAAAGCTAATATTAATAATTTACTCAGGTTTTAATAATTATGAAAAAAATAAAGATCGGATTAATAGGTTTCGGTACAGTTGGAAGCGGAGTCTATTCCTTATTAAAGAAAAACAGTGTGTTGATCAGACAGAGAACAGGAATCGATATAAATATTAAAACTATTTGTGATCTGGAAATTGATAAATTTAAGGATAAAATACAAAATATCAATACAACCAAAAGCTGGAAAAATATTACAGATGACAGTGAAATAGATACAGTTATTGAACTGATAGGCGGTATTGAACCCGCAAAATCAATAGTTCTTGAATCGTTAAAAAAAGGCAAAAATGTCGTAACTGCAAATAAAAAACTGCTGGCTGAAGACGGGGAGGATATCTTTAAACTTGAGAGCAATTCCGGATCGAGTCTTGGATTTGAGGCGTCAGTCGGCGGGGGTATGCCCTGCATACAGGCTTTAAGAGACGGCCTTGTTGGGAACAGGGTTGACGCGGTTCTGGGAATACTGAACGGGACAACCAATTATATTTTAACCAGAATGGAAGATGACGGCCTGTCATTTAATGATGCATTGAAGGATGCTCAAAAGAAAGGTTTTGCCGAGGCTGACCCTACATTTGATATTGAAGGATTTGATGCAGCTCATAAAATAACAGTTCTGGCGCGTCTTGCTTTTAATAAAAAAGTCGCATTCAGCTCCATACCTGTAGAGGGTATTACCGGAATAACCAGCGGTGATATTGTTTACGCGAAAGAGATGGGTTACGCGATCAAACTTCTGGGAGCAGCCAGGATCGTTGGTTCCGAGCTTGAGATTACAGTTCGGCCCGCTATGCTTTCCCTCAAGCATCCTCTTGCTTCAGTCAGAAATGAATATAATGCTGTTATGTTTTCAGCTGATATGACAGATCCTATTATTCTTTACGGCAAAGGCGCCGGCAGTCTGCCGACAGCTTCAGCTGTAATAAGTGATGTTATTCAGATTGCACGGAAAATCAAATCAGGTGAAAAGCTGCCTGATGTTGAAACAGCTAAACTGCTCAAGCCTAAGGATCAGATATACAGATATTATATGCGGCTGAGCACAGCGGACAGGCCCGGAATTCTTTCCAGGGTATCCGGAGTGCTTGCAAAGAACAGTATTTCAATTGCATCAGTTATGCAGAAAGCGGAGAACAGCAAATATGTGCCTGTAATAATAATGACTCATAATTGTTCTGAACAGGGAATGCTTAAATCTGTAAAAGAAATAAATTCTTTTGACTTTATTGAGTCCGATATTACGATTATCAGAATAGAAGAATAATTATTTGTTCGGGATTTGTTTTACAGTAAAGCCTGGCTAACAGGCTTCATTTTAATTAATAAGATACATTATATGAATAATAACGAATACAAAGCAGTATTTAAATGCATCTCAGGATGTAATGTTGAATATCCTCTTGATAAAGTAGTATATGAATGCGAAAAATGCGGCAGTCTGCTGGAAGTAAGCCATGATATGGACAGACTTAAGAAGAAATCTCCCAAAGAATGGAAGGCTTTGTTTGAGAGCCGGACAGCCGCCACTTCCTGGCCTTATGGAAGCGGAGTCTGGGGCAAGAAAGAATGGGTCTGTCCCGAAGTTGATAATGACAATGTTGTTTCAATGTTTGAAGGGAATACAAATTTATTCTGGGCGAGAAGGCTGGGCGAATATCTTGGGGTACAGGACCTGTGGGTCAAGATGTGCGGCAACAGTCACACTGGTTCATTTAAGGATCTGGGAATGACTGTACTTGTTTCGGTCGTAAATGAAATGATTAAAAAAGGCCGCGATATTAAAGCAGTTGCATGCGCGTCAACAGGAGATACTTCCGCAGCGCTTGCAGCCTATTGCGCCTACGCGGGAATTCCTTCCATAGTGTTTCTGCCAAGCAACAAGATTTCTACTGCACAGCTTGTGCAGCCTATGGCGAACGGTTCTATTGTGCTTTCTCTTGATACAAATTTTGACGGCTGCATGAAGATCGTCAAGGAAATAACTAAAGATAACAAGATATATCTTGCTAATTCAATGAATTCTCTTCGTGTTGAGGGCCAGAAGTCCATTTCAGTTGAAATAGTTCAGCAGTTCGACTGGGAAGTACCTGATGTAATTATTATTCCCGGAGGAAATCTCGGTAATGTGTCTGCTCTGGGTAATGGCTTTAAAATGATGAAAGAACTCGGACTTATTGACAAGACACCGCGAATTGTTCTTGCTCAGGCTGAGAAAGCTAATCCGCTTTATCTGTCTTATCAGACCGGTTTTAAGAAATTCAATCCAATACAGCCGGAAAAAACTCTGGCCTCCGCGATTCAGATAGGAGATCCGGTTTCCGTTCAGAAAGCAATAAGAGCTTTAAACGAATTTGACGGTATTGTTGAGCAGGCAAGCGAAGATGAACTTGCCAATGCTGCGGCGTTAGGAGACCTTACAGGGCTTTACTCATGCCCTCATACAGGTGTTGCGCTTGCGGCTCTAATTAAGCTGATCGAACAGAAAAAGATAAAGAAAAAGGACAGGGTGATTGTAATTTCAACAGCACACGGTCTTAAATTTTCAGAATTTAAAATCGGTTATCATGAGTCAGCGCTTAACGGGGTGAACAGCAAATTCGCGAACAGACCGATTGAAACAGAACCTGATATAAACAAAATATGGGAAATACTGGACCGGGAATTCGCCGGCAGAAAAAAAGCTCTTTAATATTCAGTATATTTATTGTGTTTCTTCCTGTCTCGTCTTAATTTATGAAATAAATAATATTTGAATTTAAGGTTATCATTCCTATCAGGGCTTCCCAAAAAATTATTATGCGAATCACATCCAATGTTTTTCAGGTCGGCGGCTCCATGGAATCTCATTCACAGGATGCTGCCGCATATCTGATTGTATGCAATGACGAAGCATCTCTTATAGACGCCGGTACAGGCAACGGGCACACGGAGCTTATGGATAATATCCGGAGCGCTGGTGTATCATCTGATATGCTGAAATATCTTTTCCTGACTCATTGTCATTATGACCATACGGGCGGAGCAGACAGGATTAGAAATGAAACCGGTTGCCGTATCGTTGCTCATGAACTGGATGCTTTCTATTTGGAGAAAGGAGATAATGAGGTAACAGCAGCTGGCTGGTATGGATCATCAATACAGAAAACAGCAGTTGACATTAAGGTACAAGATAGAGAGCAAAATTTTAAAGTCGGGGATCTTGATATTGGTTTTTATCATACCCCGGGACATTCCCCGGGATCCTCAGTTCTTACTGTTGTTTCTGATGAAAAAAAAATACTGTTTGCCCAGGATGTTCACGGACCGTTAAATGATCTGCTGCTTTCAAACAGGAAAGACTATAATGCCTCTCTGGAATTCTTAATATCACTTGAGGCGGATGTGTTGTGTGAAGGACATTTCGGTGTTTTTCATGGAAAAGATAATATAAGAAAATTTATTGAATCCTGTTTATAGGGTGACAGATTTTTATATTATTGTTGATTTTAAGTAAAAGTGAATGATTCTTTCATTCCGGAAATTGGCAGGCAGGTTACGGATTGAATATAAATTATGAAGAGCAATATAATAAGTTCTGAAGTTACTTTTAAAAGGCGCCCTTTTTCTGCCTTTGTCCTTTCTTTCTTTTTTACGGGACTTGGACAGGTGTATAACGGTAATTTTATCAAAGGCCTGATTTATTCAGTACTGCGAATCTTTTCACTTCTGGCAATTCCGCTTTATTTATTTATGAATGGAAAAGAATTTTCCGTTTTTTTTCTGTTTCCTGTTCTATGTGTGCACTTGTTAATCTGGATTATTTCTCCTCTGGAAGCATTATATACTGCATCAAAAAAGAAATTTTTCAACCTGCGCTGGTTCAATTCCATAATTATTTATTTCCTGTATGCAGTTATATTCGCAGGTTTACTGACTTTATCATGTATGCTTTTTCCTAAACTCTTCTCAATTGACAGAATAACTTCAGACAATATGAATCCAGGATTAGTAAAAGGAGAGTATTTGCTTATAAATAAATCCGGCATAATCAGTGCAGATACAGGCGATATTGTATTATTTTCCTATGGAGAAGAAGAGGCAGCAGGAAGAATTATAGCGAAACAGGGAGATATTGTTGAGGTGAACAGGAATAATATTTCTGTTAATAATGCTTCTTTGTCATATAACGTATTTAATGATGGTGATGCGGAAAAAATGAACATTACTGATTTTCAGGAAGTATTCTTTGAAATAAACGCGGAAAGAAAATATGCTGTGATAATCAGCCAGGAAAAAAAAGCGGAAGAGAAAACAAAAAAACAGTTTATAATCGGGGATGATGAAGTATTAATTGCTTTTGACAATAGGGCCGCTGATGAGGTCTATGTAAAGACAGTGACGAGTTCAATAAGGGGCATTGTACAGGGAATTATTTTTAGTAAAAATATGAAGAAAATATTGAACAGGACATACTTGCCTGCCTTTAAATAATTTAATTTCAGGATATTTAATTATGGGGAAAAATACAAATTTATCAGCAGAATTTGAGAGTAATCTTGATATTTGGGCGGAAAACAGCCTTGCGGGGATAGGGATATTCAAGGACAAATCTTCTCCTGAAGATTATGAGAGATGGAAAAAAACTGCAATAGAACAGCTGCGGGAAATGTATTCCGATAAGACTATAGATTTGTTTTTAATGCCTGTTAACAAACGCACGGTGGATAATGCGGACTCTTGTGCTAAAGTTGACGGATCGTGCGGAGATTCAATGGAATTTTTTCTGAAAGTTTCAGAGGAAGTTATTGTCGATCTCGGATTTGAAACTGACGGCTGCGGGCCGACTATCGCATCCGGAGGTATGGTAGCGGAAATGATTAAGGGCAAAAAAATAAATGAAATAAAAAAATTGACGCCTAATGATGTTCTTGACGCACTGGGAGGGCTGCCTGAGGAGAATGAACATTGTGCTTCTCTTGCGGTTCATGCCTTAAAGGAAGCTCTGGAAGTTTTAAAGAAACAAAAAAAATAAGAATGGTGAGAGTGCTGCCCTGATAAAAAAATCGAATTATAAGGAAATTTTAAATATAAGACCAAAGGATTCTTGAGAAGGCGGGAGAAAAGTTAAAAGAGATAATAGCTGAAAATAATTTAAACAATGAACAGATAACCATTCTTGTTAAAAGATTTACACCGGAACTACTCTTGCAAACGGCATCATTGATAATATTTATTTTTTTATCAATAAGTACAATATAGGCTACCTGATCCATGGAGTAACTGCAACCGGAGTTTCCTATCTGTTTGGATTAAACAGGGTATGCTTTTACGGGCGTACCGGATAATCTCATTTTTTATCAGCTGTTTTTTCCGATTAAATAATATGGTTATTATATGTCAGCACCGGTTTTATGTTTAAAGCCGGTGCTGATAATTATAAAATCAGGATATTTTATTTCAGTCTGGACAGTAAATCTTCACTTACTGTTTTTACGTCTGCTGTTCCGTCAATCTCTATTATTGCGGGTGCTCCGTTGTTCTGCCTGGATACTTCCTTGAAATACATAACAGCTGAAAGAGTCCCTTCGTCAGTATTATAATATATATCATGCCTTTTATTAATAGCTGTTTCATCCTGATCGTCGGATCTTGCTGATAAACTTCCGCTGCATACTCTGCAAACCATTTTGCCGTTTTTTTCCTGCGGCTTAATTGTATCTATGAAAATGTTGTTTGGGTGATTGCCGTCGTTTTCGCAAATCCTCCTTCCCATGATCCTGTTCCTGGCAATTTCACGGTCAAGGTGTATCTCAATTACAAAATCAAGCTTTATATTCTCCTTATCGAGCGCTTTTTTAAGCGCAACTGCCTGCTCTCTGTTTCTGGGAAATCCGTCCAGAAGCCAGCCGTTGCTGCAGTCGTTTTCTTTAAGTCTGTTAAGAATCATAGGAATTGTTATATCATCAGGGACCAGGTCTCCCTTATTAATATATTCCTTTGCTTTTTTTCCGAGCTCCGTATCGTTCCTGATATTTTCCCTGAAAATGACACCTGATTCAACATGGGTAATGTTGTATTTTTTTTGTACTATAGCACCTTGTGTGCCTTTGCCGCTGCCGTTTGGACCGAAAATTAAAATATTCATAGCATTTATCCTTGGTTATAGTTTGGTTTTACTAAATGTTTTTTGACAACTGTTTATTTGTAAAAATAACTATACAAATCATCCGGTGATTATGTAATCTTTAATCACTATGCCTGCAATATGTTTAAGTTTGAATTAGAAGTTTGGCCAGGTTGAGTAATAAATATGACAGTTGACTAATATTCTGAATTTTAATAATTTGTAAAGAATATTTCCTGTAAAAATTTTTTAGGCTAAAAAAATAGTATTCATACCTTGAAAGCAGATTTTTAATAATTTAATATGGAGTATTGATTAATGATAAAGAGAAATATTTTTCTTTATGTTTCGTATTTTAATATTTTATACTTTCTGGAAATCATTAATCTGATGTTTCTGCTTTTAGTATCATACGGGAAATTCATCGCAATTGCCGCTGGTTTTATTTTTTCTCTGTTTCTTTCCGTGCAAATAGTATTTCTGTATTTTAAAAATGAACTCAGTAGAAAAATACAGCTTTTTCTGATGGATGTTCACGCCGGGTATTCCATTCCTTTTCTGTTTTTTATCGTGTTTTATTATATTGATAACAGTATCTACGACAATGTTATCACAGGATTGCGGTTTGTAATGATTTGTGCTGAAATATTTTTTATTATTTTACTGAGTGATTACAGTCCGTCTATTCTAAATACCCAGGATCATGCCGGAAACGGGCACCCAGACAGCTGTTAGAACTGTCCATATCAAAGTAATAATCCAGCCGGATTTTGCCATGTCAATCATTGAATAATAACCGCTTGAATATGTGAGCAGAGGTACGGCATCGAGCGGAATCAGCATGCAGCAGCCTGCAAATGAAGCTATCGGCAGAGCAAGAATAGCAGGGCTTATGCCGTAGGTCGGCGCTATTGAAATAAGAGGCAGCATTACTACTGTGATAATTGCAGGCGCGATCGGAAGCGGCAGATGCAGTGCTGCTATAAAGATGCCGAGAGCGAAAATGAGGGCCATGCTGTTGATGTCTGCAGGCAGCTGAAATACATTCGTAAATATCCATGTGTCAAGCCCGTTGCTCATGAAAGCAACGCCTATTGAGATAACGCTTCCAATCAGCAGCACTACGTCCCATGAAACAATATCTGAAAATTCATTCCAACTCAATACATTTACTCCGGGTAAAAACAGAACCATTAAGCCTGTTACAGCGATTACTGTCACATCAAATACTGGTATCCATGAACTGAGCACCCAGAGTATTATCATTGCGCTGATGATAACAAGTACTTTCTTTTCACCTGTTTGCATCCTGGCGGGAATATCAGTGTTTTTGAAAAACCTGTCAATTTCCTCTTTTTTCATTTCAGAAGGTTTGTAAATTTTTAACAGTACCCACCATGTTACAGGAAGGAGTATTAAAGCCACAGGAATCCCTATTACCATCCATTGAATAAAACTGATTGTAATGCCTGTATTCTGTTTGAGAATATCCAGAGCAAGAATATTCAGCGAACTTCCGGCAGGAGTCATCATTCCGCCAATCATGCCTGCAAAAGGAATAGCTATCATGAAGATCTTCCCGATTGATTTTCTTGCTTCTATAGAACCTACATTCCCAAGCAACCCGAAGACTATTCCCATAAAAACAGCTGTCGCAGGTACGTTTGACATAACGGATGAAATAATCATTGTGGAAAACATTACGGCAAGAAGTATGTATTTAATATTGCTTCCTGTATATTTCAGAATTATGAGCAGAATTCTTTTCGCGAGAGGATACTTCGTTATCGCATAGGAAATTCCAAAAGTAGCTATAACAAAGAAAATGACCGGGCTTGCAAAACCTGTAATGGAATTTTTAAGAGTTGCGACTTTCAGCACAGGCTGAAGTACAAGAACAAGCAGGCTTGTTATTCCTATCGGAATCGGTTCCGTAATCCACAGAATCAATGCCGTCAGTAAAAGGCCGAGCGTGTTTCTGCCTGCCGCATTCAGTCCTACAGGGATTGGAAGAAAATTAATTGATATAATAATTATGAATGCTGCAGCAAGGCCGATTTTTTTCTTAGTCATAGCTTGAGTTTCCTGGTAAATAGCCTGGTCGAATTTCAGGAAAAGTCCGATGAATTTTTTTCCAATATTTGTATTATCCTGTAAAGAGGATTTTTCCCGGGTAGAAATTTTAATGTAAAATCCGTTTGGAATTACGAGAGTTTTAAATTAGAAAACTTATATTTCCTTGTTGCTGTCAATCCATGCTCTTACTGCATGTTTATAATATTCAACCGGGGGAGGTGTCGGATCCAGGTTTTTAATAATAAGTTTCCTGACCCATCTTCTCTCAGCGAATTCGCAGATATCTTTAATGTTCCTTCCTGAGAAGCTTCCGGAAATCTTTACAATACTTTTAAGCTCATCCTCATTTAAATGTTTTGCATAATTGGAAAATATGGCTGCGCGCTCCTTTTCATTCGGAAGCGGAAAGTGTATTGTCTGGTCAAATCTGCTGATAAGCGCATGGTCAAGATCAGATTTTCTGTTTGTTGCCCCGATTGTAATTGTATTTGTTACTGAATCGATACCGTCCAGTCTCCTCAGCAGTACGGAAAGTATCCGTCTTGTCGCCTCGAACATCCCGTCATTGCGGGATCCGGCCAGGGAATCTATCTCATCAAGGAAAAGAATGGCACCTCCCAGGTCTTCGCATGCGTCAAAAATCTGGGCAAGGTTCTGTGAGGACTGACCGTACCATTTTGACATGATGGACTCAATCGGGACATAAACAAGCGGTATTTTGATCTCTGACGCGATTATTCTGGCGACTGTTGTTTTGCCCACACCCGGCGAACCTTCAAATAGAATTGCTTTCGGCCTGTTTGATTCAAAAGACTGGCGTGTCAGCTTTGCTATTGAGTCATAGATGTCAGGATTTTTAAGAGGAAGAATTATGGTTTCTTTTATGCTTCTTTTTACTTCCTCGTATCCTGCTATGTATGACCAGTCAAGGCCTTCGCTGCCTGAGATTACTGAGGCGCCTACCTGGCTGAGCCTCTGATACGGATCATCCTTGATTACAAGAAAAGCGGCTTTGTAGAGTTTCAGCACAAGATTGATTTCGTCCTGGGCAAGATTGCCTTTCTTGCTTATCTCAGCTTTAAAGTTTGTAGTTATACCGGAAAATTCAATTTTTATATTGTCGAGTATATTCTCAGTCCTGAAAAGATTGCTGTTAAGCGCCTGAAATGCATAGTAACCGTTTTCAAAATGATGAACTCTTATGTTGCTGATCTGTTCTTTTATAATTGAGATAAAAGATATAAGCAGTATATCATTAATAAAAGGAAGTGAAAATGATATTCTGGTTTTCCCCTGCTCAAAGGAGATTGCCGGAGGCAGTAATGCTTCATTCTTTTTCTGTGAAATTAAGGCATTGACTTCTTTTTCAATGCTTTCCTTCATTCTGTCAAAGGGAATGGTGTCTGTAGACTGATTGTTCTCCATGTATATCTCCGCTTATTAGTCAGGAATATTATTTTTTATTTCTTTTTTAATGATTTCCCGTGCATTCTCTGAATTGGCAATACTGCTGGAAAAATCAGGATTACTTGCAAAAAACAGTCCGATTGACGACAGAAGTATTAAGACTGACAGCCATTGTGTATAAAATCCTCTTGTCCGTTTAAAAAGAAGAAGACATAATATTATAAGTAACACAGTACCGATGAAAGCTGCCTGAGTTTTTTCATGAAGAAATGAAACTGACTGAAAATGGTTCCCTGTAATTCTGGACAGGTCAACCATTGAATGTGTAATTATTGCAAAAATTTCAGCAAGTATTATAAACAGACACAGAAAAGAGACTATCTTTGAAAAAAATCCTTCTGTTCTGTAGATCTCATAAACAACCGCGGGGATCATTGCAATGGCAATAATAAGCGCCCACTTGAAATAGACTCCTGTAAAAACACCAATGCCTGCAACTATAGTCAGAACAGTAGATATTAGTAACGCGTGTTTATATTCTTTCGGCATTTAAGCCTCCATAGCGGAAATGAAGTACGGGAGAATAATTTTCAGGATTTAAAATAAAGTCAATTAAATTAAAACATGATCATAAGTTGATAGTTTACCTGACCGTATCAGAGTTTAACAGACTATAATTTGCAGCGATGGTTATGAATCTGGATATCATAATAAGTATTTTCAATTGACTTTTTGTATAATTATTCATTTTGTTTTCTTTAGGTAAAGTTGAATCGTCCGATGATCAAAAATGCAGATAATTCAGAAAAAAGTTTTTCTGAAATTTTAAAAGAATGTATTTTAAATAAAACAACAAGGGGGCAGTTAATGGAAGTAAGAATTACAGCTAACAGCCAGGAAACATTAAAGACCAGAGTGTTTTTCAGTGATGAGAGCGGATTTGAAGTAGCTTCAGTAATTGTAATGGGCGGAAAAGACGCAATTCTCATTGATGCGCAGTGGACATTGTCAAACGCTCATCGGGTTATTACCGAGATGCTTGAAACCGGAAAGAATTTTACCCACATTTATATTACTCATGCGCACCCGGATCATTATTTCGGAGTAGGGACTATTCACGAAGTTTTTCCAAAAGCCCGTGTCGTGGCACTTCCCGAAGATGCCGACATGATAAACAGGCAGTTCTTCGGCAAGATCGAACACTGGGAAAATATTATCGGTTCGCACAATGTCTGCAGAAAGGAGGCAAATGTCGAGGCTTTGAAAGAAAATTTTATTGATCTTGAGGGTCATAAACTTGAAATTATTCCTAAAGTTATGGGGGACATGAGATACAATTCAATGGTATGGATTCCGTCAATTAAAACCCTTTATGCCAGTGATGTCCTTTTTAATCAGGCTCATCCTTTTACATGTGAAGTGACAGCAGAGGAACGCAGGCAGTGGGTGAATGAGATAGATAAAATACAGAAGATGGGAGCTGAGGTTATAATTCCCGGGCATCAGAAACCTGGAATGCAGTTTGACAGAAGTGCGCTGGATTTTACAAAAGACTATCTTATTAAAACGGAAGAAGTTCTGGCAAGTACGGACAGTGTCGGAGAATTTTATTATAAGATGAATGAATATTTTTCTGATGCAAATCTTATGGCGCTCAGCAATGAAATGAATGCAAATGTATTTAAAGGAAACAGAGACTGGAACTGGCGGGAAGATTAATCTTGTAAGCTTATCCGGCTTTTGTGCCGCTGATATTTTTTTCTGTCAGAATTCAATTTATCAGCGGTGCGTGTTTGCCGGAATAAAAGAAGAATAATTACGGTTTATTTACGAAAAATATTTACAGTTAAAGTTTTAACCGATAAAACCGATTAAAACGGCAGTAAAATATACCAGTAAATGCTTTCGTCCTTTTCAATTAATCAGTTTTTTCCTTCTTTTGACATTTTTTCCTGATGTCCGCCCGGGTCTGCTTCAATCAGAGAAGTTGCACCTGGTATCATTGCCATTTCCAGATGCGGGAATTTGTAGTCTTTCCAGATGAGCGGTCCGTGCTCAATGCCTACAGGCACATACACCATTGCTGTTTTATCAAGAGTAAGAGGCTGTCCGCCGACATAAAAATCAATTACCCCGCCAAGCTCTTCAGGGTTTTTATAATCGGTGCCGAAATGAAGTACCAGCTCTTCGTATTCACGGTGTAAATGGTCGAAAATATGCGGATTCGGCTCAGGCATGCCAAATACCCAGCCGCCTTCAATGTAAATATTGCAGTCAGCAACAAGGTTCCTGTTCATAAAAGTCATGGAAGCCGGTTCCTGCCGGTTTTTAACAACGGTTCCTGCGACACATTCATAGACGGGTTCTTTAACAAGATACTTTTCATAATCTATGCCGGTATCGTTTACATGATCCGGGGATGCCGCTTTTTTGGGTTTTCTATCACCGGTTCCGAGCAGAATCGAGATTCTTACATGAGGATGGCGGTAATTTTTATAAACAAGCGGTCCGTGTTTTACTCCTTTAGGAATAAAAATTGATCCTGTTTTTCCGGTGCTGAGTACCTGCCCTCCGAGAGTAAATTCTATATCAGCTCCAAGGTCGTTCGGATTACTGTAGTCTCCTCCGATATTAAGTATGATTTCATCATACTCTCCGACCTGCTCTTCCGGATAACGGGTTGTTCCGGGCATGCCCCATACCCAGCCGAATTCGATATTGAATTTAACTCCCGGAACCTGTTCTTCGCTTAAGTAAATAAGCGGAGGATTGGTTCTGTTTTGAGCATTGCTGTCAGGCTTGGTTTGCCTGATTGGCTTCTTTACAAGATACTTTTCATAATTTTCAGTAGACATCTTTAATTCTCCTGTTTAAGAAAAAGTTTGCTTTTAACCTGTTAAATTGTTAAATGAAACTGTGGAATATTAAACTGCAGTTTGTTTTCTTATCAAAGAAAACAGCTGCAGTGATTTATTTGCCCATCTCCAGAGTCGCATTTTTAACGCAGAACGGGAATGGGTCCATAACAGCCAGTCCTCCGTCAACCGGGATAACTGTTCCTGTTATATATGACGCATCATCGCTTGCCAGAAAAGCGCAAATGCCTGCCACCTCTTCCGGCTGTGCAGGATGTCTTGAAGGTATTTCCCTGAATACTTTATCCATCAATGTGTTCAGATCGGTATTCAGGTCTTTTGCCATTTGTCCGTAACCTTTTTCAACCATTTCCGAAAAAACGAATCCGGGACAAATCGCGTTGCATCTGATTTTATCTTCGCCGAAATCGATTGCCGCCTGCTGAGTCATCATGTTAAGACCTGCTTTTGATGTACAGTATGCTGACAGCCCCCCTATTCCGCGTAAAGAAGCGAGTGAAGAAATGTTTACAATTGATCCTCCCCCGTTTTTTTTCATGTGTGGGATTGCACCTCTCATAAGCAAAAACGGGCCTATCAGATTAACTTCAAGCGTCTTTCGCCATTCATCAAGGTCGGCATCTGTTACGGAACCTCCTGTACCCATTCCGGCATTGTTTACAAGTATGTCGATCCTGCCTCCGAAATCGAGTGCTGTCCTGATTATACGCTCAATATCACGAGGCTCTGATACATCGCCTTTGCACATTACGCCGGTATCTGAAGGCAGAGATTTTACCAGCTCTTGAAGAACATTTTCGCGTCTGCCGGCAATGCATACTTTTGCGCCTTCGGCTATAAAACGCCTTGTGGTAGCAGCTCCTATCCCGGTTCCTCCTCCGGTAATAATTGCCATTTTTCCTTTAAGCATCATATTATGTTTCCTTGTTTTCTGACTTTGTCTTATGACAAAAACGGAAAAGGCTTAGGAATTCTGCTCCATTTCATGCGGTCCTTTGTAATTCGGGTCTGTAGCAGTCGCAAAATGGAATACAGGTCTCTCGAGTCTTTTTATGATAAGCGGACAATGCTGAATTCCTGCAGGGACAAAGATTATACAGCTTTTTGTTATAATGTGTGTTTCGTCTCCAATGCCGAATTCAATTTCGCCGCAAAGGTCTGTTGGATCATCCGGATTTGAGCCGAAGAAAGTAACTACTTCACCGAAATCATGAGTGTGACCTTTATCCACAATAACAACTTCCTTAGGCTGAGGCCAAAACCATGCGCAGTCCACATAGGGAGCTCCTTTGATTACATCACCGCTCAGGCAGTATACGCGTGTGCCCAGCTCATCAGGAACATTATTTAAATCAGTTAATATATATTTCCCATATTTTGTTTCACTCATCTTTGATCTCCTTTATATTTATTAAAATTTTAACCTTCCGTTTAATACGAAAGCAATTTTACTCTCTAACTTTCCGGCCATTTCAGGCCCTTTTATCATAAAGAAATTACTTAACAGTAATTAAAAACTATTTAGTAATAATCCCGTAGCATACATATTATTCAAGCTATTTTTGTAATTTTATTCATTAATCCTGATTTTGTCTATTGTGTTTATGATGCATTTCCTGAATTCAGGTTTTTTCATTTTTTTGAAGGATTTTATTTTATTCAATTTTAGGTTTGAATAACCAGTTGAATTGTTATATAATCTTTTAAACTGTTTTCCCGAATTCTGTTTGACTTTTGATGCTAATTTATCGAATTCGTTAAATGGAATTTATATATTAACCGGAGAAATACATTATGAATATGTTCAACTGGATGGAGCAGGTTATTTATACAGAAAAAAAAATGGCCCTGCCGATATTGGCATTCCCGGCTGTTCAGTATATTTTCGTAACTGTCAGGGAACTTGTCGCGGATAGCAATCATATGGCAATCGGCATGAGACTTATAGCTGACAAATATAAAATGCCGGCAGCCATGACTTATATGGACTTGTCTGTTGAAGCAGAGGCTTTCGGAGCACACACCGTATATAGTGCTGATGATGTTCCTACAATTATAGGCAGACTGGTACATGATGAGGAAGCGGCAGAATCATTACAGGTCCCTGAAGTTGGAGCAGGAAGAACAGGGGTCAATGTTGAGACAGTCAGAAAAGCCAAGATGCTGATTCATGACAGGCCGGTTTTCGCTGAATGTATAGGGCCTTACTCACTTGCAGGGCGTCTTATGAATGTAAATGATATTATGCTTCTTTGTTATGAGGAACCTGAAATGGTGCATAAAGTTATTCGTAAGACCACCGATTTTATCATAGCATATGTAAACGGATTAAAAAATGCGGGTGCCGATGGAGTAATTCTTGCGGAACCGCTTGCCGGCTTACTGTCTCCGGACCTTATGAAAAATTTTTCCACGGAATATGTTCGCGAAATTGTGGACACACTGCAGGATAAACATTTTCTTTTTATTTACCATAACTGCGGAAGCGCGGTTTCCAAGCTTGTGGATGAGATTGGAGATACGGGATGCTTTGCGTACCATTTTGGAGAATCAGTGGATATGATTGACATGCTCGAGAGATTGCCGAGAAATTATCTGATTATGGGAAATATCAGCCCCGCGCATGTATTTAACACCAATTCCACTGAATATGTCAGGCTGGAAACACTGAAATTGTTGAGGGCCTGCAGTAAGTATAATAACTTTGTAATTTCCTCCGGCTGTGATATTCCGCCGAATGTTGATCTTGATAATGTTGATATGTTTTGTAAAACGGTTGAAGATTACTATTACAGGCAGTCTCTATGGAATATGATATCCTGAAATATTATATTCAATATTTTTTTAGATGTTATTTGAATGATGATCCCGGTGTTGATAAATTACGGGATCGTCTTTTTATATGTCAGGAGGTATGTCAACGTCTGTCCAGTATTTCCCTGACTTTCGACAGCAGATCACGCATTGACAGAGGCTTGGAAATAAAGTCGAATTTTTTTTCTTCGATGCCTTTTGAGAGAATAATATCATGAGTGTATCCGCTGCAGAAAAGTACTTTGATTTCCGGGTTTATTTTTTTTATTTCCTCGTATGCTTCCCTTCCGTTTTTTTTAGGCATTACTGAATCTAGAATAGCGAGGTCAATATTTTTATATTTATTAAATTTATTAATCGCATCCTCACCGTCTACAGCTTCAATGACGTGATATCCATATTTTGTCAGCATTGTTTTTGTGATCTTTCGTACGCTCTCAAAATCTTCAGCTAACAGAATTGTCTCATTCCCGAATTCAATTTCTGCAGGCTCTATTCCGGAATAATTTAAGATATTGTCTGAAAGAGGAAAATAAATATAGAAACTGGAACCTGACCCTTTTTTGCTTGAAATAGTAATATGCCCGCCGTGTTTTTTTACAATACCGTATACAGTTGCCATCCCAAGACCTGTCCCTTTGCCGATTTCTTTCGTCGTAAAAAACGGATCAAATATCTGTTCAATGGTGTCTTCATCCATGCCTGTGCCGGTATCGCTAAATTCAATAAGCGCATATTTACCCGGTTTCCCGTATCCGATCTTTTCTTCGCAGGTATCATCAATTTCGGTTATAGATGTTGCAATTGATATAGTACCGCCTTCAGGCATTGCATCTCTAGCATTTGTCGCAAGATTAAACAGAATCTGGTCTATCTGTGCCTGGTCGCCGTTAATGATTATATCATTTTTATTCAGTTGAATTGTAAGAGTGATATCTTCAGTTATTAATCTTTTCAGTATCTTTTCAATTTCACTGATCGTACTATTTAAGTTAAGCGGTTTTTGAACAACCGGTTGCTTCCTGCCGAAAGCTAGCAGGCTTTTTGTCAAATTGACAGCTTTTTCCGAAGAAGATAATATCTGTTCTATGTATGTTTTAAGGTGGCTGTCGGGTTCAATTTCCATGTCAAGCAGGTTGGTAAAACCAACAAGTACACTTAAAATATTATTGAAATCATGCGCTATTCCGCCTACGAAGTTTCCAAGCGCCTCCATCTTCTGAGCCTGACGAAGCTGGGATTCAAGCCTTTCTTTTTCTTTTTCCGCGTGTTTATGTTCTGTTATGTCCTGTACAATGGAAGCGATGCCTATAATATTCCCGCCTGAATCAATAAGCGGTGAATTGAACCATTCACATATAACTGTTTTTCCGTCTTTACCTGTATTTACAAGTTCAATTGAATAACTTGTTTTCATTTTGCATAGGTTATGAAAATGATTTTCCATGATATTTTTATGTTCTTCGCTTATCAGCCCGTCGGTGTGTAATCGTAATGCCTCCTTCTCCGAATAACCGAAGATTTTTTCAGCTGCGGGATTCCATGATACAATTCTGAAATTATTATCCCATTCAATAACAGCTAGTGGAGATTGCTGTACAAGCAGCAATAGACGCTGCTGAGACACGCGGATTTTTTCACGCAGCCTTGCCGCATGCAATGCTCCGGAGCCCTGTTCGGCAATTGTCTGATACAGGCGTAGCTTATCATTATCAAAATAATCCTGGATTTTTGAGAATATTGCGATAAAGCCGATCCATTCGTTGCCGGCTATAAGAGGAAAGGAAGCCTGACTTACAATTCCGGATCGTTTATGGATTTTAATACTGTCAGGATCCTGCCGTTCGTCTTTATAAATATTGTTTGAAACGAATGGCTGATTCGGTTCAAAATAATTAATTGTTTTAAAAGTTGAAAGAGGAAGGCGGATTCCTTCCTGAAGATTCTGTTTAATTCCGCTTTTAAATGCGTTCTGTCGCTGCAGAATTACATCGCGTTCATCACCTGAGTCATCAAAAATACATATAGTAACGAATGCATCGTCAAAAAATCCTGAATGCTTAATAAGAGCATCAAGAACATCTTCTTCTGTTTCTGCAATGGTGAGAGCTTTGCTAAATTCATACCGGATTTGTGTTTCATGTAAATTTTGTTTAAGCCGTGCTTCAGCCTGTACTCTTTCAGTAACATCTCTCGCAACCTGCAGTATTGCTTTAATATCAGGGTTGCCGAGCAGATTTTGTGCTGTTGCCTCTATATATTTCCACGACCTGTCTTTATGCCTGGCGCGAAAAACTGCTGTAATTATTTTCTCAGGATTATCAATCAGTTCTTTCCAGAGACTGTGAACAGTCTTCAGATCATCAGGATGAACTGTGTCAAATCCTTTGTGTCCGATTCTGTCTTCGCTTGTATATCCGTTGATTGATAAAAATGACGGACTTCTGTATTGGACAATGCCGTGTGCGTCAGTGAAAGAAATTCCATCATGAATATTCTCAACTATTGCCCGGAATTTAGCTTCATTTATACGCAATGATTTCTCTGTCTGTATGCGGTCTGTTATGTCGGTGAATATACTTGCTAATTGATCAGGAGCAGGCTGAAATGAAGTTACTTTAAAATGTTTATTGTTTTTGGGGAAGTAATGTTCAAAGGATCTCGCTTCTCCGGTTGAAGCAACATGGATATAATTATTTACCAGGTTTCTGTCAATGCCAGGAATATTTCTGAACAGGTTCATACCTTTAGTATTTTTGGCTAATATTTTTGTCATCTTTTCAAAAGCCGGATTAATATCAATGATTCGGAAATCGACCGGATCACCCTTATCATCTCTGATAATCTCGTGCAGTGCGAAGCCGTCCTGCATTTCCCTGAAAAGCATTCGGTAATTCTCTTCAGATTTTCTTTGTACGGTAATATCTTCAATTATAGCATACCACTGATAAGGCTCTTTCTCTCCGCTTCGGAACAGAGGCACTGCGTTTATTTTTATCCAGGTATAGGTTCCCTTCTCAGGATTAAAAATTCCGTGAACAAGATTTTTTACTTCTTTTCCGGTTTTTATTGCTTTTAACAGCGGGTGATCATCTTCCGATATTCTGCTTCCGTCTTCCTGTATCGTTTTCCAGCGCGGGTCATTAATGAAGATTCCTTTTATTTGTTCGAGAGATATACCGAGAATACGTTCAGCAGCAGGATTTATGCTTATGAATTCGCCTGACATATTCAGATATACCACTCCCTGAGTCATGGTGTTGTACAATGTACGATATTTTTTTTCACTTTCTTTCAAAGCGACTTCTACTTTTTTACGCTCTGAAATATCCCTTATAAAACCAAGAACAATACCGCTGCCTTCGCGGCTGACTATTCTGCTGCTTACTTCAGTTTGTATTAGAGTCCCGTCCTTACGTATATGAATACTTTCAAAAACTATTGAATCGTTTTTCTGAAGATGCTTAAGCCTTTCGTTTAACTGATTTTTATTATCTTCACTGTCGATTATTTTCAGGCTGGACCCTAACAGCTCCTCCTTCGTGTAACCTAACAGTCTGCAGGCATTCTCATTTAAATCCAGTATGTTTTCATTGAAATCATGAATCAGAAAAGCATCATTTGTATTATCAACAATTGACCTGTAACGCTTTACCTCTCTCTGAAGTGAAATTTCTTTCTGCTTATTCTCGGTAATATCCCGGCAGTATACTGCAATTAAGTCCGGTTCCCCTTTGTTTTCCGGAATAAATTGCAGTTTGTATCCGGTAATTAGATTATCTTCAGTATGCTCAAACTGTACCGGATTCCCGGTTTTGATTATTTCTTTGATATTATTTTTAAATTCTTTTTTTGCCGATGCTGGAAGTATATCGTACAGGTTTTCCCCGTTAAGGCTGTCAGAGTCTTTTGAAAAAGATTTTTTTGCGGAGGAATTCGCCCAGTTGATTTTTCCATATTTATCAATTAAAAAAATGCAGTCAGTAATAGTATTAAGAACAGCATGGAGATACTGTTCAGTATCTGGTTCAGGATTTTCATGGAAAAGACTGGTTTTTGCTTTAACTTTCATATTTTGAATAGATACTGAACGTTATTATCTTTACTGATGAATATTGGAAAATAAAGCCGGATAATAAAACTGAGTAATAATTTTATAATTATTTGTCTAAAATGGCAAGAAAAATAAAACAGCATTGCCAGTAGCATTAATTCTTATAGCTTAACTTTTTTAAAGTTGCAAGAGGAAATGGAAAAAACGGTTTAAAAAGTTGCTTTAAATGAGTGTTTTATAATCTGCACAGTCAACCGGAGTAAATTATTGTATTAAAATTCTTACAGATTATTCTTTTCACATAAGAGTTAATTGATGAATAAAAAATATTGTTAAATAAAACACAAAAGTCATGAAAATACACCTTTGAAAGCTGCAAACGCTTTATCCATGCCTTCTGAAAAAGAAGTATAGGTAAAATCGAAATATTCTGTCATTTTCTTTCCGCTGCACAGGTCATCCGTATCAAGGGGAAAAGGCAGGGGAATATTTTCTGAAATTACCTGTGCTATTGTTACAGATTTTTTTTCGAACGGGGCTCCGTTGCATCTCTCAAGTTCTGAAAATAATGAAGCGTACGTTACCTGCTCAATTCCGGCAAGATTAAATTCTTCGTTGTGCGATTTTTTGTTGTTGATGAAAACTTCAAGTGCGCGTGCAAGGTCGGTTACATACAGCATGCTGAATTTTTTATTCGCGTCTGCCGGAAACGGGACAGGAATACCCTTTACTATATGCTGTATAAAATAAGATTCCCTGGGAGCGTAATTGAAAGGCCCGTATATGAAGCCCGGACGAACAATTGTATAAGGGATGCTGCGGGATTCGCATTCTGTTTTTAATTCTCTTTCAAGCATAACCTTATTTGAAATATATTCAAGTACCGGATCCGTATTCTGCGGTTCCAGTAAAGGTGCTCCTTCCTTTTTTTCATCTGCCGTATCATATACACTGCTCGTGCTTATGAAAATATAGTGCCCGATTTTTTCAGCCAGCACTCCCGTAATAGCGCTGATTTCTCCGGGTGCATATCCGCAAAAATCTACAACAGCGTCAAATTTTATGTCAGGCAGTATCCCTTTCATTTTTTCAGGTTCATGCCTGTCGCATTTATATTCATGTACACCGGGCAGATTAAGTGTATACTTTCCTCTGTTAACAACATGAAGCGTAAATAGCCCGCCTCTTGAAACATAAATGGAAAAAACCCTGCCTGCAAAATAACTGCCGCCTATTACCAGTATATTTTTTTCATTGTAACCTTTTATTTTTTGTCTGTTATTCATACTGAGGAAGAAGAGACTTAAGAAAATCATCCTGAATTTTTCGCTGAATCTGCTCTCCATGAGAAGTAAAGAACCAGTCATCTGTGTCTGTTAATTCCTGACGGACCAGTTCTTCAGTAAGTGTTCCGCATATGCTGTTTATTATTTCATTGCGCTTCATCAGAGCATCATTGGTAAAGCCTTCAACAAAAACAAGGTCCTGCAGGAGCATTCCGGTTTGTTTTCCTGTGACCGGAAGCTCTTTCATCCTGCGGTGCGCCCATTTATAAAACGGGCGGAATACTTTGTTAAGCAGAAAAACAAGGCTTGTAACATTATCATTAAAACGCGTTAAAACCGTCTGTACTGTAACCCAGTCCTGTCTTTTTGACATTCTCATGAAATTGTACTGGCCGGTCTGGGCAATAGCCATGCATCTGGCAGCCATTTTTTTAAGGCGTAAATCTTCAGGGTAATACTTGAGAAGCTTATCTCTTGTTTTCGTAAACTCTCCGGCACCGTCGAAAAATACCCGGCCGTTTACAGCCATGGCAAGGTTCTCTTCAGGAATGATACGCCATTGTTTTATCTCATCGGGCCCTTCAGGGAAGCCGATCAGCTGCCTGTAAAAGTCGCCTGCAGTCATTACATTTACGAGTGCTCCATAGTCGGAACGTACTCTTTTAAACCGAGGCGGGCTGCTCATAAAAACAGATTTTTTAAAATCCGCGAGCTCCCGGATCATTCCCCTGTCTTCTTCCCTGAGCCATATAAAAAAGTCAATTCCCCAGTCATGATCGCGGGACAGCTCATCGTCATATCCGAAGCATTCGGAACCGTTGCCTGCGAGTCCGGCAGCAATACGCTGACTGAGCTCAGGGAATGCATTCTTGATTGCGGGGAACGCTGTGTTTTCAAAGTAATTCTGTGACAGAGCGAGTGCGTTCATTTACTTTAACCTTTCGCGGATTTATAAAGGTCGTCCAGCATCTGCCGGTATGTTATACTCCTGTGGTCATCAGGCCCGACAAGTCTTTCCATAAGTTCAAGCGCATTTTTCTGAAATTCAACCGCTTTCTCAGTATTCCCCATAGCACTATAGACTACAGATATATTATGCCTGATTACCGAACACTCAATATTCTCTCCAAAAAACCTGAGCGTAAGCTCAAGCGACTTTTCATAATTTCGAAGAGCACTCTCAAAATTGCCTTTTCTGAAAAGAATTGTTGCCATCGTAGAAAGAGCAGCGGCATGATGGACATTCTCCTTTTCCATCGCATCGTACATGCTTAGAGCTTCAGCTGCGAGTTCTTCCGCGTTTTCAATGTCGCCTTTGCGCAGCTTTATTGCTGCAAGATTATTTAGAGAGGTCGCGACTTCATGTTCAGATGATTCGTTTCTTTTCATCATTTGAAGAGCTGTTGAGGCCATCTCATCCGCTTTGTCGGTGTCTCCCGTATCCTGATAAGCAAGAGCCAGATTATTAAGCACGCTCGCATATTTATAGCTTTCCTGTTCTCCTATATCTTCCAGAAGTTTTTTTGTTTCGAGAAACAGAGAAACTGCTTCATAAGCCCTGCCTGTTAGCCTGTATGTCCCTGCATAGTTCAGAAGTACAGTAGCGTATTGAATCGTTTGTTTCAATCCTTTGCTGTCCAGAATTTCAAGAGAGCTCTTAAAGCACTCTGCCGATTCTTCATAACGGCTTATGCCGCGGTAAAAACCCGCAAGCTCATTCAGTACAGAGGCTTTCCCCATTTCATCTCCCGAATCATCGAGTTTTTTTAAATATTCCCTTATAAAGTTTTCAATCTCAGTAGGGTCGCCTTTTTGAAAAAGTACATCCAGCTGTTTAAAAAAATCATCCATAGCTTTATCCTGTTATTTGGTTACCCTATCTACTTTTTTTCTTTCAAATTTCAATCAATTATTGATTTATTGGATAATAAAAAAATGCATTATTAATAATACATTTTTTGCTACTATTCAGATATAGTTTCTCAAGAAGGAATAATTATCCTGCAGAAATATTTTTTATAAATATTATTTATTCATCCGGGTTGTGAAGATTGCAGAATAAAAATAATCAAAAGCTGCCTGGAAGCAGCTTTTGATTAGTAATTGGATAAGAAAACGTAAAAAAGTAAAAATTTTGACTAACCGCAGATTATATTGCTGTTTTATCAGCGACATAAGGATATTTTTTATTTGCCTCTTCAGATATCTTTTTCAGTTTTTTGCCTAAATCACCGTATTTTAAAAGTTCTTTATTTCTGTATGATTCAAGCCGTTCAGCCCATTTTGCTCTTTCATTTGCAGGCATGAAATATACTTTCACACCTTTGTCGCTGAATGCTTTGAGGTCTTTGTCGGGCAGTTCGCTAACTACAACATTGTGCATCCATTCAGCAGCTTTTTGTGTTTCCTCAAGAAGTATAGTTTGAATGAATTTTGGCATATTATTCCATACTTTAAGATTTATTGTATAGCCGGCGGGAGCAGGTACACCGTAAAATGCTGTGAAATGCTTGCACACGTCCGGAAAATGAAAGACTACACCTCCGTGCGCGCTCTGGGCAGCACCGTCTATTATTTTTTTCTGCATCGATTCGTATAAATCCATAAATGGAATTGTAACAGGAGAAGCTCCCAGGTGCTCTATAAGAATAGAAGTAACAGGGCTTACCGATCCAATCATCATACCTTTTAAGTCGGATAGGGTTTTTACAGGTTTTTGTGTCCATAAGCCCAGCCCTCCTGTATTTATCATTGCCAGGCCTTTGGCGTTGAATTTTTGCTGCAGTATCGGGTCAAAGAGCGGAAGCATTTTTTCCATTGACGAGTTTGTTGCCTTGTTTGACGCGAAGAAAAAAGGAACTTCCAGAAGGCCGAGTCTGGAATCCAGGAAAGAAAAAGTACCCCAGTTGGAAAATTGCATTTCTACAATACCGACACGAACAGCATCAAAAAATTCAGGCAATTTTGCAACAGCTGATCCTGTCAGCACATCAATTTGATACTGGCCTTTTGCCCTTGCGTTAAACCTTTTTGCCATTTCTTCGTCTCTGTAAGTCTGGGGCCAGTCCCCTTTAGGAGTAGCAATAACAAGCCTTAACCGGACAGGTTTTTTGGCAAAAACATGATTTTGCATAATAACCTGGCTGACAAATACAGAAAAAGTGAGAAACATTGAAACAAGCAGTAATTTTTTTTTCATAACTCCCCCTTTTTAGGATTCAGGAACATTTGAAAAAATATCTATTATTATGCGTGTTCTATGGATGTTCCTGTAAAATAAATTTCGTATAAATGAAAAAATGATTAATATTTTTTTTCATTTGAATATAAGATGGGTGAGAGGCGGAAGAATTTACTCAAATGTAAACTTAATAAAAATCCTGAGGAGAAAAACTGAAATGTCAATTTCTTTTTATATACACTTCTTTAAAATATAAATATAATATTCGGGGGGATTTTTCCCGTTCATAAGCGGTTATCCTTGATTTGTAACTATGATTGTTTGGGAATAATATTTATTCTTATCATTTTCAGGCATTTTTACTGAAAATGATTTTTTAATATTTTATAGGGTTATAAAATAAATTTTTCAGGAAGGTTGAAAATGATCAGCAACTGTATGGAGACAATTGCTGATCATTTAACGGCTGGATTAACACTTATATATGTAAGTTAACTTTAGATGTTACATTGCTGTTTTGCCGGGAACATAAGGATATTTTTTATTTGCTTTTTCAACAATTGCTTTAAATTTTTTGCCTAACTCGCCGTGTTTTTCAAGCTCTCCGTTTGTGTATGCTTCAAGTTGCTTAGCCCATTTTGCTCTTTCTTTTGCGGGCATGAAATATATTTTAACGCCTCTTTTCTTTAATGCTTTGAGGTCGCTTTTAGGCAGCGGGCCTACAACAACTTTGTTCATCCATTCTGCTGCTGTTTTAGCTTCTTCGAGCAGTATTGTCTGAATATCTTCAGGCATCTTGTTCCATGCATCAAGATTGACAGAGTATCCAGCGGGAGAAGGTATTCCGAAGAATGCAGTAAAGTACTTGCATACGTCAGTGAAATGAAACTGGATGCCGCCGTGTACGCTCATTGCGGAGCCGTCTATTATTTTTTTCTGCATTGATTCGTAAAGGTCCATGAAAGGAATTGTGACAGGAGAGGCTCCTAGTTCTTTTATAAGAACAGATGCCGGCGGGCTTACAGAACCGATCATCATTCCTTCAAGGTCTTTGATTATTCTAACAGGTTTTTGAGTCCAGAAACCGCATCCGCCCGTATTAAACATCATTACTGCTTTCGCGTTGAATTTGTCCTGAAGTACAGGATCAAAAAGATCTGTCATTTCTGTTGTAGCCATATTCAAAGCTTCATTGTTGTTGAAAAGAAACGGCAGTTCCAGAAGGCCCAGCCTGGAATCAAGGAATGAGAACAGCCCCCAGTTGGAGAACTGCATTTCAACAATTCCGACACGGACAGCATCAAAATATTCCGGAAGCTTCGCAACTGCTGTACCGGTAATAACTTCGATTTTATATTTTCCGTTTGTACGTGCGTTAAACCTTTTTGCCATATCTTCATCTCTAATCGTCTGAGGCCAGTCACCTGGCGGAGTCGGTATAACAAGTCTTAAAGTAACAGGCTTTTTTGCGAATGCGTTATTCTGCATAAACAGGCTTAACGCTACCGAGACCATTAAAAGCAAGGCAATAAATACTGATTTTTTTTTCATAACTCCCCCTGATATGAGAAATTTTATCCGGAAATAAGCGTATCGTTTTTTAAATATCTGATAGCTTCCAGGATGCAGAATTAATTGAATAGGTTAATTAAAGAGATATGTCTAAATAAAAAATCTCGAAATGATGAATCTGAACTCTCAGGCAATTTACGATAAATAATATTTTTCAAATCCGGTAATAGGGTAGGGTTTTTAAATAAAATGTCAATTTAAATTTTATTTTTTACTTATTGTTAAGTAAAATTATTAGTAATCTGAATATGGGGTTTAAATTTATATATAGCGATTTGACCGGAATTGTTTAACATGCGGTATGTCCATCTGTTATTATACCGGCTTTCCATAAAAGTATACAGCCTAACTTTATACCTAAATAAATACTGCCCCGGAGTCAGCTTTCATCGGAGTATTGTAGCTGCAATTCTCTTTTCTTCTAAATTTCAGATGAATTCTTCTCCTTTTCCGGCTATCTTCTTTCGATATTCTTTACTGCAAAATGGCTTCCCGGATCTGAATGTAAAATAATACCTGCTTCAGGCTTTCTCCTTATTCGATATCCGAATGATGATCTGCTCTTTCATTTTTTCCGTATTTTATAAATCGCCCCTTAGTGTTTTAATTATCTAAAGGAGTGTTCTTTTGGTCTGTTTTTTAAAGCAGCACGAATATTTTAAGGGCTGTAAATATGAATGGAGCAATACAATTTTTTGATAAGGTACGGAAAACTCAGTTGACTTTTCGAATGCCTGTTATTGATATTTTAAAGTAATATATGAAATTTACTGATTTTATTCTTTCAGGATAAAAATAATACTGCATTATTAGATCTCGATTAGTTATTATAAAAAAATATTTGCATTTATATCGCAACAATATAGACTATTTTAACCGGAAAATCAGGTAATTATAATACGTTTTTCCCGGATATGAAAAACAGGATAAATTTTAATCCGGAAATAACATTTATTCATAAATAAGAGGACAGAAAATGATATCAGCGACAATGTATATTCCGGCACTCTTTCTTTTAGGGCTTGGATTCACTTCAGCAGTAATTCTTGCAATTGCGTCACGTCTTTTCTATGTGTGGGAGGATCCCAAAATAGAAGAGGTAATGGACTCACTTCTTGGAGCTAACTGCGGAGGGTGCGGATACGCGGGATGCGCTGCTGCAGCTGCCGCGGTCGTAGCAGGAAAGGCCGGTCCAGATGTTTGTGTCGCGGGAGGATCGGATATTGCTCTTGATGTAGCAAGAATAATGGGAATTGAAATAAGCTTAAAGGAACCTGAAATATCCTGCTCGTACTGCCGTTATGCCACAGCGGATGCTGACAGAAAATTCATATACGAAGGAATGGATGACTGTATTGCAGCGTCATATTATGCCGGGGGGCCGAAAGAATGCAATATTGGCTGTCTGGGCTTCGGTTCATGCGTTAAGGCATGCCCGTTCGGGGCAATCAAAATGGGAGAATACGGACTTCCTGTATTTGACAGTAACAAGTGTACGGGCTGCGGCATTTGTGTGGAAATATGTCCCAAGCATGTAATAAGACTGACTTCAGCTACCGAAAGAATTCAGCATCTTTACCGCGAAGATGAATGTACATCCCCGTGTCAGCGTGAATGTCCTGCAGGAATTGATATCCGTGAATATATAAGCCAGATAAAAAAGGGTAATTACAAACAGGCTCTAAGGACTATAAAAGAAAGAAACCCTCTTCCGTTGACGTGCGGAAGAGTATGCCCACATCCATGCGAGGATATGTGCAGAAGAACAATTGTCGGGGAGCCTGTAAATATTAATCATCTGAAAAGATTTGTTGCCGACATAGAACTGAAAAGCGGAGAACCGGAAATGCCGTATATCGCACCTGCTACAGGTAAAAAAGTGGCGATAATAGGCGGTGGCCCCGCAGGCCTTTCTGCAGCATATTATCTCGTTAGGCTTGGCCATTCTCCGACGATTTTTGAAGCAATGCCAAAACTCGGCGGAATGCTGAGATACGGTATACCTGAATACAGGCTGCCTAAAGCCACGCTTGACTGGGAAATCAACTCCATACTTAAAGTCGGAGTTGATGTTAAAACGGATAAGAGAATGGGCAGGGATTTTACAATCAGCTCATTAAAGGAAGACGGCTTTGAGGCGGTTTTTCTCGGGACAGGCGCCTGGGACAGCAGAAATCTCGGAATAGAAGGCGATGACCTTAAAGGGGTTATTCCCGGAACTCATTTCCTGATCGACAGAGGACTTGATAAAGAAACTCCTATAGGCGACAAGGTGGTAGTTGTCGGCGGCGGAAATACGGCGCTCGATGCTGCCAGAACATGCTGGAGGCTCGGAGCTAAAGAAGTTACAGTAATTTACAGACGTTCAAGAAAAGAAATGCCTGCAAACGATATTGAAGTTGAAGAAGGTGAAAAGGAAGGAGTAATCTTCCAGTTTCTTTCAAATCCTACAAAGCTTATGGGCGAAAACGGTGTTCTGAAACAGCTTGAATATACTGAAATGGAACTAGGCGAGCCGGACGAATCAGGCAGGCGCAGGCCTGTTCCAAAGAAAGGTTCTGAAAAAATAATGGATGTTGACAATGTAATTGTTGCAGCAGGACAGTTCCCGGAAACAGACTTTTTACAAGAAGACGGCGTAAAGCTTACAGACTGGAAAACTATTGAGGTCTTGAACGAGATTACAGGAGAAACTAATATTCCTGGTGTATTTGCGGGAGGAGATGTTGTAACGGGCGCGTCAATAGCAGTCGCTGCAATAGGCGCCGGAAGAAGGGCAGCAAGGTCAATCAATATATATCTGAACGGTGAGGAAGTCGGGCTTCCTGACAATATTATTACACCTGCATGCCAGCTGCCGGTAATTAAAGAACTTCGTTCAGTATCCGATTCCCCTAGAACAATGATGCCTGAACTTGAAGTCGATCAGAGAAAACTGAATTTTAAAGAAGTTGAGCTTGGATTAACTGAAGAACAGGCTCGTTATGAAGCTGACAGGTGCCTGATGTGCGGCCTTATCTGTTATAGAAAGGATGATACAATCTCCGTTAATTAGTCAATAGTCAATTGATGAATTTTACAGATTTCAGGAATGTAAAATGGACTGTGTTGTTTTCAGGATAGGGGATGACACAGATCATTTTTCGACATTTATTCAGAGAAAGTGAAAATTATTAAAAAACGTTCCTGAACGGATAATTTTTCATAAAAAATAATTGACTAATATTACATATAATTAATTATTTCCATTAAACTCAGTGCTGTGCGGTTCCGGTTTAGTGAAATAGCGTTGCACAAATTAGGCTTGAAATAATTTACAATGTTTAATACATTGTCAGTGTAATGCGAGTGTGGCGGAACTGGCAGACGCGCCAGATTTAGGATCTGGTGCCGAAAGGCGTGGGGGTTCAAGTCCCTTCACTCGCAAATATGCGGGAATAACTCAGTGGTAGAGTGCAACCTTGCCAAGGTTGAAGTCGCGGGTTCAAATCCCGTTTCCCGCTCATAAAGGGGCAGGCATTTGCCTGTCCCTTTATTTATTGTACCCGGCCTATTCTGCCGCTGCTTACATGCTTTAACCCTTCATAAAAATTTTGTTTGACTCTCAGACCTATAGGTAATTTATTGGTATATTACATTTGTATTAATATTCTGTGAAAAAAAGGGGAATAGGAAATTTGATCGTTTCGGAAAAAAAATTAGAGAACGCCAGAATTGAACTGGAAATAGAAGTTCCGGAAAGCCAGGTGGAAGAAGAATACAGAAAGGTCTTTAACAGAATTCAACGCAGTGCAAAGGTAGACGGTTTCAGAAAAGGTAAAGTTCCGCTGGATATTATTAAGAAAAAATTTAAAGGCAATGCTGATTCGGAAGTCGTAGAGAATGTACTTAAAGCGTCCTATATTGACGCTTTAAATGAAAAAGATTTGAATCCTGTAAGCCAGCCTGATTTTGATTTTGATACAATTGAGGCATCCAAATCTTTTAAATATAAAGTGGCATTTGATGTTTCTCCTACTGTTGAGCTCGGCCAGTACAGAAATCTTGCAGCAAAAGAAATAGCATATAAAATTACAGATGACGATGTTGACAAGGAAATAGAGTCATTAAGAGAAAGATACGCAACAGTTGCAAAGAAGGAAAAGGGCGAAAAAGCGGAAAAAGGCAATTATGTAAGAGCGGAAACCAGGCGTATTGACAACGTAGACGATAATGAAAAAGATAATATAAAACCTCAAAGTATTTCGGTAGTTATTGGTAAAAATAAAACAGACTATAGCTTTGATGATGACATCATCGGAATGGCTGTTGATGATGTTAAAGAGGTAATAAAAAAATATCCTAAAGACTATGAAGTAAAGGATCTTGCCAATCAGAAAGCAAAATATCAGATCAGAATTATCGAGATCAGCAATCTGACTCTTCCTCCGCTGGATGATGAATTCGCTAAAGATCTGGGTGACTACTCGTCAATTGAAGATGTCAGAAAAAAATTCCGGGAAAATTTTGAAAATTTTGCAAAGGAAAAATCCCTCAAAAAAACAAAAGAAGAATTGATTGATGAAATAGTAAAGAACAGTACTTTTGATTTACCGGAGTCTATGATTCTGAGGGAAATGGAAAATATCACCTATAAGTTCCAGCAGAGCATGGGAATTCCTGAAGATAAAATAAATGAACTCTTTGACAAAGGAATGCTTAACAGAGAGGAGTTTACCGGAAAAATAAGAGAAGATGCTATAAGAAATATCAAGTCTACTCTTGTTCTTCTGGAAATTGCAAAAGCTGAAAATATAAAACCTTCGGAAGAAAAGTATAAAGAACTGGTAAACACTTATGCTGAGAAAAACAATAAAACCGCTGAAGAAATCGAAAAAGTTTTTGAAGAAAGCGGTACAAAACAGAATATTGAAACAGACCTGGTGATAAACGGAGCGTCTGATTTTGTATATGATAACGCCACATTAAAGAAACAAAAACCTGTATCACTTGAAGAGTTGGCAAAATTATAGCCTGACCGGGTGAATTACTTATAGTGCATTCCGGATTACGGGATATACGCCCGCCTGCAGAAAGACTGTTGCTGCTGCTTTTGTTTTTGCTGTCCGGGTTTTTCGGAATGCACTTCTAATCTCCTGAACAAAATTCTCCGGAATAAATCCGGGGATTGTTAAAAAATCATTTAAAAAATTAAAATACTATTTGTTATTTCTGCAATAGCAAATTAGTCTGTCGGAAAGATTGTTGTGACAACGGCTTTTTGCCGGATGGCAGTAATATGCACGGGTATGCAAAAAATTTGTTGTTTTGACAGAAATAATAATGTAAGACAAAAAACAGGAGAAAGAGTATGAGACTTGAAGGTAAAACTGCTCTTATAACAGGGGGAGGCTCAGGCATAGGACTGGCTGTTGCTGAAAGGTTTGTAGCAGAGGGAGCAAAAGTATGCATAACAGGCCGCAGAAAGGAAATGCTTGAAAAGGTTGCTGATAAACTCCCTAAAGGGACTGTTGAAGTGTGTTCCGGAGATGTATCCAAAGAGGAAGATGTTAAAGCAATGGTTGACGCTACAGTTAAATTCGGCGGCAAGCTTGACGTTCTTGTAAACAATGCAGGCATCAGCATGATTGGTTCTATAACAGATCTATCAATGGATAACTGGCTTAAGACTCTGTCCATTAACCTGACAGGCCCTTTTATGATGATGAAAGTTGCCATTCCCCACATGATCAAATCAGGAGGCGGCTCTATTATTAACATTGCATCTGTCGGTGGCTTAAGGTGCCTTCCGGAAAGGCCTGCCTATTGTTCAACAAAGGCCGGGCTGATAATGCTGACTAAGCAAGCCGCAATGGATTATGGAAAAGATAAAATACGCTGTAATGTTGTTTGTCCGGGGGGCGTTAAAACTGAAATGACAGAAGCTGACTTTGGACAGATCGGAAAAATGATTGGAATGGAAACAGATGCTTTTGTCAAAGAAATATCTTTAGAAATGCCTTTAAGACGTTTTGCGGATATTCATGAAATGGGCGGAATATGTACATTTCTGGCAAGTGATGACTCATCCTTTATGACAGGCGCTGAACTTGTAATAGACGGCGGTACTGCTATAGTTGATGTAGTCGGGGCAGGTATTTCCGGCGCAGTAAGAAGGGCGGGGGTGTAATAACCAGGATAATGTAAAAATCTGATCAGCATGGTTATTTTATCCTAAAGAAGCAATCCTGTATTTTCCATTAACCCGGGAATTAAAATGAAAGGTCTGCTTCTTTTCTGTTTAAAGGAAAGCCTGCTTTTAGTATTTTTTGTACGGTTTTTTTGTGCGGGATTTAAACGGGAAGTATAGTACCTATCTTAATTGTTGGCGTTTCCCGGAAGTTAATATAAAATATTTTTATAGGAGGATTTAAATGAGGAGTAAAGTATTTCGCATTTTGCTGATATTAACAGTTGCTGTGCTTTCAGTATTTAATTTTTCCTGTAGTAAAAAAGAGCTTCCGCCAAAGGATAAGATACTCATTGGACAGGCTGTTTCCATGAGCGGCCCATTGGCAGTGCAGGATGCAGTTGTAAGCGGTCCGTATTATGATTTATGGATAAAGGATGTAAATGCAAAAGGCGGTATATATGTGGAAGATTATGGTAAAAAACTGCCTCTGGAACTGATCAAATATGACGATAAGTCTGATCCGGGTACAATGACAAGACTTATAGAGAAATTAATCATGGAGGATAAAGTTGACTTTTTACTGCCCCCGGTTAGCACTGCATTTCTGTTTGCAGCTGCAAAGATAGCCAATAAGCATAAATACATAATGATCGGCGGCGCAGGCGGGGCAATGAAGCTTAAGAATGTTGACCTTCCTTATTTTTTTCAAAGCCTGAATATTGCTGAAACACAGGTACCTGCACTGGCTGATGTTATTGCTGAAGTGGGCGCAAAAAAAGTGGCAATTATAAGCATTGAAGACCTGCACGGTGTTGAATATAAGGAGATTGCGGCAGAAGAATTCCCTAAAAGAGGGCTGGAAATTGTTATGTCAAAATCCTATCCAATGGGAGTCAAAGATCTGTCTGCATTGCTTAAACAGGCAAAATCCCTTAAGGCGGATGCTTTTGTCGGATTCAGCTATCCTGATGATTGTATGCTCGCTACAGGTCAGATTATGGAAATAGGTTATAATCCCAAAGTTTTTTTCCTTAGCGTTGGGCCCGCATTCAGCTTTTATAAAGGCGCTTTCGGCCCTGCAATTCAGGGAGTAATGGGTGGAGGAGCATGGAACGAAAAGTCGTCGCCCGGAGCAAAGAGATTTGCTGAGCATTTCAGGGAGGTTTCCGGCAAAGAGATGGGAAACTACTGGGGTTCGATTTATTTTTACGCTGCGATGGAGCATTTTGTAAAGGCTGTTGAGAAAGCCGGAACTCTGGATCAGGAAAAGATCAGGGAAGTAATGGAAGAGAAAAAATTTGATACTGTTTTAGGCGAATTCTGGTATGATGAGAATCATATGTCGGCAAATCATCCGGGAGAAATCGGGCAGTGGCAGAACGGTATTTTCGAGGTTGTTGATAAAAGTGAAAAACGTACTGCTCCGCCTATAGAAAAACCCGCCTGGCCAAAGAAATAACAGGTATACGTTTTATACAACAAAGTAATAAAAATAATCCATAACGCGTTTCTGCCGGATTGCGGCAGAAACGCGTTATGGATGGAATTTTTCTTCATTCTGCCCGGTAACTGTTTTTTTGCAGTAATATTCCAGCCTGATAATAATTGATCAAATTGATAAAGAACCTGTAAATACTCAAGATATAACTTTAGAGAAGTATTAGAAAGAAGCATTTTTTGTTGAGCTTTTTAGCTTTATTTGTTATATTAGATATAATTGTGTTAAAAAATGCATTTTTTTGGTGTATATAAGGAAGAGATTGGAAATATTTGTAAAAAGAGCTTGATTCATTTTGCATGCTTGCATTTTTTGTTTGACAATTAGTATTTGCCTGCAATTGATTAAAATGAACAAATAGAATCTGTGTTATTTACTTATTTGACAAGATTTTCTATATATTCATAAAGATTCTGATTAAATGACATAATGTAATTATAATTGCGTGCGTATTTTATATTTTAAAGTAAATATACGGTCTTTTTTTAAAGCGTTTATTTATTAAAAAAATAAAAATTCCCCGCATTCACAATGTTATAATGAAAATATTAGTAATTCCCGAAAATAATATTATATATAAAAGAGAGGTTGTATAAATGAGTTTAGTTCCTATCGTTGTTGAACAGACAGCAAGAGGTGAAAGATCCTACGACATTTTTTCAAGATTATTAAAGGATCGAATTATTATCCTGAGTGAAGCTATTGAAGATCATGTTTCCAGCCTTATTATAGCACAAATGCTGTTTCTGGAAGCAGAAGATCCGGATAAAGATATTTTTCTTTACATTAACAGTCCCGGCGGAGTGGTTACATCAGGCCTTGCTATTTATGATACAATGCAGTATATAAAGCCGGATGTTGCTACAATTTGTATAGGACAGGCAGCTTCAGCAGCCTCATTGCTGCTGTCAGCAGGAGCTAAAGGGAAAAGATCGGCACTTCCTAATTCAAGAATTATGATACATCAGCCTATGGGCGGTTTTCAGGGACAGGCATCAGACATTGAAATTCATGCAAGAGAGATAATAAAAGTCAAACAAAGACTTAATGAAATCTATGCTTTTCATACAGGTCAGACAATCGATAAAATTGAAAAAGACATGGATAGAGATTATTTTATGTCGCCCGAAGATGCTGTCGGTTACAATATCATTGATAAAGTAATTGATAGGACAAAAGAAAAGAAATAACGAATTATAATCAGTAAGAGGAAATCATGGCATCTAAAAAGAAGACTACAGTCAGTAAATTATCCTGCTCATTTTGCGGCAAGAACCAGAATATAGTTAAAAAGCTTGTTGCCGGGCCGGGAGTTTATATCTGCGATGAGTGTATAGAACTGTGCAATGAAATTGTTTTGGAAGAGGGGGAATTGAACAGCTTCGACAAAAATTTCAGCGAACTTCCCAAACCGAAAGAAATAAATGACATTTTAAATGAATATGTAATAGGTCAGGAATATGCCAAAAGAGTCCTCGCTGTAGCAGTATATAATCATTATAAACGAATCGCAAGCAACTACAATCTTAAAAAGGATGAGGTTGAACTGGAAAAAAGCAATATTCTTCTTGTCGGGCCGACAGGATCAGGGAAAACCCTGCTTGCCCAGACTCTCGCGAAAATTCTTAAAGTCCCGTTCGCAATAGCAGACGCTACTTCTCTTACTGAAGCGGGATATGTTGGAGAGGATGTTGAAAATATTCTGTTGAGACTTATACAGAATGCTGATGGAGATATAAAAAAAGCAGAAGTCGGTATTGTTTACATTGATGAAATTGATAAGATTTCCAGAAAATCCGAGAACCCTTCAATAACAAGAGATGTTTCCGGTGAAGGAGTGCAGCAGGCCCTGTTAAAAATTATTGAAGGTACTGTTGCAAACGTTCCTCCTCAGGGCGGAAGAAAGCATCCGCACCAGGAATTTATCACTATTAATACAAAGAACATTCTTTTTATTTGCGGCGGCGCTTTTGTAGGTCTTGAAAAGATCGTTCAGGAAAGAGTCGGGAATAAAATGCTGGGATTCGGAGCTGATATCAAGTCAGCCAGGGAAATTAAATCAGAAAATATTCTGCTTGGGATCCATACTGAAGATTTGATAAAATACGGTCTTATTCCTGAATTTGCGGGAAGGCTCCCGATACAGGGTGTTCTGGATGAACTTGATAAAGAAGCTTTAAAGGAAATTTTGATACAGCCTAAGAACGCTATAATTAAGCAGTACAAAAAGATATTTTCCTTTGAAGATGTTGAGCTCGAATTCCAGAAGGAAGCGGTTGATGAGATAGCAATGATTGCATATGAGAAGGAATCCGGAGCCAGAGGGCTCAGGGCAGTACTGGAAAAGGTCATGCTTGATATAATGTACAGTATACCTTCAGAGGACGGAATCACCAAGGTTATAATAACACGGGAAATGGTGCAGGGCAAACAGAAAGCTAAAATTATTTACAATAAAGAGGAAAAGTCCGCTTAAACAGGCCATTGACTGAAAAAATATTGAAGTTCCTGTAATATGTTGTTATAATATTAAAGGAAGTATTTACATTTATATTGAACCTAAACGGTTAAATTTCAGGTTTATATTATAAAGCCGGGTTTTCCGGAAGTTTTAAATTTCATTTAATCGGCCGTTACCGGAAATTAAAGGTGAATATTTCTGTATCGAATTACAGGATTAAAGATTAGATATTCAAGTAAGAGAATAAAAATGACCAGAAAAAATATAGATTATGATAAAAAAATTCCGCTAATACCATTAAGAGATGTTATTGTCTTCCCTCATATGGTTATTCCGTTATTCGTAGGCAGAACTAAATCTGTAAATGCGCTTGATTATGCAATGAAAGGCGACAGGTATATTGTCCTTGCTACTCAGACGGATGCCCAGGCTGAGGTTCCTAAACAAGACGGTATTTATGAAGTCGGAACTGTTTCGGAAATACTTCAATTGTTAAAGCTGCCTGACGGTACAATTAAAGTATTAATTGAAGGCATTAACCGTGTATATATTTCAGAATACGAGGAGAATAATAAAGATTTTTTTGAAGTGTCTGTAAAGAACATTGAAAGATTTATTGAAGCAGATGCAGAAACTGCTGCATTGAAAAGGACTCTTCTTGAAGCATTTTCAAAATATATTAAACTGAACAAAAAGGTACCTGATGAGGCACTTACAACTGTTTCAGGTATTGAGGACCCGTCGCATCTGGCTGATGTCGTGGCCTCCTATGTTTATCTTGCACTGGATTATAAACAGACTTTGCTTGAACTCGGCAATCCCAAAGAAAGGCTTGAAAAACTGATCAAGTATATTCAGGGCGAAATAGAGATAATGTACATTGAGAAGAAAATTCAGGGCAAAGTCAAAAAGCAGCTTGAGAAGACCCAGAAAGAATATTATCTCAATGAACAGATGAAGATAATGAAAAAGGAAATGGGGGCTGATGAAGTTGAAGATGAGGCAGAGGAACTGAAGAAGTCCATCGAAGAAACCAAAATGAGCCAGGAAGCGAAGGCTAAAGCTTTAAAAGAGTTTAAGCGCCTGGAAAAAATGCCTCCAATGTCCGCGGAATCCGCTGTTGTAAGAAATTACATTGAATGGCTGAGAGATATTCCATGGTCAAAAAAAACGCGCGATACTCATGATATTGAAAAATCCATGGAAATACTTAATGAGGACCATTACGGGCTTGATGATGTAAAAGAACGCATAATTGAATATATAGCAGTCAGGCATTTATCCAAAAAACTTAGAGGACCCATACTTTGTTTCGTAGGCCCTCCCGGTGTTGGGAAAACATCCCTTGGCAAATCAGTAGCCAGATCACTTGGACGTAAGTTTGTTAGAATGTCTTTGGGTGGAGTCAGAGATGAGGCGGAAATCAGGGGGCACAGAAGAACTTATGTCGGAGCTCTTCCCGGCCGTATAATACAGATGATGAAGAAAGCCGGAACAATGAATCCGGTATTTCTTCTTGATGAAATTGACAAGATGTCAATGGATTTCAGAGGTGATCCTTCATCAGCTCTTCTTGAAGTACTTGATCCTGAGCAGAATAATTCTTTTGTAGATCATTACATGGAAGTTCCTTATGACCTTTCAGATGTGATGTTTATTACTACTGCTAATGTTCAGCATAATATTCCGCTTCCTCTTCAGGACAGAATGGAAGTTATTGAAATTTCAAGCTATACTGAGCCTGAAAAACTTAATATTGCAATGAAGTTCCTGCTTAATAAACAGATAACGGAAAACGGGCTGAAGCCTGAGAATATAAATTTTTCTGAAAATATGATGCTTTTTACAATCAGGCATTATACAAGAGAGGCCGGAGTAAGAAGCCTGGAGAGGGTGATCGCAAAAGTATGCAGAAAGACGGCAAGAGAGGTAGTCAGGGAAGGTAAGGATTTCACAAAAGAGATATCAGAGGAAGTTCTGCATGAATATCTGGGGCCGATAAAATTTAAATACGGAATTAAAGAGGAAAAGAGCGAGGTTGGACTCGCAAATGGCCTTGCTTGGACTGAGGTGGGCGGTGATGTTCTGCCCATTGAAGCCCTTATGATTAAAGGTAAGGGGGACCTGAAACTTACCGGTAAACTCGGGGAAGTCATGCAGGAATCGGGGCAGGCAGCATATACATATGTAAGAGCCAATCAGCAGTTTTTTAATATTGAGGAAGATATTACCAGAAAAAACGATATACATCTTCATGTGCCTGAAGGAGCAATTCCCAAAGACGGGCCTTCTGCAGGAATAACAATGGCAGTGGTGCTGGCCTCTCTTCTGAGCGGAATACCTGTACGCCGTGATGTCGCGATGACAGGTGAAATAACTCTTAGAGGAAAAGTCCTGCCCATCGGAGGACTTAAGGAAAAAGTTCTTGCAGCTCACAGGGCACACATGAAACACATAATTATTCCAAAGGATAACCAGAAGGATATTGAGAAAATTCCGGAGCATGTAAGAAAAGAATTAGTCTTCCATCCGGTTAATTCAATGGAGGAAGTGCTGTTTATCGCCATTGAAAAGCCTGAGCAGTTTTTTAAAGATCCGGAAAAAACAAAAACTCTGAACAGTAAATTCGGTAATACTCTTGTTGAAGAAAATGAAGGCACTGAAGCGGAAAAGGAAAAGCCGGAAAAATGGGATCACGATAAACCTAAAGCTACTATTTAGTAGCTATGGGCTGCTGGCTATCTTTTCTTAAAATGTAATATCATTTTATTGGAAGTGTTCTTATAAGGCTGCATTCCGGAATTGGAGTAACAGGCAAGTACGTCAAATCCGTTTTTTTCAAGGTAATTGATAATTTCCTCTCTGGTAAAGGCTCTCATTATATGCCTGTCCTTTAGGATCTCTTTGCCGGGAAGTTTATACAGGTAATTTACTTCTACAATCGTTTTATCTGTATGGTCAAGCAATTTAAAACCCCGCTGCCTTTCTATCAATTTTCCCTTATGGTTTGTCCTGGAAACTCTGTTTAAGGTCTTTTCTTTTATTTTCAATATTGGATAAGCATTCCATAGTTCAAATACTCCAATGCCGCCGGGTTTCAATGCCTTTTCGGTATTTTGTAAAGCGGCATTAATATTTTTGTCATCCAGTAAATAGTCCATGGACCCAAACAGGGAAATAATAATATCAAATTCCTGATTATAGGAAAAAGATTCTATGGTTTCATTGATGAATCTGGCTGATCCCGGAAATCTCAGTTTTGCTATTCTTATCATTGATTTACTTGCGTCAATTCCTGTACAATCTATTCCCAGTTTACTTAGTCCTGCAAGATGTTCTCCGGTGCCGCATCCCAGGTCAAGAAGCGCGGGTTTATCACTATCACTAATAAGTGAACTTATAAATTTAATATCATCATCAATTCTGCGGTTTTCTTTTTCTATGGAAAAATAATATTCTGCAAGTTCCTGGTAAAGTTTCATATTTAATAAAGTACAATCGGAAAAATCAGACGAAGGTTTTCGGAAATTTTTTTTTCATGGTTGAAAGAAGCTTCTTCTCAATGGCTTCAGTAGTTTCGAGCTTAAAGAGATCTTCAGCCAGCTCTTCACATTCTTTTATTGACACTGATCTTATTATGCGTTTGATTTGATGCATCAGGGTGGAACTCATTGAAAAAGTTCTGTAGCCTAATCCCATAAGCAGCATTGTATAAAGAGGCTCACCTGCGATTTCTCCGCATATAGAAAGAGGAGTTGAGTTTTTTACTGCATTTTCAACAATTAATTTCAGTATTCTAAGCACTGTTATGTTTAGAGGATTATATAAATAGGCCACTGATTCGCTTATTCTGTCAACAGCAAGCAGGTACTGCACAAGGTCATTTGTACCGACAGAAAAGAAATCACAATATTTTGATAATTGATCCGAGTTTAAAGCCGCTGAAGGCACTTCAATCATAATTCCAATTTGTATATTGTTATCGAACGGTATTTTTTCATTTCTCAGATCATTTTTTATTTCATCAACAATACTGCGTGCCTTTATTATTTCTTCACTCGTAGTGATCATGGGAAACATCATTTTTACATTGCCATAATGACTGACCCTCAATATTGCTCTGATCTGTGTTCTGAAAAGGTCCAGGTTTTCCATACAAAATCGGATTGCACGGCAGCCTAAAAACGGATTCCGTTCCGTATATTGTGTACGATAGGCATAAATTTTATCGCCGCCAATGTCAAGAGTCCTGATTGTTACTGGTTTCGGGTTAAAACATTCAACTACATTCTTATATTCCACGAATTGTCTTTCTTCGTCAGGCAGTTTTTTATCAAGAAAAAGAAATTCCGATCTGAAAAGCCCTATTCCCTGAGCACCATGCCCTTTTATTAGTTCCATCTCCTCAGGAAGTTCAATATTGCCGAGAATTACGATTTCTGAATCATCCAGGGTCTTTGAAGGCAGATGAGTCAGTTCAGATAATAATTTTTCAACGTTTAGGTATTCGGATTCAATTTTTTTATAGTATTCAATTTCTTTTTCACTCGGCTGAATTATAACTTTGCCGTGAGAGGCATCAACGATTACCGTGTCGCCGTTTCTGACTTTTGACGTTCCTGTAAAAGTACCTACAACAGCGGGAATTTCCAGCGCACGGGCCATTATTGCCGTATGGGATGTCCTTCCGCCTTTATCTGTAACAAATGCAAGAACATACTTTTTGTTCATGATTGCTGTATCGGACGGCGTAAGATCCGGTGCAAAAATAATAGCTTCTTTGTCAAGACGGGAAATGTCTGAAGAATCGTTCATCAGCAGATTATTTATCAGACGTTTATGAATATCCGACAGATCTATGATTTTTTCTTTTAAATATTCATCTTCTATTGCGCTAAAACTATTTATAAGTTCAACTGAAATGTCATTCAATACCCATTCAATATTTCTAAGCTCATCTTTTACCTTCTCTCTTGCCTGATCAGCGATCATAGGATCTTCCAGAACCATAAGATGGCTGGAGAATATATTTGCCATATCTTTCGAAAGATTATCCGAAATCTGGGATTGTATGGCATTTATCTCTTTTTTTGTCTTTTCCAGAGCTGCTTCAAAACGTTTGAGCTCATTATCTATGTCTTTTTTATTTATTTTATATTTTGGAATAACAATGTTGGATCCCATGTAAATATGAGCTTTCCCAATCTTAATTCCAGGCGATGCACTTGTACCTTTAATTGTTATTGGCATTTGGATTGTCCTGCTTTTGATAGCATTGTTTATTTGTATATTATACCCGTCGAAAATGATAAAAACAAGATAATCTTCAGTTATTATTCCATTTTAAAGACTGAGAATAATGCTTAGAGATATTATATGGAATTTGTATCAGTTTAAATAGAATTTAACTTGATATTTTTCAGAATATGTTACACATTACATTCAATATACAGACATTAAATATTGCAAGGAAATTATTGGCTATGTATATACAAGTATAAGATATGATTATTATATAAAATTAAATGAAAAGAAGTAAGAAATTTATTTTTCCGCTTAGTTTACTGTTAATATGTTTCTCTTCTTTATGCGGGATAAACAGGGAAAAAGATTTGGAAAGCTTGAGAGAAAAAATGATCAGGGGACAGATCGAATCAAGAGGAGTCAGAAATTCCCGTGTAATTAATGCAATAAGGAAAGTGGAAAGGCATAAATTTGTCCCGAAACAATATCTTGATGAAGCCTATGAAGATCATCCTTTACCAATCGGTCATGATCAGACTATTTCCCAGCCTTATATTGTCGCTTTGATGACAGAATTATGTGAATTGAACGGGACAGAGAGGGTACTTGAAATCGGGACAGGCTCAGGTTATCAGGCAGCAGTTCTCTCGCTTCTTTCAAAAGAGGTTTTTACAATTGAAATTATTCAGGCACTGGGTAAAAGCGCCGCAGAAAAATTAAAGGAGCTTGGTTATAACAATGTTACAGTGAAAATAGGAGACGGATATAAGGGCTGGGCGGACAAGGCTCCTTTTGATGTCATTATTTTAACTGCCAGTCCTCCGGAAATTCCGGATGCATTACTTGCCCAGCTGGGAGAGGGAGGAATAATTGTTGCTCCTGTAGGTGATTATAACCAGGAGCTGATAAAAATAGAAAGGGTTAACGGTAATTTTACAAAAGAAACTGTTACTTATGTAAGATTTGTCCCCATGATTCACGGCAAGGACTAATGCCTGTATTTTTTATTAACTTTCATTAAAAACTTCATTCCTGTTGTCAACAATGTGTATTTTAAATTTATCGGTTATCCTGTTTCTGTCCTGAGGCTCTGCCAGGTCCTGCAGAATGTTTATTGCATGCCTTTTGGCGTTTCTGTAAAGGGTGATGCATGGAACATAATCAAGGTTAATATAGGAAGAATATGCATTGTCAAACTGCTGATTTGCAAGCTTAATTCTTTTAAGGTTTTCAGCCAGTTTTCGGTTATTTTCAACATTCGGATTCATTTCCGACGTGAATTTAAGCTCATTTATTTTGTCAATACATTCATCAATCATTGCCTGCGTTGCATTTTCATAATCCTTTGATATTATCCTCATGGTTTCATTTATTTCAACAAGGTTTAATTCAAGAAGGTCCTTTGCTTCCAGTATCTTTTTCTGTGATACAAGAATTCTTGCTCTCCAGTAATCTTTTTTTAATTTATGGTATGAATTGTAGCCGAAATTTTTTGAAATGATTTCTATAAGGTTGATTTTTTTTAAATTTTCCTTTGTCAGTTTATTAACCGTGGTTTGTGCGCGAAATTTATTTATATCTCTTTCTGTTTTGCCTGTGCGTTCATATCCGTTTGCCGGTATTGAGAAGATATATACAGTTAAAAGTAATATAATGACAGATACTGATTTTTTATTCTGAAACATGATTACCCCGGAAGAATAATTATTTTGTTTTTTACTGTTACTGATAGATTAACTTATGTTAATATATCGGCATTTTTATATTGCAGATAAAGTGTAATTTGAGATGCTGCAATAAAGAATTTTTAAAAGGATAGAACATATATAAGATGCGGAATTTTGGGGAAAACATTCAGGCAAGTTATTAACTAAAGAAAGGTATTAATAAAAATGAGCAGGTTTGCCATTGACAGAACCTGCTTATTCTTGTGATTTTTATGAAAAGTATTGAAATTTATAAAGTAAATAATCCAATGAGTTCTATATGGTAAGTTCCGGGAAACATGTCAATAAGAGTGAGTTTGTTCAGGCTGTAGCCGGAAGATATGAAATCGGATGCATCTCTTGAGAAGGTTGAAGGATTGCAGGAAATGTACACTATGCGTTGTGCTGAAATTGCGTTGATTGTTTTTCTCGCTTTTACAGACAGACCTGCTCTTGGAGGATCTGCGATTACAACATCGTATTCAGATCTGTATGGATGTATCTCAGATGCGGGTTTTGCTTCGAATGTTATATTTGTAATTTTATTAAGTTCTGCATTATGCCTTGCCCATTTAATGCTTTCCCTGCTTATATCCACACCATGCCCCGTATTTGCTTTATCAGCAAGAAACAGGGAAAAAAAGCCGACTCCGCATCCGATATCAATAAAATTTGAATCTTTACTGAGTTCCGCATATTCGCTTACTCTTCTCAGCATGCTTTCTCGCAGGAATTTATTTGCCTGAAAAAAAAGCATGATATTTCTGTCGAATAAAAGTCCGTATTCGTTTTCCCTGACTGTTTTTTCTTTTTCAAATGAAATAAGGCACTGAGAGTCCCCGGAAAGAGAAATTTTAAATTCTTCCGGCATATTCTGAAGAGAGGAAAGTTTATTTATTAGAGGTTCTGCCAGCAGCATGCATCCTTTTTCGGGAAAAGTGACAAGGTGGTTCGATTCTTTCGCGTAAAAACCGGATTCACTGTTTAAGGATTTTACTGATGCATGGCTTCTGTAATGATAACGGCTGCTTTTAATAACCGATAATTCAGGTATTTTTTCAGAGGGAATGCGGCCTGTTCTTGTAAGTGATTCTTTCAGTATCCCTTTTTTTATTTTAAGTTCGTTATCATAGGATATATTCAGATAATCACATCCGCCGCATTTTCCGAAATTAGGGCATTCGGGTTTTACTCTGAGTTCCGACTGTTTAATAATATTAATTATCCTGCCGAATGAAAAATCCTTTTTTTCCTTGTGGATTTCAATTTCAACAAAGTCATCAGGTACTGCATACTGCACAAAACAGGCTTTGCCGTCAATAAAGCCTAATCCGTCTCCGCCGTATGCTGATTTTTCTATTTTAATCTGCTCTGTTTTCATAGTTATAAAGAATAATGTCTGCGAATATTATCAATAACAAAATCTTTTATAAAATCGTTTGCAAATATAAATAATTAACGTTAAAAGTGTTTTGATTTATTTGTTTGCCGGTCATAATGATTTGTAAATCAATACTTTATAATTTCGGGAATGACAAGAAAAATCATACATATTGATATGGATGCGTTTTACGCATCTATTGAACAGAGGGACAATCCTGCTCTGCGCGGCAGGCCTGTAGTTGTGGGTGGAAGTCCTGAAAAGAGAGGCGTTGTTTCAGCTGCATCGTATGAAGCAAGAAAATTCGGAATTCATTCCGCAATGCCGACAAAAAGAGCAGTCGCGCTTTGCCGGAATCTGACTGTCATAAGACCGGACTTTATAAAATATAAAGATGTGTCCGGTAAACTATATAGTTTTTATTCCGAGTATACGGATTTAATCGAGCCGTTAGCTTTGGATGAGGCCTATCTTGATGTTACGAAAAATAAAAAGAATATATCAACAGCTACGGAAATCGCTGTCCGTTTGAAGGAAAAGATCAGGAACGAGCTTAGCCTTACCGCATCAGCCGGAGTTGCGCCTAACAAACTTATTGCAAAGATTGCTTCTGACTGGAAAAAACCGGACGGATTGTTCGTGGTTAAACCGCATCAGGTACAGGACTTTGTGAAAAATCTTGATATCAGAAAAATATGGGGAGTCGGGAAAGTAACAGAAAGAAAGCTTCTTTCAATGGGCATCTCAAAGTGCAGTGATTTATATATTTATGATAAAAACGAAATAACAGATCTTTTCGGTAAACTGGGAGAAGTGCTTTTTTATTTTTCACGGGGCATTGATGACAGACCTGTTGTATCGCACAGAAAAGCGAAATCAGCAGGAGCTGAAATCACATTTGAAACGGATTATTCGGATATGGAAATTATCAAATCCGCTCTTTTTAAACAGGCGGAAAGAGTCAGCGGCAAACTGAAAATGGAAAATCTGGCAGGCAAAACCGTTACTTTAAAAGTCAAATATTCAGACTTTACTCAGATAACCAGAAGTATGTCAGTCAGCAATTCCACGAATAATCTGAATGAAATTTATTTGATATGCGAAAAACTCCTTATTGAAAAAACAGAAGCAGGGGTGAGAAGAATCCGGCTAATAGGATTGTCTGTTGGAAATTTTGATGAGAATGAGAATTCTCAGGAACTCTTCGATTCATGATTAAAAAGTTTTGAAAGCTGTGTTTTAAATAGATCAAATATTCTTGCTTTTATTATTAATTATATTATTTTATAACACAGAAAATAAACAGGAGAGAAATATGGGCGACAAGCTGAAACTATATGCTTTAAGCACGTGTATTCATTGCAGGAATACAAGAAAATTTCTGGATGAATCCGGTATTGATTATGATTATGTGTATGTCGATAAGCTGGCTGATCAGGAACGTTCAGACATGGTTGATGAAATCAGAAAATTTAATCCTGCTGTTTCATTTCCAACGTTAGTTTTTGGAGAAAAAGTAGTTATTGGTTACAGAGTAAAAGAAATAAAGGAGATGCTTGGAATATGAAAGCTTCTGAATTATTTGAAACATTGAAGAATCTTCAGGAACCGAAAGGTTTTTATTTTAACAATGACAGGGAAATGACATTTCAGCTGCTCGAAAGTCTGATTGTAAATAAAGAGCGTTACGGTTATATGGCATGTCCGTGCCGACTCGCGAGTAATGACAGGGAGTTTGACAAGGATATTATCTGCCCGTGTGTATATAGAGAGCAGGATGTTAAGGAATACGGCAGCTGTTTTTGCGGTTTATACGTTTCAGAAGAGTGGAACTCCGGGAAAATTGAGAAGGAGTATGTGCCGGACCGCAGACCCCCTGAAAAGCTGACAAAGGCTATCGGGCTGGATTAAAACTGTTTCATGAATATTTATCCGTCATAAACCTCCGTAAGTGCTAAGCCCCGTATGGACCGGCGGATACATTTCTCGGCCTGTGTACCTGAATTGCAGCCTCGCCTTTTACCGGGCATTTGTTTTCACAAATCCCGCAGCCGATGCAGATATCTTCAAGTACATAAGGAAGTTTGACTGTAACTGTTTCCCCTTTTTTATTTTCAAGTTTTTGTTCCTTAAAGATAATAGCTTTTTTTTCTGTGGGGCACATCTCTTCACAAACAAGACAGTCAGTAAAATCCGACCATGGTATGCAGAAGTCTTTTAAAATATATGCAGTACCTATGACTGTCGTTTCTTTTTTACTGATTGGCACTTTTTCCAGCGCACCGCTGGGACATACGGAACTGCACTGGTTACAGTTTTTTTCGCACCACCCGATTCGCGGTATAAGTCTTGGAGTAAATATACCGTCTGCGCCGTATTCAAAAAGCTGAGGATGAAGCCCGTTTGTAGGGCATACTTTCATACACTGCCCACATCTGATGCATTTGTTTATGAAGTCCTGCTCGTCAAGAGCTCCCGGCGGCCGTATAAGCCTTGAATGGTTTTTCGCAAAAACCGGTTTTCTTTTAAAAACCGGAACTGCGAGAACTGAAACAGCAGCGGACCAGAGAAGATTTTTTCTTGTGAAGGTAATATTGTTTTCAGGTGAATTTTTTTCTGCATCTTTGTCCGATGATTTTTTTTTCTTTGTAAAAGGAGCATAAAAATTAAATTTGATAGCATCAAATTTACAGGCTTCAAGGCATTCGAAACATTTTATGCATTCTCCTTCATGAGTTTCCGTGCCTTTACTGTAAATAGCATTAGTCCTGCAGGCGTTTACGCAGGCGAGGCAGCTTGTGCATTTGTCAGTATCGACATGCCTTTTTAGCAATGAAATTTTTGCTGTTAAAGCGTAAAGAGCACCAAGCGGGCATAGAGATTTACACCAGAATCTTCTTCCTTTTACGGATAAAAATAGAATAAAAATAAAAAATAAAAAAACAGGTATGTGGTTATAAAACTGAATATCATTAACTTCGAGGAAATTATTCTGAAGAAATGAATAGATGAATTCTGATATTATATTTAATCCCGGGACGTAATATAAACCGTTAAAAATAAGTTTCAGCAGGGAATCGATATAAGCGAATATAACAGTTCCGTATGCTCTTATTGATAATGATAAAGGATCAAAAATCCCTGCTATCTGAACCCCGAATAATGAGAGAATAATCAGTATCAGTAGCAACGCGTATTTATAGTTCCTGTATTTATTTACTCCGGATGAATGCGATGCCTTCTTTCCTATCTTCTCTAACGGCTTGTCAGCTGCATCAATTGTTGAGCCCATCGGGCATATCCAGCCGCAGAAATATCTTCCGAAAATTAAACCGAGTCCCAGAAAGATTAAGGCAGGCCAGAATATAAATTCTACTGCTTTAGCTGTTAAAGATACGGACAATCCGAGCAAGGGTGATATTCGGGGAATATATGAGAAGAAGGTATTGTCAGTCGTGTCCCTGCTGGCTATTATTATTAAGATAAATACGACCCAGATCAGAAGCTGGCATATTGCCCTTATCTTTGACCACCTGCCGCTTTTCATACTGTTATCCTTTTCAGGTTCATTTTTTCAGGATTTATTTCACCCATTCCTTCCTTTGCCGCAAGTCTGATATAATCGATCTTTGACGGGGATTTCCCAAACAGCGTTGTCGCATAAGCGTCAATACTTACAGGATTCGTGCCCATTATTATTGTTTTTGTTTCCTTTACATCTTTAAGCGATCCTCCGTTAGGGCCGTGAGCTGTAAGTATTCTCAGGCAGTCGCAAATGATCAGATCGACCTTAATGGTTTTTGTGAAATCAACTATATTTTCGTGAAGGTTCCAGTGAAGTGAGCCTCTGCTGCCGCCGATTACGCCCATAAGATTTTTCATTGAAATTGTTAATTCTGAAGAGGAATGGTGCTTGGCAATTGGCATGTTTATTACAAAATCCGCATCAAGTAGCGGTTTGTATACTGACAGTTTTTTTAAATTAAGTCCATGAGGAACATTTATCTCTTTGAATTTTCTGTCGTCAATAAATTCAATATCTACACCAGCATTTTCAGCTGCCTGCCTGATCCCGCTGTTAATATAGCTGAGCCTGGCACTGTTGCATGTCCTGTCAAATATTGTGACTCCGGCACCTGCTTTTTTACACATTTCTGCAACGATTTCCACAAGATATGGGTTTGTATTATGAGCTCTTTCCGGAGCTGAGTTCCATGCAATATTCGGTTTAATGACAACATTCATTCCTTTGCGTATAAAGTGGTCAATTCCACCGAACTCATTAAATGCTCTGGTAACCATTTTATTAATTGACTCAGGCGTTATTGAAGATGATTTTACAACCGCAATTTTATCATTGCTCCCGGGTTTGGCAGGAACCGTTGAAATAATTTTTTTTGTTTTTATTCTGTTTAGTCCCGGGATAAATAACAATCCGAGAATGGTTCCGGCAGCTTTTGTAAGAAAGGATTTTCTTGAAAGAATATTTTTAATTATCATACAGCTGCTCCTTCCGAATAAAGAAAATTCCGTAAGTTAACTGGTATTTTGAAAAATACTGATAATGTAAAAATTGCAATTACTATTTAGCTTTATGGAAAATTAAGATTATATAACGCAGCATTACAGAACTTTCTATTCAGGTTGAATAGGTTATTTGAGAGAAATTTTTATTTCACAGATCTTTTGTTTAAATGATTCTGCAACAGTCAGACCAGTCATTGAAGAAGATCGCTTATTTTGGAGTTTAGTGACTGTATATCTATAGGTTTTGAAATATAATCATCAAATCCCTGGCTCATGAATTCCTTTTTATCGCTTTCAAGTGCGAATCCGGTTACTGCAATAACGGGGACATCAATTTTTTCTTTAATTCTATGCATTGCCTCTGTCCCGTCAATTCCTTTCATTTTTACATCCATTAGTATAAGCCCGATATTTTTATTGCTGTCTATAATATCAATACTTTCTTCTCCGCTAAAGGCTGTAAGGTAGTTATAACCGTATTTCTTTAAAATCGCGCATAATAGGTCGATATTTTCTTTTTTATCATCTACTACCAGAATGTATTTTTCAGCTTTTGAGTTCATAATTTTATGCCGGCATTATAGTTATTTTGAAATTTCTCAGTTGTTCAGACTAAAATAATTTTAAGCTAATTTAATCTTATATTGATAAGCAAAAAAATAAAAGCAAATTTTTTAAAAATAAAACAAAATTGTGTTATTATTAATTTTTGATTGATATTTGCTTTGCGGAATTTGTAATTATTCTGAAAATATCATTTCTAAAAATATTTTTATGATTTAATTAACATTTATTGACAGGATATAGAAAGAAAAAATATAAAAGCGTTAATTGTATTACTGATTAATGAAAAGTGCTTTTTTAATAGTCAATAAGTTATTTGGAGATTCCGGATGAAATCAAAGCCAGCAATTTGTATATTTTTATTGATATTTATGATAATTTGTTCATGCAACGGAAAACCGAAAATCCAGTTTGATGAAAGCAGCCATAATTTCGGAGACGTGGAACAGAACACTGAATTAATTCATATTTTTACTTTTAAAAATACCGGTGATTCTACCCTTGTTATTAAAAAAGTTAAACCGGGCTGAGGCTGTACAGCTGCTTTGCTTTCCGCAAAGCGGGTTCCCGCCGGAGGCGAGGGGCATATAAAAATTTCTATAAATACTGAAAAAAGAAAAGGGAAACTCAGAAAGGGTGTGTATGTTTACAGTAACGATGAAGAAAACAGCAGGTTAAGACTGAGTCTTGAAGCTAATGTAATTCCGGATTAATATTACAAATATCCGCATTTCTTTACTTTAATATTTTAACAGACTGATCCCGGCAATCTCAGCGGCATTTTCTGTCTGACTGAATTTAACAATACAGCTCTGCCAGTCTTAAATTCTGTATGTATCATGCTCTCTGAATATTTAGAAAAAGAACCTGCAATATAAAGTTACTTCCTGCTTTAGCCTGTATAGTTTTCGGGAAATAAAAATTTAATTATTTGATTATTTAATTATATTAAACTATGATATGAATAATGTACCGGAATTTTTTTTATAATGAAAATCCGGAATGTAGATCTTCTTTCATAAGAACTAATACTTTATTTTTAATAAATCATGCATAATCCAGATATATTCTATGAAAATCCTGTAATTCTGCGCGGATGCCCTTTTCCACTTGGAGCTGTACTCAGCAGAGACGGAGTCAACTTTTCCATACTCAGCAGAACTGCAGAGGCTGTAATACTTGTTCTTTTTGAAACTGCAGATCCGGACAGCAGGTTCACGGAGATAATATTTGATCCGGAAATCAATAAAACCGGTGACATATGGCATGCGTGGGTACGCGGGCTTAAGAAAGGCCAGCTATACGGATACCGGATGGATGGCCCGTATGAACCTTCTAAGGGGCTGAGGTTCAATAAAAATAAACTTCTTCTTGATCCTTACGCAAAGGCCGTGAGCGGGAATTTTAAATGGGACCTTTCAGATGCAAGAGGGTTTGATCCTGAATCTGAATTGCAGGATCTCTCGTTCTCCCAAAAGGACAGCGCTCCGGGAGCTCCAAAATGTATTGTAATTGAGAACGATTATAAATGTACAGGCAAGTCTTTAATGACTTCTTTAAGCGGGACAATTGTATATGAGCTTCATGTAAAAGGATTTACTTATCATGAAACATCCGGCGTACAGCATCGCGGTACGTTTAAGGGATTAACTGAAAAGATCCCGTATTTGAAAGAGTTGGGTGTTTCGGCAGTTGAACTGATGCCTATTCATGAATTTGACGAAGAGGAAAATACAAAGATCAATCCGCTTACCGGCGAAAGATTGAAAAATTACTGGGGATACAGCACTTTTTCGTTTTTTGCTCCCAAGAGCAGGTATTCATCATCTGGCAAACTCGGAGAACAGTATTCGGAATGCAGGGAAATGATAGAGGAATTTCACAAAGCAGGAATTGAAGTGATACTTGATGTTGTATTTAATCATACTGCTGAGTTGGATCATATGGGGCCTACATTGTGTTTCAGGGGAATAGATAACGCAATATATTATATTCTTAAACAGGATAAAAGGTATTATAAAAATTTTTCTGGATGCGGGAATACTTTTAATTGCAATCACCCGATTGTAAGGGAGTTTATTCTTGACTGTCTGAAGTACTGGGTAATTGAAATGAACGTGGACGGCTTCCGTTTTGATCTGGCTTCAGTCCTTGGCAGGGATATTGACGGCAATATTTTAAGTAATCCGCCTTTAATCGAACGCATTGAGGAAGATCCGATTTTACGTGATATAAAAATAATCGCAGAAGCATGGGATGCGGCTGGTGCTTATCAGGTCGGTGATTTCCCCGGGCGCTGGGCTGAGTGGAACGGCAAGTACAGAGATGATGTTAGAAAATTCTGGAGAGGGGATGAAAATACTGTGGGATATTTTTCAACCAGACTGACAGGCAGTGCTGATCTTTATCAGCATAGTCAGAAAAGTCCTTTGCATAGTATTAATTTTATCACATGCCATGATGGTTTTACTTTGAATGACATGGTAAGTTACAATGAAAAACGTAATGAAGAGAATGGTGAAAATAATATAGACGGGGAAAATAATAATTACAGCTTCAATTACGGATTTGAAGGAAGTACTTCCGATCCCGCAATAGAATCAATAAGAAACAGACAGATCAGGAATTTTATTGCTACTCTTTTCCTTTCACAGGGTGTGCCCATGCTGTATGCCGGAGATGAATTCAGGCGAACACAGAATGGAAATAATAATGCTTATTGCCAGGATAATGAAATATCATGGATTGACTGGAGTTATCTTGAAAAAAACCGGGATCTTTTCAGGTTTTGCAGGGAGATGATCAGGTTCAGAAAAGAACATCCGGTTCTAAGGAGGAATTCTTTTTTTTCCGGAAAAACGGAGAAGGGATTTTCATCGCCGGATATATCCTGGCATGGTGTGAAAATAAATAAACCTGACTGGAATATTAATAGTCATATGATTGCCTGTGTATTAAACGGTGAATTTGCCGGGAATGGAAACGGATTTCGCGACAATGATATTTATATGTCTTTTAATGCGTCAAAAACGGGATTTAATATTGAAGTTCCGGATGCTCCTTCAGGCGGCAAATGGTATGCGGCAATAGACACTTCTAAATCATCTCCGGAGGATATTCCTGAGAAGGGGAAGGAAATTTTATTGAACGGCAGAGGATATTTTATAGGGCCGCAGTCCGTTCTTGTTATGATTTCCCGTAATTAAGCTGACAGCCTGCCTTTAATAAATATATCAGCAGGTAATTTATATATATAAAAAATATAACAATTTTCAGTTAAATTATTTATTGTGAGCCAATTTGAAAATATTTTTCCTGGGCATGAATTTTGCTAATAATTTAAACTGGTACTTTTCCATAAAGCGGAACCGGGATATTATTCTATACATTTTTAAATATTTATTTTTTTTAATTATTTATTTTGTAATTAAAAATAATTTTTTTTAAAAAAAAACATAATAATAATTTCTTGACATATTATTATTTGTATGCCAGCTTTATTAAAATTTGAGGGGTGATGGTGTTACGTTATGAATAATATTATAACTGAGGTACGCGTCTTTCCGAAAGATAATCTTGGTAAGACTCTTGGATTTGCTAACATCACATTGATGGACAAATTCGTTGTTAAAAATTTACGTATTGTTCAGGGGGAAAAGGGAATCTTTATCGGGATGCCTTCAAACAAAAGGAAAAATGGAGAATTTATTGATCTGTTTTTCCCAATTACTCAGGAGGCAAGAGATTTAATCACATCTGCAATAATACAAAAATATGAAGAAGTAGTTCATGTTGATGCTAACGCATAAGCAGAATTAAAAAAACAAAAAAAGATATTTTAAATATATATACTTTTATTAAATAATACTTATAATAAGTATTATTTTTTTTATCAGGATCTTCCTGAACCCCGGCTTTTTTTAATAAGACTATCCGAAAAAATTAATCCGTATTAAATTTTATATTAGTATTCCCTGATATTAATAAAAGTAATACCATACTACTAATATTAAATACTCTAAATTAGTTACTTGCTCAACTTGACTGACTTTTTACTTTATTGTTTGCAATTGAGATGCTAAATATATGGAATTTTTGACAAAAAAATGGTTTTTTTATCAAAAAAAAGTTTTAATGTAGATTCCATATAAAGAAAATTACTGTTATTTACAGAATTAAAGGGCAAATGCCTGTACTGTGATAATTTTAAGTAATTGAATTATTACTATGCGATGACAGGTTTTTGATATATTTTTTATTTTTTCTGTGGAGCTGTAATATGGAGAGCAGGCTTTTACTCGTAGACGATAATCCGGATTTTCTGGACAGTACGAAAGATGTTCTTGAAGATGCAGATTATAAAGTCATGACTGCATCCTGTGGGGAAGATGCGCTTGCTCTTGTCCGAGAACAGAGTTTTGATGTTGTATTGATGGATATAAAAATGCCGGGATTAAACGGGCTGGAAACTTTTTTAAGAATGAAAGAGAGCAAGCCCGGAATAAAAGTAATTCTCTTTACTGCTTTTTCAATAAGTAATGTAATTCAAAAGGCATTGGAAGAGGGAGTTTGTGAGATCATGAATAAACCCCTTGACATCTACAGACTTCTTGAATTGATTAAGAATATTCGTGACAACAGCGAAAAAGTCTGTATTTTACTTGTTGATGATGACATGAATTTATGTGATAATCTTACGGATTCCCTTTTAGTCAGGGGATACAGAGTGACTTCTACATTCAACGGGGTACAGGCAATAAAACAAGCTCAAACTGACTTCTATGACATACTGCTTCTGGATATGAGACTGCCCGATAAGAATGGACTTGAACTTTACAGGGAAATTAAAAAATTGCAGCCCGGTCTAATTACTATTATTATTACCGGATATGCGGAGGAATTTTCAGAACACATTAATCAGGCTTTAAAAGAGAATGTATATGGATGTATTAATAAACCAGTTGATATGAAAAATCTGCTTACAATGCTTAAAAAAATTAAGCCGGCCCAGAAAATGAATAAAATTATTGAGTAATTCAAGAGTTCAAATATGAGCAAACGATCAGTTCTGATTCTTGATGACGATGATGAATTCAGGGACAGCCTGAAGGATATTCTTGAGAGTTACGGATATAATATTACCAGTTCCGGAACAATTTCGGCAGCAATAGAACTGGCTGTAGAATATATGCCACAGGTTGCCTTGATTGATATAAAACTTCCGGATGGTTCGGGAACTTTATTTTTAGAAAAACTGAAAGAAATCAATAAAGACTGTATTTGTGTAATGATGACTGCTTTTGCTGATTTGAAAACAGCGCTTTCAGCACTTGAACACGGAGCCTTCCAGTATCTTCAAAAACCCGTACATCCGGAGGAACTGCTCAACCTTCTTAAAAGAGTTTATGATATTATAAGTTTGAAGCAGGAGAAGTTAAAGGCTGAGGAAGCTTTAAAGCATAGTGAAAGTACTCTGAGAAGTCTTTTAAATGCCTATCCTTCTGCGGCAATGCTTCTTGACCTTGAAGGCAGAATTATAGCTGCTAACAGCAGAGTGGGAGATGTCCTGCGGAGAAAAAGCGATGAATTAATCGGAATGGACGCTTCACTTATCAGTTCAAAGGAGGTTGCTGAAAACAGAGCTCGAAAAGCTTTTGAAGCTGTGACTCAGGGGAAATCTGTCCGTTTTGAAGAACATGATAACGGAAAAATACTGGACTCGGTTTTCAATCCCGTAAAGAACGGCAAGGGGGAAGTCACTTCTTTAGCTGTATTCAGCAGAGATGTCACCAGATTAAAACAGGAAGCCGAGGAAAAGCGGAAACTTGAAGCAACTCTTGCGCATACTCAAAGAATGGAAGCTATCGGAACCCTGGCCGGCGGGATCGCTCACGATTTTAACAATCTGCTCCAGGGTATTCTTGGATATATCGAACTTCTTCTTATTGACAAGAAAGAAAATGATCCTGATCATTCTATGCTGTCAGAGATGAAACATTCTGCCAACAGGGCAAGTGAGCTTACTAAACAATTGCTTACCTTCAGCAGAAAAGTGGATAATGAATTAAGTCCGCTTTCACTTAACAAGGTTATAAGACAGGTCGAAGGCCTTCTTAAACGCACTATCCCCAAAATGATCAACATGGTATTTGTTCTTGATGAAAACCTGAAAATCATTGAAGGCGATAGCACCCAGATGGAACAGGTTATTATGAACCTTGCATTAAACGCAAGGGATGCCATGCCTGAAGGCGGGACACTGACATTTACCACAAAGAATGTAATACTGGATGAGGCGTACTGCAAAAACGCCGGAGACTGCATTCCCGGTGATTATGTAATGCTTTCAGTCTGTGACACAGGTAAAGGAATTGACGGAGAAGTAGTTGAACATATTTTTGAGCCTTTTTTTACAACAAAAGAAATTGGAAAAGGTACAGGACTCGGACTTGCAATGGTATTTGGAATTGTTAAAAACCATGGCGGCAGTATTGTTTGTGAAAGTAATCCGGATACAGGTGTATCTTTCAATGTATATTTTCCTGTATTTGACGGATTAACTGCTGATGACGCAGAAGTTGAAATTGAAGACGATTTTTTTCTGTACGGATCTGAGACGATACTGATAGTTGAGGATGAAGCCATTTTACGCGATTTTACCAGCCAGTTGTTAACAAGATTCGGGTACAGGACTTTACTGGCTGAAAGTGGTGAAGAAGCCCTTGCTTTATATGAAGGCCATAAAAACGATATTTCACTTATTCTGCTTGATTTAATTATGCCTGGAATTGGAGGCAAACACTGTATGGAGGAATTATTGCGTCAGGATCCGGGGTTGAAGGTTTTAATTGCCAGCGGTTATTCCGGAGAAGATTCTGAAGATATAATTATGAAGGGCGGTGCAAAAGGGTTTATTGCCAAGCCGTATAATATGAGAAATTTGTTGAAAAGGATACGCGAGATTCTGGGCTCTGATTAATTGCAGGTATTTGTTATCAGAATACTGTTGAGAGAACAGAAGGTTCTTTCCGGGTAAACCGGAAATACTGCTAATTGTACATGCATATATAAAATACGTACTGATAGTAAAAAGATTCAGTAAATTTTATTGCAGTCAGGATTCTAATCAATAGAAATAATCCTTGTGTTTTTTACTACCAGTACAAATTTATTATTTTGCTAATCAGTTCCGGGATTATAGCTTATTTATAAGCTCCGGCGCTTCCGTATTCCGGCCCGATCACAATGGAAAAATGGAAAATAGGACGGTCCACTCTTTTAATGCTCAGCGGCATATGCTTCATCCCTGCCGGGCAGAAAATCATTGAAGTACGTGTAAGTTTATGCACTTCTCCGTCAAGAGTCACATGAATTTCGGCTCCGAGATCATATTTATCGTCAGGATTGCTTCCGAAAAATCCTATCAGTTCGTCATGGTCATGGATATGTTCCTCAAATACAGGATCTATTTCCGGGACATTGAAATACCATGCAGTATTCATCTGAAATGCACCCTCGAAAACATTATTGTCAATCCAGAGAATCCTGTCTGAAAATTTTTTATACATTTTCTGGAATTCGGGTGATCCAAGATTCGGGTCATGAAGCTCCTGTATTATATACTTGCCGGATTCACCTTCGTTATTCATTAACATAGTTAATTCCTCCAATTTTTTATTCAGTAATTTACAACGTTTTTAGCTTATTACACATAAATTAAATAACTTTTAAAAATGTATTTTGATATAAGCCTTTTGATTCGAAAGAGTTTTAAACTGATCAAGCTTTTTATTGCAACTGATTTTTATAAGCATCCGCTTCAGTAAAAAGAAGCATATCTTTAAATTGTTTTAAAATTCTATTGACCATTGGCCGAATTTCGCAAACTATGAAACAGGAATTTGCCGGTCAAGGCCAAATCAGGGGTAATGTTATGAAATTATACAAAATGTTTATTAATGGTAAATGGGTTGAATCCTTATCCGGAAAGACTTTTGCGGTAATAAATCCGGCAACAGAGGAGAAGCTCGGCAGTGTCCCGCTTGCGGATAAGACTGATGTGGATGAAGCAGTAAAAGCAGCATACGATGCGTTTCCGTCATGGTCATCTGTGTCACAGACCGAACGTTCAGAGTCTGTTGCGCGTCTCGGCGTTATTATGCGGAAATACGAAAAAGAACTGGCTGAGCTTGAAACAACTGAGCACGGTTCGCCTCAGAGTAACGCTGTGTTCATGGCCAACTGGTCAGCCGAACTTGTAGAGCATGCTGCCCAGATCAGCCGCAGTCTGATGGGGCATGTGATTCCCGCAATGACTGATACTGTAACCTATCTTAAAAAAGATCCTGTTGGTGTATGCGCGCTCATAACTCCATGGAATGCTCCGATAATGATGATAGCTGCCAAGCTTGCTCCAGCTCTTGCAATGGGCAATACATGCGTTGTAAAACCCCCGAGCATCAATTCCATTATTGGCGTTAAGTTCGCAGAAATGGTTGATGAGGCGGGATTTCCTCCGGGAGTTGTTAATTTTGTTACAGGCCCGGGTTCGGCAATAGGCAATGCCCTTGCTTCGCATCCGGACGTAGACCTTGTGGGATTCACAGGCAGCACAGAGACAGGCAAAAGTATAATGTCCGCTGCAAGCGGGAGTATAAAGAAACTCGTCATGGAACTCGGCGGGAAAAACCCATTTATTGTTTTCAGGGACGCGGAACTGGAAGCTGCTGTTGACAACGCTGTTCATTCTTTGTTTCACAACAGCGGAATGTCATGCGCGGCACCAGGAAGATATTACGTTCATGAAGATATGTACGATGCCTTTACTGAAAAGTTTGTTTCAAAAACAGAGGAGCTTGTAATGGGTGATCCGCGTAATCCGAAAACAGATATAGGTCCTTTGTCAAGTGCTGAACATCGCGACAGAGTTGAAGGATATATTAAATCCGGCCTGGAAGAAGGCGCCAGGCTTTTAACAGGCGGCAGCCGGCCCGTGGACGCGCCTTTTGATAAGGGATTCTGGGTGCCTCCTGCTGTCTTCGCGGATGTTACTCATGAAATGAAAATAGCGAGAGAGGAGATATTCGGCCCGGTAGCATGCATTATACGCTTCTCATCAGAGGATGATGCCCTTCGTATGGCAAATGACAGCAGGCTGGGATTATGTGCCTCAGTCTGGACAAAGGATATTAACAGGGGGATTCATTTTGTAAACAAAGTCAGGGCAGGTACAGTATGGGTAAATGAGCATATGAAACTGTGCGCTGACACGACATGGGGGGGAATAAAAGAAAGCGGCTTAGGCAAGGAGAGCGGCATCTGGGGAATCGAAGAGTTTACTACGCTTAAGCTGGTTGTTATCAGTACTCCGTTTCCGGAATAGAAAGAGGCTGAAATAATAAAAGGCATTTTCAGTACTTTAATCAGCTGTAATTGTCTGCGGTTCTGATTCTGCCCCTTGTTTGTATAAAAATATAAGGACTATTCTCCGGTATCACTTCCAAGTCCCGGAGAATATTATCCTAAAATTTATTTTTTGTCTTTAATATTCGGAGGCCCCATAGGTCTTGGAGGAGCAGGTTTAACCCAGTCCAGATCCTCTTTGATCCCGCCAACGTCTTTCATGTAGCTCCAGCCTTCAGCCATTTTTTCCATCTCTTCAGGAGTCATAGGCGGCGCGTCAACAATAGAGTCAAGCAGTTCCTTGTTCCTCATCTCAACAAGTTCGCGGCCCATGCCCGGAGGAAGAATGTAAAATTTATCATTCTCAACAGCCTTTTTAACTATTGTTGCAAGCTCATATGGATCTATTCCGACTTTTTCGTAAACATTGTTCAGAGCATTGATTACTTTTTCATCTTCAATATATCCGCTGTTCTTAAGATGATCTGGCCTGATTTTGGCAGATTCCCCAATGTTGGTTTTTATTCCGCCGGGGCAGCAGACTGCTACCTGTATGCCGTAATGCTGCAGACCCATTCTGTAGCTTTCAGCCATATTAATGACAGCTGCTTTAGCTGCGCTGTATGCAACACATCCCGGACTTCCCATAAGCCCGCCGCCTGATGATGTAATGTAGAGAAGTCCGCCTTTACCGGCTTTAATCATGCGCGGAAGGAATGTTGTTATACCGTTTATAACTCCGTACAGGTTGACTCCGAGAACCCAGTCCCAGTCATCGTATGTAGTAGCTTCAACAGGGCCGAATGTGTTGACTCCTGCGTTGTTGAAAAGAAGTTCGGGCGGGCATCCGAATACTTCTTCAACTTCATCAGCTGCTCTGGCAAACGCTTTGCGGTCTGTTATGTCAAGTTTGATAGCATGTACTGATGCATCAGTACCTTTGAAATATTCCATTGCCTCGTCAATATGATCCTGGCGTATGTCGGCAATAACGATCTTACTGCCTGCTTCTGTGAATACCTTTGCAAGCCCGAAGCCGAGTCCTGACGCGCCGCCTGTTATAAAACCTACTTTATCTTTAAATTCTTTCATTTTACCTCCTATTAACTATGCTGTGATTCTAAATTTTGTATTAATTTAAGTCAACAAAATTGGGAAGATGGAACAATATTTATGTTAAGCGGTTCAAATATTTAGACGGTCTTATTTTTTTTATTCTTTTTGTTATTTCAGCAGTTGCTGTTCCATATAATAAAATAATATTCAAAAAGAAAAATTACTTGTTTAAATAAAAAAGCTGGGCGTTATTTGAAAATTGAAAAAATGAATATGAGTATGAAGAATAAAACAATATTGATAATGGCTTCTATCAGATGGTATAATGCTTCAGCGCATTACGCATTGTCCTTAGCTGAAAGTTTGAGAAGTACCGGAAACAGAGTAATTTTATTCGGGATCCCGGGGTCGCCTTTTGTTCTAAAGGCAGCTGAAAAGGATTTTGAGCTTATCAATAATATAAACCTGCAGAATGCAGGCATAATAAAATACCTGAAAAACATTCTGGCGTTCAGAAAATTTTTTCATCAAAACAGCATTGATATTATTAATCCGCATTTTTCAAGGGACCAGGTTTTTGCGTTTGTTTCTCTTGCCGGAATCAGAAAAAAAATTGTAAGAACAAGAACAGACAGTAAAAATCCGAAATCTCATTTTTTAAACAGGGCATTTTATAAATTTTCAGCGGTTCACTATACGGTACCTACAAAATATATGGTCAGCAATATAATGAAGATGGGAATCCCTGAAAATAAAATTTCCGTAATTCCGCCCGGAATTACTTACAGGGAATTCGCATTGTATAAACCTGAAAGAGATCTTAAAACGGAATTGAGAATTCCTAAAGATAAACTTGTTGTATCGTTTGTTGGAAGGCTTGATAAAGTCAAGGGCGTTGAATATTTAATCAGAAGTTATGCGGACATTAAAAACAAAGACAGGTTTCATTTAATTATTTCCGGTGAAGAGATAAATGTCAGGGTTGAAGAGCTTAAAAAAATCGCTGCAGAATTAAAGATAGATAATATATCCTTTCTTGATAGAGTTGATGATGTCAGGGAAATTCTTGTAATAACCGATATAGGTGTAATTCCTTCAATCGGCTCTGAAGCGATTTGCAGAATAGGCCTTGAAATGCTGAGCTTCGGTATTCCGGTTATAGGCAGTAATATAAACTCAATTCCTGAAATAATTTCAGATTACGGAGGGATCGTTGTAACTCCGGGATCGCCTGATGAGATAGCGTCTGCACTCAGCTTTCTGGCTGAAAAGACTAACTATGATATAATAAAAAAACAGATACAGGAAAGAATGATCGCACAGACTCCTGACAGGCTTTCAGCTGAATTTGGAAATATTTTTTCACGACTGCTTGAAGAGTGGAAAGATACATTACGAATATAACTTTCTTTGAATAAAAGATACCGTATTTACTGATATTCAGAATAAGAGAAAGTTATTACTTTTATATAGCGAATTATGTTAACAGCTATCAGAAGCTGCTTGATTAACTGCCTGCCTCAACTGCTGTAATAGTAAAGTGTCCGATAGAGCCGTTAACTTCAATATCATATACATTATAATCATCAGTAGTATTAGTTGAATTCAGTGATATTGTCAGAACCAGAGATTGTGAACTTCTTGTACCGTTATCTACCACTGTAGCTGTATATGTTCCTGAAGTAATTGAACTTGCTTCATAATATATTTTTAAATTGTATGAACCTAATGACGGATCTTGTTTGCATGCTATGCCTACATAATTTGTACCATTTATTGTACCATTATAAATAATAGCATAATCGACATTTTCATGAAGCCCGGATGTAGTTGTGAAATACTGGCCTTTAATCAGAGGAGATTCAAATTTTTTTATATTGTCAGCATTGATAATAAAATTATTATCAGACTCGTTTGAGTCGTCGTTTCCGCATGCATAAAATAAAGAGATAAAAGCAAGTATTACAAATATTTTTTTCACAATAAACCTCAAAAACGAATTAATAGTATTAATGCTATCTGGTTACAAGTCCGCTTGTCTTTTGTCAAGATTTATTATTCATGTCAAGAAGCATTTTGAACCACGATTTACAGGATTAAAGGATTTCCCTGATTAACTATTTTTGTAAATGATTGCTTAGCTTGAATATATGACGATGTCTGATTCATAAACTTAGCAGGAATCATGTTAATCCTTTAATCCTGTAAATCATGGTTCAAACCATTATTTTCTTGCAATTCCTCTCAGAATATATACAAATGATTGATAACCCCTTTAAATGCAGACTTATTTTTAATTAATTATGTATTTCAGAATATTTTCTGCATATTACAATGAATTTAAACAGGCAGGATCGGTTTGAGAAAAAACAGAAAAAAGACGGAAAAAGTAAATGTACGCGGGCTCGAAATCGGAGGAAACGCACTGGTTTCAGTGCAATCCATGACTAATCTTCCTATTGAGGATGTTAAAGGCACAGTAAAGCAGATACAGGACCTTGTAAACGAGGGCGCGGATCTTGTCAGGGTTGCAGTCAGAAATGAAGACTCCATTGAATATTTAAAAGAGATAAGAAAAGCTGTAGACTGTCCGCTTTCTGCTGATGTTCATTTTAATTACAGGATTGCAATTGAAGCAATAAAAGCGGGTATTGACAAAGTAAGAATAAATCCGGGAAATATAGGCTCCGCAGCAAAAGTAAAGGAAGTGCTTAAAGCCGCGAAAGACCATAAGGTGCCCATAAGAATAGGCGTGAACGGCGGGTCTGTAGACCGGGAAAAATTTAAAGAGGTTACTCCTGCTACTCTGGTGGAATCTGCTCTGGAGCATGTAAGAATTCTTGAGGATAATGACTTTCATGATATCGTTGTTTCCATTAAATCGTCTGATGTTTTTCAGACTATTGAAGCAAATACTTATTTTTCTGAAATACGGAATTATCCGCTGCATCTGGGCCTTACGGAAGCGGGTTACGGTGTCAGCTGTACTGTACAGTCTTCTGTCGCGATCGGGCATTTGCTGCTGAAAGGTATTGGTGACACTATAAGGGTGAGTATGACAGGCGATCCTGTTGAGGAAATAACCATTGGCAAAAAGATACTTGAGGCGGCAGGGCAAAGGAAAGCGTATTTGCGAATTGTTTCCTGTCCCACATGCGGACGGACTGATCCTTCCCTTGATCTGCTCAGTATTACGAAGTCTGTAGAAAAAGAACTGAGTGAAAAATTCGGCGGTATCCTGAAAGGGAAAGATAAACAGATCACAATTGCGGTAATGGGCTGTGAGGTAAATGGCCCGGGAGAAGCGAGTCACGCGGACTTTGGAGTTGCCGGTGGCAGGAACGGATACATGACGCTCTTTTCAGGAGGAAATAAGCTGAAAAAGATAAAAGCGGAAGAGGCTGTCATATACCTGATCAAGGAAATAGAAAACATGCTCGGACAATAATTGCCCGTCGGGAGATTATTTACGCTAAATACTTCTCACATGGCAATCTTTAAACATTACTTACAGACTTACAGTCCGTATCCACTCCGTTTCAAAACCGTTCTTAAACCGTATAAAAAAATACAGAAAACAAGGTATGGTGTGGATACCGGATGTCTGCTACGAAATCGCATATCTGTTCCGCCATGTAACCGTTCGGGATATCCGGGAGAGTGCCTTTTTTTCTTTTTAATTGAAAAAATCTTGACTTTTTATACCTCTGTTGGATTAGAAATTCTACAATTGATTAATATAGAATTGTTAAGCTCTATAATGTTAAATATTTTTGAGGCTGATTATGAAGAAATATAATGTGGCTATTGCGGGCGCTTCAGGCGCAGTTGGAAACACAATGTTGCAGATCCTTGAAGAAAGGAATTTTCCTGTTAATAATTTACTTCTGCTTGCATCAAAGAGATCTGTTGGAAAGGAACTGACATTTAATAATAAATCGTATAAAATTGAAGAATTAAAACATGACAGCTTCAAAGGCGTTGATATCGCGCTGTTCTCCGCAGGCGGCTCCATAAGCAAGGAGTTTGCCCCTTCAGCAGCAAAGAACGGTTGTGTTGTAATTGATAACAGCTCCGCATTCAGAATGGATGAAGATGTACCCCTTGTTGTTCCTGAGGTTAACCCGGATGACACTTTCAAACATAAAGGCATCATCGCGAATCCTAACTGTACTACTATTATTATGGTAGTTGCCCTTAAGCCGCTGCACGATTACAGCAAAATTAAAAGGGTGGTTGTTTCAAGCTATCAGTCCTCTTCCGGCGCGGGCGCCAAAGGTATGGGCGAACTTGAAGACCAGGCAAAGGCATGGGCTTCCAACACTGAAATAAAAAAACAGCATTTTCAGCATCAGCTGCTTTTTAATCTTATTCCTCATATTGATGTCTTCACTGATAACGGCTATACAAAGGAAGAGATGAAAATGTATTATGAAACCCGGAAGATTATGGGTGATGAGTCCATAAAAGTGACTGCAACATGCGTCAGGGTTCCTGTTTTCACTGCTCATTCCGAGGCTGTTACTATTGAAACAGAAAAAGTGATTACTCCTGAAAAAGCAAAAGAGCTGTTGAAAAACGCTCCCGGAATTACTGTTTCAGATGATGCGGCTAATAATGTTTATCCGATGCCTTTAATGGCTGCAGGCAAGGATGACTGCTATGTCGGAAGAATAAGAAAGGATGTTTCCTGTGATAACGGGCTTAACTTTTTTATTTCCGGCGATCAGCTGAGAAAAGGTGCTGCATTAAACGCGGTTCAGATTGCTGAATTGCTGATAACAAAGATGTAGAATATACTGACGGGGGTTCTTTCAGTCTTCCGCAGGAACCTGTACTGAAATAGATTCTTTCTTATCACTTATATTTAAGTAAATCAGAATTTAATTCGTACGATTATCGCGATATTTTATATTTGACAAATGATTTAAATATCAAGAATATTCCGATAACAGTATTTTCAATATAATTTGTTTAAATTGAACTGTCTTTAAATGTATTCTTTAATTATTGAAGTATATTTGTAATTAAAGATGTCTGATTTTACAAAAGAGTACATAATCAGTAAAGCTGAATAAATCAGCAGATCAGGAGGTTTGATATGGGAATGCCGGGAATTTGGGAATTAGTAATAATATTTTTTATTGTTTTGCTTATATTCGGTGCTGGTAAAATCCCGAAAATAGCCAAGGATATAGGCGGAGGAATCAAGGAATTCAAGAAAAGCCTTGATGATACAAATGATAAGGATAAAGACAAGAAAGAATAACCGTGATTTTAAAGGTTGCAAATGATTGTTAATGAAATAAACAGTTATATAGAAGATATATGCCGCACTGCTAAAAAATCTTCCAGAATAGTTGCCAATCTTTCTACTAATGAAAGAAACGGTATTTTATTGAATATTGCGAAAGAACTCAGGGAGAAGTCGGATTTTATTATATCTGAAAACGAAAAGGATCTGCGTGCTGCTGATGAGGCAGGCCTGAGCAAGGCAATGTGCGACAGGCTTATGCTGAACAAAGACAGGATTGAAGGCATGGCTTCTTCAATTGAAGATATAGTGAAACTGGAAGATCCTGTAGGCAGAATAGAATCAATAAATGTCAGGCCTTCAGGTATCCGCGTTGGCCAGATGAGAGTGCCTGTTGGTGTTATCGCTGTTATTTACGAGTCAAGGCCGAACGTTACTACTGATATAGCCGCGTTAGCTGTTAAGTCGGGCAACGCGGCAGTACTGAGAGGCGGTAAGGAATCGATTCATTCCAATCTTGCTTTATACTCAGTTATAAAAGATGTACTGAAGCAGGCTTCATGTCCTGATGCTGTTGTGCTTGTGGAAAAAACGGACCATGAACTGGTCACAGCTCTTCTTAAAATGAATGATTATATTGATATTGTTATACCAAGAGGCGGAGAGAGCCTTATTAAAATGGTAACACGGGAATCCACTATTCCTGTTATCAAGCATGACAAGGGAGTCTGCCATACTTTTATTGATAAAACCGCTTCAGCAGATATGGCAGCCGAAATATCCGTAAACGCGAAAGTCCAGAGGCCGGGTGTTTGTAATGCAATGGAAACACTCCTGATTCATAAGGACTTTACAGATAAAGAAAAGGTTCTGAATGCTCTGCTTGACCGGAATGTTGAAATACGCGGATGCGAAAGAACCGTGAAAGTGCTGCCAGGCAAAATAAAGCCTGCACAGGAAAAGGACTGGGATGAAGAATATCTTGATCTGATACTGTCAGTCAAAACTGTTGAAAGTATAGACGAAGCAATAAATCATATTGAAAAATACAGCTCAGGCCATTCTGAAGCGATTATCACCAGCGACCATGCGAACGCGGAAAGATTTTTAAAGGAAGTTGATTCCTCAGCTGTTTTTGTAAATTCATCCACAAGATTTCATGACGGTGGAGAATTCGGGCTTGGTGCTGAAGTGGGAATTTCAACTCAGAAACTGCATGCGCGCGGGGCCATGGGAATTACGGGCCTTACATGCCTGAAATTCGTTGTTTACGGGAGCGGACAAGTAAGAAGTTGAAGATAGGACTATTAGGCGGCACATTTAATCCTGTCCATTACGGACATTTAATAAACGCCCAGTTAGTAAAAGAGTATTTTAATCTCAACAGTATCCTTTTTATTCCTTCCAGATATCCTGTTCATAAAGATCTCGCAGGAAATATTTCACCGGAACACCGCTTTAATATGGTGAAACTTGCGATTAGTGACAATCCGTCTTTTAATGCATCGCGTATTGAAATTGACAGGGAAGATGAATCATTTTTTATTATTACAATAAGACAATTGCTGGCAGACTGTCCCGGGGATGATTTTTTTCTGATCCTTGGAGTGGATGCTTTTAATATTCTGAATAAATGGAAGGATTATGAAGAAATTTTACGGCTCGTTTCTATTGTTGTAATGAGGAGGCCGGGTTTCGGCAGGATCAATAAAAAATTATTTAAAAAAGCCGGGAAAATTTTGTTGATCGATAATCCGTATATTGAGATCAGTTCATCCGTGATAAGGGAAAAGATAAGGGACGGCAGATCTGTTAAATACCTGCTTCCCGATGAAGTTGAAGAATATATAGTTAACAAGGGATTGTATAAAGATTGAGAAAGAAAATCATTATAGTCATACTGATTGTTTTACTGCTGGTTGTGTTTTTATTTCTGTATAATTTATATAAAAAGAATACAAGAAATATTATTGAGGCATACTCGGGCAGCAGGCAGACAATAAGTATACTGATTGCAGGCAGTAATGTTTTTAACGAGAATAGACACAGTTTTTATTGTGTTTTAACCATTAATCCTGAGAACAGCAGGGTGGGACTTACTTTTATACCGCCTGAATTCAGGGTAATGCTTGATCCGTCCAGCAAGAAATATACCAGGATTAAGGATGTTGATATAAACGATTTTAAAAGTCTGAGCGCCTCTTTGCAGAGGACTTTGAAACTGCATATACCTTTTTATGTTGTTCTTTATTCACCTGATGTGGAAAGGATGGTGGATTTAATAGAAGGAGTTAATCTTTATACTCTTAATGACCTGGATATTCCGGGAATAGAGTTCGGCCTGAATTATTTTGATGGCAGCAAGATAAACCGTTATATCAATTCAGTTGAAGGAAATTCAATTTATAGAAAATTTGACAGGATACAGACTATTCTGCTGACTCTTTACAGCAATAAAGATAAGTATAATGAATATTTCAATCCTGTGTTTATATCTGAAGTATTAAAATCAGTTAAAACCAATCTGCTGGCTCAGGAGATATTATCTCTTACCGCATTGCTTAATAACAAGGCATCCGATTTTAACAGTATGATACTTCCCGGATATTTTACAGATGACGGATTTTATGTAATGGATGATATTGCATATAAAATTTATAAAACAGATTTCCTGAAAAAGCTTATAGTGGATGATGATTCCGAACAGCCGATTAAGATTAAGATATTAAACAGCACGGAAATTGACGGGCTCGCAAGAAAAGTCAGGCGTAAATTCGTTGATGATGGATTCAATGTTGTGGAATTTGGAAATTCCCCTTTTCCGGCATTAAGAAAGTCGGTCTTAATTAACCGTAAAGGAGCAATAAAGCCTGTATTAAAGGCAGGTAAGGTGCTTAATATTGATAATATTTATCATATAGTTGACAGTTCGCAATTGAATGATGTTCTGTTAATCATAGGACTGGATCTGGCAGGAAGATAGAACGGTATTTTTCTATAAAAGCCTGTTGTTATTTTTCGCATTTAATATTGGTTTCTGTTAAAAAAATTGAAGAGGGATTATAGGTTTTGGTAAAGAAACGGCTGTCTGAAAATGAAATAATGGAAATAATAAAGGATTGCGTTAAGGTTCTTTCCGGGAAAAAGGCAATGGAAATAACTGTGATGGATCTGAGAAAAATAAACAGCTACCTTGATTATTTTATTATTTCCACAGGCAATTCTCACATTCACTGTGTTGCTCTTGCAAAGGAAATGCAGCGATATTTTAAAAAGTTGGGTTATAAAGACAAATTAAATCCAAGTCTTGATACTGGCTGGATTGTCCTTGATTTTAATGAGATTGTGATTCATATTTTTACCAAAGAGACCAGAAATTATTATCAGCTTGAGAAATTATGGGGTGATGCAGAATTTCTGTCATTTTAATTTAATCTTTTTAATAATCGATTTTTTTTGATAAAAAACTCTGATCATTTATTCATAATTATAGAAGATTTGAGCAGGTTTTACCTGTTTTTAGTACATTTTCATGCAGAAGGTTTTTTGTTATTTAAATAAATGATGGAAATCTGCCGGTAAATTTTGTTGACAAAAGAATAGGTGATTAATAGATATTACTATACTGGCGCCGTACCCAAGTGGCTAAGGGAGAGGTCTGCAAAACCTTTATGCAGCGGTTCGAATCCGCTCGGCGCCTATAATATAATGCCCAAGTGGTGGAATTGGTAGACACAAGGGACTTAAAATCCCTCGGATTTAACGTCCGTGCCGGTTCAAGTCCGGCCTTGGGCAATTATATTTTTACCCGGCGAATCAGTGCTGTAGTCAATAGCTGTGTTATACATATGTATTCCTTGTAATATAGACTAAATTTGGCTTGAGGCAGGCACCCATATCTCCTCAAATGATGGACACTAATACAGGCGCTTCGTATGAGTACGGTAATTAGCCTATTTGCAGCGGAAAGATTATTAAAGGCTGAGTAGGCTGAGACGGATCTTCCGTTATTTAGTACAACAGAAGCGCAGCTGCCTGTATCCTGTTTGTCATTTAGTAAATAAATTGAACTAAATTTGTTTTTAATTTATTTTGATAATTAATGAAAGATTTTTGTAATGAATAATTCAATCGCCGTTCAGATCTGCCGCAGTATAATTTAATCCAATTCGATTCGGATTTAGATTCAGTCAAATCTCTTCATCCGGTTCAGGCTCAGCAGGTTCCTGAGCTGCAGGTTCCGGAGTTTCGGTGTCCTTACCTGCTTTTACGTCCTGTTCAGATGCGGTCGGGTTCCGGCCTTCATTGCCCAGATACTTAAAACTCGCGAATGCGGTGGTAAAAATGTCGTCATATTTATAGAATGATTTTTTGGGAGACCTGCATTCAATGATATAAATAATACCGTTATTTTGTGTTATCAGCGCTCTCTGCAGAAAGCCACTCTTTTTCAGATTGTATTCGAAAATCAGCAGTTTGCCGGAGATATTCTTTTTTATTTTAATTTGTTTGGTTTCTATTATTTTATTCAGGCCCGGATCAATTTTTCTCAGGTTCCAGGTTTTGTCATGAATCATTTTTTCAACAGTATTGCCGGATGATCTGAAAGCTCTGACTTTTATTTCGGTATCCGCATCTTTTGAGGCATACATAAAATGTTTATTCGGAAGAGTTAATTCCTCCTGTTTCCATGAATCAGGAATAAATATTTTATAATTGTAAGTTTCGTTTGAGTAACTGGAATATCCGGCTCCGAAACAGGCATACGAAAACGCGATGAAGATCAGGGCTGAAAAAGATATCAGGTAATTTTTTTTCATGGAAGTATTCCTTGTAATCAGAATGTTAATTATACCGGAAGTCCGGTGTTTATAAATTGAAAAAATTAACGTTATTCTAAAGTAAAAAGTCAGTCAGGTTGAGTAATATTAATAAAGAGACTTAACAGCTTGTTATTTTAATTTAAAAACATAAAAAAAATATTCTGTAATTTTTTGATTGCTGTTACATTTAATATTAATAAAATAAAAAATCAATGAGAAAATACAAATATTTTATATAGTTAAACGCTGAATATTCCATGATTTACCTTTTCTATCAGTTCTTCAAGTCTGGGTTTCAGGTAATTAATCCCGTCGTCAATATCCCTGAAAAAATGTAATAATTCAAGGTCCTCAGGTGAAATAAGCCCATACTCTTTTAATTTGTTAAAATTAATCAGCCCGTCCCAGAATTTCCTGTCATACAGAAGTATGGGAATATTGCCTTTTTCAATTTTTTTTGTCTGAATAAGCGTCAGTGTTTCGAATAACTCATCAAGGGTGCCGAATCCTCCTGGAAATACAACAATTGCTTTTGCATGATAAAGAAACCAGAGTTTTCTCATAAAAAAATAATGAAACTCAAAGTTCAGTTCAGGTGTAATATATTTATTCGGCTCCTGCTCAAACGGCAGTGATATATTTAAACCGATAGTTTTGATCCCGGCTCTGTCTGCTCCTCTGTTCGCGGCTTCCATTATACCTCCGCCGCCTCCAGTCATAATATGAAATCCCTGTTCATCTTTTGATAATTCTTTGGACATCAGTCCGAGCCGGTATGCAAATTCTTCCGCGGCTTTATAATATTTGCTGAATTCATAATTGTCTTCATTTTTTATTCTTGCAGATCCGAAAAAAACAACAGTATGCCTTATATTCATTTCATCGAATCTCTTTTCAGGTTCAAGATATTCGGCTACGATTCTTATTGTTCTTGCTTCTCTTGATTTTAAAAATTTTTCATTTAAATAGGCCTTGGGTAATTTCATAAGTATCTCCTGCGAATGTTTGCGTTATTTTTCAATATATTTGCGTGAACAACGAAGTTTATACAAAGAAACTGAAAAATTCAATCATATATTCTTTAGGTTAAAGAATAAATTATGAACTGTTTCGCTATACGGCATTTATATTTTTTGAAAAAACTTCTGTACTGTAAAATGATAATCAAATAAATCTGTCTATTCTTTCGTTTTTATTTTTGAAATTTTAAAAATTAAACATGACAGTTTAATTGTTTTTGTAAATAAAATGTTTGTATGTAAGGCCGATAAATATTAAAGGGTTCTTAAATTAAATATTTATCAAGAATAGTACCAAACAGGTATTTAAGAATGAAAAAAATGATTATCCTTGTTCTGCTGTTTTTATTTTCATGCAGGGACAAAATGTATAAAGAAGCTGAGCAGATTGTGCAGTCAATGACGCTAGATCATAAAATCGGTCAGATGATGATGGTCGGTGTTGCAGGTAAAAATGTAACTGAAGATACTGTTTCAATGTTAAAGAAATATAAACCGGGAGGAATTATTCTTTTCGGGTATAATATCGCGGATAAAGGCAGCCTGCAGAATTTTATAGGCGATTTGCAGAAAAAAGCTTTTGAAGAATACAGTATTCCGCTTTTAATATCACTTGACCAGGAAGGCGGCAGGGTAAAGAGGATTACAGACGGAATTACTCAGTTTCCGGGAAATATGGCTTTTGGAGTTGCTAATGACGAGTCCGCCTTATTCAATTCCGGAAGAATTCTCGGAATACAGCTCAGAAATACAGGAGTAAATATCAATCTTGCCCCTGTGCTTGATGTGAATAATAATCCTTATAATCCTGTAATCAATACCAGATCATTCGGTTCAGATGTTAAAATAGTCAGCAGAATGGGCAAAGCCTATATTACCGGTATGCAGCAGGCAGGCTGTATTTCCGTAGCAAAGCATTTTCCGGGACATGGAGATACGGATAAGGATTCGCACCATGTGCTGCCTGTTATAAAGCATGATATTGAAAGGCTTAAGAAAGTGGAATTCCCTCCGTTTGCTGCAGCGGTTGAAAACGATGTTGAAGCTGTTATGACAGCGCATATTTCCTATCCTAATGTACTGGACAACAATATGCCTGCAACATTATCGGATGTATTTCTGAAAACAATACTCCGTGAAGAGATGAAGTTTGAAGGCATTATTATTACTGATGATATGGAAATGAATGCTGTATCAAAACAGATGAACATCGGGGAAAGTGCCGTCAAATCAGTAGAGGCCGGGGGAGATATTATTCTGATCAGTACGCACGGGGAAAATATTGATTTGATAGCTGTGTCATTGAAAAACGCTGTATATGACGGACGTTTGTCTATGGAGCGCATTGACAACTCGGTAAAGAGAATTATTGAGCTGAAACTCCGTTACAGGATACTCGGGCTGGAGAAAGGTAAAATCAAAACCGCGGAATGGACTTATAATGAAGAGGAACTATGCGTGTTAAAAGAAGCTGAAAAAATAAACAGCGAAATTTCAAGGCAGGCGATTTATTATTTCCCTTCAATACAGAAGGAACAGGCGGCTTTAAAATTTGATGACTTGTCAATGGATGAATCGGAAAAAAAACTTGATCATTTTAATCATCATAGAATGTTCATCGCATCAAATGACAATTTTATTAATGAGATAAAAGAATTATTTTCCAATAAAATAAGTTATTCGTTTTTTACGGAAAATAGTTTTCTGAAATACATCTCTAAAAAAAAGGGCAGGACCCAGAAACAAATGCTGGGTTTTAAAAACAGCATTTTATATTATCAGTTTGATAATGCGGATTCGAAAACGATTTCAATATTATACAAAGAATGCAGGAGACGGGGCATTAAATTTGTGCTGCTGTGCACGGGAAATCCGTTTCTTCTGAATGATGTAAAGGAAGTACCTCCCGCTTTTCTGACTTTTTCAAATACGGATGAGTCGATACATCAATTGATTTTATGCCTGAAAGGAGAATTTAAGGCAAAGGAAAAAATTAATGTTTCGCTTGGCTTTAATTAAAATTCGCATAAATAAATGAAAAAAGCTTTAGGTTTATACATTCATATTCCTTTTTGTAAAACTAAATGTGATTACTGTTCGTTTTATTCCTTGCCGTTATATGATATGAACAGAACAGGGATTATTAATAAATACATATCCGCCCTTTTAAAAGAGATAGATCTGAGGGAAAATGAGTTAAAAAATTTTGAAATAGATACTGTTTATTTCGGCGGCGGAACTCCTTCTCTTCTTCAGCCTGCAGACCTTGAAAAAATTTTCAACCATTTACATAAAAAAAGCAATCTTGGCAGCAATTGCACAGAAATCACTCTTGAATGTAATCCGGGTAATTATTCCCGGGAATTAATGATGGACTTAAGGAGTCTGGGAGTAAACAGGATTGTACTTGGCGTTCAGACACTGAATAAAAATTTTCACAGGCTTATAGGGAGGTCCGGCCCTCTTTGCGGCAGGAATATCCTGAAAAATTTTAAGGATATTCCTGGAATCACACATTGTGTTGATATCATTTTCGGCATACCCGGGCAGACATTGGATATGCTTTATGCTGATCTTGATATAATTGCGGAATTTAAGTTTGAGCATATTTCTGCATATACTCTTTCGATAGAGAAAGGAACCCCTCTGTTTTCCAGAAAAAATAAACTGCCGGTTATTGATGGTAGATACAGGAAGATTTTTGAAAGCGCAATGGATTTTTTTTCGGATAAAGGCTATAATCACTATGAAGTTTCAAATTATGCTTTTCAGGGTTATGAATCAAAACACAATATGAAGTACTGGAAATTCCTGCCATATGCCGGATTCGGACCAGGAGCCCATTCTTTTTATGATAATGAAAGGTACTTTAATATGAGCAGTGTGGAGGAATATATAGCTAATAACGGTGATGTAAGACAGAAGGATTCCAGAACAGCCGCATCTGCTGCTGTTGAATTTGTCCTGTCCGGAATGAGGTTGTCTGAAGGCATATCTTTAATAGAAATGGAGAAGAATACAGGGATTAAAATACCGGATGAAATGATGAGAATGATTCATCAAATGACAAATGAAAATTTATTAATTACTGAAAAGATAAATGACGAGACGAGAATAAAGTTTACCAGGGAAGGGTTCTTCAAAATGGACAGCCTTATCTTTGAGTTAACGGAAATATTTTTGTAGGCGGTATGAAAATCAGTCTTTTATAATAAAATATTTTTTATAGATATTGTGAATCCTGTAAAAATAGTCCGAGACTTTAGTGTTGTCATGCTCCTTGTAATAATACCCTATCAGTTCGGAGACTTTTGTGATAAATACATTCAGGTCTCTTCCCTTCAGGCCTTTCGTGATTTCGCTGTCACCTCTCTTGAGCATATTAAGGGCAAGCTTCAGGTGCTGATGAAAATTATTAATATCTTTTTTTAAATTAATATTATCTTCATTTATATAATTCTGAATTTTCTCGAAATCGATTCCGCCTGAAATCAGGTAGTATTTCCTTAAAGCTTTCATAGACATACTGATACTTGCTTTGTTAGCGGAGTGCCTGAAGATTAATTTGAATGCTTCAAAAGCTTCGAGCCTTTCCTTATCTGTCTCCGGAATTCTGTCATACTGCTGCCTGTAAAGGTCAAATGCTTTTTTCTCTACCTGCTGGCAATCGGTATCCGCGTCAATAAGCGTTTTGAGTTTGCGGTAATTGTTGGGATTTCGATTAAGGATTTTTATGTAAAGGTCAACTCCTTTTAGTGCTTCAATATAAATTTGATATGTCTCAGGGGAAAACTTCTTATCTTCGTAATTTTCGACTCCTTCAATAATCATTGACGACTGTGCTGTCATTAATAGCGCATCCATATCAGGTTCGAAATCGCTAATTGTACGTTTTTTCTTCGGAGGTGTTACGAGTTTAGGTTCCTCAAACAGTATCTCATCAGGCGGTTCAGACTGCGGTTTTACTGGTTTTACCGGCTCTGTATCATCAAACAGATTCTCAAATCCTGAATCATCATCCATAAATGAATCAAATTCAAAATCTTCGTGTTTATTATCCCCAGTGTTCATAAATATCCGTATATTATAGATTAGTTTTTTATCAAATAGTATTTTATATCAAAATGCTGTTTAATGATACAATATTAAATATACTTCAAATAATTACTTTTCAAATATATTCTGGTATTAGGATATTTTACTTTTCAAAAATGTCAATATTTAATTATAGCATTTGACGGCAGGAATATTACGCGAAAAATTTCAATATTATGAATATTTTCACAAATTAAATTTATAGTAACATTACTATAATGAATTTCTCAATTAGTTAATAATCTGTGTTATATTTTATAAATAATTTAAAAAGAAGTCAGGCATAGGATTTTCTTTTTTATAAATGAAAGAATTTTTTTTCAACACCCGGCTTCGGAAGTTTATGACTGAACATCATGAAAAACAGATACAGATATTCCGATTCGGAAGACTATTATGATATGGCTTTTGAATGGATTAAGCAGAAAAATCCGGATAAAGCAGAAGACTGTCTTAAAAGGGCAATAAGCTTAAATCCTAATTTTGTTTTTGCCTATATTACTTTATCCGCTTTATATGCTAAAAGCAGGAAATATCATGAGGCAATATCAATATTAAAAAACGCCTCAAAAATAGATCCCTGCTTTGACCGGCTGTACTATTTGATGGCCAAATATTCGTATAAGGAAAGTGATTATAAAAATTCTTTAAAATATATGGAACAGGCAATTGAATATAATCCCTTGGTATTGTATTTAAGATCCAGAGAAATTATTATTAAGAAATACCGCAGTCAGAGAAGATAATTATTCTCCGGATTTTTCCCACCTGTAAATACTGCATCATATTTATTCCATTGCTGTGAAAAAAATTATTGGATTACTTGTTATTTTTCTGTATTATTATTAATTTTCAGGCACATGAATACAAATTTACTTGTTTTAATTTAACTTATATTGTATCATAATAATGATCGATAGAATCAGGGGAAAATATTTTTTCTATTCTAATATAAAATTCCCCAATGAATCTGTAAACTGTTTAAAATACTCCTGGAGACATGAAATGAATTATAAGATTGTTAAAGTACTTAAAGAGCTTAAAGGTTTAAAAGATTTTAAGATCGTAACAAAAATCAGAATCAGTTTTTTCTTTATTGTGATAATTTCGATAGCTGCGGTCGGATATCTTGTCAAGGAATCAGTATCAACAAAAGGTTTAATACAGGATTTATTCGGCACATTCAATATAGCTAATAATGTTCTTAAATCTGAAGTTCTAATGACCACTGCAGATAAAAAACTCATAGAGATTGCCGCTTCTATTGAGAAAAAAGAAAAGCAGGAGGCAATTTTAATAATCAGTCAATTATCCGGTATAGATACATCATTTAAAGATACATTTCTGGTAAGCAAATCTATTTGCGTGCGAAAATGAAATCTAATTTGTGCAGTTAAGTGTATAATAAACGCAAAACTTGTCAACTATATGCTCTTAAAAAGAGCTAATAATTCCGGATAATCAATTCATCTGCCTTATTTCCATTTTTGCCGATCGAATAATTCAGACTTATTTTCTGTATTTTAAAGTCCTTGAATACTCCCCTTATATCCTCATGATCATTTATGCTCAGGATGAATTTGCTGTTAATGCATTTTAGTATTTCGCTCATATTTTTGAAGTCATCTAAAGTCTCAAAATTGTATTTATAGCATAAGGTCTTATAATAAGGAGGATCGAAATAAAAGAAGGTCTCGTTCTTGTCGTAGCGTTTTACGAATTCATCCCAGGGCAAATTCTCGATAGATACTCTTGATAATCTTAGATGCACTTCGGAAAGTTCTTCCTCCATCCGAACTAAATTTATTCTTGGCGGACGTTCGGGTGAAACACCGAAATTTCTTTCTTTGACTTTTCCGGCATAGCATAATCTCTGTACATAATAGTATCTTGCCGCCCTCTGTATATCTGTCAATCCGCGTGCTTCGAGCTGGTCTTTCCAGTCGTAAAACCATTCTCGTGAAGATAATAACCATTTGAATTGTTTTAAAAACTCTTCAAGATGATATTGTAGGACTCTATAAAAGGTTACGAGGTCACCATCAAGATCATTAATTACTTCAACCTTTGATGGCTCTTTGCCGAAAAATACCCATCCTCCGCCCATGAACACTTCACAGTATGTTTTGTGCTCAGGTATCTGTTTTATTATTTCCTTTCTTAGTCTGCTTTTTCCACCCACGTATGCCAGCGGCCCATTCATAATATCCTCCCGTTAATTTTTGTTGCTGCCGATAAAAATATTGAGCAGCAGTTTAACTGTGATTCACGTCCGCTAACGTGGGTCAGCCGGGAACGTTCGTAGCGTTCCCGGCCGCTCATCTCGTTTAAATTAGTTCACGTTTTCACGCTTACTGGTTAATAAATTCTTATTTGTTATATTACCTGTTATTCGATGTTGTCCGTCCGCGCCTCTTTGCACTTTAATTCCGATCTGTTCAAGAGCAATCATAGTTCCTATATCTACAGTTCCGCGTGTTGCTATTTCTTTCTGTGCATTCTTCAATAAGCGAACTTCCCAGTATCCTCTTTCAGCCTGTTCAAATTCCTCACGCGTAAAATCTCCGAGTTTCTCTAAAATCTTTTCATAAGCGGCTATTTCGATAACTGCGTCTTCGATCAATTTAATCTCGGCATCCATTTGGTATTGAGCTTCCTCAAGATCGATTTCTAAACGTTCTTTAGTGTATCCTTCAGCAGTTTTTAGCTTTTCTTCGGTTTCTTTTATCTCGATTTCTTTCCGCCGCCTTCTGAAAGAGCATTCTTTCATTGCCTTTGACTTTGCGTCTAATTGCAACAGTACATGCCTATACGATCTTTCGGGAGTATCCTGATTTGCAATGAAGTTCTGAATTTGGAACAGTGAGTTTCCAAATGGCACTTGTTTCATTTTTTCGTTTATATTCATACTATCCTCCTTACTTCATCCTATGAATCCTTGAACTGAAGTAGCATTACGTTTGGCCGCACTTAATGTAGCCGAGATAACATTACTTGTTTCTGTAGAATATGTTAAATCTTCAATAACTGCTGTCAAAGATACTCCTCCCATAACATATCCTTTTAGCATCCCTGAAATACCCACCAAATCCTGTTTTGCTGTATTCAATGTTTCTGAAAGCACATTAACTGCTTCAGTAATAAATGCCAAACCTTCTATAACCGCTGTAGAAGTATAGCCTCCTAAAATATATCCTTTAAAAATTCCAGAAATCCCTGCAGCTAAAGATTTCGCAGTATTTAAAACAGCCGAAATAGCATCACTTGTTTCAACGGAAAAATTCAAATCATCAATAACCGCATGATTTTGATTCGAATAACCGCCCATTTGGTAACCTTTCAAACTTCCGGAAACTCCTGGCCCTCCATATCTGGCAGTATTTATTGTAGCAGTTACCACAGTACTTGTCTCATTTGCAAAATGCATGTCCTCAATGACATTAGTATACCCACTTGAAACTAATTGTCCTCCCATACAATAACCTTTTAAGTTTCCGTTAACTCCAGCGCCTTCATACTTTGCAGTATCTAAAGTTGCAGAAAGTAAGCCACAAGTATCATTAGAAAAATTCATTGCTTCAATAGCAGTAGTGAGGGTTGATCCTCCCATATAATAGCCTTTTGAATTCCCTGAAACTCCTGTTCCATATTGTTTAGCTGTAGATAATACAGCAGATATTAAATTACAAGTTTCAAAATAAAAAGATAAGCTCTCAATTGCATTCACTACTGCTGTAGTATATCCTCCCATATAATAGCCCTTCATCAGCCACTCATCCTGCAGGTTCATTATCTTCCACGTCATATTAGCCGCAACACACATAAGTTCAACTGCCGCCCCACCTATGCGTGAATGAACATCTCCGGTAATACCCGGAACTGTCGACTTGCCATTCTGTAATAGAATATTCTGCCCTGCATTCTGTGCTATCTTCCAGCCGTAAACACCAATATCTCTGATCTTGATCGTATCTCCCACACTTGATGTTGCAGGAAGAGTCAAAGTGCATCTGCCGCCTGAATAATTAACAAGGTATTCCTTGTTGTTCTCCATCTGCTGCGTTGCGGTTGTAACTGTGATTTTATTGGATTGGATAACTGTTCCGTCCTTTAATTGAACTCCGTCAATAATTATGCCATGATCCAGCGTTTTTTCGATTAGCTCATCAAGTGCTGCTTTGTTCCCAGCCAATATTCGAAGTAAAGGTAAAAGTGCACTGCCAAGACCAGATTTCCATTCATCGTCTGCTTCATCATAAACCAGTCGCGCTTTGTCCTGTCCGCTGCCGCGGTCGACTTCGATGCCTGAAAGGCCGTCTCCAGAGACTCCGGGGCCGGTTTCTCCGTAGTTCAATGTGACGACTTTGTCTTCTGCATTTACTTCGGTGACGTTGATTTGAACAGTATCTCCTTGTACCGTAAGATTCCCCTGAACTTCGAGATTACCGGTGATCGATCCACCGGCTTTGTCCAGCTTTGTGTCATTAAGATGATTGTCGTTTTCATAAAGCCTGTCGAATTCGTTATTGAATGTTGTGCCCAGCGCCGGTGTGCCGGTTGCGGCGTCTCTGCCATTTTTATATTCAGTTATTTTTGTGCCGTTAAATGCCATTTTAATCCTCCGTTCTCATTCTGTATTT
>JAFGDQ010000069.1 GCA_016932015.1 Spirochaetota bacterium | reverse complement strand
CAAGCACCGGGGTTCTCGTACGACTTGCATGTTTAAGACGCGCCGCCAGCGTTAGTTCTGAGCCAGAATCAAACTCTCCATTATAGTTTTTAATTTCAAGTTACTAACTAATTGATTTTCGCGTATAGAACCATCTAAACAAATACTGCTCAGTTTTCAAAAAACCTTGATTTGGGAATAAAAAATCCCCAATCTTTTTTTAGGGAATAAAATTAAATAAGTGTCCAAAATTTCTGCTTTTGAAAAATCTCGGCGTATAATTTTACATGGATAGTATATCCATTCCCACTTTCGTTGTCAATCAATTTTTTAATTTTTTTCTTTTTTCGTATTAAGTAAAGTTAATCGATATTTTTCTCGAGTTACCTACCCACTTTACTTTTTCCTAATTGATGTTCATAAGGAAGGTAAAGACTTCTTAACACAAACTTATAAGTAAATTTCAAAGAATCAACAGTCAAACAATTGCAACAATAAATAAATATTGCTTAATAATTGCAATCAATTTTTTTATTTTTTTCTTTTTTTGTATCAAACAAGGTTAACCAGGCACTTCTTATCCCGAATTAATCAATTACTTACTTCATTAAAGCCTGACTAATGCAGACAAAAAAAAGTAAAACCTTCGTAACACAAACTCACAAGTAAATTTCAAAGAATCAATAGCCAAACGATTGCAACACTAAATAAATATTGCTTAATAATTGCAAGCAATTTTATTATTTTTTTAAAAATAATTTATAAAACTCATTTACGTATTCACCTGCAATGATCTTATTATCGACAACGATTAAATTTTCATCATTATTTTTATTTGCATTTTTAGAGAAATTATAGGATCCTGTTAACAGTAAGCGGTTGTCTATTATAATAACTTTGTGATGCATAATTCTTTTATTCCTGTCCAGATTAACCTGCACACCTTCTATATTTAATTTTTTATATTCAGAATATTTACTATTCGCTCCTGTCCGTTCAATAATCCCGGACACACTGACTCCGCTTTTATTAAGACGAATCAACTCATCAGCAATCCTGTCGTTTGTAAAGGAAAAAGCCATAAAGCAGATTACATCTTTAGCTTCAGAGAGTTTCCTGACTATAATGCTCTCAATATCATCTTCAGGAGAGAAATACACTTCAATACCGGTATCAGCAACTCTGCATAAATTATTTTTCATTAAAGCAGGAAAAACCGTATATTCCCGTTTATTTCCGAATATTTTATCTTTAAACATTTCATCAAACTCAGCAAGATAAATAATCGAAACCTCCTTTGATATTATTCTTATTGCATTGTTATTATTTTTATATCCGCCGTTGTAAGTGGCGTTATAAGAACCTGTCCAGATTTTTTCTTTATCAATTATTGCAAATTTATTATGCATGAGACCCGCCCTGTCATCGGTTACAATCCTGATTCCGGAATCTATAAATTCTTTAGTGCATAACTTTGCAACATTATCTGCTTCAATTACAAGTTTTACATCAACTCCACGCCTTGATGCTGTTATCAGCTCCTGAATCAGGGGTTTTGAAGTTAAATCATAAAAAGCACCGTAAAAACATTTCTTTGCGTTACTGATTTCCGACAATAACCCAATTTCCGGATTATTCCTGCCTAATTGCTCGCCGCTGCCTTCACATGGATTTGTAAAGTAGACATCACACCATTCTGTTGCCGAATAAAGTGATGAACCACATATTGAAAACATGCAGAAAAACAAACATATAAAAACAGATCCTGTCCTATATTTCATTCTTTTAATGACCCGTATCTTAAATAATATTCAAAACAATAAAAAATTATAGATGCTAAATGAACAGATACGATTTAAATATTAACCCGATGATCATCTATAAATACAATATAATTTTAATGAGCTGTTTTGTATACTACAATTATTCAAATTCATTCTGAGGTCTGTCAGAAATTACGCTTTCTGTTTCCATATCCCAGGGCAAATGAAAATAATTAAACCCTGTCTGCATCGTTGATGACAGATATCCTGAAGGAAGTATATCCCCTGAAACTATTGACATATTAATTGATACTCCTAAATGAAGACTTCTCGTTCTGGTATCATAATATTTAGAAGGGTTATATCCTCTTGAATAATAACCTATATCAAAATTAATATATCGTAAAAATGTATTTGAAAGATATGGTATTCCCGCTAGTTTAACAGCAAGCAGTACTTTCTGTCCGCTGTAGTCTGTAAAAAAATCATGATGTTCACCAATACTGAACTTTTTACGCATTTCCCGGCTGGGGCAGTATTCCCATTGTATTGTAAATATACGATCCAGAAATGGTGAATAATCCAGCAGCACGGCAAGGAAAATTCCGATATTATTAAACAGAATATCATAGGGATCAAATCCATAATTTGGTCCAAATCCGTCACCTATTTCGCCCCCCAGAGTAATTATTTCTGTTAGCAATGCCCCTTCAAGATTAGCTTTATTGGAGGAGGACCCGGTTGCTCTGAATAAAAAAGTTGTAAACCGCTTTATAATAAAATTTCCATATAAATGACCGTATTTGTCTGATGCGCCGTCAGCAGCATGCGCTCCCATATATGTTTCCGGCCGCAATGTAAAACTCTCGCGAGTGTCCCAGCCCCATGTTGCAAATCCGTAAACAGCCATAAATAAAGGGCCTGTTATATATAATCCTTTTCTTATATAAGGACTGTATTTTTCATTAAAATAAAACTCATCGAATTTATTTTCAGGAATTTCAACCAGGATGTCATCTGCTGCAACGGTCTGTTCCGGTATTTTTTCATTAGAAACTACCGGCAGAGATACAATAAGAAACAGAAAAATCATTATTTTTTTCAAGTTCAATCCTGTTAGCAGTAAATAAATAGTAAATTTTATTTTTTGAATATAAAGAGATGGGAGGAAAATTGATTAAATATTTTTATCCGGTAAAAATTATGACTCCTGCATCCTGTCTTTAGCCTCATAAAGAAGATTTTCATACTCAGTAAGCTGCAAAAGATCCTCCTGTTTGGAAAACAGCAGTTTAACCTTTGCAAGTAATGTAGAATATGATGATATTTTACCCGAGTCATTTATATCATTTATCATTGATATTATTGCATTATTATCACTATTAATTAAACTAATATAAAATCTGAAACCGTCAGCCTGAGCTTCCAGTTTGGTTCTGTTCTTTTCAATTTCCTCATCCCCTTCCTTATTGCTTAACAATACCTCAATAAACCTCAGCATATATTCAGCTTCCAGAGAAGATATATCAAAATCCAGAAGAATCTGGTTAACTTTTGACAAAGCAAGTTTTTTAAGATGTATTCTGGCGAGAAAAACAGGATTATTAGACATTATATTCAGGTTTTTATTTTCAAAAGCATCATCCGCTTCATTATTCCCGGAAGTATTATCTTCTTTCTCATCTCCCTCTTCTGAATAAAAAATTTCAGCAGACGGACATCTGTTTTTAATTACAATAATTTCATTATCTGTTATATTTTTATCAACAATTGTATAATCAAAGATGAGTCCGTTTTCAATTTCACGTACCAGCCTGTAAATATTTTCAACCTGTATAACCCTTAGAGGAACAACATCTATATCTTCATATGTTCGCAGGAAAAGATATTTTCTCTTATTTATTAAAAGATCATCATAAGGAATAATAATATCCCCTTTTGATATTTTATAAAATATAATTTCAGAGAGATTTGTTTTTACCGGCCTGATATTTTTACCAAGAAAACCAAGCACAGGGACTTTGCGCAGGACCTTGCCTTCGGCCTCATCAGCGTATATTACCTTGCCTGCTTTGTTGAAAACAGTATATTCCCACGTTTTCAACAAAACCTTTATAGTATTACCACCTGGGGTTTTTTCTTCTATAAAATCCATAAGAATATACTTTAATCAGAAAAAATAAGAAAAAATCAATCTTTTTTTATGATTATTCGCGGGGAAACAGTTCTTTAATTTTAGACTAATAGATAAAAAAAACTATTCAGCTGTTATCAATCTATGAGCAAAAGCCATTTCTCAGGAAGGAATAATTATCAATTTGGAAGAAACAGGATGTTTCCGACCTTCGAATGATACGTGATGTATTTTACGAGAAGGGCAAATTGATAATTATTCCTTCCTGAGAAACTATAGCTGGATAGTTACAAAAAAATTAAAATAAATTCCAGATTAAATACAATGCCAAAGTTTTATACTACCTTCAAATAAAATATTTGACAGTTACAAATACGGCTGAAACAAAACGAGTTGCATTTCATAATGACATAATAAATTATAAATTCATAATTGTCACTCTAACAACTGTTATATATAATAATAAATCCCGGAGATTATAATGCATTTTATTAATATAAGCCATAAAAAATTTTATGAAGGGACAATCTCGGATTTTTCAAATGAAATCGACAGTGAATATTCAATAAACAATATACTAAAAGCTAATGGTTACTGGAGTTCAAAAAAAAGCAATTCAATATCAATAGACCACTTTATTATTGATTATAAAACCGAAATTCCTGTAAATTATATAGAAATAATACCTTCACAGAATGATAAATCAGCATTTCCATCCGACTTCCAGATTGAATTCAGCATGGACGGAAAAAGCTGGAAAGTTATCCAAATAGAAAAGTCATTCAACCTTGACAATTCAGACTATTATTCTCTTAACATTCCTTTGACAATTGTCAGATACATTAAAATGCTCATTACAAGACCTGGAAAGGTCGGGACTAAATTTTATTCTGAAATAGAAAGGTTTACATCAGGAATTTCAGGTGTGAAAGAAATATCTTCAAGCAGTTCATTGTCCTATAAGCAGGATCATTCCAATCTGCTTGATTTTAATAATGATACATACTGGGAATCAAATATTTCAGCCAAAAAAGGCAGGGAACTGATTAAAATAGATCTTGGAAATAATTATGTTATCAGCAGGCTATCTTTTTCATCTGCCAATATTCAGGAACATGGTTTCCCGGAAAATTTTGCGATTAGTGTCAGTAAAGATAATGATATCTGGAGCACTTTGTTTGATCAGAGAAATTTTTCAGCGGAAGCATCCAGAGAATATCTCTGGGATTTCAGTCCGACTTCATGCCGTTTCATAAATATCAGCATGGATACCGTTAAAACAAACAAGGAAGCATTTTCGGCAAGAATTGGCGGAATTCAAATTTTCAGCCTAATATCCGCATTTCCCCGGGAATATGAAGCTGAGAACTCCATTCCCAATGCATCTGTTTTTCAGTACGGCATTGTGAAACTGTCTAAAGACGGAGAGGACACGGAAGATACGGTTGTCCGCAGCAATGATTCAAGATTAAAAGAAGCTACAACCATTAGCAAAGGAGTTGTACAGCTCGCTGAGGACGGCCAGGATTCTCCCTCCTTTGCAGTTCAGGCATCAGACTCAAGATTAAAAAAAGCGACGGAACTCAGATACGGCATTGTCAGGCTGGGAAAAGACAGAGAAGAAAGTCATGATGTTGTTGTACGCGGAGATGACTCCAGACTCAAAAAAGCAACGGAAAATAATTACGGCATTATGAAAATATGCCGGGACGGGGAATACTCCGAATTTGGTGTTGTGCCGGGAAACGATTCAAGACTGCAGCATGCAAGCAGGAATACCTTTGGGATTGTTCGCCTTGCAAATAATGGAGAAGCGTCCGCAAACTGTGCCGTACAGGGTGATGACGACCGCCTTAGAGACGCAACAATCAACAACAAGGGTATTGTGGAACTTGCAGACGACGGTGAAGACAAAGACGGCGTTGTTGTCCAGGGAAATGATAAAAGATTAAAAGACGCCAGCATAACATCCAGTGGCATTGTAGAGCTTGCTGAAAATGGCGAAGACAGGGAAGGTGTGGTTGTTCAGGGAAATGACAAAAGATTAAAGGATGCCACGACTAAATCAAAAGGTATTGTAGAACTTGCTGAAAACGGTGAAGACAGAGACGGCGTTGTTGTTCAGGGAAGCGATAAAAGAATAAAAAATGCGACTACTTCATCGAAAGGTATTGTTGAACTCGCCGAAAACGGTGAAGACAAAGACGGCGTCGCTGTTCAGGGAAGCGATAAAAGACTAAAAGACGCAACT
>JAFGDQ010000068.1 GCA_016932015.1 Spirochaetota bacterium | reverse complement strand
TGGTCACCTCTTTCATCGGTCGTTTTGCCTTTTTTTATTTGTCCTTTTCTTCTCTCCTATAATAAAAAGTCAGTCAAAATGAGTAATAACGTAATTTCAATATCGGAATCCGATTACAACAGGCTTAAAGGATTAAGTGATTATGGGAATAAAACTGAGAAAAAAGTTATTTCAAATAATAAAAAAACAATCATGGAAGTAAATGATCATGAATTCATTGTTATTTCAGGCGCCAGGGAAAATAATCTGCAGAATATATCTGTCAATATTCCCAAGAATAAAATGACAGTGATCACCGGTTTAAGCGGAAGCGGAAAATCATCGCTCGCTTTTGATACAATATATGCAGAAAGCCGGCGCCGCTTCATGGACAGTATTTCATCTACAGGAAGACAGTTCTTTAAACAGTTCGAAAAACCAGCTGTTGATCAGATAACGAATCTGCCTCCCGCGATTGCAGTTGAACAAAAATCAATAAGCAGAAACACACGTTCAACAGTTGGCACAATAACCGACATCAGCGATTTATTACGATTGCTGTTTGCAAGAATCGGCGTCCGCCATTGCCCTGAATGCGGCAGGGCTGTTGAACCGAAAACTGTACCTGAAATTATTACTTTGTTATCAAATTTGCATTCAGAAATATCGTTTAATATTGTATCATTAAAAAAGAATGATATATTATTTAATTTCACAGTACCTGAATATAAGGACATTCGTGAATACATTACCAGCTTAAAACGTGTTGTTGAAGAAATCCTTGAAACAGAAAGCGGCGCTTTTAAAATCATAACAGAGGATAGTGATGAATTTATTCTTCATACACGCAATCACTGCTATTACTGCGGGATATCTTTTTTTGAATTAACTCCTTCATCTTTCAGCAGCAATAATCCGGAAAGCATGTGTCCTGACTGCGACGGACTTGGTACTCAAATGAAAATATCTCCTGAACTAATAGTTTCAGAACCTGAAAAATCGATTCTTGACAGTGCCTCGGCATGGTGGGGGGATTTAAGAAAATTCATGAAAAAACCTACCGGCAACTGGTTTAAAGGAGAAGTCATTGCCCTTGCAAACAGCATGAAAGTCGACCTCGAAAAACCCTGGAGCAAACTGCCCTCAGCGTTTCGCGAAAAAGCATTATTCGGTTCAGACGGAGAGGAAGTCCAGTTAGCATATTACGGTTCACGCGGACGATCCGGAGACATAAGCCGGCCTGTTGAAGGTGCTGTTAATCATATCAAAAGACTCTTCAGGGATTCCCACGGGAAAAAAACTGCTGACTATTTAAAGCAGTTCATGGACGAAAAAGAATGCGGCACATGTATGGGAGAGCAATTATCAGCACAAGCAAGATATGTCACAGTCGGAAATAAACGGTTTCCTGAGGTTATGTCATTATCAATAGAGGAGCTGAAAAACTGGGCAGAGAATTTAAATAAGCAGCTTTCTGAAAAAGATGCCACAATATCAAATGAAATTACAGGAAATCTGATTCATAAAACCGCTTCTCTAATCAATGTCGGCCTGTATTATCTTACGCTTAAACGCCCTTTACCTACTTTATCAGGCGGCGAAGCACAGCGGCTCAGACTTGCATCACAGCTTGGATGCGGATTATCAAATCTTCTTTATGTTATTGATGAACCGTCAATAGGCCTTCATCAAAGCGATCACAGCAAACTAATTAAGACAATGAAAGAGCTTAGAGATGCAGGGAATACGCTTGTTATTGTTGAACATGACAAAGAGACTATGCTTGAAGCAGACTTCCTGATTGATATCGGCCCGGGAGCAGGAATTAACGGGGGGAATTTAATTGCCCAGGGATATCCTGAAGAAGTAATTAAAAATAAAAACTCAATTACAGGAAGATATCTGCAAAAAACTTTTTCTTCCGATAAAAAGAATACAATACAGCAGAAAGCGTTTAATAACTGGCTGAAACTTTATGGCGCATCTAAGAATAATTTAAAAGATGTTGATGTATCATTTCCTATTGGTGCGTTCATCTGCATTACCGGTAAAAGCGGATCAGGAAAAAGCAGTCTGATAACTCATACTCTCGCTCCTGTACTTACCTATTACTGCAGTCATAATATTCTCCTTAAGAACGATTATAAAAAAATAGAAGGCATCGAAAATATAGATAATGTAATTTCAATTACACAGGAACCTATTGGCAGAACACCAAGGTCAAATCCTGCAACGTACACAGGTGTTTTCGATGAAATCCGGAATATTTTTGCTTCAACAGACCAGGCAAAAAACAGAGAATACTCAATCAACAGATTCAGCTTTAACAGCAAAGAAGGACAATGCGAATCATGCAGCGGAGAAGGAAGAAAAAAAATAGAAATGAATTTTATGCCGGATGTATGGATAACATGTTCGGAATGCGGGGGAAAACGATTTAACAACGATACTCTTGAAATAACCTATAAAGACAAAACTATTGCAGATGTACTTGAAATGGATATAGATGAAGCATGCCGCTTATTTGCAGAAGATAATAAAGCATTCGGAATACTTAACACTCTCCAGGATGTGGGACTCGGATATTTAAAACTTGGACAAAGTGCCCTTACACTTTCCGGAGGAGAAGGGCAAAGAGTTAAGCTGGCAAAGGAATTAAGCAAATCCAGGGCAGGCAGAACAGTATACATCCTTGATGAACCTACAACAGGCCTGCATTTTCAGGATATTGAACATCTGCTGAATCTTCTGCACAGGATTGTTGACGCAGGAAATATCGTGATTGTTATTGAGCATAATGCTGACCTTATAAGAAATGCAGACTGGATTATCGATCTTGGGCCTGAAGGCGGAGATAAAGGCGGATATATCATTGCAGAAGGAACACCTGAAGAAGTTAAAGAGTGTAAGAACAGTATTACCGGGAATATTATTTAACGATAAAATCCAAAATCCCAATCCTGATCTTCTGTACAATGCCACATATATTCATTCAATTCCGGACAATTTTCACTACAAGTACAAACAAATAGTTGACGACAGCTGTTGTGAATGATCACATTTGCAGTATAAATTTGACCGGGAAAGGATTATGGGTAAGAAAAAAATCAATGTAGGCATATTATTCGGCGGAAAATCAGCCGAGCATGAAGTATCGTTGCAATCTGCAAAAAATGTGTATGATGCAATTGACAAGGAAAAATACAGTCCGGTACTTATCGGAATAGATAAAACAGGCAGATGGCTTTTAAACGACAGTTCGCGGTTTCTGCTTAACGCCAACGATCCGAAACTTATTAAACTTAATACACAAAGCGACTCCGTTGCTTTAGTTCCCCAGAGCAGCGGAAAAATCTCCAAATTGTCAGGGAACAATGACAGTCCGGAGATTGATGTTGTCTTTCCTATTCTGCACGGCCCGTTCGGAGAAGACGGCACAGTCCAGGGATTACTGAAACTTGCGAACATTCCGTTTGTAGGCGCCGGTGTTCTCGGCTCAGCTGTGGGCATGGACAAGGATATAATGAAACGCCTTTTACGTGATGCAGGGATTCCGATAGGAAAATATCTTGCAATCGACATTGAGGACGAGATTCCTGAATTCAATAAGATTAAAACTGAAATCGGTATACCCTGTTTTATTAAACCGGCAAATCTGGGATCATCCGTCGGGGTCAGCAAAGTAAACAATTCATCTGATTATACCAATGCGGTCAAAAACGCATTTCAATATGACACCAAAATAATAATAGAAGAATTTATAAAAGGCAGGGAAATTGAATGCGCAGTACTTGGAAATCGGAAACCCATCGCATCAGTTCCGGGTGAAATAATATCAACACACGATTTTTATTCATATGAAGCAAAGTACATCGATGAAAAAGGTGCTGTCCTGGAAATTCCCGCGAATATTCCTGATGAGACAGCACAAAAAATCCGGGAGATTGCGGTTAAGACTTTTGTAACTCTATCATGCGAAGGCATGGGACGTGTTGATTCTTTCCTGAAAGATAACGGGGAAATTATTGTAAATGAAATTAATACTATACCCGGATTCACTAAAATAAGTATGTATCCGAAACTATGGGAATACAGCGGTATTCCCTATACAGAACTCATTGACAGATTAATACAGCTTTCAATTGAAAGATTCAACAAAGAACAAAAATTGAAAACCAGCTATTAATGAAGAAATACAGTATCAGCATAACTATTCTTTTATCACTGTTTATCTGCAATCCCGCATTTTCTTCCCTGTCTGAAAAAGACTACCTGAACCGTATTAACGAACTCGCGAAGAAAGGCGAGAATGGAGAGATGATCAGAAACGCTAACGAATTTTTTAAGAGATATCCGCAAAGCAATTATATTGCAGATGTCCGGTTATTACTCGCAGAAAATGAAACTGATGCGGATAAAGCGATAAATCAGTTTAGAATACTTGTTGATAAATACAGATATTTTGAAAAGAGAGACATTGCCCAGTACAGAATATGCGAAATACTTTATCTAATGTCAAAATGGAAAACCTTGGAAAATGAATCGATTAAAGGAATAAGACTGTTCCGGCAAAGCGAATATACTCTTCAATATAAATTCTTTCTTGCCAAAGCATATATTCAGCTTGAAAAATATGATGCAGCAAAAAATGTCTGTCTGGATATAATAGAAAGAGATCACAGCTATAACACGCTTTCGAGTACGCTTATTTTACTATCCTACATAAACAGAAATATTCTCGGGCTTTCAAGAAGCTATCTTAATAATCTGAATGAAATTATAACAGGGTTCGGGGATTCATCCAGTATGCCTGCTGCTCTGTTCCTTCTCGGACGTTATTATGAATCCAAGGCAGATTACAATAAAGCCTACTCTGCCTATACTGATCTTGTCCGGAATTTTCCCAGGTCACCGGAGGCACGTTTCTCGGACAAACAGCTTGACAGGATTGCAAAATATAACCCGGTTAAAACCGGTTATCTGCCTGATAAAGAAACTATCCGGAATACCGACCGTATAGATATTCAGCCGGAAATCGATATTGATAACAATGATGAAAAATCCGGAGTACAGTATTCTATTTCCCTTGGACCTTTTGATAAAATAAGCAGCGCCAGAGAAATTAAAAAACTCATAAACAAAGACTTTCGCCCGGTGGAAATAGCAGGAGTGAAAAACGGATACATGCTGTACGCCGGAAAATTTTCAGACATTGATATGGCGGCAAACACAAGGATCAGATTAGCTGAAGAATTCGGCATAAACGGAAATATTGTAAGAATCATAAAGGACGCGAATAATATATATATTTATGAAGAATGACACTGAAAAACTCACGCCTATGATGAGACAGTACCTGTCAATAAAAAGGGATCATCCTGACGAGATACTGTTCTTCCGCATGGGAGACTTTTACGAAATGTTCCTGGACGACGCGAAAACAGCATCAAAAATACTGGACATTGCGCTTACATCAAGACAGGATAAAGTTCCCATGTGCGGCATCCCTTATCACGCGATGGACAGCTATCTTTCAAGGCTGATTAAAGCAGGGCACAAAGTCGCTATCTGCGAACAGATGGAAGCTGTGCCGTCGAGCGGAAGTATAGTTAAAAGAGAAGTCGTACGCATAGTTACACCGGGAACTATTGTTGAATCAAACCTGCTGCAGTCTGACGACAATAATTTTCTGGCATCCATAGTTTTAAACAAAGACCGGATAGGGCTTGCCTTTGTTGACATTTCAACAGGCGATTTTATTTTGTCACAGATAGATAAGTCTATAGATATTTTCAGAGGGGAAATATCCAAATTTAATCCGAAGGAAGTACTGTATAAAGCAGATAATGATTCCGAAGAAACTCTTTTCAGGCTGCACCTTGATAACTCAGGTATTCCGGTTCAGAAAATCAATGAATGGTTTTATGATGTTGATTATTCTACAGGAATCATAAAAGATGTATACAGCATTATATCTCTTGATGGTCTGGGTATTGAATCTGATCTTGAAATCATCACAATAGGCTCAACTCTGCAATATCTGAAAGATACTCATAAGAAGGCATTCGACCATCTTAAAACTCCAAGACGAGTCATTGCATCAAAATATATGATGCTCGATGATGCAACTATCCGCAATCTTGAACTTGTTCAGAATCAGGATAAATCAAAAAACCGGACTCTTTTCTCTGTACTGAATTTCACAAAGACAGCGATGGGAAGAAGGACAATTGAAAGAAATATTCTGGGGCCGCTTCTTCAGGAAGAAGATATAGAGAAAAGGCTCGGCATTGTTGAATATTTTTTTAACAATGCTGAACTTACCAACAGTATTGTTTCCGGATTAAAGGAAATTCATGATATTGAAAGACTTGTTTCACGATTTACAATCGGCAGGTCATTTCCAAGAGACTTCATCGCTTTAATGCATTCAATTAATGCATCCTCTGAAATTAAAAATATCCTTCTTAAAGAATCATCTGATCTTGTAAATCAAATATGTTCTGAAATTCCTGATTTAAAAAAATTAGCGGAAAGAATAAATAATACAATTGATGATGATCCGGCACTGTCGCCTGAACACGGAAGAGTAATTAAAGCAGGATATAATTCCGAACTTGATCATCTGTATGAAATAAAAAAAGACGCGAAGACCTGGATACTGAATTATCAGGAAAAAGAAAAAAGCAGGCTGGGCATCCCTACACTTCGCATAAAATACAATAAAGTTCACGGATATTTCATAGAAGTAAGCAAAGGTCAAATTTCAAAAGTTCCTGAGGACTATTACAGGAAGCAGACTCTGGTTAATTCCGAAAGGTATACTACCGAAGAGCTCCAGAACTTTGAAACTGAAATTCTTTCATCTTCAGATAATATTACACGTCTTGAAAACGAAGAGATTCAGAAGCTCCAGTCTGAAATATTATCTTATAAGAACGACCTCCAGAAATGCGCCTCGGCAATTGGCGACATAGATTTTTATTGCTCTTTATCCCTGAGCGCAATTGAAAATAAATTCGTCAGACCCTCCTTCAACAATAACGGGAAAACCTCGGTTGAATCAGGAAGGCACCCTGTTGTAGAAAAATATTTTACGAGTGAGGTATTTATTCCTAATAATGTCATGCTTGATAAATCTGAAAATATTATCAAGCTTATAACGGGGCCTAATATGTCAGGTAAATCAACCTATATCAGAATGATCGCCATTATTCAGCTTATGGCCCAGATGGGTTCATTTGTGCCTGCAAAGGCTGCCGATATGTCAGTAGTGGATAGAATTTTTACACGAATAGGAGCTTCGGATAATATCTCAAGAGGAGAATCAACCTTTCTGGTTGAGATGAATGAAACAGCAGTCATTCTTAACAATGCTACGGATAAAAGCCTGATTATAATGGATGAGATCGGGAGAGGTACAAGCACTTATGACGGACTGTCAATAGCATGGGCTGTTGTGGAATATATTTTACGATACCTTAAAGCAAAAACTCTTTTCGCGACACATTATCATGAACTGACTAAACTGGGAAACAAGAAAGGAATAACCAATTATAATGTCCTTGTTAAAGAACGGATTGGCGGAGTTGATTTTCTTCACAAGGTCGTACCCGGAGCTGCCGATAAATCCTACGGCATTCATGTGGCCAACCTTGCCGGAATACCGAAAGAAATAATTTCAAACGCGAACAGTATTCTTGAGAAACTGGAAAAAGCTTCTCTTCGTTCATCGGGAAATTCGAAAAGAACAGAAGAAAAAGAGGAAGCAAGAGAACAGCTTGATATTTTTAACGCCTCAAATCATTTACTGGTTCAGGCAATAAAAAATATTGACATTGATAATCTGACACCCGTCGAAGCACTAAAAGAACTGGACAGGTTAAAACAATTGATCGAAGAATAAAATGCAGCACCGGATACGAATTTTCAAAAATCATCAGCCTCCGAATCAGAAACTCAGTTTTCCTCTAAGATCAGGAATATACGCTCGTCCGATAGTCAGCATGGACGATCCCTTATCCTTCAGAAAAGCAGCATACTGCCCTCCCATTAAATACTGGACATGCGAAATATATTCTATATTAACAACATACTTTTTGTGTATCCGGTAAAAAATATCTGCGGGAAGTTTTTTCTGTGTTTCCTTTAAAGTATGAGCAGTCTTATAAATTCTTTTTTTGGTATGTATCCGGGAATACTTGCCATTTGATGACAAATAGATTATCTCATCGTACGGAAGTATATAATAATTCTCATCCTCTTTAACGGAAAGGCCAATAGTCCCGGAAGTTTTTGTCCGGGAGGAATTACTACTAATAACCTGTAATGCTTTATCAACAGCAGTATTAAATCTTTCCATGGAAAACGGTTTAAGCAGATAGTCTACTGCTCCCAGTTCAAATGCTTTTAATGCGTAATTATCATAAGCTGTAGTGAAAATAAAATAAGGCCTCTGTTCAAGTTTTTCAATTATTTCAACACCGGTCAGAACCGGAAGATTAATATCAACGAATGCCAGATCATAACTGTTTTCAGAAAGTTTTTCCAGTGCATCCTTTCCGTTCATTGACCAGCCTGCCAGTTTAAGTTCTGTTCTTTGAAAAATATAACTTGTCAGTAAATCACGGGCTGGTTGTTCATCTTCAGCAATGAAAACGGTATATATTTCTGCCTCACCCATTCTGTGCTTTCCCTCCGGTAAAAACCTGATATTTGCTATTACGCAGAACAGAAAATGTATAAACAACTAATAATTTTCATAATACTCAAAGATACTGAAAATACTGTAATAAAAATCAGAGGTTTTCTATTTTCAAATTATCAACGTCAGCTTTTTGCATGGGTTTTCCGAGGGTTATTTTGAAATCGCTTTCAATAACTGAGCTTTTTCTTGTAATTGTATTATCCCTGCCTTCAAAAGCCTGCAGAGTCCACTGGAAACTGCCGGTATCAAGTTTACGCAAATCTGTAATTTTATAACTTGTTCCTTTCTGCTCAGAATATGCGATTTTATATTTCTTTCCCTGTTTAAGGCGGTATAAAGTCATGCGGTAAAAATCAGCTCCATTAACATTTTTCCATACAAGCGACAGCTCATCTTTATTTGACATATTCACATCATAACCGTTTTTCGGAGAAACAATATCCGGATTCCCCAGCACTTCCTTAACGGTAATTGAACGGGATTTGCTTTCCAGTATTAAATTATTCTCTTCATCAAGCAGTTTTACTTTCCAGAAATACTCTCCCGGTTTAAACTCATCAATCGTAGCAGCGTTGGTAATTGAGGATAATGCAGACTCCTTATATATTGAGGAAAAATTTTTATTTTTTGAAATTTCCAGTTTGTAATTGCCGTTTATTACGCTTCTCTCCCATGAAAAACGGACAGAAGCCAGTTTTTCATTTTCCTGCGGCGATAAGACAGCGTTATTTTGCGGAAGAAATAATTTTATTTCATTTTTATCAACAATACTGAAAACACTGGCTACTGAAGGTGATGTAAATTCATCCTGTTCAATTAATCCGGTAACGCGCCAGAAATACTCTCCCTTACTGAGATTTTCTGCAAGCTGATAGAAATTAAGTTTACTTTGAGCAGTATGAATAATATTATCAAACCTTCTATCCATTGCCAGATCAAATTTATACTCCCGGATATCCGGATTTTGATTCCAGGTGAAAGTTATATTTTTTTTATCAAGCATTATTCTGCTGAACTGTTTTCTATTGACAGGATAAACAAGTTCAGGAGCAGAAATCATTTCTTTTTCCTGGAGATCGAATCTGTAAATAATGCTTGGAACCGTATCTGTAATATCTTTCAAACCGGTTATTTTTTCAATTCTCCAGAAATAAGCTCCTTTATCAAGAGAATCTATAACATAATTATTATTTTGTATCTGATAAGTGCCGATTATATTATTAAGTTCGCTATCGCTTGCAAGAATCAGTTTGTACCCGGATGCAATTTCACTTTTTGTCCATTTAAAATTAATGATCGGAAGTTTTGTCCTGTATTTAATAATTTCCCTGTTCTCCGGCGAGACCGGGTATACAGGCTGATCCCATAATACAGTAAACCTTCTCGCCTCGCTGAATTCCTGCTTCTTTGAAACTTTATGAACAGCTCTTACCCTCCAGTAATAAATGCCTTTGCTCATATCCAGTGAAAAATTATTATTCTCAACTTTCGTGCTGTTTAAAATATTCGTAAAAGGCATGCCGTCTGACAATTCAAAAAAAACATCATGTTCACCTTTTACATCCTCCCATGAGAAAGCAATTCTGGTTTTATCTGCGACAGTAGCATGATAGCTGTCCTGAAGTGGTGTTATAAGTTTAAGTCCAAGATCAAAACTCAGCACATCAGCATTTTTTGAAATAACGAGTTGTTTATCTGTTCCGACTTTTTCAATGCCTTTCCCGGTATTAAGATTCGCGTTACCTTTAGCAACTTTCAGGCTGAGATCACCGGTTTTACTTTGAGATAATTCAACATTACTCTTATCAATTGTGACATTGGTAGTGCCGCTTTTAATGTTTAATGCCTTAACATCACCCTCTGCGTTATTCCTTGAAGCGAGAATGGACCCCCGGGCAAATTCAATATCAATCTGATTGTCTCCGAGCGCCAGAAGTATCATGCTGTTCTCATTTAACTTAATCTCTGTTCCGTCGTGCAGACGAATAACAGCTTCAGACAGATCGGAAGTTCTTATCGAATCATTGTTATAGACAGGTATTTCATCTTCTATATCCTCCCATACAACCTGTCCGGAAAATTTTCTTTCCGTAACTTTTCGTTTATATACAAGTGTTCCGACTTCCTCAGCAGTACCTGCTTCCACTTTTGCCGTTATGTCTTTATAATAAAGATAAGAAAATGCAGAGATAACAGCCGTACTTACTCCGACGATAAAAATATCACTAAGCGAGAATTTCATATTTTACTTCTTCTTCAATAGAATCTTCGGATTCCTGTTTTTCCGTTTTCTCATCCTGATCTTTATCTTCCCGTCTGCGCCTGAACGGCTGCTCCTTTGTACCCAGAAGATCTCTCAGTTCATGAATATTCTTGGGCATTAACGGATCATTAGTTCTTCCCAGAACGGCAAAAATCTGCTGAGGCTCCTCCTTGCCTTTAACACGAATAGGCGACATCTTTTCAACAGTGTAAAGATCCTTAACAAGATTATAAGTATCCTCACTGATCAGGACATCCGTGCCGAACGGCTTATTGAGTGCTTCAATTCTCGAAGCCAGGTTCACGGCATCTCCTATTACCGTATACTCCATTCTGTCTTCCGAACCGATCTGACCAGCTAAAACAGCGCCCGTATTTATTCCAATTCCGATCCTGATAACAGGTTTTTTATCTCCTCCCCTGTCTTTGTTGAATTCCAGCAGGACTTTTCTCATCATTAAAGCCGCGTTTATAGCATTTTCAGTATCATTGCCTCTTGAAGCAGGAATGCCCCATTCAGCCATAATAGCATCACCAATGAATTTATCAACCACACCTCCTGTCCTGTCAATGCACTCAACCATTATGGTCATATACTCATTAAGGAATTCAACGACTTCTTCCGGCTGCAGTTTTTCTGATATTGACGTAAAACTGCGTATATCGGAAAACAGTATTGCTACTGTTTTTCTTTCACCGCCCAGTTTTACTTCATTCTTTGTAACCATTTCAGCAAGTTCAGGATTCACGAACTTACCGAAAGCGGTTTTGATCTTTTCACGTTCCTCAAGTCCCTGCCCCATTTCAATAAATGCATAAGTCAGTTCACCAATTTCATCTTTGAAGGCAGGGCGTATTTTTACATTATAATCGCCGTTTTTGATCTTTTTAGTAGCTCCCAAAAGACGCACAATAGGAGTGGTAAGAGTTTTTCCAAAAAAGAAAATAATAAGTACTGCAACAGTCAGTACGACAATTGTTAAATAAATATTCCTTCTCTGCTGATTATAGACTTCCTGATAAGCTATGTTTTCCGCAACAGTCGCGATTACTCCGCTTCCGCCAATGCCGATTTTATTAAAAGAACCGAGATGATATAATCCGGTCTCATCCTTATACCTTTGAAAGCCGTTAGGCAAAGTACTTTTAATCATGGATTTGACGATAGGCAGTTCCAGATAATTCCCCCCCCCAAGAATAATAGCGCTGTCAGGATGTGCGAGTATATCACCTTTACTGTCAACCATGAACATTTTAGTTATGCCGGAACTTTGAAACGCCTCAAGAAATCTGTCAAGCTTCAGATAACAGACAAGCACTGATTGAATACGGCCGTCACTGCTCTTATGAAAAGGAATGCATATACTGATGGCAGGAATCTGCAGCCGGGTTGAGATATTATGAATAACTGTTTCTCCGGCAAAGGAATCCCTGTAAATATTATTTATGCTGCCGACTGCTTCAATTTCATTTACAGTTATCCCGTTTTCATCCATCAAAGGCTTATTGTATGCTTTTTTTGTGAAATTAAGCGAAGAGCTTCCGGATGAGACTGCCATTCCAAAGAAAATGAAATCCCTGTCATTATTAAGCAGAAGATCTGAATAGTAATCAAGATTCCTGTTACCGATATTCTGCATCAATGTATTTGCCATTAGTTTCGACTTATCAATGATTGCCCGAAAATCAGATTTAACTTTTAAAGCTACTATCTCGGACACATAAAGATTGTTTTCCTGAACACGGACAGTATTGTCCCTTTTAAAAAAGTAGGTTGCCAGAAAAATCATTCCGGATAAAGACAGAATAACAATCAAAGATGTTATTGTTACAAGCTTGAATCTTATGCCGGTATAAAATCTTCCAAATCCTTTCAGTTCCGGTAAACTATTATCTTCTTCTGTACTTTCTTCATCCTTTTCGTCTTTATCCTTCTTTTTAACAGATTCCTTACTTTCTTTTACAGTTTCTTTTCTTTCTGTAATAATTTCCGGTTCTTTTTCAGGGTATATTTTATGAATTTCTTTTTTCTCTTCAGGTTTAATTCCGTCATCTGTTTTTCCATCCGGCTGAATCCCCGCAACTGATTCTTCCGCTTTGACTTCGGCTCCTGATATATAGCTCTGAAACTTCCGTAAAAAAGACACTTCCTGATCTGTCTGTATCAGGCTGTCATTAATCATCCTTACTCTGGACAGGGCATTATCAAGATCTTTGCCTGAATACAGGTAAAAACTCGCTAAAAGCGGGCCGGCCACGCTGTCTCCGAAAGATACGATTAAGCAGTTTCCCTGCCTGAAACTGACATTTATATCCTCAACCGCATTTTTTATAAAAAGAAGATGATCGTCATCAAATGCCTCAATATTTATACTGTTGACATCAAGACCATTCTCTTCATACAAGCCCACAAGTTTGAGATATGGTTCAAGCAGAATTTCCCTTGAAGTAATAATAAAAACAGTTTTTACTTTATTCTGTTTTAATTTTTCAATTTTCTTTTTTAATACACCGTTTTGACTTATTTGATCAGGATCATCAGAATAATAATCAAATAAGAGTTTTCTTTTAGTTGATGCCATTTTCTTTATCTTTAAGGTACAAGTTATATTTTTTAGTTACAACGAACAGATATCCTCCCCTGAATTTCAGGAGTAATTGAACAAATTTATTTCTTTATGCATAGAAATTACTTCTATTATTATAATCGATTGAAAGAAAAGTTTACATTATACTATAAATATATAATTTATAATTTTTATTAAGTCAAACATGTAATGAAAATTTGGTGTAATTTAACAGATAATCATTTTCTTCTTAAAATAATCCGGAAAACAAAGCCGGAATAAAAGAGGAGATAAGAAATTATTAATATAAAATTAATAACAGGTAACAGGAACAAAATATAACCTGGAAAGAGGAACTTCTTAATAAATTGGCATATAACGCGAAGAATTGAAGATATTAAATCATTAAAAATATTCGAATTTTGAGAAGAAAAAATAAATTAATAATTTATTAATACTATGAAGACAGGCTGAACAGTGACATTATGCAAATAAACAAAAAACTAATAAATGAAAAAATCGTGAATACTACAAGAGATTTATTATATGTATCATCTTTCCGGTGATGACGGAAGTAATTAACGAAAAGTCCCAGAAGACAGAGAATAAATACGGTAACTATTAAATATAAAGAAAAATTTACCAGTAATGAAAACCAGTGCTCTTTTTCAATCAAACCGCTCTGATTCTGAATAAAACCGTTAAAAGGAGTCTTTATTACATATTCAATAATAAATGCAGTTGAGAACAATATCCAGGAAAAAACAACACTTACAAATACCAGCAACTTGGAAAACCCGGCAATAGATGCAGACAGTTTTACAAGTGTATCTGGTCCAATGCGCCTGTCATCTAATCTGTTATTATCAAAATTAGCTTCCATATGTATTCCTCCGGATGATTGTATTCACAGCTTTAAAAAGACATAATACAGAGCAATTTGATATCATATGAAGTTATATAAAAAAGTACAAAGGGTCAAATAAAAGTGAAAAAAATATAATTTATTTGATTTTTTTTAATCAAAAACAAGGGGACTTAATTATTAAAACCCGAAAATTTCCCATGTTAATTACTTTAAAATTCAGCCTGTGTTAAGGCGGATTCTGGATAAAAAAGCATAAATTATGCCGTTTTATTCGTAAACTCCTGCCTTAAAAACTAATTGACACTGTAAAAACCGGGCTCTAAATGGCATAAACATATATATATTTAAACTATTAATCCGCAGAAAATTATCAAAAAGCATGAAGGGAAATTCATCCCTGTTTACCTGCTTTTGAAAATTTACCTTTTACAGAAAAAATTATTAAGGAATCTTATCATGGAATTACCTTCTTCATACGAGCCGAAAGAGGTTGAAAATAAAATTTATGCAATATGGGAAAAAGAAAATCTTTACCATGTTTCGGAAGATGACGGCAAAGAGCCTTATTCAATAGTAATACCGCCGCCAAACGTAACAGGAATTCTTCATATTGGCCACGCTCTGAACAATACATTACAGGACATTCTTATAAGATGGCAGAGAATGTCCGGTAAATCCAGCTTATGGATGCCCGGTACAGACCATGCGGGAATCGCCACGCAGAATGTTGTTGAAAGGCAGCTTGCGGAAGAAGGCAAAACAAAACACGATCTCGGCAGAGAAGGTTTTGTCAAAAGAGTCTGGGAATGGAAAAAACATTCAGGCGGACAGATCATCAGCCAGCTTAAAAGACTCGGCGCATCATGTGACTGGGAGCGCGAACGATTCACACTTGACGACGGACTGTCAAAAGCAGTCAGAAAAGTATTTGTTACTCTTTATAACGAAGGCCTGATTTACAGAGGCGAGCGAATCATCAACTGGTGTCCGAGATGCGAAACCGCGCTTTCAGATATTGAAACAGAGTACCAGGATCTGAAGGGGCACCTTTATCATTTAAAATATCCTATAGAAGGAAGCGACGAATTCATCGTTGTTGCTACGACAAGGCCTGAAACAATGCTTGGTGATACCGGTGTTGCTGTTAATCCGGATGATGAAAGATATAAATATCTTATTGGTAAGAATGTTATTCTTCCTCTTATGAACCGGAAGATTCCGGTATTTGCTGACGACTTCGTTGACAGGGAATTCGGCACAGGACTTGTCAAGGTTACTCCTGCCCACGATCCGAATGACTTTGAAATGGGCAAAAGACATGAGCTGCAGGAAATCAACATTTTTGACAAAAACGGAGTCATAAACAAAAACGGAGGGCAGTATAAAGGGCTGGCAAGATTTGACGCAAGAAAGAAAGTCCTGGAAGACCTTGAAAAACTTGGACTGCTTGAAAAAATTGAAGATCATGACCACTCAGTAGGACACTGCTACAGGTGCAATACAATTATAGAACCGTATCTATCGAATCAGTGGTTTGTCAAAATAAAACCGCTTGCTGAAGAAGCCATAAAAGTAGTTAAAAACGGCGAAATCAGATTCATCCCGCAAAACTGGGAAAAGACATATTTTGAATGGATGTACAATATCAGGGACTGGTGTATATCGAGGCAGTTATGGTGGGGGCACAGGATACCGGCTTTCTACTGCAAATCATGCGGCCATATTAATGTCGCGATGGATGATCCGGCTGAATGCGAAAAATGCAAATCAAAGGATATTTATCAGGATGAAGATGTGCTGGATACATGGTTCTCTTCAGGCCTATGGCCATTCTCCACAATGGGATGGCCTGACAAAACGCCCGCACTTGAAAAATATTATCCCACAAGCGTTCTTGTTACCAGTTTTGATATTATATTTTTCTGGGTAGCCCGAATGATAATGATGGGATTAAAATTTATGGGCAGGATCCCGTTCCGCGATGTATATATTCACGCGCTAGTCAGAGACGAGAAAGGCCAGAAGATGAGCAAATCAAGAGGTAATGTAATTGACCCGCTCATAATGATGGATCAGTACGGAACAGACGCCTTCAGATTCACTCTCGCAATTTTTGCTGCACAGGGCCGTGACATTATCATGTCCGAGAAACGCATTGAAGGCTACAGGGCATTCTGCAACAAAATATGGAACGCGACAAGATTTATTCTGATGAACCTTGGTGATGACTTCAAACCAAAAGAACTTAATGACAACAGCCTTAAAAATTTTGATAAATGGATACTTTATAAGCTGAACAAGGCAATAGAAAACATAACAAAGGCACTGGAAGGATATAAATTCAACGAAGCGGCTCAGCTCGTGTACGATTTCTGGTGGCATGAATTCTGCGACTGGTATCTTGAGCTCACCAAACCCAGAATATATAATAAAGAAGAAGCGATGAATGAATCAACGGATACAGCAAAGCAGGTTCTTTACCATGTGTTAAAAACCAGCCTGAAGCTTCTGCATCCTTTTATGCCGTTCATCACTGAAGAAATCTGGTCAAAGATAGAAGAGTCAGGTTCAAGACTTATAGTTTCACAATGGCCGGAAATAAACGATAAGTACAACTTCGAAAAAGAAGGGGAAGAAACAGACCTTTTTAAAGAAATTATTTACCGCATAAGAAATATTCGCGGTGAAATGAATATCGCGCCTGATAAAAAAGCAAATGTCATTTTCAAGACTGATCACAAGGCAACTCAGGAACTTATAAACAGAGAAATGGTTCATCTGAAAAATCTTGCCCGCATTGAAGATGTCCGGATTGATCCGGCATATGAGCCTGTTAAAACGGACGCATCCGCTATACTTAAAGATATGGAAATCTATCTGCCTTTAAAAGGCCTGATTGATCTGGATGTTGAAAAAGCAAGGCTGCAGAAGGAAATTGATAAAGCAACTTCCGATATTGACAGAATTGACAGGAAACTCGGCAATCAGGAATTCCTGAAAAAGGCGCCTGAAGATATTATCATAAAAGAAAAGACAAAAAAAGAGGAAGCGGAAGAACTGCTTTCCAGACTGAAAGACAGTATGGAAAAGCTTGAACAGATTTAATACATAAAACCCTTATAATATAATGCTTAGATCAATTAATATAACAGGCTGCCATGATTTCTTTTGATCTTGAATGTTCAAATGAGCATCGCTTTGAAGGATTTTTTAAAGACTACAAAGCATTTGAGGAACAACTGAACAATAATATGATTACCTGCCCGATTTGTCAGGACTCCAGAATTAAAAGGCTGTTTACCGGATGTTCAATTCAGGCCGGGTCATCATCTTCCGGAGAAAACGGTTTACAGCTAAATACGGAGACCCCGAATCTGTTCGAAATGATAAAAAAGGCCAGAGAATATATACAAAACAATTTCGAAAATGTCGGGAAAAATTTCGCGGAAACAGCAAGAGCCATTCATTACGGCGTTGAAGAGGAACGGAATATTTACGGTGAAACTACCGGGGAAGAGGTAAAAGAATTACTGGATGAAGGAGTTAATGTACTTCCAATCCCATCTATAGATAAACTACAAAACTAATCTCACCAGGCGTGTACTACTCTCCTTTATTTGATAAAAAAGTAAATACAGAAGCAGCAATATAAACAGCCGGAACAGCAATATTCAGATAATATCCCGGAGTGATTTCATGCGGTTCCGCTTTTGTAAGCCCTTCAGAAAGCGGAATATAAATTACCCAGAATAAATAATAGCCGTTAATGAGCAACCTGATAATAAATTTTATAATACCTGAAAAATACAGAGATATAAACATAAAAATCACTATCCCGATCATATATACAGCAAGAGGATTGCTGATATAATAATTTTCTTCAAAGATATGGAACCTAGCGACTGACAGTATGATGGCGAAAAAAGCCGGGACAGTATTTATGAAAATAATTTTTTCCGGAAGGCTTATATCAAAAAATTTTGAAAGTATGCTGTTTACAACAGCTAAAACAATCTTTTTCAGAAAAACAAAAAATTTCACAATCCACTCAATTCCATAGTCCAGTAAACGTAATCCCATAATAATCCTTAATATAATGAATAATTGATTTAAACTGCCGCCCGTAGCAAACAATTAAAGAATGGATTTTATTGCTTCCGTAAATCCTGCAGGACCGATACCTTTGGTTACTGTCACATCTATATCCGTTTCAACAGCAGACCCGTCATGCTTTCTTACAAGAAATGCCTTATCCACAGCTTCAAGCATTGGTATATCATTCTCACTGTCGCCGAGTCCTATTGATTCAATATTCAGGACTTTTAAATTTATCATCAAATACTGAATGATAATTTTTACAGCATATCCCTTATTTGCTTTTACGGAAGTCAGATGATAAAACCTGCCGCCTTTTGTGACAAGCATATTCCGTTTTTTTAACTGGCTGTTTATTGCATTCAGATTAATCTCATTCTGTTCCGGCAGTATAAAAGGTATTGATGTCATTCGACCGGAAGCGAGTACGGCATTATCTTTTGTAAGCCCTGTTCTTTCAATAATTTCATCAATATCCATTTCAGACATCGCTTTAAGCGGTTTGCCGATTATTTTTCTCAGATAAGTCAATTCCTCTTTCAGTTTATCCGTGCTTTCACCAATGACGTCCAGACGCAAGCTGCCGGAATTTCCGCTATTTTCAGGATAGGCCAGCCCTCCCCCGTTTTCGAATATAACCGGCCACCTTAATTTTAATTCTTTATGCAGAGGTATTATTTCCCCAATCGTTTTACTTGAAACCAGTATAAGAGGAATATTTTCCCCCCGCAGCAGCTTAATACCTTTAATAGCCTTCCCATAACTATACGTATGATGATCCAGTATTGTTCCGTCGAGATCTGAAAAAACCGCTTTAATTGTTTTATTATTATCCATAGACATCCGCTTTACAGGTATTACATACAGCTTATTTCACAAGAAGGAATTCCACTCTTCTGTTTCTCCTTCTGTTTTCCTTATCAGTGTTTGGAAGAAAAGGTAAAGTCTCCCCCATACCTCTGAAAGACAGTCTTGTTTCAGAAATATTTCCGGTAATAAGATAATCCATAACTGCTTTTGCCCTGTTTTCTGAAAGCTTTAGGTTATAGACTTCCTCACCGAAATCATCAGTATGCCCTTCGATTAGTACGTTATACCTGCTGTATTTATTAAGTATTTCAACTACCCTGTTTAATACAGGATATGCTTTCTCTGTTAATTCCGCTTTATCAAAAGCAAACTCAATATTGCTTATTCTTATTTTAAGGCCACGCTCCGTAACTATTACAAGCACATCTATTGGTAATTTAAGCTTATCTGTTTTAGTAGCATTTCCCGCAACATCGGATGCTTTAAATACTATGTAATAATCAGCAGCAGATTCGACTTCATCTCTGCCGGATCCGTCCCATTTTATAATTTGAGGCGGAGCTGATTTCCCGTTAAATGTTTTAAATATTTTGCCTGCCGGATCATATACAAGCACTTCCCAGTCCCTTATTCCATATTTATCTTCAGCCTCAGGTTTTATCGTAAGAATATCATTTTCACCGTCATTATCCGGAGAAAAAATATCCGGATCAAAACTCAGGTCCAGTTCAGGAGGAGTGCTGTCTACAATCAGCTCTTTGATAAATGATTCCGGTGTATTTCCGCTGCTGAATTTTGCTGCAAGTTTAAACAGATATTTACCGTCTTTCAGCTTTGTCTTATTATTCGGTACATCCCATTTTACAAATTCAGGAATAGTATTCAGACCATGCAGTTCAGTGAGATAATCTCCGTCATCATCCATTATAATAATCTGCCATTCCTCAAGCCCGGATTTATCCGAAATGTACGGATAAAAATTCAGGCTTGTATTCTGCAGATTGGAAAAATATTCATGTGAACATGTAATATCAGCGATCTGATACTTGCGTGTAAGAGCTATTTGATTGCTTTCCTTTCCTGTTTCATTGCCTGCTTTATCTGTTGACTTTATAAAATAAGTATACAATCCTTCCGGCACATCCGATCCTTTATCATCTCTCCCGTCCCATACTATTTTATCCGGCACTGAGTGTCCTGGCCAGCTGTAGGATTTTATAATATCACCTTTCGAGTTTAAGAAACCTGCCTGCCAGACATCCTGATCTTCACTGACTATTTTCTGCTTAATTTCAAGAGTATCTTTTTTATTGTCGCCATTAGGAGAAAACAGAGCATCAGACTCTACAACAGCATCAGGAGATGTAACGTCAACGTAGATGAAGCCTTTTCTCGCAACAGAAATATTGTCTCTTTCATCCCATACCACAAATGAAAATGTGTATTTACCGTCAGGAACGACTCTGCCTGCACCATCGGTTCCGTCCCAGAATATACTTTCCGGTACTACCATGGATTCTTTCTTCTGCCATATTTTCATAAAGAAGCCCTTTAATGACAGGCTTTCGTCTATGTCTCTCTCGGATATTCTGTATTCTCTTATAATGCTGTTATCGGAATTCAATATCTGGAGTTTCCATCCCTTTATTTTGCTTCTGTCCCGAACTTCAGTATCGAAAATTAAAAAGTCCTGTTTACCGTCATAATTAGGTGAAATATATTCTTCGTTTGACTCGATATTCACTTCAGGAGGCTGCCTGTCCAGAGCTCCGTATCTGATATTAAGTCCAAGATAATGTGTAAACTGCATTTTACTGTAATGGACAATCGAATAATTTATATCCCCGTCAAAACTGCTTAGCCCGAATTTATACCCCACTCCTAAAGTATAATCGCCGTATTCATAGGACTGCGGAACAGTAACGCCTGCCCTTGCTATATAATGGTCTTTAATAAGTGATTCAAAACCGAATTTTACAGGAAAATCGCTGTAGGCATTTATTACAGAAAAATCATTCAAAAATTTAACCTGAAGATCAGTGTTCTTATAAAATACAAAGCTATAACCGGCTGTGGCCTGATTAAAGTCGGAAAAATCCTTATTTTCTCCGAAAGGCAATCCTGCGGTTACTGAAGCGCCTATTGAAGGTTCGTAAATCCCGAAACTGCCTTTAAAATTATGCTGAAAATTGATATTATAAATTGAACCGAGTGTCAGCCCGGCAAACATTAAGTCATCCGATGAATCCGATCCTGTAAACAGGCTGGCAGATGCTCCGATTATAAGATTGTCCGTAAAGTTTTTAGCTCCGCCCAGATTAAACAAATAGCCTTTTTGTATATCATTTGCCGATTCAGCTGGTATATCAATCATTCTGAATGAAGCTCCAAGAACTCCGTATGAAGTCGGTAATGCAAAAGAGAATGCCGGATTTAAAAATCCCATATCAAGTGTTCCGTATTGCAAACCGAACTCAAGCCTTTCAGCAGCACCGACTGATGCAGGATTAAGATAGAAAAGATCGGAACCGTAATTCGTGACCCCCGTCCCTCCCATACCGAGGGATGAAGGGGAATTACCAAAAAGAATAATATTCTTTCCGCTGTCATTTTTTGCCAGAACAGGTGTTATCAAGATTTGTATACATAATACAGCATACATAGCTTTTTTAAACATACATGATTCTCCGGGGAATAATTAAATATACAGACAGTTAACCGGTGTGAAGGTTCAAAATAATACAGTAACATGCTTAAGTGCTGATTTTATTTCAAGTTATTTTTAAAGTTGCGACAAGAAGTTTAAATATAAAAATAAAACAGCTTTAGAATTCTGAAAGCTGTTAAATAAAATATGATAATTAAATGCTTTCATAATTCAATACAAAAAATCTGAACTAAAAAAATTTCTCCTAAGATGAATTCCTTTATATATATAAATTATTTTTTATCTTTTCAATAAAAAAATAATTATTATTGATCAGTTTGTAAAAACTATATAATGAAACGATCAGGAGATTAGAAAAATAATAAAATGCTTGAAGAAATCATTATTGTTACACTAAAGTGTTTACGTAAAATTTTATTTTATACGGATTATTTCTTTAATAAAATAAACTTCTGTAATATTTCTCAATTTTCCTTTCGTTAATACAGATATCCGGAATAATACGGAATTACTATTTAAAGTCATCTGAATACTGATGTTTATATTACAATTCCGGACTTTTTACAAAATATTATAAAATAATTTGTACTGTATTCCCGAAATCTATCAGGACAAAAGTTATAAAAAGATGGAATTATCACCGATAAAAAATCACAAAATTCTTGATATTGTTACTGACAAGATAAAAGATGAAATTTTAAGCGGCAAATATGCTCCCGGGGACAAGCTTCCATCCGAGCGCGAATTTATTGAAAGACTTCAGGTAAGCCGTATTGTGGTCCGTGAAGCTTTCCGTAAACTTGAAGCTGTTGGGCTGCTTCAGGTAAAACATGGAGTTGGCATGTTTGTACCCGAAACAGGAACAACTGCAGTTTATGAGGCTTTTTCTTCCGCACTACAGATTCAAAAAAGTACTATGCTTGAGATCATGCGGGCCAGCTTGATTATTGAACCAGCGATAGCCCGGTTCGCAGCTGAAAACAGGACTGATGAGCATCTCAACGCATTAAAATCAAATATTAAAAACCTTGAAATGCTTATCAAGGAGAACATTCCTTCACAACATTTAAATGTTGAATTTCACTCGATTTTAGCAGAAGCAACACAGAACAGAATACTTATATTATCAATGGATATAATTACACATTCTATTAGCCAGACTGTAGATCCGACTATTAAAAACTGTATTATATATGATGATACGATACATCTTTTCTGGCATAAAAAAATATATAAAGCGATCGAGGGGAAGAAGTCCACAGAGACAGGCAAACTAATGCATCAGCATATTGATGAGATTTATAAAGATATAGAGCGATTAATCAAACTTGACAACAAGTAATAAGATACTTATTCCTTCCAACAAATTTATCTGACGAAAATAAATTTAAACAAAAATGACAAAAAAATATTGACAAACTTCTAAGATATAACATATATGATATGTTATATCTTAGGGGCTAACAACATTTCTTAACAATATTATAAAAATATTTAAATTTATGATCCTGTGTCACTGAAAAATCATAAATACAGCATTTTAATAATATCCATTCTTTAACACTAATCAATAATTGCTGATCCGGCGGGATATTAAAAATTATTTCGATAATTTATTTACATCTAAATTACCGTATAAAACTGATTATTGCCCGGATAATAATGCACAATATCCGGAAGATAAAACTCAACTATATTTTTTACACTGCTGTCCCGATTATGGCTAAAAAAATTCTATATAAAGAAACAAAAGGGGCAGCAGTGAAATTTTTCTTTAAAAATACTAATTATACTATTTTTGCAAATTAAAAGCGAAAGGAGGTTAAGATGTTAAAAAAATACAATTTAGATGAAGAGAAAAAGAAAAGAATAATAGATAAAGCCGGACACTTAGCTGATGAAATAGGAGCAAAATATATGGCCTGCGCTCCAGGTACGTTTGACGCAATAGTCGAAGCGTTCAGGAGTGAAGGTATCGAGATATTTCCGCCTGAAACACAAAAACTTCTCGCTTCGGCATTTATCGGCCTTCATGGCGGCATAGCCATGTCCGGAGTCGGTACCTGCGGAGCAATTACAGCTTCAACATTTCTCATCAGTTATATAGTCGGCGTAACGACCGAAGAATTATCAAGGAATGGAAATCTTAATTATGCATCTTCCGTTCCTGCCGCCATTTATATACTTGCCAGATTCGAGGAAGTATATGGTGCTACAGACTGCTTAAGATTGCGTTACAACCGGGTTCAGAGAGCTTATGACCTTCTTGATCCTGACGGAAGACTGCATGAGGAACTTTTCGCATTATTTCAGCCTGAGAAATGCGCCATGAATGCCGCGGAATTCAAGGATGGAAGAGACCAGACACCTCCTGTCAAAGGCGCAAGATGGGCAGCAGAGGCAATCTGTGATTTGCTGGCGCTGGAGCCGGAAGAACGGAAGGAACTACCGCCCCATCTGCAGGGTCTTGGTATGCAGGAAATGGCCCCGAAACTTCAAAAAGTAGCAGAAGCATTAAAAGAAATGGGCTTTGGCCGTCCGAATGAAAAAATATCTTACCGGGACTACTGGACATTTAAACTTAAGGGGAAAAAAGGCGTAGAGGATAACAGGGTAGGATCACTGAGCGCTCCTGAAGATTAAAAACAGATAAACTCTATCTATATAAACAGATTCTTCTTATTTCAATACGGCGCGCATTACGTCTTTAACATATAACATCGTTATATTATAAAACTGCAGCAAACAGATTACTCATTCTATGAGAACAACATTCAGTTTGAGTAATATTTTTATGCTGTTTAAATATAAAAAGGAGAAAGAAATGGGAACAATTGATGAGGTAAAAGCACAAGTAGAGGCAGGAAAAGCCAAACTTGTTCCGGGACTTGTACAGGAAGCACTGGATGAGAACAGTGCTGCAAACGACATCTTACAGGCTATGATTGACGCCATGAAAGTTGTCGGTGACAGATTTTCGGCAGGAGATATTTTTGTGCCTGAAATGCTGATAGCCGCAAAAGCTATGGCAAAAGGGGTGGAAGTACTGAAACCGCATCTGACTGGCGATGCCGCAACCTCACTTGGAACATGCATTATTGGTACAGTTGAGGGGGACTTGCATGATATAGGCAAAAACCTTGTTTCAATGATGATCGGAAGTGCTGGATTTGAAATGGTTGACCTTGGTGTTGACGTTCCTGCTGAAAAATTTTTAGAAGCAATCAAGGTAACTCCAAACGTAAGCCTGGTTGCATGTTCAGCTCTTCTTACAACCACTATGCCTTCATTAAAAAATACTGTTAAAGTTATTAAAGACAGCGGATTATCGGGTTTCAAAGTAATCATTGGCGGCGCTCCTATTACACAGGAATTCGCAAACGAAATCGGTGCGGACGCGTACGCTGCTGACGCAGGTGCCGCAGCAGAAAAAGCAAAAAAAATTGTAACTGCTTAAATATCTATAACAAAAACCAGGGGTAATTAGATGTTAACAATAAAAGAAAATTTAAAAGAAACAATGAAAGGCGGGAATCCTGACCGTTTTGTGAATCAGTATGAATTCCTGGATATTTTATTGGAAGCACCTTTCATGGCGGGAGTTTTTGCTGAACCGGGAAAAGAGATGAAGGATGGATGGGGTATTACATGGAGATGGCAGGAAGGACAAATCGGGCAGTTCCCGGTACATGATGAGGAACATATTGTATTAAAGGATATTACTCAATGGGAGAAATATGTTAAAGCACCTTCTGTTGAATTTCCGGAAGAAGCATGGCAAGCAGCAATAGATCACGCAAAAGCAGTTGACCGGAAGCAAAAATATGTAACAGCTTTTATTGCACCGGGTATTTTTGAAATGACTCACCACCTTATGAGAATGGAAAATGCGCTGATTAGTTTCTATGAAGAACCTGAAGCAATGCATGAATTGATTGATTATCTTACTGAATATGAATTAAATGTAGCAAAGGAATATATTAAATACATTCAACCTGATGCTCTTTTTCATCATGATGACTGGGGCGGACAGACTTCCACATTCCTTTCTCCTCAGATGTTTACAGACTTCCTTTTAGAGCCCTACATTAAAATCTATAAATTCTGGAAAGCAAATGGTGTCGAAATCATTGTTCATCATAACGATGCCTATTCCGCCACTCTGGTTCCCTACATGATTGAGATGGGAATAGACATCTGGCAGGGAGCCATGACAACCAATAACACTCCTGAGCTTATAAAAAAATACGGGAAAGAAATTACTTTTATGGGAGATATCGACAGCGGCCCTGTTGATTTCCCGGAATGGACACCTGAAATAGCTGCGGAGCATGTTGAAAGGGCATGCACCCGATGTGGGAAAACGTGCTTTATTCCATGTTTAACCCAGGGATTAGGAATGAGTTCATTTCCGGGAGTGTATGAATCTGTAAGTAATGCGATAGACAACATGAGCAAAAAAATGTTTAAATAAATTCCGGGAAGGCGGAGCACGGGTTGGTCATCATATTGATATACGTGGAGGCTATCATGAATATAACTAACTCAAATTTTATAGCTCCGCCACCGGAATTCCTAAGAAATAAAAATAAAGCCTGCACCGACGTAAGCAAAGGGGAATTCTAAAATTTAAATTATATATAGTTAGCAAAAGTCCGTATCATTATTACTTAAAAAAATAGTCTATTTGACTAAATAATAAATGAGGAACATTGTTATGAGACTTCTTCAAACAGATCTTTCTATATTTAAAAAATTTAATTTTGAGAACCCACCTGTGGGTATTAAATTTGAATTCCATAAACCAAAAGGAATTGAGCAGATAGATAAAGACCTTGCCTTTTGTGAAATGATCAAGGAAGCGCAGGGAAAAGAAACTCCTTTTTATTTTACCAAACAAAACGAAAGTTGTTTTGGGAAAATATGCCTCGGAATGATTGATCCTCCCTCTATTGTGGAAAGCGGACACTTAGGTGTTAAGCTTGATATCTTTCAGGATGCCCGTGCAAATAATAACATTTATCAATATATTTCAAAATTTGAAAAAGGAACTGTTAACTATGTTCTGCTATCCAAACTGGACAAGCTGACATTTGAACCTGATATTCTGGTAGTTATGGCCAATACCAGCCAGGCGGAAATCATATTAAGGGCAATGAGTTATTCGACTGGCGAAATATGGGAATCCAAGAAAACAGGAGTGCTTGGCTGTTCATGGATGTTCGTTTATCCTTATAAATCCGGCAAGATCAACTATACTACTACAGGGCTTGCCTTTGGCATGAAAGTACATAATGTATTTCCTGAAGGATGGACGCTTATAAGCATCCCCTATCAATGGATTCCGACAATTACACGTAACTTACAGGAAATGAACTGGGTACCCTCCTCATATACAGACACCAGAGAGGAATATCTGCAGAGAGAAAAAAGAATTTTAGAAGAGTTGGAACAGGAGTCCCGAAATCCCTGATCAGGTAACATATATTTTATGGGAAAGTTAAGGGCAGACAGAATCATGAATAAAAATGAATCTCAGTATTCAAAAAAAAATAACAGCAAAAAAGACGTAACCGGAGATGATATTTTTCAGATGAAAAGTATTACAAAAAGATTCGGTGGTCTGAAAGCTCTGAACGATATCAGTTTTAATCTAAAAAAAAATGAGATAACCGGCCTGATAGGTCCGAACGGAGCAGGCAAAAGCACTTTGTTCAATGTAGCAACATCCATCTATAAACCGGATAGCGGAAAAATATTCCTGATGGGTGAAAATATTACAGGAAAGCGTCCTCACCAAATATGCTGGATGGGAATATCAAGGACATTTCAGCTTGCAAAGACATTCCTCAGTATGACCGCTTTGGAGAACGTGCTGGTGGGTGCCATTTATGGTCATAAACCACGCGCCAGGAATGTACGTCAGCATGCAATGGAAGTGCTGGAACTAGTTGGACTTGAAACAAAAAGCGATATTATAACATCGCAAATGACTCTTTCCGACAGAAGGCTCCTTGAAGTCGCAAGGGCACTGGTTTCCCAACCTTTTATAATGCTGCTTGATGAACCTATGGCAGGGTTAAATCCATCTGAAATAAAAAAGATGCTTCATGTAATCGAAAAAGCCCATAAGGAAAGAAATGTTTCAATTTTATGGGTTGAACACAAAGTAGAAGCTATTTTCAGTTTATGCAACAGAATAATAGTACTGGAATATGGACAAAAAATTGCGGAAGGCAAACCTGAAGAAATCGCTCAAAATAATAATGTAATAGAGGCATATCTTGGAAAACCATCTTCTTGAATTAAGAAGTGTCGATGTTTCATATGGAGACGCTCAGGCAGTAGGTAATTTTTCCTTTTACATTGATAAAGGGAAAATAATAACTTTAGTAGGTGCTAATGGTGCAGGCAAAAGCACAATATTAAACGCAATCTCCAAAATTATACCTACAAGCAGTGGGGAAATCTTTTTTTCCGGTATGTCTACAGCAGGTCTTAAACCAGAGGATATTGTTAAACTGGGGATATGTCAGGTACCAGAAGGGAGGCATCTTTTCACAAAGCTTACAGTACTTGAGAACCTGGAACTCGGCGCGTATCCGGTGCACACTCGGCCGTTTATGAAAGATTCCATTGAAAAGGCTTTTACTCTTTTCCCCATTTTAAAAGAACGGATTAACCAGTCGTCAGGGACACTTAGCGGAGGGGAACAGCAGATGCTTGCAATAGCCAGAGCTCTGATGGCCAGACCCAAACTTCTAATGTTAGACGAACCCTCTCTCGGTCTTGCACCTAAAGTCGTAAGCCTGCTGTTCAAAACCATTAAGAAATTGAATAACGATGGAGTCACAATACTTTTAGTCGAACAAAATGTTCATCAGGCTATGGAAATTGCTGATTATGCATATGTATTACAGACAGGTACCTGTAAAATGGATGGGCATTGCCATGACCTGTTAAAAAATTCCGATTTTAAGAACACAATTCTGGGGATCAGGGAGTAATTCTATGAGTTATTTTCCTTCACTGGCCGTATTCTTTCAAATAATTATAAACGGGACTTTTCTCGGGACCATGTATGGAGTAGCTGCGATTGGTTTAAGCCTCATTTTCGGCTGCATGCAGGTTCTCTTTATTGCTCAGGGCACTATGATGATTCTTGCAGCATACAGTGTATTCTGGCTTGTTTATTTCATGTCAATTGATCCTCTTATAAGTATTCTGATAATTATTCCTGTATTTCTCGTACTTGGATGGATCATGTATAAAGGAATGTTTCAACGCGTCTCACAGGCAGGTCCAAGCTCCACCCTGCTCCTTGCATTTGGACTTATGGTGTTTATGGAAAGCATGATGCTGTTTATCTGGTCTCCGAATATTCGTTCCGTTAAAACAAGTTATTCAACTTCGGCTTTTCAGATAGGAGACATAACGATCTCCGTTTCCAGGCTAATCGTAACAGTCGTAGCAGGAATTGCAACATGCCTTGTTTATCTTTTTCTTAAAAAAACCATGACAGGGAAGGCTATCAGAGGAGTATCCGAGGACAGAGTTACCGGTATGCTTCTTGGAATCAACCCGAACAGAGTCAGCGCCATTACTTTTGCTATAGGCATAGCCATGGCCGGAGTCGCCGGAGTCGCTACCTGCTTAATCTACCCTTTTGATCCGTATTTCGGATTCCTTTTCAGCTTAAAAGCCCTTATAGCAATAGCTTTCGGAGGATTGGGCAGTGTTGGAGGAGCACTTCTTGGAGGAATTATATTAGGGATTCTAGAAAGTCTCAGTTCATATACGATCAGCCCGGGCTGGGCTGATGCAATTGCATACGCTGCCTTTATACTGGTTTTGATATTTCGGCCGCAGGGTCTTTTAGGTAAGGCCGCAGATAAGGTTTAGGACAGGGAGATTGCCATGTTACGCCTTAATCAAATGAAAGTACACACAAAATATATAGCCGGACTAATAGTCGTTATTTTTTTCGTCTTGTGTCCCTTGTTTTTAAATAGTGAAAGATCATATTTTATTTATTTCCTTTATACTACATTCATTTATATAACGATAGCCCAGGGATGGAATCTTATAGCCGGCTACACAGGTCAGGTTTCGCTTGGACAGCATGCATTCTTTGGGCTAGGCGCATACATTACTGCGATAACATGGAGAGCAGGACTGACAGGATACTTTGATCCTCTTGCATTCCTTCTGAGTGGGACGGGAGCATTACTTCTTGCAGCTATAGTTGGCGTTGTACTTTTATCAAAACTCAGGGACGATTATTTTTCATTAGGAACTCTCGGGATAGGAGAAATACTGCGAGTAGCAGCATTAAATGGAGGAAGTTTTACAGAGGGCGCCGCAGGCATCAGTCTTAATTCAACAGCTTATAAATCCATGAATCATTACTATTATACAGCTCTCTTTATAATGCTTTTTACTCTTGTAGTTATTGTGCTCCTTATACGCTCGAGAGTCGGACTTGCCCTGATCGCCATTAGAGAAGATGAAACTGCGGCCTCTGCAAACGGGATTCCTGTTCTCAGATACAAAATTCTCGCATTTTCAATTGGAGCTTTCGTAACCGGTTTATGCGGCAGCTTAAACGCCTATTATATTTTTCACGTCCATCCCCCGGGAGTATTAAGCCTGAATTGGGTAGTAATACCTGTTCTAATGTGCATACTGGGAGGAGCTGGTACTTTTATGGGTCCTATACTGGGAGCTTTTGTTCTGTCTATAGCTTTTGAACTTACCAGTATATGGATGCCGGAAATCCACCCAATATTTTCAGGAGCATTCATAGTTCTCGTTACGTTATTTATGCCAAGTGGAATAATGTATTATATCACGAATCATAAAAGCATGATTATGCGCAGACTTAGACTTACCGTTTTTAAATGGATGAACCAAAAAGCATAAGGAACCAGCAAAAAAAAGATAAATTAGATAATTTAAAATACATTTTTTCTCTAACTGATCACTTTTTATTAGTTTGCCTATTAACTTGTAGAATCCACAGATGCATGGAAACTGCAAGGATAAAATAATTATTTATAGGAGAATAAATTAATAAGGAGGGGTGTGATGAAACAAAGATCTATTCTTTACAGGATAACGATTAGATGTTTATTTATTTTGTTCATAGGTTTTCTTATAACTGGCTGCAGCAAGGGGAGAGGGAAAGAAATCATAATCGGTTCGCATCTTCCGCTAAGCGGACCAGGAGGCCTGGTAGGACTGGAGCAGAAATGGGCATACGATCAGGCGGTAAAGGACATTAACGATGCCGGGGGTATTTATGTAAAGGAATATGACGCAAAAGTTCCCGTACGTTTAATTGCTATTGATGACGAATCCGATTCAGGGAAAGCCGCTGCAGCTGTTGAAAGACTAATTAAGAAGGATGGAGTCGAACTGATTTTAAGCGGTTCAAACGGGGCAATGGGAGTACTGCCCGGCATGATAACGGCAGAGAAATACAAGGTATATTATCATGGAACCCTTATCTGGCTTGAGACTTTTCTGGAACATAAATTTAAAAATTGCTCTTTATATAATTTCGATATGGGTCAGGTCATACCTATGTGCTTTGAAGTCTGGAATTCCCTGCCGAAAGATCAGCGTCCCAAGAGACCTGCCATTTTTGTGGAAGACAGCTTTGACGGCAAGATGATGGGGGATGCATTGACAATGTTTGCAAAAAAATTCAAATACAATGTTGTTCTTCATCAATCCATGGGCCTGGGAGCCAAGGATTTTACGACACAAGTCATTAAAGCCAAATCTGCAAATGCAGACGGCATTATCTGCCTGGCTAACACACCTGAAACCGTGACCTTAGTCCGACAATTGAAAGAGAATGATGTCAGTTTTAAAGTATTTCAGGGATTTAAAGGCACATGGCCTACCGAATTCTATAAAAGTCTGGGCAAAGATGCTGATTATATACTTTGTGATGGTTTTTGGTCAGAGGACTATCCTTTTAAAGGAGCCAAAGAAATCGGGCAGCGTTTTTTTGACAAGTATGAAAAGCATTCTACCAGCGTTGGATTATATTATGCGCTTTGCCAGATACTCTTTCAGGCAATAGAAAAAGCAGGATCGACAGATCCGGTTAAGGTTCGTCAGGCTATAACAGACAATGAATTCAATACAGTAAATGGTAAAGTTAAATACGATGGAAGAGGAGTTGCATTATATACCAGTGGAAACTTTCAATGGATGAATGGAAAACAGCAAAATATTTATCCATTCAATTTAGCAAAATATAAAATAAAAGCTGCTCCGCCATGGAAAAAACGTTAAAAAATGCCTTCTCCCCCAAAGATTTTAATTAACAAAAGGGTGTCATTATATTTTTTTAAAAAATGACACCCTTATTTTTAAGCCTGGTTGGAATAATTATCCCTGATGCAGATTTTTATTGAAAGCTTGGTACTGTTCTTATTCTTTCCTTTGTTTAGTGAATTCCAATTACTATATATCAAAAATTTCTGGTAATTAGTCAAAAGGGATGCTTTTAAAGACAGCCCTTTTATTTGGAGCTGAAGGGAGTCGAACCCTCGGCCTCTTGAGTGCGATTCAAGCGCTCTCCCAACTGAGCTACAGCCCCGATTGAAACCTGAATTAAGATATAAAACAGCCTGTAAAAAGGTCAATCTAAAAATACCTGACAATGGCCAGACTGACCTTTATGAATATACTGACATACAAGAATATCTCTTGACTTATTATTAAATAAATAATTATCTATGAGACATAAAACAAATCAGCTGTTTTTCATACATAATCATATATTAAATACTGCTAAATGATATTTTCTGCAGGAACCGTATAATGAAAAGAAATAAACTGCGTTATATCAATATCATACTGGCCTTCATAATCTTAGCCGTATCATCATCTTTTTCACAGACTCCGGGATTAAAGAACGCCATATATTATAATAAACAGGGCTGGGAGAACCTTGCGAAAGGCGATCATTTCAGGGCGATTCTATCTTTTAAAAATGCACTTAAGCAAAATCCGAAATATAAAGACGCGTTGCTTGGACTGGGAAAAGCATATCTTAAAACAGAAGCTTACGAGGAGTCGTTAAAACTTTTCAGCGATGTGCTGCGCATTGACAGGGGGAATACGGATGCGATCGACAGTGCAGCTTCAGCCATGGCGGAGCTCGGCAGATTTGACGATGCGCTTAAATATCTTGATAAATCACTGGAAATTAATGAGGATAATACAAACGCTAAATACGGCATAGCGTATATCTATTATTTGATGGATAAACTCATCTGGTCAAAAAGAAAAGCAAACGATATCCTGAAAATAAATCCATACCACTATGAAGCTCTGCTTCTTATGGCTGATATCAAGGTCAGGGAAAAAAGAGACGAAGAAGCAAAGTCATTTATACAGAAAGCTATTGACTCTGACGTTGAACGGCCTGATGCTTATGTTAAGATTGGACAGGTTTTATTAAGAGATTATAAAATTACACAAAATCCTGAATATATGTCAGATGCGGTTGAAAAATTCAAACGCGCACTGGCTATCAATCCTGAAAATTTATTAGCAAACAGAAGTATGGGGAATCTTTTTCTGATTCAGAAGAACTATGAAGAGGCTCTGAAATATTTCACGAAATCAGCCGCAGATTATCCTGATAACAGCATATCTCTGTATAATATTGCAATCACCTATGCTGGCATGAATGACAATAAAAATACAGTTGATTATCTAATGAAAGCAATGAGGCTTGCACCGTCGGACAACCTTCTGATTGCAAAGCTCGAAGACTTTCTTGTTCTGAATGATTTCGCCATTGGCCATCCGTTAAGAGTAGAATTCAGCGAAAACTATTATGATGCTGCCCTGAAAAAATTCCGGACAAATCTTCCTAAAGACGCTGTCATGTATTTAAGAAGAGCCCTTATCCTGAATCCTCTCAACAGGCAGGCAAGAGAAAGTCTGAGAGATGTTTATAATGTACTGAACTATTACAGATTATATTTGAACGAACAAAAAAATCTGTATGACCTTTTCCCTGAAAATAAATACCAGGACATGCTAAGATTATCTGTTATAAAGAGAAGAGAACGGATTTATCACAGGGCCGGATATTCATCCGAATTTCCTCCAAGGGATGTACCTAAAGTACTTGTGCTGAATTTTTCGCCTGTAGAGCCGTTCAGTCTTCACCCTGATGCAGGGGTAACTATAGCGAATTACCTTACTGTTGCTCTTTCAGAATACGGAAGAATGCAGCCTGTCGGACTGAAAAGACGCATGGAGATCTGCAGCAGGTTGAAAAATAATAATCATTTTATAGCAGACAATCTTGAAATTATAAATGATATGATCAGAGAGGGAATAACAGAAAAACCCGACTTCATTATAACGGGGAACTTCAGGGAAGGCTTTAATTATTTATCCCTTAATTTTGAAATGCTGAATTTTCACAATGGAGTAATAATCAATAATTTTTCAGTTTCCGAAAACGGAAAAGAAAATCTGCCCAATCTTGCTGTAAGAGTATCAAACAGGTTGTATGATAATATTCCATTTAAAGGACGTGTTCTGCAGGTCAACAATGATGAACTGATTGTAAACCTGGGACTCATTGACGGAATCAAACCCGGAGATTATTTAAGCGTATACAAGCTTCAGAATCCTGAAAGTAATGATCTTCAGCTAAAGAAAAAAATAACGCTTGAGATAAAAGAAGCCGATACAATGATTTCCTCCGCGAAAGTCAAGAATGAGAAAGAAATTGAATATATTGATATTAATGATTCTGTTTATCCGTATGAGAAGAGAAGAGCTAAATTATTAGATTAGTCAATATTCTGATACCCGGAGTCCCCGGCCTGCGAGATTATTCGGAATCCTCAATCTCTGCCGCTTTCTGCATTGCGTTAAAAGCCTTTTCATCCTCCCCGAGATACCTGTAAGTCTGTGCCAGGAGAACATATAATTCAGAATTATCCTGGTCATTCTTTACTGCGAGCTGAAAATTCCTGACAGCATTTTTCAGCAGCAGCTTTCTTTTCTGTATCTTATTTGATGTTCCCGCATACCTTAAAGATGCATTGAAGTACAAATATCCGAGACGGCTGTTAATATTCCTGAACTCAGGCTTTATCATATTAATCTTTTCCATATAAACCGCAGCTTTCTCAAAATCCCTTTCCTTCCTGTATACTTCAGACGCCGAGAAAAGAGCCTCCGCCATAACAGGATTTTCATCTGCGGCCTTAAGAAAAAAATTCAGAGCTTCTGTCAGATTTTTCTTTTTCTCCCATGCAATCCCCTGTTTGTAATATTCATCCGCCATTTCGCCGAGTTTACTGCATATGGCGATGTATTTATCAGCATTATCCCTGTCTTTAAATCTGACATAATATTTTACGAGACTATAATTGCTTTTTTTGTGGTTCGGATCATATTCAACTGCTTTTCTGTAATGATTGAGTGACTTGTCAAAGTCCAGAAAAAACTCATACACTTCGCCGAGCGCGCAGTGGGTATCCGGCTGGGAATCATTTATTTCCAGAGATTTAATGTAATATTCCAGAGCATCCGACCGCCTGTTATTCTTTAAACAGATATCAGCCAGCAAATTACAGGCTTTATACAGCTTTTCATTCTTTTCCAGTGCTCTCAGAAAATAATATTCAGCCTCATTATAATTACTGAATCGGTACTCACTGATGCCTCTATCATAATAATATTCCCAGGATCTTCCTGCGGAAACTGATTTTATTAAAATAAAGGCGAATAATGTAAATAAAATGAATTTTCTAATTGACTTTTCAGACATGGGAATTATTTTTGCTTCTACGTTGGTCAGGTAGCTCAGTCGGTAGAGCAGTGGACTGAAAATCCACGTGTCGACAGTTCGATTCTGTCCCTGACCACAGTTTTATTTTTCCTTTCCTTCCAGTAAGCTCTTATATACCTCAATCGTACCTTTAACAGTATTGTCAATGGTAAAATTTCCTGATTTCTTATAAGCATTATCTGAAAATTTCTTTTGCAGGGCTTTATCCATAATCAATCTGTGCATTGCAATAGACAGTTCTTCAGGATTTTCCTTTGTTACTACAATACCGTTATAATTATTCTGTATCAGTTCAGGTATGCCGCCAGTATTTGTTGCAATTATCGGCTTCTTCATTGCCATAGCATCAACAATAGAAGTACCCAGCCCTTCCCATCTGGACGACATTACAAAAATATCGGAAAATTTGATCAGGCTCAGCACGTCATGCCTGAATCCTGTAAAGACCACGTTATCCTTTAATGAAAGCTTTTCCTGCTGTTTTAATAATTTATCATGCAGTTCACCCTCGCCTGCTATGAAAAGAATAAAATTATCAAATTTCTTTTTCAGCAGAGAAACAGCATTTAATAATGTTTCGTGATCCTTCTGATGCGTAAGAGCGGCTGTATTAATAAACTTCATCTTGTTTTTTAATTCCGGTATATTGCTGAATTCATTGTTCAGGTGATCTGTTTTGATGTTTTTATAATCCACGGGATTCATTCCGGAATATACTGTTTGTATTTTTTCCTCAGGAATGCCGTCAGATACAAGAACATCCCCTATAGCATCTGACACTGTAATGAACTGCTGAGGATATTTATATTTTATTCTGCTGAAAAAACTTCTGCCAATATGATAATCAACTCTGCGCGCCACAATATTCACAGGTACTTTGTAAAAAAAATTACTCAGATATCCGAGTGAATGAGCATGAGCTGTGTGCATGTGTAGAATTTTCGCATTTATGTCTTTCGCGATACGCGATATTCGTACTGCAGCCGGAATATCAAATTCGGATCTCATTTTAAGAGGAAAATGGGGTACTTCGTTTTTAAGGAGACAGTTATGCAAGGGAGAATTTTTCCGGCATACACAGTATGTACTGTATCCTGTTTTGTGAAGATTATAAACAAGATAAAAAGTCTGCTTTTCCCCTCCCCTCCAGGAGTCAGCAGTATTTATGTGAAGTATTGACACTTCTTTTAATTTAGTCATGAATTCGGGATTGACCTGCCGGAGATTATTGCCTTCTCATGCTGGAGCAGATATTTTTTAACTTCCCTGCCTGCTGAAAAATTTCCTGCCGTACCGTTTGAATTAATAACTCTGTGGCAGGGAATCAGGACAGGGAATATATTTCTTGCCATTGTATTGCCGACAAACCTTGCGCCGTTCTGAATTCCGGCCAGCTCCGATAATTCCTTATACGAAACGGTATTACCGAAAGGAATTTTCTTTAACTGATTATATACACTTTGCTCTTTATCGCTGAAGCTGCTCAGGTCCAGTTCCGGCAGTTCCGCTTCCTTGCCGATCAGATAATTATCAAGAAAGAGAACAGCCTTTTCAATTTCATCTGTAACTGAAGCTTTGAATTTTTTTTCAATATCTTTTTTATGGTCAATATTATAACCGAACTGGACAAGCCTGATTGCTTCCTTGTCTCCGAATATATAGAGTCTTCCGGTAGGAAACGGATAAGTATAGTATGAGATATCATTTCTTTTTTTTAAAAGATTAATATATGCGGTATGCATAATATTTTAATATCCGTTGTTTTTCATGAGTTCCTTTGCTGCCAACTTGTCGTTTTTAAGCTGTTCTACAAGAGCTTCCGGAGACTCAAATTTAACTTCATCTCTTATTCTGTCGTAAAAATCCACTTCAAGTGTTTTATCATATATGTCTTCATTAAAATCAAATATATTAACTTCAATGCTTCTTTCCGTATTGGAAAAAGTCGGATTTGTCCCGATATTTATCATTCCGCCTTTTTTTATTCCACCCTGAAGCACAACACTTACTGCGTATACTCCGTCTTTGGGAATAATCTTGTCAGGGTCTTCAGGCACAATATTGGCAGTCGGGAATCCTATTTTTGACCCGATCTGATTTCCCTTTACCACTTTCCCGAAAAGTGAATACTTTCTTCCAAGCAATGAATTAGCAAAAGCAATGTTGCCGTCTTCAATCTCTGTCCTTATCCACGTTGAAGAAACAGGCGTTGAATGATAATCAAGAGGATCAACTCTGGTAACTCCGAAATGCTGCCTTTCCGCAATTTCAGAAAGAAATGCATAATCTCCCTTACGGTCTTTCCCGAAAGCATGATCATAGCCTATTACAAGATGCTGAAGCCCTATTTTTTTAATTATGATCTCATCAAGGAAATCAACCGGATTCATATCCGCGATTTCCCTGGTAAAATTCAATACTATTATATTGTCAATTCCGCACTCTTTTATAGCTCTTATTTTTTCCTGCTTAGTGGTCAGGATTCTGGGCGGAGTAGCGGGATTTATTATTTTTCTAGGATGGCTCTCAAATGTCAGTACAACAGCATCTCCGGACTTTTCTCCTGCAATTTTTAAAAGAGCCGCAAATATTTCCCTGTGTCCCGCGTGAACTCCGTCAAAAGTTCCTATTGTAACAACAGGATTGTTAAAAATTTTATTTTCAGGAATTTCATATAGTATTTTCATAATGTGGGCAATCTATTTTTCAATACATAATAGTCAATAACTTCTGAATATATATTTTTATCCCGTCAGACTGTTCTGTAATTTAAAATTCATTCACGAACAATCAGTCGGGCCGAAAGTACGAATGTGCCTGATGAAAACTCAGGATTTTTTTATTCTATAAATCCAGAGCGTCTCCTTTTCTCGAAACAGTCCTTGCGTAAATCCCGCCTCTCGGAGTCCATTCGATTTCAACCTTCAACCCTTTCGGTTCCAGTGATTTGAATACAGAAGAAGCTATTTCTTCGGTAATATTTTCCTGCCAGTTATGCATATTTCTCCATGCTGTTAAGTAATCTCTCATTGATTTGCTTTCAAGAAGCCTGTCTTTGGGAATATATGTCAATGTCAATGTTCCCTGGTCATGTCTTCCGGACAGCGGGCATATACTCTGAAATTCAGGATACACCCATTCAACTGTTAATGTATTTTCCTTAACAGGAATAAAATCAAATTTGTAATTTTCCGGTTTTTCAAGTTCCGCTGATGCTGCGGCAGAGTAATCAGTCATGTTAATTTTCTCCTTATTTTTAATACCTTTTAAATTTATCCTTGAAAAAAAAGATACTGATTGTTTTTATAGTTTTCCAAAATTTCTTAAAAGAATTGATCTATTCGCGAAAGCATGTTCCAATTGTGTATTAATTGTCAATAAATTTGCTTTATGAGCAATTATGCTTATCAATAATAATTACAATTCATAGAACCGTTATTTTATCAAGGAGAAAATCATGCTAGGTTGTTCATATGGAAGACTTTTCCAGGTTACAGTAGCAGGCGGGTCATATCAGGAAGGCCTTTGCACCCATATTCAGGGTGTGCCTTCAGGTTATTATTTTGAAGAACGGGAAATATATTCCGAACTGCTTCAAAGAAAACCGGGACAGGGAGAACTTTCATCACCCAGACGTGAACCGGACATACCTGTAATATACAGCGGTGTAAACTCAGCTGATACGATGGAAGGATTCAGCAACGAGGGCTATACAAACGGAACACCGCTTACGATCCTGATACCGAATCTTGACAGGCATTTTGAGCATATAGAGCAGTACAGGAGCACAAACCGCACACCAAGGCCGGGACATGCTTCATTCGCTTCTTATCAGAAATACGGTTCATGGGATGATTCCATCGGTGCAGGAATTTTCAGCGGAAGATACACTTCAACCATAGTTGCTGCAGGTACTATAGCCAAGCGTATACTTAAAGATCACGGCATTGATATATTTTCATATGTAAAGGAAGCAGCAGGTGTTGCTATGCCGGAAATGGACTATAACAAGGCAAGGGAAATAGTAAAAGGATTCAAGGAATTCCGTACTAACTGGGATCCGGTTTATAATCTGGTATACAATGAAGGCAGGATTAAACCCGGAATGAGATTTCTTGAAAAGATGGCTGTCCTTGCTGAAATTGAAAAGATGGTCCCGGATATTAAACGCAGGGAAATCAGTCAGAGTGAAATAGATAAACTAGCGGAACAGGGCATTCATCATATTCTTAACTGCCCTGACCTTGAAGCCGCGCGTGCCATGTATGACAAGATCATAGAAATAAGGGACAGCGGCGATTCAAGCGGAGGCGTTGTTGAAGTTGTTGCAACAGGCCTGCCCGCAGGCATGGGCGAGCCTGTATTCGAAAAGCTTGACGGTGAACTCGGCAGAATGATGAGCATTGGTACTGTAAAGGCTGTGGAAGTCGGAGCAGGAATGAAAGTCAAGGACATGACAGGCAGCGAATGCAATGACCAGATGCGAGTGAAAGATAATAAAGTAATTTTTGAAAGCAATAATGCAGGCGGAATTACAGGCGGCCTTTCGACAGGACAGGATGTAGTTGTGAGACTTGCGGTTAAACCGACACCTACAATCGCGCGTCCCCAGAAAACAGTTGACAAAGTCTCTATTGAAGATGCTGAACTTAAAGCTGTAACACGCCGCGATCCTACAATCGTTTCAAGGATATGGCCTGTTGCTGAAGCATTTACGGCACTTATTCTGCTGGAACAATATATGGAGCATGTGGCGTATCAGAGCTTTAAAAAATAGATCTTAAGATAATTTATTAAATTATGAAGATACTTTTAACCAATGATGACGGTGTTCACGCGAAAGGAATAAATGTTCTTTACGAGATACTGCGTGAAGAACACGAAGTCTACATAGTAGCTCCTCATGAAGAAAAAAGCGGATGTTCGAACGCATTTACGCTGAAACATAATCTGAAAATAAAAAAATTTTCGGATAAGGTTTTCAGCGTACGGGGATTTACAGCGGACTGCGTCAACATCGGATTAAGAGGCGGGCTGATACCTGAGACTGATCTTATAATCTCAGGTATCAATCACGGGCCTAATCTCGGCGACGACATTTACTTTTCAGGTACTGTCGGCGGAGCGCGGTCCGCGTATATATTCGGAAAATCGGGGATTGCTGTTTCTGTCAACTGCCATGGAGAATCGGATTTCTTTGCAGATGCCTCAACATTCCTGCTTAATTACCTGCGTGATTCACAATTGTTCAATAATAACAGCAGAGTATTCCTGAACATTAATTATCCGGATCTTCCTGCGGACAAAATAAAGGGCAGCAGATATTCAACACTGGGCAGAAGGCTGTATAATGATGAGTATAAAATAGTCACCGATAACGGCAGTGATATGGATCTTCAGTTTACTCCGGGCATGACAGCCAGCCATCATCTCAATACAAATGATTCGGATATTACCAACATAGAAAAGGGTTATATTACCATAACTCCCTTAACACTCAACAGCACTGATTTTGAGCAATTAAACGCTTTAAAATAATCCGTTCTTTACACAGAAACATATTCCATAAATCCCATTTTCCTTTATGTAATAGTCTTTGAATATATACAAAAAAATGTATGAGACATAATATTTTGATTGACATTATGTCTCTTTTATTCTATAGATTGATGAAACAGGGGGATAGTTTCTTGCAATCATTCTTACCCGTCAGAGCTGTATTTTATATGCCCGATATAGTGTTTATTTCCTCCATGAATTTAACTTATTTTTATATTTTAAATAATTTTTATTCCCGGTCCCGAACAGCATTCATTTTTTTCTTCGCTCAAAATCTGCAGCAATTTAATTAAATCTTTATACGAAGGGAAAATACAGCATTTAAGTCTTAACAGGGACCTGTTTACAGGAAAGCAGGCATGTATGCAATTATTTTCGCAAACTCATATAAGGTGAAAAATATGAAAATTATTTTCTCAAAAGCAAATTTGTTTAAATTAATATTTTTTATTATTCTGGCAATTCCATTCGTTGCCGGATACTTCGGGGAATTTAATTTTTACTCGTCTTTATATTTACTCATTGCCGCGGGCACCGGCCCTTTCGCGTATAACTATTTCCGGAAAAAATCAGATACTTTGCTTATGGCTGATCAGAAAAAATTCCAGGACACTCTTCACTATGCTGCCAAAGATATACTGACACTTCATGACATGGACAGTCTTCAGAGCACCATTGTTAAAATTATTTTCGAAACAGCTAAAAGTGAATTTGTAGCTATATTCATACAGGACAGAAAAAATCCGGTATTCAATTTCGAAGCAGGGCTGGGAGATATCCCGTTCACCGAAGACCACACTCTTAGAAAGAACAGCGAGATCATTAATGTTATAAATGAAAATGAACGCCCGTTTTCCCCGGACTCCGGGAATCATCTCTTTTCAGTGCAGAATAAATTCCATTCCGTAAGACTGATCATACCTGTCAAATTCAACAATAAGCTGCTTGGATTTATACTTCTCGGGAGTAAGCAGAATAATTCCGCTTACACAAGACATGATATTCGCGCATTCGATATTTTCGCTGCTCAGGCAGGCCTGGCGATCAAAAACTGCATGACATTGTCGGAAAACAAGAAATTCCAGGAAAGAATTTTCCAGACAGAGAAGTCCTCTCTTCTTGGAGGTATGGCTGAAGGAATTGCGCATACAATAAAAAACAGACTGCAGTATTTTTCGGTTGCCGCATCTGTTTTACAGCTTGAAGCGGAAAACATAGTTTCAAGCCATAAAGACCTTCTGGAAAAGTATCCGGACATAGAAGAAACAATTAATAATATTCTGGAGACCCATGAAGGAATGCTGAGGAATATCAAAAGGACTGATGAAATAATACATTCTGTTATCAGATATGCCCGCATCGGCTATGACGAAAGTTCTTTTTCCGAATTCTCTTTAAAGGAGCTTATCAGCATAGCATCAAATATGGTAAAACTCAGACATGACGTTTATGATATTGCCCTGATTATTAAAGTTCAGGAATCTGACTTTATCTTCGGAAATACAAGCCAGATTCTGGAATCGCTTTATAATTTACTTGATAACAGTTATGAGGCCATAGAAGAGAAAAAAAGATACTACAAAAACAAAGGTATTGATCTGACATTCGATCCTGTTATCATTGTAAAATTACGGGAAACACAAAACTCGTATATCATTGAGGCTTATGATAACGGCATAGGTATTCAGCAGGAAAATAAAAATAAAATTTTTGCTCCTTATTTTACTACAAAGTCATCATACAAAACCAAGTCAAAGCCAGGAATAGGGATGTTTGTGATGGGAAGAATAATTGAAGAAATCCATAATGGGAAAATATGGTTTGAATCTGAATATCTTGCAGGTACAACATTCTATCTTGAATTACCCAGAAAAAGAAAAAGTTTAACCGCGTAGCAGACTTATTTTTTTCAGGGAAATGTTATAATATAAACCTATGTCAAAAACAGACTTAAATGAAAGAATCAGGCAGTTTCTTAATAATGCCCTGAGGAAAATAACCAGCAAAGACTATGACAGTGCAATAGAAAAGCTTAAACTTGCCGAATCATTAGATAAAGAAAACCCCGAGATACTGTACAATCTCGGGATATGCTACTGCAGAACAGAGTCATTTGAAACCGCCGTTACCTGCTTTGAAAAAATAAAAAATCTGTCACTTACTTTTGTGGACATTATAACAGTCTATAAAATGCTCTCCTACTGCGCTATCATGCTACAGAATTATTCGAAGACAGAAGAATATTTAAATGAAGGCCTGAATATTTCAAAAAACGATACGACATTGCTGAACATGCTCGGCTATATACATGAAAAGAAAAATGAATTTGATACTGCTTTGAACATCTATAAAAATATAATTGAAATAGACAGGGAAAACGCGAATGCCAGTAATTCAATCGCGTTTATTTTAGCGGAAGCAGACGGCGATTTAAACGAAGCATTAGCCTATGCAAGAAAAGCATTAAAGCATTATCCGGATAATCCGGCATACCTTGATACAATGGGTTACATACAGATGAAGAAAGGCCAGATGGATATAGCAAAAAAATATTTAAAAAAAGCTTTTGAGAAATTACCTGAGTCCGCGGAAATAAAGAATCACATTAACCTGCTGCTGAAGATATCTCCCCCGGATAAATAATCAGAATATTTTTAAAACAACCGGTATTTTTAATAATTCCAATCCGGATTTCCTGTTTTTTTTAAATAAAAAATATTTTTTTTTAAAAATTATTATTATTCATTTAAGCAGTATTGACGAAAATATAAGTGTAAATACTATCCATGGACGGAAGGAGGTATTTGAAATGGAAGTCGGAACAATAACAAATAACATCACAACACCTAAAATAAATTTAAATAATATAGAACCCGGATACGATGTGTCAAATCCGCTAATCGCTGCTGATATATCAAACTCCGTAACAGGAACTAGTGCGCAGTTCGACTACAATGAAGCTATGATGGATCTGCAGGAAGTCCAGGATTTTCTGTTTATGCTGATAGGGGAAAAGAGCCCGGGCAGAGATGGAAAGGGCGAGAAACTGAATATATTCGCATAAAAAAACACCGGTAACCTGCCATAAGAAGTTTTTACCATTCAGATCACTTACGAAATCTTCATAATGCCCGGCTTAAATATAAAAATTAAAATTATTGTCATGTAACGTACATACCGGATTTATTTAATAAAACCGGCCTTCATTCCAGATGAAAATTCCTCCATAACCGCTATACCATGAAATAAAATTTCAATTATTTATCCTTGTCATTAAAAACCGTAAGAATAAGAAAAGTAGTTGCTGATTTGCTTTAATGAATGCAGAATTCATACATAAAACAGACATAATACATTATTTAAAAATATTTAGATTATACATTCCAAAGGAGCGCTAAATGAGCAGACTGCAGGAAGTCAATAAATTCACTGAATACGATACTGAAAAGAATATTATAATAGAACCTCAAAACAGATATAACGCTGTTAAAGAAAGACTTTTTGACGTTATAAATTCCTACAGCCACAAAGTGATTGTAAAAGCAGGGCTGGGCCACGGTAAGCTTCTCATGGAAATTGCCGGAACCATTGACGCATACATTGTTGTTGTTGAACCTTCATTAACACATATTAAAAATTTCCTGAACTCAAATGCGGATAATCCGGATCTCAATAAAATCAACTTTATTGTCGGCGATTTCCATGAATTCCCTGTCGATTATTACGCTGCCGATTTGCTGATTTGCATAGATTATATTGATTTTCTCGATTCCGGAGCAGCAGTAAACGAATTTAAGCGGGCATTAAAATTTGACGGAATACTTTTTCTGTCTACCGTAACACTGGACAAAAATGACATTGACGGGATCTATGATGAATTTATGAAGCTGATATTTCCTCTGCATAATGATTATTATCTTCCTGAAGATCTGACAACTTTCCTTACGCTAAAGGAATTCGAATTAATTAAGAATATGATTGTTAAGTACAATGAAAATTTAGTTTCAAGAACCGATCATTTCAGTATTTTATATAAAACTGTTTCCAGAGAAAAAGCCCTTGAATATATTAAGTCAAACAAACAGGATCTCACAAAATTTATGAATCTAGATGAAAAATATAATATTTCAGAGCCTTATTATTTCGGAGTATACATGAGAAAAAAACCGGCTAAAGTTTAAGATTGCCGGTTCATATAATACAGTCGGGTTGCCCGGCTTCCGTGACCTCATCCCTCGCCTTGCTACGCAAGGGGTGTCCCTTCTCCCTATGGGATAAGGGGTTTTATCTGTTTTGGGGTACGGGTGTGCAGGGGCAATTCATGAATTGCCCCTGTTTAATGATATTGCCGTAGGGCCTGTATAAATAATCATAAAGCCCAAATTATTCCAGAAAATTTCAGAGAAAAAATATGAATCTGTTCGAACTGTTTATAGGTTTAAGATATTTAAAAGCGAAAAAAAGCCAGGGTATTATATCGTTTAATACTGTCCTTTCAATAGTAATTGTGTGCCTTGGAGTTTTTATTATTATAATAGTTATTTCTGTTATGAACGGGTTTCAAAGCCAGATTAAAGATAAAATCCTGGACGTAAATTCGCATATTACTTTAACGCATTATTCAATATTCAAGAATAAAAAAATAAAAAACTATGATGCCCTTACAGAAAAAATAAGGTCCGTGAAAGGAGTAAAGTCCGCCAATCCGAATATTGAAGGCCAGGCTCTCTTCAGGTTCAGAGAAAATCTGCTGCCTGTAGCGATAAGAGGTATGGGCGGAGCGCAGGAAATCCCTGAAGACGTAAAAAAATTCATAACCGAGCCGGAACATGAAATAAAGTTCAGCCGCAGAAATGAAGTATTTATCGGATCGGAAATGGCAGTCAACTACGGGATAAAAATCGGCGACAGAATAGAACTCTTTGTACCTAAAGGCAGAACAACAGCCAGAACAGAGATGCAGTCCGGAAAAGGAGATTTCAAAGTAATCGGTTTCTTCAAAACCGGCTATTACGAATACGACACAAGCCTCATTCTGATGTCCCTGAAATCGGCACAGAACCTTTATGAGATCGGCAATTCTGTCACAGGAATAGGCGCCAAAGTCTTTGATGTATACAAAGCGGATATAATTGCAAAAAGAATTCAGGAAACGACAGATTTTAATTTTCAGACACTTACAGCTGAAGAGAGAAACCAGAATTTCTTTTACGCTTTAAGGCTTGAGAAACTTATTATGACTGTAATTCTGTTTCTCGTAATTGTTTCAGCTTTATTTACCATAATGGGCACACTTGTAATGGTTGTTTCAGAGAAAAAAAGAGCTATTGGAATACTGAAATCCATGGGTGCAAAGCCAGGGTCCATAATGACTATTTTTGTTCTGGAAGGATTTTTCATAGGCCTTATAGGGTCTGTCATAGGAGTTATTTCCGGGCTTGCCGCGTCGATAAACCTTGAAGCCATTATTGAATGGATTGAAAGGACTATTAACAGCATCCTTAGTATATATTACAGCTTTTCCGGGTCAGGAGTATTTGAGCCTGTTTCAATTGTACCTAAACATGTGTATTATCTGGATACAATTCCAACCCAGATAAGTCCTGAATTTATTGTGACTATTTCCATCATTACCGTGTTTCTTTCCACTGTATCCGCCATATTCCCTTCATGGCATGCGTCAAGACTGCAGCCGGTAGAGACTATCAGGTATGAATAAAGCATGAGCATACAGAGGATATTATATGGAAAACAGAGCTATTGAAGTTGAAAAGATAAAAAAAATTTACGGATATGGCCGGAACTCGCTTAAGGTTCTGAACGACGTATCCTTATCCGTAAACACAGGTGAAATCGTATCAATTGTCGGTCCGTCCGGAGCAGGCAAATCAACTTTGCTGAATATGATCGGATGCCTTGACGCTTTCCAGTCGGGCACAGTTAGAATTCTCGGAAAGGACATTACGAATCTCAGTATTGAAGATCTTGCGGAATTCAGGAACAGGCATATCGGATTCATTTTCCAGCTTCACAATCTCCTGAGTGAATTTACAGCTGTCGAGAACGTAATGATCCCTCTTCTTATAAGCAGAACCGGAAAGAAAAAAGCCAGAAAAACGGCTCTTGAAATGATTGAACGTTTTGAACTTTCAGACAGAGCCGGCCATAAGCCTGCCGAACTTTCAGGCGGCGAATGCCAGAGGATTGCCGTTGCCAGAGCCCTTGTAAGCGACCCAAGCATTATCCTCGCAGATGAGCCAACAGGAAACCTTGACACTAAAAATTCAGATATGCTTATTGGCTCACTCCTGAAACTTGTCAGCGAAAAAAACAAAACCATAATAATTGTAACGCATGACATGTCGATTGCCGAAAGAACCGGAAGAACCGTCACACTTGTCGACGGTATGCTGCAGACAGATTTGAAAAAATAATAGTAATTATTTCTTCTTGAGAAACGGCTTTTGCTTATATATTGATAACATCCGAATAGTTACAAATAATATATATAAATTCTTTATATATATTTTATTTTCGTTGATTAATATCAAATGCCTGTTATAATTTATTCTCATTATAAGGAATTTTACCGGATCCCGGTTCAACGCTTTACAGGTATTTTATACTGTTTCATAAAATATACCTTAAGCATATAAAAAAACGGCTGCGGCAAACAAATTATACGGATTATTCGGAAAATCTGAAAAATGCATATAAACAAAGAACTTTCTATCCCTGCAAGAGTGACATTCCATGCCTAGTCAGATAAAAACAATTAACGACAGGGCAAGCATTGACCGGGTATTTGCCGGTTTTTTCACAAAGGGTAATGTTTTTTTAAGGACAAAAAGCGGAGACCTGAAGATACAGTTCCTGGGTTATACGGAAGGGATAGCCGCGTTTAAAATTCCATTTGTAAAGAATATCCCGGAAAAAAACATTCTGTCTACAAGGCATGAACAAAGTACTATCAATGCTCTTGTTAAGTTTCATGAGAAACAGGAGGACAATGTTTTCCTTTTCCTGATAAATCAGCTGCAGGTTATTTACAGATCAAGAGGGGAGGAAAGAAAATCCGTTGATTCATCATACGGGAAAGATAAGATTGTAGTCTTTATAACAAATCTTATCTCATACTCCATTATACAAAACTCGCTCTCTCTTGATATGAAAAAAATTGAAAGGATAAGAGAAGCTGTCGCGGGCGAGATTTCCCAGGCCTTTAATTTCATTAAAATTACATTTTGCAATGAAGGCAAAGGCGATGTCAGAATGAATTATTTTTTTAAAAACAAGGAGCCGATCAGCATACCGAACATTAAGGACAAGGAAGCCGGGAAAACAGATCCGAATTTTAACTTTTACATAAACAATATTTACTCAAGGGACTATCAGCTTCAGGCAAAAAAAAACCTTGTTTCAGAGATATCAGTTCCCCTCCTTTATAAAACAAAACTGCCTTATGGTTACATTCAGGTCAACAACTCAAGCCCGAGTACAAATTCAATGCTTACGATTGTAAAAAAATTTGCCGCATTAATAGATAACCTGATGAATAAGGAGCAGGTATTTCCCAGATTTACTGATAAACTCATAGTTTCAAATATTTCCAGAAACGGCCTTGGTATTGTATTCAGGGAAAGAAAATTCATTCGTTATTTTAAAGAAAATAACTATATTTATTTTGATCTTCTGCTGCCTAATGAAAAAACAGCTGCAATACTGGCTATTGTCCGCAATATAACCCTTATGGATAACAAGATTATATTGATCGGCTGTTCAATTGAAGAAATGGATGCATTGAGTGAAGTGAATTATGAAGAATTTCTGGATTCATTTGAAGATAAAGAAAAAAAACCTGAAAACGAATAACAAAAAAGCTGAAATCGTTGATAAAATCCTTGCATTTTTTAGCGATATAATTTGGAATTGGTGTCCGATTACTTAATTAAGCAATTTTTTGGAGACAGTCATGGCAAAGTGTGAAATATGCGGAAAATCAGTGCAATTTGGCAATAATGTAAGCCATTCAAACAGAAAAACAAGTAAAATATGGAAGCCAAATATAAAGAAGATCAGAGTTCTTGAAAACGGCCGTAATTTAAAGAGATTTGTATGCACCAGATGCATCAGATCAGGAAAAATAACAAAAGCAGTGTAATTTTATCCCGTCCCCCCGCGGGCCCCGTCCTTAATCTTATAAATTGGTCAGATAACCGAAGAAATTTATAAAAAACAGGATTATCGCGAAAAACGAAACAAGCCCCGTAAAAACAAACGGCAGGATAAAGATTACCACGGACTCTCCGAATCCGACCTGATATATTTCAGAAATTCCCTGTATAATAATTACTGCCTGCCATATATGGAGCAGCAGCAGAAAAAGTATGTAAAAGAATACGGGTGCGAAATTCGTAACAACGAAAATTGAAACCAGAGGCAGCAATAATATTACAGGAAAGAAGGAAATATTCACAAGGCTTAAAACCTGTTTTATCTGCCCGTTATGTGACCTGAGCTGCGATATCATATCAATCAGCGCGGATAGAATAACAACCTGCAATAATAGCGTAAGAAAACTGAATATCCAGCCGTAGGTTATTTTTATATAAAAAAAACCGGTTTCATTCCCCAGCATCGCGTAAGCAATAATCTGAACAAAAGAAACTGCCGCTATCATGATCATTCCGATAAGGGCAGGGCTTCCTTCCTTTCTGCTGATTAAATTAACAAGCCTTCTCGGATCAATCAGGCAGAAGAAAATATAATCTATCCATTTTAATGATCTTAAATATTCCATCATGGCTCTATACTGTACTCTATTAGTGAGTATTTATTCTTATTTAAACCGGTACTTAGAGGATTATTATTCAATAAAGCTTTATCAATTGTTCTGAGTATCTGCTCAAAAGGGCTGTCGCTTTCATAAACCGCTGCGTCTTCCGGGAGTTTTGCCAGCGTTTTTGCCTTTAACACGGCATCTTCGTATGTTCCGATGCTGTCAATAAGCCTGTATTTTAACGCGCTTTCGCCGTTTACCACCCTGCCGTCGGCATATGGCCTGATATCAGATATAGGGATATTCCTTCCAAGTGAAACATCTTTAAGAAACTGAAGATATGACGAATCTATCATTTCCTGAAGCATGTCCCTCTCTTCATCACTCATATCCCTGTGGCTTGCGAGAATATCCTTGTATTTTCCGCTTTTGATTACATTCATTTTAATTCCAAGTTTCTCGAAAAGGCCCTTAATATTCGGTGAAGCCGCGATTACTCCGATTGATCCCGTTATTGTGCCGTGATTCGCGACTATGTGATTGCACGCGGACGCGATATAATACCCTCCGGAAGCAGCAACATCGCCCATTGAAGCTACAAGAACTATGTTCTTCTTTCTGAGCTCCATCAGTTTCTGGAAAATTTCCTGCACTGCTCCTACAGTTCCCCCCGGAGAATTTATTCTCAGCACTATAGCCTTGATTTTCGGATTCTTTTCAAGTTTCGAAAGCTTTTTAACAACAGCATCCGCGCCTGACAGGAGGCCCATATATCCTCCTGTAGAATCGGAAATGCTTATAGAGCCGTATACTCTGACAACGCCGACACCGGGACCGAATTCCGGAATAGGCAGACGCATTTCCTTTTTCTCAACGCTTTTGATGTTAAGTCCAATATCAATAACCACGAGTATACAGGCCATTAATACAAGAAGCAAAATAGTTAATATTATTCTTCTGTTTCTATCCATAATATTATCCGCGGGAAAAATATTTAATAATGATATTTCTTTTTATCTTATTTAACAATATTCAGCAATAACTTTTTACTGAAATAAAACGTTTTATATACTGAACAGAATCTCCTTAATATTCGTTATACTTTTCACCGTGCTGAACGTAATTTCTGGGATCAAACTCATTCTGTTTTTCAACATCAAGGTATTCGTTCATTAAAATAAAGAACCACATAAAAGAATCTTTTCCGGTTTCCAGCGCTATATAACTTCTCTTGTCCCGCCAGTCTTTTATTACAATTCCCTTGTTCAAAATAACTATTATGTCTATCTCTGACATACTGTCAATGCTCATAGCCATATAGTTTTCTATTAAAATCGATTTAAGGTCAGGAAGCTTGAATTCAGTATCATACGCTACAATAAACGCGGGTATCATGGACGCACTTTCAGGATCATCCGTGAAGCGGTTTATCTTTTTCGCCTGAACCACTTTTCTCAGTATTTCATTCAGATTGTCCTTATCAAGCATCGGGGAAACATGAAATGTTCCGTAAACCAGCTCGCAGGGAACAACTCCGTCCATAATTGCAAGAATGTCCCTGTAACGCTCATGATAGGCTATAAAATCTATATCTTCCGGTGAATATCCGCTAGGATCTGTCATTTTAACTGAATCGAGTTTCAGTCTGGAGGGAATAATTTTATTAAGATCATCCATTAATGCACTCAGATCTACGGCAGGAACAGCCCTGGTTTTTGAAGCAGCGCCTTTTTTTGCAGCGGCTTTTCCTTTATCTTTTGATGCCTTTGAATCAGCTGCCTTTGATGTTTTCGGTTTCTTTAACAGCTGTTTTTCCAGTTTTTCAAAATATTTACTGAACATTGAATTCCTCGCTTTGATGCTTATTTTCAGTTATTTAACCAGTTTATGTCAAGATATTGAACAGAACCCTCTTCAATATCTTTTGAAAGTATATTTTTTATTTCATTCTTGCAACTAAAATATAATATTTGCCATCCGATCTGCGATATTTTTTTAATCACATTCATCTGGCGGGCTATCCTGTCAATATCGGACTTTATAAAAGGATCATCCATAATAAAAAAACCCTTTTCCTGATTTAATAACCGTTCACCCATTGCCAGCCTTATTGCAAGATAAAGCTGGTCATAGGCTCCCCCGGATAATTTTTCCGCGTCTATAATTTCACCGTCATTTTTTTTAACACTTACGCTTTCATTTTCCGGATCAAATATTACGTCATCATAAGCACCGGCAGTGAAAACTTTATATATTGCCGGAACCGAATTAAAAAGCTCTGTTACCCTGCCCTTCTCTTCTGTTTCAATTTCGCTTATCAGATTAATCGTTTCAGCCAGTACTTTTTTTCTGTACCCGTTTTCATCTGCGAATGTCTTTAATCTGCCGTATATTTCATTAAGATCAACCAGTGTACGGCAGTAAATCCATTCATCAGAATCCGTTAAAATATCATTTACCGCAGCTTCCAGGTTATTCATTTCAGCACCTATGAGATCCAGCTTTTCCTTCATTTCCCCTAACTCATGTTCAAGGCCCGCGGCCTTCTGTTTCAGGTCATTGTAACTTTTCAGATCATATTTAATTCCCGCGCCTTTATCTCTGAAGGTCTCCATTTCATCCACTCTGGACTTTATGTTCTTCATTATTTCGCCGTAGCTTCTTCCCTGTATTTCCAGCATGCCTGCGAGCCTGTCGACTATGCTGTCACGCTCTCTTTCCCTTGCCTTTCTGCGGCTGAGCATATCACGGTATTCATCAATAGCGGAAATTCCTGATTTCGATTTTATTGATAATATATTCCTGTCATGCCTGTCTGTAATCTCTCTTAGTTCCGCGACTTTCCCGCCAATTTCCTTCAAATGCCGCTCGGATGTCACAAGCTCGGATTCAACCCCGCGGAAGCGCATCTGCATCTTTTCATAATCTTCACTGAATTTGCCGAGTGCGGCAACCGCTTCCCGAATATTGTCCGCCCTGATCCCTTTTTCAGAGAGATTAAACAAAATACCGGAAAGGCGTCCGGCAAGAGAACGCTTTTTCAGTATAAGAGATATTTCATAGATACACAAGCCCGAAGCAATAAGCACGGCAATTATGCCCGCGATATACGAATATACAGATGGATTCATAAACCAGCTTGCAATAACAGCAGCAGCAATGATCCATGACATGACAGACGCTCTTTTCAGAAGTCTGGGAAGAGATGAATCGGAAGCGGATCTGTTTAGGTCTTCTTCGAGATTTTTTAATTTCAGTTTTTCATTATCAAGGCCGGATTTCTTCTTATCAAGAATATTAATATTTGTTTTCAGGGATTCAGTTTCCTTTTTCAGGCCAGCGATATCAGTGATAAGCTGCTTCTCTCTCTGTTTTAAATCGTTTATTTCTTCCTCTGCGCGCTTTATTTCCCGTTCGGAATTCTGCCATGTGTTCGCGTCTTCCTCCCTGAAGAGTTCCATCTTTTTCAATGACGAAATATTCTCCTCAATTCCGCGAAGCATTTCAATGCTGTTTTCATACAACGCCCTGTTTCTCGCCTCTTCATAAAGAACAATAACCGCGTCAGTATTCGCTTTCTCCCTGCTCTTTTTATAAAAATTAAGCTCAAGATCATCATAGCTCGAAGCAAGCAGCCTTGTTTTGACTTTTTCAATTCTTTCTATCAGCGCCCCGGCTTTCGTTATTCTGGTTTTCAGCTTTCCGGATTTTTCATCATCGCTGAAACCCATGCCCGGAGTAAGGCTGCCGGCATCCATCAGATTTCTTCTTATTTTATTTATGTCCGTAGTCCTGAGGCCCACAAGCCTGTCTGTAATTCCTGTGTAGAACTTCGATTCATCCGGAATGGTGAGGTCGCTGTTTCTTATTATAAATATATTTCTGCAGTCCTGCGAGCTTACCGGAAACTCAGTCTTCTTTGTAATTGACGCAAGGTCACCGTCATCAGGCAGCCTCAATTCACCAAGGCTTTCCATATTCAGCCTGAGAAAACCGGACGGGTCTTCAGAAACCCTGTCTGTCTGCTTAAAATCCCTGGCCCTTTTCCCGAGAAGAAATTTAATGAGCGCGTCAATTGTCAGGGTTTTCCCGTTTTCATTTTTACCGAAAAAGAGATTAAAACTGCCGGGCTTTATCTTTTTTATATTATTAAGAGGACCGTATTTTTTTATTTCGAATTCAGTGATTTTCATGTTTTTTGTCTCTGTTATTAAAAAAAGAAAAATTAAAATTAAGTATGTCTAAGCCGGGTCCCTCAGGATAGTACCTTGGTTGCAGTTTTAACCCCTATCCCCCAGCCCCTTTCCCCTTGCCAATGGGGCAAGGGGAGAAAAATATCAAAATTTGAAACTGCAACCTTTAATCCGTCATTGCTTTTAACAAATATTCTTTCATATCATTTTTGAATTGCTCCGGGTAATCTCCGGAATCCACTTTTGATATAAAAGTCTTATATATGTTGTCTTCAAATATTGTACTAAGATCAACAGCCCTGTAAATGTATGATTCGATACGTCCTCCGGATTTCAGTGATTCGAGAAAACTGTTAAGACTGCTCTCATCTACCCCGTGTTTCGCGCTGTTCAAATATCCTTCTACGCACAGCCCGATATGCGCGGATGAATCTATTTCTGAAAGATTTTCATTGATTGCTGTTACAGGATCAGCAGCATCGAACGGGCTGAGTTTCACGGTAAGGTTTTCATAATAGTACGCATTGCCAAGCAGGACTTCCTGAGGCGGATTTCCGGGCTCAAAAATGTTGACTTTTCTTTTTCCGGTTTCTCTTCTGGTAATTGAAACAGGGGAACCCGGATATATAAAATAACCTTTGCCGCCCTGTTTCTCAAATTCCCACGCATTGAAGTTCGTATGAAAATGACCCGCAAGCACATAATCAAAATTAAGGCCGGAGAAGAAATCAAGGCGCGCCGGCATATACCTTGCTTCACCTTCCTCACCGAAATCGCTTCTTGAATAATACGAATCAAGAAGTTCACCATGATACAGAAGCAGATTAATATCATCAGGATCAAGTTTTGAGGATACGGCCTGCAGCGCGGCAAACAGTTCCTGCTCTCTTATATTCCTGAACGGAATTCCAGTAATCGCAATATTTTCTATTCTATATATATCATCAGGAGAGTGTATTACTCTGACGTTTGATCCGAAGAATGCCCTGTCTTTAAAGGACTGTGAATCGTGATTTCCCGGTATTATGAATATTTCAAAAGGCAGATCCGAAAAAAGCGTTCTGAGATCCGCTTTTAATTTGTTTGACTCGGTATCCGCGTCAAACAGGTCTCCGCTTATGACCAGAGCTCCGGCATCCTCTTCTTTGCACAGCCTGACTATTTCCGTAAGGCCGTCCCATCGCTCAGACCTGTCTTCCCTCAGATGTATATCGCATGTATGGACTATTTTCAACTGAATTATCCCGATTGCTGATGAAGTAATAAAGATTTGAACTGTTGTGTCAGCTCAGTCTCTTAAATAACCATGCGACATAATTTATTTCAAGTATTTTTTGCTGTTTAGTATTTTATTGCTTTGCCGCCATACCCTCAACCCCCGCCTTGCCTCAGGGCTGTCTCATCCTGATTCCTCCAGTGCAATTTTGCCCCCTTCCGGCCTTCGGCCACACCGACTATTAGTCGGAATGCCGCGAAGCGACAGAGGTGGTCTCACGGAAAAAGCGTTTATAATTCAGCATGAAGCAGCCTTACCGGATACCGGGAAAAATAAAATGTAAAAAGTCAGGAACATTATTTAACGCTAAAAAACAGCGTCTTAGCAGGTATCCTGATAAATTATATCCATTTTATCATAATAGTGCTTTATGAACGGCTTTGAAACGGAGCGGATACGGTTTATATATTTACAGCTTCCGGTAAATATATCTTTTCCCGGCACTGAATTATATACCGGAAGCCTGTTCATTTTACCTGTAAGGAAAAATGATATAAACAGATTGTACCCGCTCATGCCTGTGCGGCGGGCCTTTCTCGTATACGCATATTTCCCGTCCATTGTCATTTGCTGCCAGGCCTTTACAGCAGAGGTAAAAGCGCGGCGCACCAGCCTTTGGGACTCAGTGTCCGGATTTGCCGGTACAACATACATGCGGATGCATTGCCGGTTATTTCTGCAATAGAACACTGCATTTCCCATGCGTCCGCTGATTGAAGTAAATGCAGGATTTATTTTTGCTGTTGCCATTCCAGGCCTCCTTTAATAAACGTTTTTTATCTCTATTAATATATACAGAAAGACCTTACATCTTTTTGAACATTTTAGTGATTATATGCGGAAAAATTAAACAATATTCCGTTATTTTGCAAAATTTATCGTAACTGTTCAGCCATCCGGAATTTTTATGTAAAAACCGCTCCGCAGGAAGGAATGATTATTATTTTATCTTAAAAAATAAATATTTTACTATAAAATTAAATACCTTA